>NZ_JBITGN010000010.1:0-300178 GCF_044457245.1 Nocardia sp. NPDC050630
CGGCACCAAAAACAAACAACCAGCCCCACATCAACCCGTCGGCAAAACCCCCACAACCTCCACCGGCACAGCCGGTGGAGGTTAAAAGACAAGCTTAGAGATGCGGCGCGACCATAACGGCCGAACAGACCCGGCCATCCGCCTGCACCGCATGATGGTCGAGATCCGCGACAGCCTGCTGCATCTCGAGCGCTACAGCGACAGCCCCGACGATCTGGCCGCCACCGGCGCTGACCCACATATCTATGCCCGCCGCATCGCCGAGGCCATTGCCACCAAAGCTGCCGGGCACCCCCCGAGCGCGAGCCGGTTCACGCCCCGGCACCAAGTCCAACCGGGGGCACGGGACCTCACCGCGGAGCTGCGCCAGCTACTCGTACTTGCCAAGGCATGGCGGCATGTCCGCGGCCTGACGAAGTCGCCATCGCGTACGTACGTGTATCCGCCAGCACACGGACGCGGTGCGGCATCCTCCCCGACCTCGGCTCGGTCATCGGCCCTGGATAAGGAGCCCTGCAACGATTCCCAACGCGCGCTCGAGCACCAATGAAAAACGGCCCGGAACATTTGAGTTCCGGGCCGTTTCCCTAGTAGCGGGGACAGGATTTGAACCTGCGACCTCTGGGTTATGAGCCCAGCGAGCTACCGAGCTGCTCCACCCCGCGTCGGTAAACACAACATTACACACGTCTACGCACGGAAGGCAAATCGCTTATCTTCCAGGTGGTTTGCCCTGGTCAGGGAGCAGCGGAGACGGGCCACGGGAAGCCGGGGGACGTGGCGCACAGACGGCTCCGAGCGGCGGTGGACGCCTACCGAATCCATCCACCGAACCCGGCGAACACAGCCGCGAAAGTCGTTTCAAAGGAAAAGGCCTGTCGCCAAATGGTTTCAAACGTGACCTGAGTCACTATTTCGTAGTGATCTCGAACACATAACGGTGCTATAACCGACCGACCGGAATCCATTCTTATGGCATTTGCGACCTGCGCAAACACCGGTATACACGTTATGCGCTTCACGCAATGGCGAAGTTATCAAGATGTGATCTACCGAGATTTCTTCGTTACCGTCGAGCCACGGCCCGGATCAGACGTGATGGGCTCGAACTCGAACCGCCGAACACCGGCGACCCTGTCCCGCGGTTCGAGGATCCCCGACACACCTGGGGGCAGGGACTCGGCATTTTGCATTACCGGGGGCGGTGGGCGCAGGGAGGGAATACAACATGTCGAAGCACCGAAAGCTCAGCACCCGCGCCCTCGGCTATGCCGCTGTCACCGGCGCAATCGTTGCCGTCCCGTTCGGTCTTTCCACCGGCACCGCAGCCGCCGCCCCGGCGCACAATTGGGATGGCGTCGCGCAGTGCGAAAGCGGTGGCAACTGGGGTATCAACACCGGAAATGGCTACTACGGCGGTCTGCAGTTCTCGCAGAGCACCTGGGCGGCCAACGGTGGCCACGGTTCCGCCAATAGCGCAAGCAAGGAAGAGCAGATCCGGGTGGCCGAGAATGTGCTCGCCACCCAGGGTGCGGGCGCCTGGCCGGTCTGCGGTCAGTACCTGCGCGCCGGTGAGTCCGAGCCGAGCCCGGCCCCGGCCGTCGTCGAGCCGGAGCCCGCCGCTCCTGAGGCCGCCCCCGCCCCGGTCTCCAGCGTCAAGGGCGCCATCGAGCAGGCCAAGTCCGCTGGCTACCAGCTGGCCAAGCAGAACGGCCTGGATGGCCAGTACCAGCAGCTGCTGGACCAGCACGGCGCACTGATCGACTCGTTCGGTCGCTGACGTAAGAATTCGACGTCACTCGGCAACGGCGCCGAGGCGGACGTCGGTTCGACGTCAATGAGAACGGCCCTGTCACCCGATTCCTTCGGGTGACAGGGCCGTTCTCGTTGGATCAGCGACCGGCGTCCTGATATGCCTTCACAGCGGCGTCCAGTTCCTCCAGCGCCTTGCCGAAGTCCTGGAAGTTCCCGGACTTCATGGCATTTCGCACAGTCTCGATCTTCTTGCTCAGCTCCGCGGCAGCGGCGTCCTTGGCGCCGGATCCGGTCGCGGGCGGGGGCGTGGTGCCCTGCGCCGGCGGTGTCGTGCCTTGCGTCGGCGGCGTTGCGCCGTGATCCGTCGGTGGCGCGGTACCCGGTTTCGGTCTGCTCGCCGGATCACCGCCGAATGGCGTGGCCAGCGAACCCGTTCCGGGCAGCACCTGATTCAGCGCATCGGCCAGGGTGGAGGCGAAGCCGACCTTCACACTGCCCGCCACATCGCGATAGCTCACCAGTACCCGCAGCAACTGCGGGAAGGTGGAGCTGCCCGCACCGGTATTTCGCTCGTTGTAAAACGGCTCCACATAAAGGATCCCGCCGTCGGCGATCGGCAGTGTCAGCAGATTGCCATATCTGATCTTGTTCGAGTTCGACAGCAGTGTTTTCTGACTGGAGACTTCCGGGGCCGTCGTCATACTGTTCTGCGTTTGCTGCGGACCTTGCGTCTGCGTATCAGTCGGCAATTGCAAGATCGTGAATTTGCCGTATCCGTCCGGATCCGAACGCACCGAAATATAGGCGGACAGGAACTGCCGGTTGTAGCCGACCATGGCGCTGGTCAGATTGAATACCGGCTTATTGTTCGCCGACGCATCACCCAGCAGCACGTAGTACGGCGGCTGATTGAAGGTCCCACCCTCGGTGGTCGGGTCGCTCGGCACCGACCAGAAAGCGTTGTTGGTGAAGAACTCTCGCGGATTGTCCACGTGGTATTTGGTCAGCATTTCGCGCTGCACCTTGAACAGATCCTCCGGATAGCGGAAGTGCGCGCGCAGTTCCGGTGAGATGTCGCTCTCCGGCTTGACCGCGCCCGGGAACACACCGCGCCAAGCCTTGAGCACCGGGTCGGTCGAGTCCACCTCGTAGAGGGTCACCGTGCCGTCGTAGGCATCGACGGTGGCCTTCACCGAATTGCGGATGTAGCTGACCTCCTTGCGCGGCAACAGCCTTCCGGTCTTCTTATCGATGCTGTCCTCGACCGCGCCCTCCAGCGAGGTGGTCTGCGCGTACGGATAGTTGTCCAGCGTGGTGTACGCATCGACGATCCACTGGATCCGGCCGTTGACCACCGCGGGATAGGCATTGCCGTCGGTGGTCAGCCATGGTGCCACCTTCTGCACCCGCTCACGCGGGCTGCGGTTGAAGATGATCTTGGAGTTGTCGCCGATGGCCGAGGAGAACAGCAGATTGCGCTCGGTGTACTTGGCCGCGAAGGCCAACCGGTTGAACCAGTTCCCGATTGAGACGCCACCCTTGCCGTTGTAGGTGAATTGCGCTGTGTCGGAATCGTATTCGCGCGGATGCTGACCGTTGGAGGCACCTACGATCGCGTAGTCCGGATTGGACTGTGAGATCAGCTCGCCGTAATAGACGCGCGGCTGGTCGACCTTGATCTGCTGCTGGTCGGTCGAGTTGAACAGGTCGCTGACCAGGAAGATGGGGTAGCCGCTGTCGCTGCTGCCGCCGGTGTTGGCATTGGGGTCCTCGTACTGCGGCCGGTTCACCCGGTTGGCGGGCGCCGCGACGAAGCCGTTGCCGTGGGTGTAGACGGTGTGCTTGTTGATCCAGTCGGTCTGGTTACCGCTCAGCGCCGAGGGATGCAGTTCGCGGGCGGCCACGATGTAGTCCTGGATATCACCGTTGAGGTTGTAGCGGTCGATATCCAGCGACTCCGGGAAGCCATAGAAGTTCTTCAGCTGCTTGAGCTGAGTGAAGGTAGGCGACAAGATATTCGGGTCGAGCAGGCGGGCGTTGCCGATCGTCGCCGCATCCACCGGAACTTCCAGCGGACTCTTCGAACTATCGCCCTTGTAGTCCTTGTACTCGATCTTGTCCGAGGTGATGCCGAACGCCTGCCTGGTGGCGGCGATATTGCGTTCGATGTACTCGCTCTCTTTGTCGGCGGCATTCGGACGCACCGAGAACTGCTCGACCACCAGCGGCCATACCGCGCCGACCAAGACCGAGGAGAGCACGAGCAGCGCGGCCGCCATGGCGGGCACCCGCAGATCGCGCAGCACGATACCGGCGAAGAAGGCGATCGCGCAGATCACCGCGATGGACAGCAGGATCAGCTTCGCGGGCAGTACGGCGTTGATATCGGTGTAGGAACCACCGGTGAAGGTCGGCTCCTTACGACTGCTCGACAGCAGCTCGTAGCGGTCGAACCAGTAGGCAATCGCCTTGAGCAGCACGAAGATTCCGGCGATGACCGCGAGCTGGATGCGCGCGGGCCTGGTGAGCGTGCCCTCGCGCCCGGTCAGGCGCAGGCCACCGAAGACGTAGTGCGTCACCAGACTGGCGAAGAAGGCGATGACGACCGCGACAAACAGCCAGTTCAGCACCATCCGGTAGAACGGCAGGTCGAAGGCGTAGAAGCCGACATCGAGGCCGAACTGCGGATCCTTCTGGCCGAAAGAATCGCCATTGAGGAACAGTTGCACGGTGACCCAATTCGACTGCGCCACCAGGCCGGAGAGCACACCGAGCACCAGCGGGATGCCGATCCCGAACAGCTTGAGCCGACTCATCACGGTGGTGCGGTAGCGCGCGATCGGATCGTTCGGCCCGGCCACGGGCACGAATACCGGCCTGGTCCGGTAGGCCAGCAGCAACGCCAACCACACGACGAGACCGACGAACAGCGCGACGACGATGAACAACAGGATCCGCGTACGCAGCACGGTGAGATAGACATTGCGGAAACCGACCTCGCCGAACCACAACCAGTTCGTATAGGTGTCGGTCAGCCGCGGTCCCAGCAGCAGCAGCGCCGCCAGAATGATGGCCGCCACCAGCAGCACTCGGCTGCGTCGGGACAACGAAGGTAAGCCGGTGGGGGGCCGCATGCCCACGATGCCACTCTCCAAGGTCCGGCGGCGCGCGCACCGATTTCTCAGCCGTGACACCGCAGTCCGATGTTGCAGGTGGTCCAAAGCGGACCGTTTCGGCCCACTCTACGGAATCTGAGAGGGTACAGACCGCTGGGTTGCGATTGGTCTGCGATTACGCACGCACCGACCTATCGATTCCGGGTGTTTGATTGGATATCGATGTGACCGCAGACCTGCACGCCGAACTCGTCCTCGCCCGTTCCGTCCGTGAAGTGGCGGAATTCGTCGATGGCGAGGGCTGGGGCAGACCGCCGCAGATGTTCGCGCTGGTGCCGACTGTCGATCTGGTCGCGGCTGAGCCCGGATTGCTCGATCAGCTGGATCAGGGCAGCGAATTGACTCCCATTGCCCAGGAGTCCTTCCCGGCGGACATCACCGGCGGATCGATGGCGCTCGACGAATTCCTCGCCACCACCAGCTGGCCCGATGCCGTGAGCGGCTGCGTGCTCGTCCAAGAGATCGTCGTGCTGCCGCCGGATGCCGAGACCACCCTCGACGACGCGCTCACCCCGCTACTCGCCGATCATGAGGCCGCCGACGCCGCAGCGCGCGCCGCCGCCGAGACGCATCCGGGGCGACGCACCGCCCGGCTGTTCGCCGCGGTACTGCGCACCGGCGCGGATCTGTGCCTGCTGCAGGTCAAGCCCGAGGACGACGTCGACGACTTCGGCGATCTCGACCTGCGCACCTATCCGAATCTGGCGCCCAACCTCATCGAGGCACTGCACCACACCATGGAGTGATCAGCCGCAGGAGACGGTCTGGCGACCGGCGTTGATGTCGTTGAGGGATTGCACCGCGCCGGTGAGGTTTTCGACCTTCACCAGGCGCAGGCCGTCGGGTGTGCGCTGTTTGGCCTCATTACAGTTGGCGGCCGGGACCAGGAAGGTCTCCGCACCGGCATCGCGCGCGGCCATCATCTTGTACTGGATGCCGCCGATCGGGCCGACCTTGCCGTCCTGATCGATGGTTCCGGTACCGGCGACGAACTTGCCGCCGTCGAGTTCACCGGGCGTGAGCTTGTCGATCAGCGCGAGGCTGAACATGAGACCGGCCGACGGTCCGCCGATATCGGCGAGGTTGAACGAGACCTCCATGGGCGGGCGCGCCCCCTCGGTCGGGGTCAGGCCGAGATAGCCCTTGTTCGCGTCGTCGGGGCGCGCGGCCAGAGTGATGGTCGCGGTTTGTTCGGTGTTCTCGCGCCGGTAGGTCACGGTGATCTGACTGCCCGGCACCTGCGAGGACACCGCGGTGACGACATCCTTGGGCGTGGCGATCGGTGCGCCGTTGACGCTGACCAGTTCGTCGCCCGCCTTCAGCGTCTCCTTGGCCGGACCGTCGTCGGAGACCTTGCGCACCAGAACCACCGTCGGCAGGTTCAGCAAGTGCAGCGCCGCCACTTCGGCATTGCTCTCGGAATCCTTGAAGTCCTGCTGGTTGGACTTATCGATCTCCTCGCGCGGGACACCGGGTGGGTATACCTCGGCGCGCGGGACCAGTCCGTGCTCGCCGCTGACCCAGAAGCCGAACGCCTCGAAGATATTGAGTCCGTCACGGACCGAGACCGTTGTCATATTCAGATGACCGGTCACCGGGTCGAGTTCGGCGCCGCGGACGTCGACGACCTGCTTGCCATCGACCGAGCCGAGGGTATTGAACGTGGGTCCCGGCCCGAGTGCGACAAAGGGCACAGTGAGCAGACTGCCCACCACACCGAGGACGAGCACCGGGATCAGGGCGGCCACCAGGGTCAGGATCCGACGATTCACCTGGACCACAGTAGTGATCGCCATCGCGCCCGGTCGTGCGAGGCGCATATTTACCGGCGTACGCGCGCCGGGGATTTCGCGCCGCGCGAACATCGACCCCCTACACCGCGCGCGTAAGGTTTGGAGTATGAGTGACCTCCCCTTCGGATTCTCGAACCGCGATGATGACGACCGGAACCGCGGCGACGAGCCGAGCGGTGCCGGGGCGAACGATCCGTTCGGTTTCGGCGGAGCGGGCGCGGGCGGTTTCGATCCGGCCCAGCTCGGTCAGATGCTCACCTCACTCGGCCAGATGCTCAGCGGGATGGGGCAGCCCGGTTCGGCGCAATCCGGCCCGGTCAATTACGACGTGGCCAAGCGATTGGCCCGCCAGCAGCTCGGCACGAGTGTGACGCCGGTCTCCGAGAGCACGGTCAAGGCCGTTGCCGATGCCGCGCGTCTGGCCGAACTGTGGCTCGACGGCGCTACCACACTGCCCGCGGGCACCAGCAGAACCGCGGCTTGGACCGCCAACGATTGGATCGAGGAAACGCTGCCGACCTGGAAGCGGCTGTGCGATCCGGTGGCCGAACAGATCTCCGGCATGTGGACCGCGCAATTGCCCGAGGAGGCACGCGAATTCGCCGGTCCGATGGTCGGCATGCTCGGTCAGATGGGCGGACTCGCCTTCGGCTCGCAACTCGGGCAGGCGCTCGGCCAACTCGCCAAGGAGGTGCTGACCTCCACCGATATCGGACTGCCGCTCGGCCCGACCGGCACCGCGGCACTGCTGCCAGCGGCCATCTCGGAGTTCAGCGCGGGACTCGAGCAGCCCGAAAGCGAGATCCTGGTCTTCCTCGCGGCCCGCGAAGCCGCCCATCAGCGCCTGTTCGGACATGTGCCGTGGCTGCGTCAGCAGGTGCTCGGCGCGGTCGAGGGCTATGCGCGCGGCATCAAGATGGACTTCTCCGCGCTGGAATCGGCGGCCCAGAATATCGATCCGATGTCGCTGACCGATCCCTCGAAACTCGAGGAGATCCTGTCCCAGGGCGCGTTCGAACCGCAGACCACCCCGGAGCAGAAGCAGGCGCTGGAGCGGCTGGAGACGCTGCTGGCCCTGATCGAAGGCTGGGTGCAGGTCGTGGTCACCGAGGCGATCGGTGACCGCCTGCCCGGCGCGGGCGCACTCGCCGAAACGCTGATCCGCCGCCGCGCCACCGGCGGTCCGGCCGAGCAGACCTTCGCGACGCTGGTCGGACTCGAGCTGCGGCCCCGCAAGCTACGTGAGGCGGCGGCGCTGTGGCGGCGGCTGACCGCTGATGCGGGCATCGATGCCAGGGACGCCGTCTGGGCGCATCCGGATCTACTGCCGGACTCCAATGATCTGGACTCCCCCGCGGGTTTCATCGATTCGGTGATCGGCGGCGGCGTGGACGCCTTCGACGATCCGCTGGCCCAATTGGCCGAAACCGAGGCACGCGAAAAGGCCGAACGCGAGGCCGCCAAGGGTGACGGCGAATCCGGCCCGGACCTCGGCAAGGACACCGACGCGTCCTGAGACGTGTCCTGTTGATAGGCGCGAATTCCTGTGGATTACTACAGGATTCGCGCTGATCCGTCGATGACCCGCTCCGCATACTGCTGCCATGACGACGAGGCGGATGTGCGGGCCGATGCTGGCGCCGCGGGTGACCGTATTGGTTCGGTCGTCCGGGGTCGTGCAATTGGGGTGGGATCCGGAGCGGGCGCTGCTACTGGATCGGACCGCATTGGATACCGAAGCCGTGCTGGCATTCCTTCGGCTGCTCGACGGTATGCACAGTCGCCCGCAGGTCATCTGGCGGGCCGGGCAATGTGGGATCGAACCCGAGGACGCGGCGGAGCTGCTGAATCGCATCGATGACGCGGGTCTGCTGCTGCATCCGGATCCGCGACTGGGACGGCTGCGTTCGGTGCGGGTGCACGGGCTCGGCCCGCTCTCGGATGCGGTCGCGACCGGATTGCGGCGGCTCGGGCTGCGGCCGATGCGCTCGCGCGGGTACCGCCCCGATAGTTCGGTGCTGGATTGGCACGGTGAGCTCGTGGTGCTTACCGATGCGCTCGTGATTGAGCCGCGCCTGGCCAATGATCTTGTGCTGCACGGGATTCCACATGTGCAGGTGCGCATTCGCGATGGCAAAGGCGTAGTTGGACCGCTGGTCTTTCCCGGCTTGACGAGCTGTCTGCGCTGCCTCGATCTGACCCGCTGTGAGTACGACCCGGAGTGGCCGCAGCTGGCGAGCCAATTACTCGGCCGAGTCGGGCACGCCTCACCGGCCGGAATCCTGGCGACGGCGGCATTGCTGCTCGGCGAACTCGAGGCGATCATGGACTGTTCTCCTGAGCGTCAGCTCGACACGATGAACACCACGATCGAACTCGAACTCGATACACATCGGATCTCGCGGCGGGAATGGCCGCAGCACGACGGCTGCGGATGCCGCCGTATTTTCTCTGCTCCGACCGGATGAGAGTGTCGATTCTTACAGTCCGCTAGGCAACGACATCAAGATTGTCGTGGCGATCGCACGGGTCCGTCCGCCATGATGGGTTACGTGTCTGAGATCGTGCGCCGTCGCTCGTCCCGCAATGCCAAGTTAGCCAAGATTCCGCTGGGTATCGCCGGACGAGCCGCCGTCGGATTCGGTAAGAAGCTGGCCGGTGGCGACAAGGGGGAGATCAACGCCCAGTTGAACCAGAAGGCCGCCCAGCAGTTGTTCACCGTGCTCGGTGAGCTCAAGGGCGGTGCGATGAAGTTCGGTCAGGCGCTGAGCGTCATGGAGGCCGCGGTGCCCGAGGAATTCGGCGAGCACTATCGCGAGGCACTCACCAAACTGCAGGCCGCCGCGCCGCCGATGCCCGCCGAGACCGTGCACCGGGTCCTGGACCAGCAGCTCGGCACCCAGTGGCGGCAGCGCTTCACATCCTTCGACGACGCCCCGGCCGCATCGGCGAGCATCGGCCAGGTGCACAAGGCGGTGTGGTCGGACGGCCGAGCCGTCGCGGTGAAGGTGCAGTATCCCGGCGCCGACGAGGCGCTGCGCGCCGATCTCAAGACACTGTCGCGGATGACCGGTCTGATCGCTTCGGTGATTCCGGGCGCGGATGTGAAGCCGCTGCTCGCCGAGATCACCGAACGCACCGAGGAGGAACTCGATTACCGCAACGAGGCCGCCAATCAGCGCGCCTTCGCCAAGGCCTTCGACGGACACCCGGAGATCGTGGTGCCGAAGGTGGTGGCCAGCGCGCCGAAGGTGATCGTGACCGAATGGCTGGACGGCACGCCGGTCTCACAGATCATCAAGCAGGGGGTCGAGGATCCGGAAGGCACCCGTGCGCTGCGCAATCGCGTCGCCGGATTGATGGGCAAATTGCACTTCTCCTCGCCGGAGACCGTCGGTCTGCTGCACGCCGATCCGCATCCCGGCAACTTCATGATGCTGTCCGACGGCAAACTGGCCGTCATCGATTTCGGCGCCTGCGCGCCCATGCCCGACGGCTTCCCAGAGGCCCTCGGCCGGATGCTGGCCCTCGCACTCGACGAACGCTTCGATGAACTGGTCGAGCTCATGTACGACAACGGCTGGGTGATTCCGGGCCGGACCGTTACCGATAAGGAGATCGCGGACTATCTGCGGCCGTTCACCGATCCGATCCAGACCGACTCGTTCCACTTCACCCGCAAGTGGATGCAGCGGGTGGCGGGTAAGGCCTCCGATATCGGCAGTCCGGATATGAAGACCGCGCGGGCACTACAGTTGCCCGCGCAGTACGTGATGATCTTCCGCGTGCTCGGCGGTTCGGTCGGCATTCTGGCCCAGCTCGATGCGGAGCTGCCGTTCATGCAACTGGTGCGGGCCTGGATGCCTGGCTTCCGCGAGGAGCGCTCCGCTAGCTGAAGCTCGAAAGAGATTGGCCGAGAACGCAAACGAGCCGCCCACCGGATCTCACGGTGAGCGGCTTGTTTGCTTTCTCGTTCCTGGGCCCTACCCGGAACGGATTCGGCCGTTTCCGGATAGGCCTCAGCGACCGGAGGGAGGGGAATCACAGATCTCATGCCGAGATCGCGACCTTGCGTGGACGTCCACGCGGGCGCTTGCGGGCGATCACGACACCCTGGTCGAAGATCTCACCGCCCCAGACACCCCACGGCTCGCCCCGATCCATGGCCGCGGTCAGGCAGCCCTTTCGGATGGGGCAGGACGCGCACAGCGCCTTGGCCTGCTCCAACTGGACCGGGCTCTCGGCGAACCAGAGATCGGGGTCTCCGGCTCGACAAGGCAGGACCTTTGTGACCTCCCGGGGGCGGGTGGGCCGTGCCACGGTTCGGCATGTCACGTCAGTAGTGGCTTGTGGCCTCTCTGCGGTGAACACGTCGTTCTCCTTCAGCTCGTTTGCAGCGGTACGTTTCGTTCGTTCCGCGAAACCGAGGCCGGTTGGCTGAAGGGCCGGTAAAAATACTGGCCACGGTTTCGCTTCGGGCGATCCGTGGCCAGGAGGTCGGGGGGTGTTCCCTACCTAGTTCGACATCTCTGTCGAATCCTGATCACGGTCGCTGGGTGTGCGGTGCGGCGGAGGCGTGCTGCCCGCAGATCTGCCGGTGCATATCCGGCCTCAACTGCGAAGACACCGGCTTTTGCCGTAATGGCAAAGGCCGGGTGCCAGCCCGCGCTTGGCTTGTCCTGAATGACGACGCGACTCGGGGAATGCATGCTCATGGCTTTGCCTTGATCCCCGAATACGCCGACACCGGACAGACCGATCCCCTGCAAAGCAGCGAGGATCCCCCGGGAGGCCGACATGACGGGCGCAGCATTCACCGCAACGCCAGTGGCGCTGAAGTTCGTATTGCCATTCATCGGTCTGCCTCCCTCCTGTACTCGTGTCGGTAACTCTGCGCGCCGAGATGACCTCCCGGTGCGTGAAATCCACCATATGTGTTGCCGCTCATTGCGACAACCTATTTTCTACCTGCGGTTTTGTGGGCTTGACCGCAGCCGCGATGCCACTATCGACAACACCTCGGCCCCGTACTGCTCGAGCTTCTTCGCCCCGATTCCGGGTATGGCGGCGAGTGCGGTGTCATCGGCGGGCAGTTGCTCGGCGATCGCGGTGAGTGTGGTGTCGGTGAAGATCACGAACTCGCGCACCCGCAGATCCTGCGCTTTCTCCTCGCGCCACGCCTGTAGCGCCGCGAGTAGCTCGGCGTCGAGTTCGGCCGGGCAGCGGCGGCAGCGGCCGAGCATGGTGGCGTAGGTGCCGATCAATGGTTTGGCACATACCCGACAGGTCGGGCGCACACCATTCGAGGCAGTGTCGGCAACAGGTGCGGCGATTCGCGAGGCCGGCGAGTCGTCGGGCACCAGGCCGTTGAGGAATCGCGAGCGCCGCCGCGTACGCCTACTGCCCCCGCCGCGCGAGAGCGCCCAGGACAATTGCAGATACTCGCGTGCCCTGGTCACGCCGACGTAGAGCAGTCGCCTTTCCTCTTCGAGCGCCGCCTGATCGGCGACCGAGCCGTCGTCGCCGAGCACATGCGCGATCGGCAGCGTGCCGTCGGCGACGCCGACCAGGAATACCGCGTCCCACTCCAAGCCCTTCGCCGCATGCAACGATGCGAGGGTTACGCCCTGGACGGTGGGTGGGTGCCTGGCCTCGGCGCGTGCGGCCAACTCGCGCAGCAAGCCGATCAAGTCGAGTGCTTCGTCGTGGTCGACCAACTCTTCGGTCAGGCGCACCAGCGCCATCAACGCTTCCCAACGCTCGCGCGCCTGGGCTCCCGCGGGTTCGGTCGCGGTAAGTCCGACGGGCGCGAGTGCGGCGCGCACCAAGGTAACCAAGGCCTTACCACTGCGGGACTGGTCGGGGAGATCCTCGCGAGCGGCTACCTGGCGCAGTGCAGATATGGCTTGCCTGACCTCATTTCGGGCGAAAAACCCCTCGCCACCGCGGACCTGGTACGGAATGCCGAGTTCGGTCAGCGCCTGTTCATAGGCCTCGGACTGCGCGTTGATCCGATAGAGCACGGCGATTTCGGCGGGGGGCGTGCCCGCGGCGACCAGTTTCTTGATAGACCGCGCGACCGCATGGGCCTCGGCCGGGCCGTCATCGAATTCGGCGAATACCGGTTCCGGGCCGTCGTCGCGCTGGCCGACCAGTTGCAGCCGGGTGCCCGCGATGCGACCGCGCGCGGCGCCGATCACCCGGTTGGCCAGTGAGACCACCTGCGGCGTCGAGCGATAGTCGCGTTCCAGCCGGACCACCGTCGCCTCCGGAAAGCGGCGGGAGAAGTCGAGCAGATAACTCGGGGTGGCACCGGTGAAGGAGTAGATCGTCTGGTTCGCGTCGCCGACCACGGTCAAATCGTCGCGGTCGCCGAGCCAGGCGTCGAGCACCCGCTGCTGCAATGGCGTGACGTCCTGATATTCGTCGACCACGAAACTGCGGTAGCGCCCGCGGAATTCGTCGGCCACCGACGCGTAGTCCTCCAGCGCGGCGGCGGTGTGCAGCAGCAGATCGTCGAAGTCGAGCAGTAGTCCGTCCGGTGTTGTCTTCAACTTCTCGTAGCCGCTGTAGGCGGCCGCGACCCGCATCGGGTCATACGGCGGCTCGCGGCGGTGTTTGGCCACGGCCGCCGGATAGTCCTCCGGCGCGATAAGAGTGGCCTTCGCCCATTCGATTTCGGTGAGCAGATCGCGCACGGCTTCGGTGTGCGAGGACAATCCGGCCTGGTGCGCGGCCTGTGCCACGACCGGAAATTTGCGATCGAGCAACTGCCACGGCACATCGCCGACGATCTGCGGCCAGAAGTATTTGAGCTGGCGTAGCGCGGCCGCGTGAAAGGTGCGCGCCTGCACCTGATTGGCCTCGCCGCCGAGACCGAGCGCACGCAGACGGTTGCGCATCTCCCCCGCCGCGCGCGCGGTGAATGTCACCGCGAGCACCTGGTCGGCCTTGACGTGTCCGGCGGAAACCAGATGCGCGATGCGGTGGGTGATGGTTCTGGTTTTGCCGGTACCGGCACCGGCGAGCACACAGACCGGACCCCGGGGCGCGCGGACGGCCGCGGCTTGTTCGGGGTCCAGCGAGTCCAACTCCGGGCGAGTGGGCTCGCTAGTACTGGTTGCCGACACGACACACATCATGGCAGTGCCCGCCGACAAGTGGTCGCGCAAGGGATCCGGTCCGGATCGGACTCCGCCGTTTCGCGTGCTCGGTCGCGCGGCTAGCGATCGCGTAGGCGACGCAGCGCACTCGCGAACGCGCTCGTATCGCCGTCGAGCGGGGCGAAGAATTCGTGGTCGCAGTTCTCGACCGCGATTATCGCCCGATTCGCCAGTGCCACACCGGCTTCGGTGGGCACGAGGGCCTTGGCCCTGCGGTCGTGCGGATGGTCACGGCGCTCGAGCAGCCCCTTCTGCTCGAGTGCGCGCAACACCTGGGAGGTCATCATCGGGTCGGTGGCGGCGTGGGCGGCCAGATCGCGCTGCATGACCGGTTCGTCGCGTCCCGCGGCGAGGTAGGTCAGCGCGGCCAGTAGGACGAACTGCACGTGGGTGAGGTCGTAGCAGGCGAGGGCCGCGCGCTGAGCGGCCTGCCACCGGTTGGTCACCTGCCAGAGCAAGAGGCCGGGACTTTCATCTGCCTCGGCGAATCGGCTGCGCAGGCCGCGGTCCTCACTCATCTGCCTCCTTTACCACTGGTTCATCGATCATCGCCTGTGCGATCACCGCGAAATCGTGCGCGGTCAGTTCGACCAGTCCACGGCGCAGCACCATGCCCCAATTCGGCGTACTCGTGAGATCCAGTTCACCGCGCAGTTCGTCGATCGGTATCTCGCGAGCATCGGTCCGATAGTGCACTGCGCGCCGCCACGGCTGGAAGCAGCCACCTTCCTGCGGATCCGCCTGCCAGACCGGCCGGTCGTCGATGGTGCCGATAGCGGTGAAGGATCGGATCTGCGCACCGCTGCGCATACCCTCGCGCGGCGAGTAATAGAGGAATGCGTCGCCGGGACGCATGCGTTCGAGCGGCGTCCGCTTGCCATGGTTGACCTGGACGATGCCGAGTTCGACACCGCGGCGCACATGATCCCGGGAGACCACCCCCAGCCAGTACTTCATACGAGCACCGCCTCGGCCGCGGCGACGAGCGCACGCAGATCGGGCTCCACCGAATCGGCGAGGTCCGCGCCCATCACCTTGGTCCAGAACCAGCTCAGCGGTCCCTCGATCGAGACGGTCACCGTCACCGTTGTTCGCTCGGGGCCGGTGGCGATCTGGTGGTCGAAGATCAGGCGGGCGCCGATGAGCTTGGAGACATCGACGAACTCGGTCTCGGAAAGCCGCTCGACGATGAACGGCACCTCGGGACCGCCCTTCGGCTTCAAAGCGCCGGCGGCACCCTGGGCGAACGGGCCGTCCAGACGGACCCATTCGGTGTCGTTGTTCCATTCCGGCCAGGTGGCCATATCCGCCCATTTGGCAAAGAAGGCGGCGGGCGCCGCGGTCGACGTGGCCTGTGCGGTGGCGATCGTTGTCATGGATTTAGTATGCGCGCTTACTAAATCCCGCGCAAGTCAGGATTCGGAGTCCGGTGGAACAGGATCGGGCCGTCAAATGTTGAACCGTCCGTGACTGACGTGACTCCCGCTCTGACGATGTACTCGACCACCTGGTGCGGCTACTGCCGACGGCTGAAGAAGCAGTTGGACGAGTCCGGTATCAGCTATGTCGAGATCGATATCGAAGACGATCCCGCATCGGCCGAATTCGTCGGCAGTGTGAACGGCGGCAACCATGTGGTGCCGACGGTGAAGTTCGCGGACGGGTCAACGGCGACGAATCCGTCGCTGGCCGCGGTCAAACAGGCATTGGCCGCGCTGGCCTGATCAGGCTGCCATCGTTCCGTGCGGACCGAGTAGCCCGCACGGAACTTTCGTATGTCTTCGATCAGAGCGCGGCCCAGGACTCCACGATCGTGCGTGCGATGGAAATCGAGCCCGGCAGCAGTAATCGTGCGCCCTGGTTTTGGGCGGACCAGTCACCGACGGCCAGCGCCTCGCGCACCTCGGCCCTCGTGAACCAGTAGGCCTCGGCGATCTCGCCATCCGAAAAAATCAGCGGCTGATCGGGATCGGCGATGGCGGCGAAGCCGAGCATGAGCGAGCGCGGGAAAGGCCACGGCTGACTGCCCAGGTAGGTGATATCGCGCACGTCGAGTCCGACTTCCTCGCGCATCTCGCGCTCGACGCATCGCTCCAACGACTCCCCCGCCTCCACGAATCCGGCGAGCAGCGAGAACAGCGTCTTCGGCCAGGTGTGCTGGCGGGCCAGCAGAACCCGCTCGCCGCCGTCGTGGATCAAGCAGATGACGGCCGGATCGATCCGCGGAAACTCCTCGTGGCCGCTCTCGGTGACCCGCGACCAACCGCCCTTGGTCGCGGTGGACGCGGTGCCGTCGGCGGCATGGAATCCGGCCTTGTCATGCCAGTTCAGCAGGGCCATGGCGGAGGTGAGCAGGTCGGCGGTGAGATCGTCGAGGCCGCCCGCCATGGCGCGCAGATCGGTCAGCGTGCCGTGTAGTTCGGCATCACGTACGGCCCACACATGTTTGCCGCCGTGAATGCCGAGGAATACCGCGGCCGGACTCGGCTCGGCGGCCAGTTCGATCGCCGGTTCCAGTACCAGCGCACCATCGTCGAAGCGGAACTGCCCGCGCTTATTGATCCGGAGCAACTCGGCATCGGCCCAGCCCTCCTTCAGCGCCTGTTCGTCGGCCCGGATCTCCTCGGCACGGTCGAGCACTGAACGCGAAAGCAGTGGAACACCATTGAGCTGAAATCCAGAGGCCACGGTTCGAGACTATCGTGCCGGTATTACCGGCGTGCGTGCCGGATGTAGAGCAGCTTGTCGGTCGCTTCCAGCGCATCCACCTCGGCTTCGCCCACTCGGATCAGCTCGCCGCCACGCACCACGCCGAGCACGATATCGCTGAGATGGCGCGGGGAGCCGCCGACCTCGGACGGTTCCACATCGCGTTCGGCGACCGCGAAGCCCTGTTCGGGAGTCAGCAGATCCTCGATCATCTCCACCACGGTGGGGGTGGTGGTGGCGATGCCGAGCAACCGGCCCGCGGTCTCGGAGGAAACGACCACCGAATCCGCACCGGACTGGCGCAGCAGGTGGGTGTTCTCGGCCTCCCGGATGGCGACCACGATCTTGGCGCTCTTATTGAGTTCGCGCGCCGTGAGACTCACCAGAACGGCGGTGTCGTCCCGGTTGGCGGCGACCACCACCGAGGCCGCCCGCTGCGCACCCGCCAACCGGAGCACATCGGACTGGGTGGCCGAACCGTGCACCGTCACCAAGCCCACATTCGCCGCCGCTTCCAGCGCGACCGCATCGGTATCGACCACAACGATATCGGCGGGCTGTACGCCGTCGCCGAGCATGGCGTCGATCGCGGTGCGACCCTTCGTCCCGTATCCGACGACCACGGTGTGATTACGCATGCTGCGCCTCCAACGCTGAATCTTGAATGCCTGCCGGGAGCGCTCGGTGAGCACGCCGATGGTGGTACCGACGAGCACGATGAGGAAGAGCACGCGCAACGGGGTGATGATGACGATATTGGCCAACCTGGCCTCGGGAGTCACCGGCGCGATATCGCCGTAACCGGTGGTCGACAGCGATACCGTCGCGTAGTAGAAGGCGTCGAGGAACGACAGCTCGTCACCGGAATTGTCGTGGTACCCAGCGCGACCGAAATACACCACCAGCGCCGCGGCGAACAGCAGGCCGATCGCGAAGAGCACCCTGCGCACCAGTGAAGCCCATGGGCTGGTCTGGATTTCGGGGATGCGCAACACCCCGACCAGTGCGAAATCCGGACGACTGGACAGTCCGACACTGCGTGCGCGATCACCGAACACCGGACGCACCCGCCCCTGTACTCGCCACGGTCTCGGCCGTCTCCGGCGTTGCTTGTCCCTCCGGCACGCACGGCAGCCTACCGGGTCCTGGCACCCATGCCTGGCGCCGACGCGAACGGTGGGTGAATCTCTGAATCATTCCGGGGGCGTCGGCGCCGCATTCCGGATCAGCTCGGCCAGTTCGGCCGGGCCGGGAAGCTCGTCGGGTGCGATGGTGCGCCCGGTCCGCACGTAATGGAATGCGGCGCCGACGCGTTCGAGCATTTCCGTCTCAGTGCCGTGGTCGCGCGCCGCCATCAGCCTGGCCCAGGCCAATCGGTAGACGGCCAGCTGCATGGCGACCGCGGGCTCGTCGGCGGGTGCGGGTTCGGCGCCGGTTTTCCAGTCGACCACGATCCAGCCGCCACCGGGTTCGGCGAAGACCGCGTCCATCCGGCCGCGGATCACCGTGCCGGCGATGGAGGTTTCGAAGGGGATCTCTACTTCGAGCGGGCTGCGATGGGCCCATGGCGAGTTGAGGAAGGACTCCTGCATGGTGACCAACTCGGTGTCCAGGCCCGCGTCAGCGGCGGTGTTGTCGGCAGCACCGGGAAGTTCGTCGAAGGCGAGCAGGCGGTCGGCGGCGAACCAGCGCTGCACCCAGGCGTGGAAGGCTGTGCCGCGGCGGGCCAGCGGGTTCGGCGGGAAGGGCAGTGGGCGACGCAGGCGGGCGGCGAGTTCGGCTGGGTCGGCACGCATTTCGACCAGGGCGGTCGCGGCGATCTGGCCGGGGAGTTCGACTTCCTGGGCGATGGCTTGGTCGGCTTCGAATTCGGCGAGGAGGGCGTCGACGTCGGCGGCCCAGCCATCGGGGTCGGCGGGGTCGAGCGAATGGCTTCGGGGTGGTGCGGGTTCAGAGGTCGATGGTGTGAATTCGTCCGGGGGCGGCTCGAAGTCGTCGAAGGGCGGCACTAAGTCGTCGAGGGTAGGCCCGAACTCGTCGGGACTCGGTTCGAAGTCGCTGAGGGGTGGTTCGAGCTTGTCGGGATATGGTTCGAAGTCGCTGGGGGAAGGCCCGAACTCGTCGGGATATGGTTCGAGTTCGGGTGTGGGCAGCTGGGATTCGTCCTCCCGGTGTGGATCCGGCGCACCAAGGGTGTTCGCGGACGGTTCGTAGGAGTCATCGAGCACTGCGGGCGCATCGGGAAAGTCGGGCGGCGGAACATCGGCATACGGATCGACCGACAGTGCGGCCGCGGCGGAATCATCGGCGCGAGCAGCCGTTGTCATCGGGGCGGCAAAGTTGTCGGTGGCAGGGTCTACAGTCGGTGCCATGTCGATGTCATGGGGAGCGAGGTCCGCGAAATCGACTGAGGCAGTTGCTTTGTCACGGGTAGTAGCTTGGGCCGTACGGTTGGTGACGTCTGTGGGTTGCGCCGCGAGTTCGGCGAGGGCGGCGCGGACGAGGGACGCACCCTGTTCGATCGGGTCGCGGCGCTTGCCGAGGGGGTCGCGGGGCCATTCGGCGGTTGCGGGGTTGTCGGTGAAGGGGTTGACGGCATCGACGTCGGGGGCATCGTCCCAGCGGTCGATGGTGACCGCGCCATTGGCCGGGCTGTCAGGGGCCTCGCTGGCGTGTTTGAGTTCCAGCAGAAAATCCGATGGGCCCTTCGGTGCGGTGCCGGTTTCGGCCCAGTGGTGGGCGGAGACGAACAGGACGCGTTCGGTTCTGGTGAGGGCGACGTAGAACAGGCGCCGGTCTTCGTCGATGCGGCGGCGGTCCAGGGACTCCTTGTGGGACTTGATCGCTCGTTCCAGATCAGCGCGATCGTAGAGATCGGCGAGGTCGAGTACGGGCACGCCCTCGGCGGCATCGTCCTGTCTGCGGTCACCGCGCAGGGAAGTGGGGAGCTCGGCCAGCGCGCCGAGCCAGGTGCCCGAGGCCGCGCCGGAGGGAAAGACGCCGCGCGTCACGTGCGGTACCGCGACGATCTCCCATTCCAGCCCCTTGGCCGCGTGCACGGTCAGCACCTGGACGCGATCCCGTGCGACCTCGACTTCGCCCGGCTCGAGGCCGTTTTCAACGGATTCGGCGGCGGCGAGGAAAGCGAGCAGGCCGCCGAGCGAGGCGCCCGAATCGCTGGCGTAACCGGCGACCACCTCGGCGAAGGCGTCCAGATGTTCGCGTCCGGCACCGGCGCCGAGCATGGCGCGACGAGCCTGGGTTTCCACGCCGACGCCGATGGTGCGCTCCACATCCGAGACCAGTTCAGCGAGCGGCTGACCGCTGCGCTCACGCAATGCGGCGAGTTCTCGGCCCAATGCGACGATGCGTTGGAATCCGGACTCCGAATACTGTTCCGGTGGACCGGGGTCGGCGATCGCATCGGCCAGGCCCGCCTCTTCGGCCGGTTCGGGGGCCACCTCGCGCAATGCCTCGGCCAGTGCGGTCGAATCGGTGATCTCGTTGACTTCATTGCCGTGCAGACGGCCGATCGACAGATCTCTGGCGCGGCGGGCCAGCGCGGCGAGGTCCGCGACGCCGATGCGCCAGCGAGCGCCGGTGAGTATCCGCATGGCCGCGCTGCCCGCACCCGGTTCGGCGATCAGCCGCAGCGTCGCGACGATATCGGCGACCTCAGGGGTGGCGAGCAGACCGCCGAGGCCGACGATTTCCACCGGAAGGCCTTGTTCGCGTAGAGCTTCGGCAAGCGGGGCGGCATCGGCATTGCGACGCACCAGTACTGCCGAAGTCGGCGGCGGCACCCCTGCCTCGCGTTTGACCGCCCATTCCGCGGCGATCCGGACCGCCACCCAATTCCGTTCGTCGGCAATGGTTTCGGTGAGAGCCAGAGCAACAACGCCCGGCTCGGCATCGGGCTTCGCGCGCAGTGCGTCGACGGTTACGCCGCCGCTGTCGATAGCATTTCGGCGCAATGGTTCGGCGACCAGATTCGCCAAAGCCAATGCCTCCGGCGGGTTCCGCCAGCTGGTCAGTAGCGGCAGGATCGGCGCGGGAACGCCTGGAGCGCTCGGGAAATCGGTGGCGAACCTGGGCAGGTTGGCTGCCGACGCGCCGCGCCAGCCGTAAATGGACTGCATCGGATCGCCGACCGCGGTCACCGCCAGTCGCTGTTCGCCACGACTGGTTGCCCTTTGCTCAGCATCGGACCGACGCCCGAGCGTCGCATCGCCGTCACTCCGGCGAACCGCGGAGTCGGCCCGATGCGAGCCGGAGCCGCTTCCGCCAGCGTCGGGCACACTCCGATAAGAGCCGGGGTCGCTTCCGTCAGGCTTGAACGCACCGCGGTCGGAGCCGAAGTCGCCCCCACCGGCATCGAACTCACCGCCGTCGGAGCGAGGTTCGGCCCGGCGAACGTCGGGGTCGATCGGCGTAGGGGACGACGGGGGCTGGTCGACCCCGGTGTCAGCAGTGGACTTCGATGGGGCGGTGGCCTTGCGTGAGCGCCTTGCCTGCGGTTGCGCAGGCAATCCGCCGAAAAGCGAGGCGAGCAGGATGCGTTGGGCGTGGCCGGTGTCCTGGTATTCGTCGAGTAGGACCAGGCGGAACCGGGCGCATTCGGCGGCGGCGACTTCGGGATGTTCGGCAGCGAGGCGCGCGGCCAGGGACATCTGCGCGCCGAAATCCAATGCGCCGCGGCGGCGTAACGCCTCGGCCAACTGCTTGACCAGGGGCAGCAGGGCGACCCGTTCGCGCTGCACCTGGACGATATTCTGCAGGGCCTGGCTCGGTCCGCCGCGTTGGCGTGGGCCCGCAGGCAAAGTGTGCACCAGTTTTTCGAGTTCGGTATGGGCCTCGGCGAGTTGTTCGGGTTCCACCAGATGTTCGGCGAGTTGACCGGATAGCGCGAGCACCGCCTCGGTCACCGAGACCGGAGTGCGCTCGGTGTCGAGGTCGCCGTCCCAGTTGCGAACCACCTGGTGGGCGAGCTGCCACAGCTGGGTTTCGGTGAGCAGTGTCGCGGCGGGTTCCACCGGCAGCAGCAGGCCGTGCTGGGTGAGCAGGCGGCCCGCATATGAGTGGTAGGTGCTGATCTCGGGTTCGGCGCCGGAGAGTTGGGCGCGCAGCTCACCGTCGGTGTCGAGGTCGCGCAGCAGCGGTGAACCCGCCAGCCGGGCCAGCCGGGTGCGGATGCGGGAGGTCAACTGCTGGGCCGCTTTTCGAGTAAAGGTCAGACCGAGCACCTCGTCGGGCAGCACCAGGCGATTCGCGACCATCCACACCACGCGGGCGGCCATGGTCTCGGTTTTACCCGCGCCCGCACCGGCCACCACCAGGGTCGGTCCTGGTGGGGCCGCGATCACCGCGGCCTGCTCCTCGGTGGGTGGCGGCAGGCCGAGCGCCTCCGCGAGCCGGTTCGGCGATACGGTGCCGTTCATTCGTCGGTCACCTGCCTTCCGGTGTCCTGGACGGGACAGCTGCCCGCGACCGAACAGTGCCTGCAGCCGTCGTTGCGCATGGCGAGGTAGCTCGGGCCCTGGGTTGCGGCAGCGGCATCATGAATCGTGCCACGCCATTTGTCGAGCGCTTCGGCATCCAGCGGAGGTTGCATGCGCTGCGTTGCGCCCTCCTTGCTGCTGGGCTTGGCGACGTAGACGAGCCGCGCGCCGCCGGGTTCGCCTGTGGAGCCGGTCTCGCTGGTGTACGGACCCGAATCGCCTGCGGCAGATTCGTCCTGCGCGCGGTCGGACTCAGCAATGGTGATGTCGAGTGCGCCAGCGGCGGCCGCCACCTGATAAGTGGCGAGCTGGGCGTGGTCGGCGGCGGCCTGTTTGGTGACCGGCGACTTCCCGGTCTTCACATCGACGATGACGAACCGGCCGAAGGCATCGCGCTCCAGTCGGTCGACTCGGCCGCGGATCCGCACGGCGGGTTCGTCTTCCGTGCGCGGTGGCAGTACGCAGTCGACCGGGACCTCCACACCGGCCTGGGTCAATTCACCCCGGGTATTGCGCACCCAGGCCATGAAGGTCTCCAGCATGGCCTCGGTGCGGCGCAGTTCCTGGCGGGAATGCCAGCCGGTGCCGGGATCGATGGCCTGCCATGCCTTGTCCAATGCGGCACGGACCTGTGATTCGGGCACCTTGCCCGCCAGCGCCTGGACGAGGGTGTGCACCAGATTGCCTTTGACGGCGTGCGGGTTATCGCCGTCGGTGCCGCCGTGACGTTCCAGTGCCCAGCGCAGCGGGCAAGTGCGCAACAGCTCGACGGTGGAGGGGGACAGGGCAACCGCGGTCTCGTCGTCATCCCAAAGTGAACGCGACGAACTGAGATCGGCTGTGCCGTACCACTGGTCGGGATGCGTACCCGGCACCCCGGCGTGGGCCAGCCGGGCGAGTTGATGGGCGGCGCGCCGTCTGCGCTCTGGTTCGGCCTCGGAATCGCAGACCACCCCGCGCAATTCGGCCACCAGCGCATGCATGACCAGAGCGCGCCCCGGATCGGCGACCGGAAGCGCGCCGGGTTCACTGTCATCGTCGTGGCCGAGGAGTTCAGCCAGAAACCGAGAGGGTACGAGATCGCGTTCACCCGAGACCGATTCCACGGCCGTCACCAGCAGCGAGCGCCTGGCCCGACTGCACGCGACCAGCAGCAATCTGCGCTCCTCGGCCATGATCGGAGCAGCACGACTCACCACCTCCCCCGCGTCGATAATGCCCGCGGTGAGATCGACCAGATCCTCGGTCTGCAGCAGGGTGCCGCGCGGGCGTGGATTCGGCCAAATACCTTCCTGCACAGCGGCGACCGCGACCACATCCCACTCCCGGCCAGCGCAGGCATGCGCGCTGAGTAGCGCGACCGCATTTCCCGCCGCGGTCAGCGACCTGGTGTCGTGCGGAATCTCCTGCTGCACAAGGAATTCGACGAAACCCTCGATGCTCGCGCGCGGCAGTCGATCCACGTACGCGGCTGCGGCATCGAATAGTCCGACGGCGGCATCCAGATCGCGATCGGCCTGCATACCCGCTGCCCCACCGCGTTCGGACTGCGCCACCCATCGACGCTCCAACCGCGACCCGGTCCACAGCGCCCACAGCACATCCTCGAGACCGGCACCGCGGCGCCGAGTCTTGATTGCCCGATCGAGTGCATCGAACACCCGCTTCAGGGGCCCCGCCTCGACATCGGTCAGCCGCGCCATGATCCGACGATCGGCGCGGCCGATCAGCAGATCACGCAGCACCTCCGCCGAGGATTTGTCGACATACCCACGCCATTGCGAATCGCTGTCGTCCGGTTCAGGTGCCGAAGAGTCCCCTTCCGGGTCGCCGCTGCTCCGTGCGGAAGCGACTGCGTCTGCCTGATCGGTTCGCAGTGAGTTCCGTTCGGCCTCGCCCGCACCCAACTCAGCGCCATCCGTACTCCGCCCCGCCTCGTCGATGTCCCACTCGGCACCATCCATGCTCCGCCGGGTCTGGTCGATGCCCCGGTCCGCGGCATGTGCGCCCAGTTCAGCCTGGTTCGTGCTCCGTTCAGCGTCATCAGCGCCTCGATCGGCGCGGTCATCCACGCCACGCCCAGCGCCCGCTGCGGCCAGCTCGGACTCGCCCCGCCCCCGTTCGGAGACATCTGCACCTCGATGTACCGCGCTACCGTGTTCAGGGTCATCACTATCCGGAGCGGAATCGTCGATGTCCGATCCGGACTGGGCACTCTGCCATTCCAAATCTCGGCTACGGAATTCCGGCTCGATGCCATACCAATCGGCATCGTCGGCGATCCGCTCGACTTGGCTGATGTTCCGTTCAGCTGTCGTGACATTCCGTTCGGAGCCGTCCGCCCCAGCGGCGAAGCTTTCCTCGTCCGGCGGGAACGCTTCCTCATCCGATGGGAAACTCTGAGCGGCCCAATCGGGTTCATCACCCGACGCGGAACTCGCATATGCTCGTGCGGCCTTGATTTCGCTGCGTGCGGACTCCAGCACACTGCGTCGAATACCGCGACGCAACCGGCGCAGACTGATCTGATCGGCGCCGCCGAGTGGTCCGGCCAGCAGATCCAAGGCGTCTTCGGCCGAGAACATCGTATCGGCCGCACGTCGACGACCACGCTGCCGCGCATCCTCCGCGAGCACCGCGCGCAATGCGAGCAGCATCCAGGCCGCGCCGCGGCGGCGCGCCAATGGCGCGTCGAGTGCGGGCTGTTGTACGGGCACTCCGGCCGCCAATAGGGCGCGGCGCAGCGGAGCCAATGACAACGGCACCGAGCGGACGATCACCGCCATGCGCGACCACGGCACACCATCGGTGAGGTGGGCGCGGCGCAAATGGTCGGCGATCAGGGCCGCTTCCTTCGCGGGAGTGGCGAGTACCCGCACGCGCACCTCGGTGTCGTCGTCCTTCGCTACGGCCGCGTGATCAGATGCCGAAAAGCGTTGTGGCGCACTGCCTGGCAACTTGGCCGCGATCCGCGCGACGGCCAGTTCCACCGCGCCACCCGATCGGTGATTGTCCCGCAGGATGATTCGCTGTCCATCCGGTGCGGCCAGCTCCGCGAGGAAGCGCGAATCCGCACCGCGGAAGGCGAATATGCCCTGGTCCGGATCGCCCGCCACGACCGAGGTATGCGCGGCCGTACCCATTACCCGCACCAGCAGCGCGGCCTGCGGATCCAGATGCTGGGCATCGTCGACCAGCAGGTATCGGATCCGATTCCGTTCGGCGGCAAGCAGATCGGCATCGCCGGCCAGCGCATCCAGCGCGGCCCCGATGAGTTCGGCCGCGTCCAGCGCGGGCGCGGTCGCCTCGGGCGCTTCCACCCCGACCGACCAGCGCAGCAGCATCGACTGCTCGTAGCGGACCGCGAATTTGCCCGCCGCCACCCATTCCGGCCGACCGTGCTCGCGGCCGAGCCGCACCAGATCCTCGGGTCCGAGTCCGCGTTCGGTGGCCCGCAGCATGAGATCGCGCAACTGTTCGGCGAATCCGCCGAGGCCCAGTGCGGGCTGTAGCCGCTCCGGCCACAGACCGCTGGCTCCAGCCGCGATATCGATCAGATCGCCGCGCAGCATTTCGCGCAGTACGGCATCCTGCTCGGCACCGGTCAGCAAACGCGGCGGCGGATTGCCGTGCGCGCTGGCATGTCTGCGCAACACCGAGAACGCGTAGGAATGCAGTGTGCGCACCAGCGGTTCCCTGGTTGCGCCGGGGACCCCGCCCTCGGCGGAGCCGGGATCGGTCAGCCGAGCGGTAATGGCGTCGCGCACCATGCTCGCCGCCTGCTTCGAATGGGTCAGTAGCAGCACCGATTCCGGGTCGGCGCCCGCGGCGATGCGGTCGGCGGCCAGATCGATCAGCAGTGCTGTCTTGCCGGTTCCCGGTCCGCCGAGCACCTGCCACGGCCGCCAGTCCGGCCGAATCGGGCCGACCGTGGCCGCTGCATCGAATAGCGCGCGGACATCGGCACCCCAGGTCCGAGCCGGGGGTGCCGCCACATTCCGGCGAACAAGTCGCACCGCGCTATCCGATCGCACCACGCGGGCTATTGCAACAGACACCTCCGACACGCCACGCGGGCGATTCACCGATCGGTGAGGTCGGACACAGCGCCTGGATCTGCGGCGGATTCCCAGATGCGCCACTATGAGACCTGTGTCGCCTCTCAATGTGTACCGGTTCGGGCCTGACGACGGCCCGAAAGTCCTGGCCCTGCACGGTGTCACCGGCCACGGCAAACGCTGGGAGGATCTCGCCACCCGATACCTGCCCGATGTCCGGCTGATCGCTCCCGACCTGCGCGGACACGGTCGCTCGACCGCGTTGCCGCCGTGGAACTTCGAGACCATCGTCGAGGATCTGGTCGAACTGCTCAACGCGGAGACCGACGAACCGGTGGTCGTCGTCGCGCACTCCTTCGGCGGCGCCTGTGCCCTGCATCTGGTGCATCACCATCCGCATCTGGTGCGCAAGCTGATCCTGCTCGATTCGGCGATCGCGCTGGAGGCCGAGCGCCTGATGGATATCGCACTGTCCAGCCTGGCCTCACCGGACTACGACACGGTCGAGCATGCCCGCCAGGACAAGATCGCGACCGGCTGGGGCGAGGTGGAGCCGCGCCTGCTCGATACCGAACTCACCGAACATCTGATGCCAACCGCGGACGGCCGGGTCGGCTGGCGGATCAGCCTGCCCGCCATCAACTCCTACTGGGGTCAGCTGGCCAGGCACTATGTGCTGCCACCCAGTGACCTGCCGACGATTCTGGTGCAGGCCATGAAGGTGATGCCACCCTTCGTCACCCCGGAGTTCCGCGCCGCCCTCACCGCGCATATGGGCGCGGATCTGACCGTGCTCGAATGGGACTGCGACCATATGGTCGCCCAGGCTCGTCCGGCCGAGACCGCGGCGCTGATCCGATCGGTTCTGTAGTGCCCACCACCGACGCCGAGGTCGAGCGGGTGCGCGCGCTAGTTGCGACCGTGCCGCCGGGCCGGGTCGTCACCTACGGTGATATCGCCGCGGCGGCGGGATTGTCCACCCCGCGCACGGTCGGCTGGATCATGCGCACCGACTCCGCCGATCTGCCATGGCATCGGGTGATCGGTGCGGGCGGTAAGCCCGCCGCGCACCTGGCCGATCGTCAGTTGCGCCTGCTGGCCGCCGAGGGTGTGCCGATCCGCGAGGGCCGAGTGGACCTGCGCGCCGCGCGTTTCCGGCTCCCGTAAACGGCCCCGCCGCCCTCGATCGGCGGTTAACGTTGAAATATGTCCACCCGCCTGGTGTGTGTCGTCTTCGATGCCGACCGGCCCCGGTTCGTCGCGGACTTCTGGGCCGAGTTGCTCGGCTGGACGGTGACCCTCGACCGCCCCGACGAGGTCGATGTGGCGGCACCCGATCCGGACGGCCTCGACCTAGCCCTGACCTTCCTGCCGGCGGCGCGCGCGAAGGACAGCAAGAACCGGATGCATTTGGATCTGGCCAGTCGCTCGCTCGACCATCAGCGGGTGCAAGTGGACCGCGCATTGGCGCTCGGCGCACGTCACGTCGATATCGGGCAGGGCGCGGTGCCGTGGGTGGTGCTCACCGATCCGGAGGGCAACGAGTTCTGTGTGCTGGAGCCGCGCGAGGAGTATGTGGATACCGGTGCGGTCGCCGCCATCGTGATCGATACGCACGATCCGGCGCGGCTGGCCGAGTTCTGGTGCACCGCCTCCGGCTGGCCCATCGCCTACGGCGGCGCGCGGGTGGCCGGGCTGCGCTCGGCGACGGGGCTCGGTTCCTGGCTGGAGTTCGTCCATACGCCTGATGTGAAGTGCGGCCGCAATCGACTGCGCCTGGACCTGGCGTCCTTCCCCACCGACGATCCGGCCACCGAGGTCGCCCGATTACGTGCGGCGGGCGCGACCCCGGTCGACGATGCGGATGGTGCGCCCGGGGTGGTGCTCGCCGATCCGGAGACGAATGAGTTCTGCCTGCGCCGACCGGCCCAGGATTATTCGACGGTGTAGTCCTTCGACCGCTGGAACCCGGCCGCCCTCCCCGGATCTGTACACCCGACGAATTAGCATGTCGGCCATGCCCTCTCTCGCGCCAGGCACTGACCGGTGACCGCCGCCGACGCGATCGTGCTCGCGGGCGGACGCGCCAGCCGCATGGGGGGCGTCGATAAGCCCGCCATCGTGATCGGCGGTCGATCCATGCTCGATGCGGCCCTGGCTGCGGTGGCACGGTGTGCGCGGACTGTGGTGGTCGGACCGCATCGGCCGGAATTGGACGCGCGGATCGTGCAGGTGCGGGAGGTGCCGCCGGGTTCGGGTCCGGTCGCCGCGGTGGGAGCCGGATTGCGCGCGCTCGGCCCGGCCCCCGCCCCGCTGGTGGTGGTGCTCGCGGCGGATCTGCCGTTCCTGTCGCAGGCGACAGTGACCGAGTTGATTCGGCACGGCTCCGAATCCGGCGCTGATGCGGTCTTCGCGGCCGACGAATCCGGTCGACCGCAGTATCTGATCGGCGTGTGGCGGCGGACGGCGCTGGCGGCTGCGTTGGACCGGCTGGATTCGCTGATCAATCAGCCGATGAAGGCGCTGATCCCGCCGGATACGGCTACCGTCACCATGGCGGGTATCGCCGATTGCGATACCGAGGAGCAGGTGCAAAGGGCCAGGATGGCTTGGGACACCGGTGCGACTCGACCCGCACCGCAAGCTGCGGTTTCGGCAACACCGCTGCCACTCGACGAGGCACGGGATGTCCTGCGCGCCAATATCTCTCGACTCACCGAGTATCGTGCCGAATTGGGTTCGGTGCGCGGCGCCGCGCTCGCCGCGCCGCTGACAGCGGTCGCATCACTGCCGCGCTTCGATGTCTCCGCGATGGACGGCTACGCGGTAGCCGGTGACGGACCGTGGCGTTTGCGGCGCGATATCGGCTTCGCGGGCGGTCGGCGGCCGGTCGGGCTGCTGCCCGGTGAAGCGGTGCGGATCGCCACCGGAGCACATGTGCCCGACGGCACCACGCGGGTGCTGCGTGACGAATTCGCGCGGATCGAGCATGACGAAATGCTGTACCAACATGAGGATTCCCCGCTGCGCGACGATATCCGCCGCCGCGGCGAGGACCGCGCCCCCGGCGATCTCGTCGCTCCAGCCGGCACACCGGTCACGGCTGGGCTGATTTCCGCCGCCGCCAGTGTGGAGGTGACCGATGCGGTGGTACGCGGCCCGGTGCGGGCCCGCATCATCATGACCGGCGACGAGATCCGCAGCACCGGCCCGCTGCAGACCGGCCAGACCCGCGACTCGATCGGGCCGATTCTGCCGGATGTGCTGTCCTGGTATGGAATTCGGGCGATCGATCGGGTGCACCTGCGCGATACTCCGCGCGGCTTCGACGAGGTGCTCGGTGCGGCGCACGATTGCGATCTGCTGGTGATCGTCGGCGCGACCGGCGGTGGCGCGGCGGACCAGTTGCGCGGGGCGATCGCCCGCGCCGAGGCCCGAATCCTGGTGCACCGCTTGAAATTGCGTCCGGGCGGCTCCACTGTAGTCGCCGAATTATCCAGCGGTACAACCATTCTCGGTCTGCCCGGAAATCCCTTCGCGGCTGTTGCCGTGCTGATGGCGCTCTCACCCGCGCTCGTCGAGGGCCGAACCGGAAGCCACCCCTCGCGGCCGTTGATCGGGCCGCTGCGCAATGCGAGCGCGATCTCCGGGCCCGCCACCCGCATCGTCCCGGCACGACTCGCCCCCTACGGCGGTTGGCTGGGCGATCCGCAGATCCGCACCACCCATCTGGGCGGCCTTATCGACCGTGACGGCCTGGTCGTCGTCCCCGCCGCGGCCACCGACGACGACCTCGTCGAATTCCTCCCGCTCCGGGTGTAAAGAATCGATTTCTTCTTCCACTGCTGATGTCCGCTCGCTATTGTGTGATGGTTAGGCGAATACAACATCACTTCGGAAAGGACCGAGTGGAGATGGCTGAAAAGTCGAAGAAAACGCCTAAGAAAATGCCCAAGCAGATGGAACGGCAGCAGCAACAGCAGCGCCAGGACCAGGGCATGAACCGATCCGGCCAGACCAGCGATCGCGATCGCATGGAAGGCGATCAGCGAGGCCAGGGTTCAGAGCGGCGAGGCGCTGACCAGCGCCGAACCGGACAGCACTGATCTGAAACGGGCCGCCGGTTCCTCAGCGTGAGCCGGCGGCCCGGTTGTGCGTGGCTCGTCTCGTTTCCCGGTGTCGGGTTCGGAGCCGTTGGAAAACTATTCACGGCAATATGTTCCGGCCGGTCGATCTTTATCCTTTCGAACGCGTCACGCCTGGTTCGAATTTTTCCGCCGATGGGCATGCCCCGGCGGGTTGCCTTTTGCACGCGGAAATTATGCGTGCTATTCGTCGAATGACGATTCCAGCACATAAGCAATCATTTTCGACTCGCCCGTTGAGCCGGATGTCAGGCGCCGAGACGCAGTGGCGCCGGCCGTCGGGGATGCGCCGGGCGACTGCTTCGGAGGAGGCGGCGTGTGTAGTCGGCCCGAGGGGATGCGAATACCTCGGCGACGGGTCCGGTTTCGACGACGGCACCCGCGCGTAGGACCACCATGGGGTCGGCGAACTGGCGGACCACCGCGTGGTCGTGACCGGTGTCCTCGATACTGGCGAGATTGACTGCCGACCCACCGTGCGGTCAGCGTTCAGGACCAGACGATCGAGGGATCGAGGCGGTGGAACGCGAGGCGGAGTTCGTCGCGGAATGACCCGGATGTAATGACGACGCGGATTTTCGGCGGCAACGCCCGTCCGATACCGTTGACCAGGGGCAACACCCGACTCCGCACGAAGCGAAGGATGCACCTGATGAACGACAGTTCCCTGATTTGGGACGATGGTGCGCTGGTCACCATCGACCAGCGCGAACTGCCGCATGAGGTGCGCGAGCTGCGGCTCAGCACGGTCGACCAGGTAATCGATGCGATCAAGACACTGGCCATCCGCGGTGCCCCCGCGATCGGTATCGCCGGTGCCTTCGGGGTGGTCATCGCCACCGCCGCGCATACCACCGATGGTGTCGTCGATGTGGTGCGTGCCGAGGCGGACGCCGCGCGGATCGCCGACGCCCGGCCCACTGCCGTCAATCTGGCTTGGGCGGTGCACCGGGTGCTGACCAAGGTGCCGCTCGGTGCGGATGCGGTACTCGCCGAAACCCTGGCCATGCTGGCCGAGGATGGGCGGGTCAATCGGGCGGCCGCCACCCACGCCGCCGATCTCGTGCAGCGGCTGTGTCCGGACCGACCGCTGCGGGTGCTCACACATTGCAACACTGGGCGACTGGCAACCAGCGCCTTCGGCACCGCGATCGGGGCGATGCGGGTGCTGTCCGAGCGCGGTGCGATCGAGAACGTCCTGGTCGATGAGACCCGGCCGCTATTGCAGGGTGCCCGGCTGACGGCCTGGGAGCTGGCCGAGGCGGGCATACCGCATCGGCTCACCATCGATTCCGCCGCCGCCTGGGCGATGGCGACCGGTCAGGTCGACTGCGTGCTGGTCGGCGCGGACCGGGTGACCGCCAATGGCGATGTCGCGAACAAGATCGGCACCTACGGGCTCGCTATCGCGGCCAACCACCATGGCATTCCGTTCATCGTGGTCGCGCCGGAGTCGACGCGTGATCCGAAGATGGCGACCGGTGCGGATATCGTCGTCGAACAGCGGGCCGCGGCCGAGGTCACCGGATTCGGCGGTGTCACAACGGCTCCGGTCGGTACCGAGGTTTTCAACCCGGCCTTCGATGTGACACCCGCGGAGTTGGTGACAGCGGTCGTCACCGAGCTGGGTGTCGTGTACGGCGCCGATACCCAAGGTGCGGCCATCGCCGATGTCGCCCGCGAGTTGTACGAGCGGGGCTGGATGCCGGGCACGGCGGGCAATATCTCGGTGCGCACCGGCGATACCGCGGTGATCACCGGCAGCGGTTTCTCCAAGGGCGAATTGACCAGTGCGGATATGGTGACCGTCCGCATCGCCGATTCCATGCCGACGCCGAATCAGCAGCGTAAGCCTTCGGCGGAGACCACAATTCACACCGCGGTGTACCGGACAACCGGTGCCACCGCCGTCGTCCACATTCATCCGCCCTACGCGACTACCACCGCGACGCGGTTCGGCTCCTCCGACGCACTGACCACCCTGCGGATCACCGACTACGAACTCATCAAAGGCCTGGTGGCCAAGCAGCCGGACGGCACCTCTCCGACCGTCCTCGACCTGCCCGTCTTCCCGAACTGGCCCGACGTCGCGCGCATCGGCGCGGATATCGAGGCTTACCTGCTCGAAAACCCCACCGCCGCACCGGTATTGGCGATCGCTGGTCATGGGATCACGACATGGGGAGACAATCTTTCCCAGGCACGCGACCGCGCCGAATGCCTCGAGGCCCTGTGCGAGCTGGTAACCCGCACCGGCCGTCGGCAGCCCTTTGCCGCGCGCAATCCGAACGAGATCCTCGAGATTGGACTGACATCATGACGCTGTTGCAGGTTATGGCCGCCGACGATGCCGACAGGGTACTGCTGCGCACCACCGATGATGCGGTGATCGGAGCCGAATTGGCCGCCCGCGGTATCACTTTCGACCGCTGGCCGGTGCTGGTCAATGCCGTCGAGACCGCGTCGGAGGAATTGCTCGCCGAATACGAGGACCGGGTGGCCGAACTGAATGCCTCCGGCCGCTACAAGCATATCGATATCGCTCGCATCCATCCGGACGACGCGAATCCGGAATGGCCGCAGATCGCCGAGGGCGCGCGGGCGAAGTTCCTGAACGAGCATCGGCACGCCGAGGACGAGGTGCGGTTCTTCGCGGCCGGACGCGGCTGCTTTTATCTGCATCTCGGTGCCGAGGTCGTGGCGGCGGTATGCGAAGGCGGGGATCTGCTTTCGGTCCCGGCGGGCACCCTGCACTGGTTCGATATGGGCACTCGGCCCGATTTCATCGCCATCCGCTTCTTCGAGGAGGAAGACGGCTGGGTCGGCGATTTCACCGGTGACCCGATCAGCTCGGGTTTCCCAACCCTCGATCAGCTGCTGACGGCCCCGTGATCGCCACCGTCGTCATCGATATCGAGGGCACCACCAGCCCAACCAGTTCGGTGCGCGAGGACCTCTATGGCTACACACGCGCCCGCCTGCCCGAATGGCTGGCCGAAAACCGCACGGCTGCGGCTGCTCCCATTATCGCGGCGACCCGCGAACTCGCCGACCGCCCCGATGCCGATACCGACGAGGTCGCCGCGATCCTGCGCGACTGGCTCGGCTCCGATGTGAAGGCCGAACCGCTCAAGGCTGCGCAGGGCATCATCTGCGCCGAGGGGTTCCGCAACGGCGCGCTGCACGGGCAGTTCTTCCCGGATGTCGCGCCCGCCCTCGCCGCCTGGCACGCCGCTGGTCTTCGCCTGTTCGTCTACTCCTCGGGATCGGTACGCAACCAACAGGATTGGTTCACCTTCGCCCGTGGCGGCGATCTTGCCGCACTGATCAGCGGCTACTTCGACTTGGCCAGCGCGGGACCGAAACGCGAACCCGCCTCCTACGAAAAGATCGCCAGCGCCATCGGCACTCCCGCCGATCGCATCCGGTTCCTGTCCGACCATCCTGACGAACTCGATGCCGCTGTCACCGCGGGCTGGTCGGTGACCGGTGTCCACCGGCCCGGTGAACCGAATCCCGCACGTCCGCCGCATCATTGGATCTCCTCATTCGCGGAACTGACGCTGCCCTGAGCTATTCGCCTGCCGTGCGAGTCAGGGGTGGGCCATGCCTCTGCGGCCGTGCCGGTCAGTGACTGGTGCAACGGCTCGGAATGCCGAGGAAGAATTGGATCCTCCCGGGATGATTGCCCGAATCCACCCGGAACAGTTGAACATCGAGGCGATGGCACTCCCCGGATCCCAGATCGCGCAGATGCATGGGCCGATCCCGACCGTAGGTGGTGCCGCCCGCGGCCCACATTCTGCGGAAGTCCGGATACGCGCCGAGTTCGTCGAGGAATTCGATGGACCAGGCGGTATCGCCGGACTGACCGATCAGTCCGCGCAGCCAGTCGACGGTGAGCGCGGCCTCACGCTCCCATTCGACCATCACCTGTTTGGACAGCTCATTGCCGAAGAACCAGCGCAGTACATTCACATCGTCGACCAGACCGGGAAAGGCGGCCGCGTAGGAGTCATTACAGGACAGGACATTCCACCGGGTATCGACATAGCCCGCCGCATTCGGCTCGTGCAGGCGCAATCCATCGCGCATATCCGCGCCGATCTCATTGCGCAGTTCGACTACGGAGGGGAAGCGGTCCACGCCCAATCCGGCCAGATCGAAGAACAGTCTGCGTTCGGCATCGGTGAGCGGCGCGATCCGATCCAGATATCCGACCAGCGCATTCACCACCGTCCTGGTCGGATGTTCCCGGTCGCCGCCCTCCAGGTGGGTGATATAGCTGGTGCTCACGCCCGCGGCGAATGCCAACTTTTCCCGAGAAATGCGTCGATCGTCGCGCAGTCTGCGCAACTCGCCCCCGAACGTTGGCGGGCGCACTCGAGCCCCGTCGCCGCCATCGGTCGACCTGCTTGGCACAGCAATACACTCCCATGAAACTGTAGATGTATCAACAAAGTTGGCAGTCTGCACAGAAGGCGAGCCGATCCAATATTAAACGACGTGTTTGCTCCAATTTCCCGACCGGCCTCCCCGTGTCTGTCGACACACGCAAGCGCGAATGCTCAAGGGCGCCAATAACATTCACGCCGAAGCCACAAAGCGCTGATACCGCGTCCAGAGAGCTTCTGGCGTATCGAGCCTTGGTTCGGAGGGTTCCGCCGAACGCAGTCGGATGCTGATCGCCCCCACCCCCATTCGACCGCCATATGACTACGCTCGGCGAGCAGCGGGAGGGGACGGGGCCGGTTACCTGCACACGGCGCTGGCTCGGCCGCTTTCGATGGGGCACACCGAGCGGGATGCCTGGCCGGGAGGGACTCAGGCGAAGCGGGATGCGACGACCACCCTGAGCGCCGCGGGGGCACCGCGACTTACGCATCGCCACCTCTGCGGCACTCGATGGCGCCCTCGAATCACGCCATGCGTCGAATAATAATTTGGCGAGGTATCCATCGCCGAAACTGTTGGCAAACCGACAGCGAATGGATCAGCAGGGCGAAGAATGGCTGCGCGCGGACCGATTCGAACACCGTGCGTGGGTGTGGAATCGGCCTCACGAGCCCCCGCCGGATGTGTTAACAAATGTAAACCGCCTGAGAACCGGTGGTTTCCAAAGCATCACCGGCTAGTCCCCGAAACACTATCCGCAAGCCGCGTTTCGGCCGGTCAGAGCGGATCCGCCCTGGTCACATCGATGTCTTCGGCATTTCACGGCAATCGCGCGGTGACCGCCACGTTGCGTCGACCTCACACCTCACGATCAACCGCTGCGGGCTGTGAGAGATTCGTTTGGACGTGCGTCGCGACCTCCTTACAGTCGGTGCAACAGCCCGATTTCACAGCTCGAAGGGGGCGTCGTGGTTAATTCGCGCACTCAGGCTTCCGCGTCCTCCGATTCGGTCGATCGGCAATCCAGCGACGTAAGTGACGCACTGCTGCGTCTCGGCAAATATTTCCACCGGGGCGAGGTCTCGGCGGATCAGCGCAGCCTGCACCAGGTGGGTGGACGCAGTGCCGATGAGTTCTATCGGGATCGCTGGTCGCACGACAAAGTGGTGCGCTCCACGCACGGGGTCAACTGCACCGGGTCCTGTTCCTGGAAGATCTACGTCAAGGACGGCGTGATCACCTGGGAGTCCCAGCAGACGGACTATCCCTCGGTCGGCGCGGATAAGCCTGAATACGAACCGCGGGGCTGCCCGCGTGGCGCGTCCTTCTCCTGGTACACCTACTCCCCCGCGCGGGTGCGCTATCCGTATGTGCGCGGTGTGCTGCTCGAGCTGTACCGCGAGGCGAAGGAGCGGCTCAAGGATCCGGTGCTGGCCTGGGAAGCGATCGTCGAGGATCCGGAGAAGGCCAAGAGCTACAAGTCCGCTCGCGGTAAGGGCGGATTCGTGCGCGCGGAATGGTGGGAGGCCGCCGAAATCGCGGCCGCCGCACACGTACACACGATCAAGAAGTACGGGCCCGACCGAGTGGCCGGATTCTCTCCGATTCCGGCCATGTCGATGGTGAGCCATGCCGTCGGCGCACGGTTCATTTCGCTGCTCGGCGGCTCGATGCTGTCGTTCTACGACTGGTACGCCGACCTCCCGGTGGCCTCCCCGCAGGTATTCGGCGATCAGACCGATGTGCCGGAATCAGCCGACTGGTTCGACGCGGGCTACCTCATCATGTGGGGTTCGAATGTTCCGGTGACCCGAACCCCGGATGCGCACTACATGACCGAGGCGCGCTACCGCGGGCAGAAGGTCGTGGTGGTCTCGCCCGACTACGCCGACAACACCAAGTTCGCCGATGAATGGGTGCCCGCGCGGCCGGGAACCGATGCGGCCCTTGCCATGTCGATGGGCCACGTGATCCTCAAGGAATTCTTCGTCGAGCGCAGCACGCCCCGATTCCTCGACTACATCAAGCGCTACACCGACCTGCCGTTCCTGGTGTGCCTCGACGATCCGGAGGGTTGGGACGCCAATGGCAACTACCACCACGACGGTGCGCTGCCCGGCAAATTCCTCACCGCCGCCGATCTCGGTCACACCGACGAAACCGCCGAGCACAAGATGGTGCTGCTCGATGCGCAGGGCAATCCGGTGGTGCCCAATGGTTCACTCGGACATCGCTTCACCGAGGGTGATGCTGGCAAGTGGAATCTGGATCTCGAGGGCGTCGATCCGCTGCTGACCCTGCACGACCGCGCCGATCAGCGCCCGGTCGCGGTGCAGCTGCCGCGCTTCGATACCGATACCGCGGGCGTGCTCGTGCGCGGTGTTCCGACGATCACCGTCGCGGGTAAGCGAGTCACTACGGTGTTCGATCTGCTGCTCGCGCAGTACGGCGTCGGACGCGACGGACTGCCCGGCACGTGGCCGACCGGCTACGACGATGCAGCGGAGCCATACACCCCGGCCTGGCAGGAAGCAATTACCGGCGTACCAGCGGCACAGGCACAGCGGATCGCCCGTGAATTCGCCGATAACGCCGATAAATCCGGCGGACGGTCGATGATCCTGATGGGTGCGGGCACCAATCACTGGTTCCACTCCGACCAGATCTACCGTTCCTTCTTCACACTGACGCTGCTCACCGGCTGTCAGGGCGTCAATGGCGGCGGTTGGGCGCATTACGTCGGCCAGGAGAAGTGCCGTCCGGTAACCGGTTGGTCCACCCTGGCATTCGGATTGGACTGGCAGCGACCGCCGCGGCAGATGCAGGGCACGGTGTTCTGGTACCTCAGCAATGACCAGTGGCGCTACGACCCGTTCACCGCGCAGTCCTTCGCCTCCCCGCTGAGCACCGGAAAATTCGCGGGCCGTACCGCCGCGGACAATATTGCGCTGGCCAGCCGTCTCGGCTGGATGCCGAGTTATCCGACCTTCGACCGCAACCCGCTGGATCTGGTGGACGAGGCCGAGGCCGCTGGCAAGACCGCACCCGAACATGTGGTGGACGGGCTGAAATCCGGTGATCTCCGCTTCGCCTGTGAGGATCCCGATGCGCCGGAGAACTTTCCGCGCTGCCTGACCGTGTGGCGGGCGAATCTGCTCGGCTCCTCCGGTAAGGGCAACGAATACTTCCACAAGCACCTGCTCGGCGCGGACTCCAATCTGCAGACCACCGATACCGCGGGTGTGCGGCCGCAGGAGCTGGTCTGGCGCGAGGAAGCACCGAGCGGAAAACTGGATCTGCTTTTGTCGCTGGACTTCCGGATGACCAGCACCACACTGTTCTCCGATATCGTGCTGCCCGCCGCCACCTGGTACGAGAAGCACGATCTGTCCTCCACCGATATGCACCCGTTCGTGCACGCCTTCTCCCCCGCCATCTCCCCGCCGTGGGAGGCCAAGACGGACTTCGACGCGTTCCATCGGATCGCGCGCGGATTCTCCTGGATGGCCGAGAAGCATCTGGGCAAGCGCAAAGATATCGTCGCGGTACCGCTGCAGCACGATTCGCCGGATGCGCTGGCGCAGGCCGGTGGACGCGTACTGGACTGGAAAGCCGATGAGTGCGAGCCGATTCCGGGTAAGACCATGCCGAAGCTGGTCGTGGTCGAGCGGGACTATCCGAAGCTCGCGGAGAAGATGGCCGCGCTCGGACCCCTGATCGATACGCTCGGCGTCACCACCAAGGGCGTCACCACGCATCCGAATGAAGAGGTGGCCTACCTAGCCGGGGTGAACGGCACCGCGGTTTCCGGTGTGGCCCAGGGACGTCCGTCGCTGGCCAAGGACACGCATGCGGCCGAGGCGATTCTCGCGCTGTCGGGAACCACCAACGGCAGGCTCGCCGTCGAGGGTTTCCAGGCGCTGGAGCGGCGCACCGGCACCGAGTTGGCAGACCTCGCCGCCGAGCACGAGGGTAAGCGAATCACGTTCGCCGACACCCAATCCCGGCCGGTACCGGTGATCACCTCACCGGAATGGTCGGGTAGCGAGACCGGTGGTCGGCGGTATTCGCCGTTCACCATCAATACCGAACGACTCAAGCCATGGCACACCCTGACCGGGCGCCAGCACTTCTACCTCGATCACGACTGGATGGCCGAACTCGGCGAGCAGCTGCCGGTCTTCCGGCCGCCGCTCGATATGAGCGCGCTGTTCAGTGAGCCAGGGGTGGGGTCCGTCGGTGACAACGGCGTCACCGTTCGGTACCTGACCCCGCATTCCAAGTGGTCCATCCACTCGGCGTACCAGGACAACCTGCACATGCTGACGCTCTCGCGCGGTGGGCAGTCGATCTGGATGTCGGATAGAGACGCCGCGAAAATCGGTGTGTCGGACAACGATTGGATCGAGGCGGTCAACCGGAACGGTGTGGTTGTCGCGCGAGCCATCGTCAGCCACCGGATGCCAGAGGGCACGGTATTCATGTACCACGCCCAGGACCGGGCGGTGGACGTGCCGCGCATCGAGGGCGCTCCCGGCGGATTCGATTGGGGCGCACCGGATAAGCAGCCGGGCAAGGGTAAGCGTGGCGGCATCCACAATGCGCTGACCCGCATCATGATCAAGCCATCGCATCTCATCGGCGGTTATGCGCAGCAGTCCTTCGCGCTGAATTACCACGGCCCCACCGGAAATCAGCGCGACGAAGTGACCACCATTCGGCGGCGCTCGCAGGAAGTGGAGTACTGACATGCGTGTCATGGCACAAATGGCCATGGTGATGAACCTGGACAAGTGCATCGGGTGTCACACCTGCAGCGTCACCTGCAAGCAGGCGTGGACCAACCGCGGTGGCACCGAATACATGTGGTTCAACAATGTGGAAACCCGGCCGGGACAGGGTTATCCACGGCAGTACCAGGACCAGGAGAAGTGGAAGGGCGGCTGGACGCTCAATAAGCGCGGCAAGCTGACCCTGAAGTCGGGGTCGCGGCTGAAGCGCCTGCTCAATATCTTCGCCAATCCGGATCTGCCCACGGTTTCGGACTACTACGAGCCGTGGAGCTACGACTACGACAACCTGCTGTCCGCGCCCGCCATGGACACCAGTCCGGTCGCGCGGCCGAAATCGCTGATCACCGGCCAGGACACGAAGATCACCTGGGGCGCCAACTGGGACGACGACCTCGGCTCGGGACCGGAACAGGTCGGTAAGGACCCACTGCTGGCCAAGCTGTCGGATCAGGTGAAGCTGGAGTTCGAACAGACCTTCATGTTCTACCTGCCGCGGATCTGCGAGCACTGCCTCAATCCGTCCTGTGTGGCCTCGTGCCCGTCGGGTGCGATCTATAAGCGGTCCGAGGATGGCATTGTGCTGGTCGACCAGGACAAATGCCGTGGCTGGCGACAGTGCGTCAGCGGCTGCCCGTACAAGAAGATCTACTTCAACCACAAAACGGGCAAGGCGGAAAAATGCACGTTCTGCTATCCGCGCGTGGAAGTCGGTATTCCGACGGTGTGTTCGGAGACCTGCGTCGGTCGGCTGCGCTATATCGGCGTCATGCTGTACGACGCGGACGCCGTGGAGGCGGCGGCCTCGGTCACCGAAACCAAGGATCTGTATCCCTCGCAGCTCGGGGTGTTCCTCAATCCGCATGATCCACGGGTGATCGCGGAGGCCGAACGGGCCGGGATATCGCCGGAGTGGATCGAGGCCGCGCAGAATTCGCCGGTCTACAAGTTGATCGTCGATTACCAGATCGCGCTGCCGCTACATCCGGAATACCGGACCATGCCGATGGTTTGGTACGTGCCGCCGCTGTCGCCGGTGGTGGATGTGCTCGCCGAAACCGGCCATGATGCCGAAGATGCTTCGAATCTGTTCGGCGCCATCGACGCATTGCGCATTCCGGTCGAATACCTGGCCGAATTGTTCACCGCCGGTGAGATCGGGCCCGTGCGAGCGTCGCTGCAACGGCTGGCGGCCATGCGGTCGTTCATGCGGTCGGTGAATCTCGGTGTCGAGCCGGATCCGTCGATCGCGCCGTCGGTGCGGTTGGAGCCGGAGGAGATCGAGGCGATGTACCGACTGCTTGCCATCGCGAAATATGAACACCGGTACGTGATTCCGCACGGCGCTACTTCACAGGCGCACGAACTGGATTCGCTGGCGACCGGATGCAGCCTGGATACCGACGGCGGGCCGGGTATGACGGCATTCGACACAATGGTGGAGAAGTTCCATCTGACCGACACCAATGGCGCTGCGCCGGAGGCGAAGTCGAACCGGATCAATCTGTTGAACTGGGATGGGCGCAGCACCGAGGGTCTGCTGCCCAGCGCGCACAATGGCAATGGGGCCAATGGGCACGACAACAATGGTTCGGCGAAAAACGCTGCGGCCACCAATGGTTCGGCCACCAATGGTTCGGGACCGACTACGAATGGCGCTACAAACGGTTCCGTCACGCCGACGCCGACCGGAGCGAGCAAATGAATCCGCTGACACCCGGAGGCGCATGATGGCACTGCTGAAGGTGCGCCGCAGGCCCGAGCCCGTCGCTCAGCTATCCGAGCGCGAGTGCCGCCTGGTATGGCGAATCGCCGCGCTGCTGCTCGACTATCCGAGCGAGCAGATGTTGGCGACCGTGGATCAGATCGATGATGCCGCAACGCAATTGCCCGATGTGGTGGGCGCGCCGCTGTTGGAATTCATCCACCATCTACGCGCTACCCCGCCGATTGCGCTGGCCCAGCAGTACGTCGAGACCTTCGACCTGCGCCGCCGCTCCAGCATGCACCTGACGTTCTATGCCTATGGCGACACCCGCAAACGCGGTATGGCGCTGTTGCGGTTCAAACACGCCTACCGGCACGCCGGTGTCGAACTCGGTGACGAGGAGCTGCCCGACCACCTGCCGGTGCTACTGGAGTTCGCCGCGACCGTCGACCCGATCGGCGGTGAACGCCTACTCGGCGAACACGTTCCGGTGATCGAACTACTGCGACTCTCCCTGGTGGACAACGGATCCCCGTACGCCGCGGTGCTGGCGGCCGTCGTTGCCACCCTGCCGCCGCTGACCACTGCCGACCGGCGTCGCATCGCCGAACTCGCCGCCCAGGGACCGCCCGAGGAAGAGGTCGGCCTCGACCCCTTCGCCATGGACCCATCGCTGTTCGACGGATCGGAAGCCCGCCGATGACCACCGCCTTCTGGATGACGCTGCCCTACGTGGCCTTCACCTCGTTCGTGCTCGGCCACCTGTGGCGTTACCGCAATGACCAATTCGGCTGGACCACACGGTCGTCCCAGATCTATGAGAGCCGACTGCTGCGGCTGGGCAGCCCGCTGTTCCACTTCGGCATGCTCGGTGTCATCGGTGGCCATGTACTCGGTGTGCTGATTCCGGAATCCTGGACCAACGCTGTTGGCATCTCCGAGCACACCTACCACGTGGTCGCGGTCGCGGCGGGTTCGGTCGCCGGACTCGCGGTCATTCTCGGTGTCGGCATCCTGCTCTACCGCCGAATCACCGTTGCGGCCGTGCGCAAGGCCACCACCCGCAATGACCAGCTCATGTATGTACTGCTGGCCGCCGCGCTGGTCACCGGTCTGCTGAACACCTGGGGTAGCAATCTGCTGTGGGGTACGTACAACTATCGCGAGACCGTATCCCCGTGGTTCCGCAGCCTTTTCACCGTCCATCCCGAGCCCGAGCTGATGGTCGGCACGCCGTGGACCTTCCAATTGCACGGTCTCGTCGTGCTGACCCTCATCGCCATCTGGCCCTACACCCGGCTGGTCCACATGTTCAGCGCGCCGCTCGGCTACCTGACCCGGCCGTACATCGTGTACCGCGCCAAGGAATCCAACGCCCCCGACAAGCGCCGCTACGCGCGCGCCTGGGATGCCCCCGTCACGCCCGAAACCTGGCGCTGACCCCGAGTTCGGGTCCTCTCACCCGATGCCCCGCGGCCCCGTCCTCTCTCATCGGGAGGGCGGGGCCGTGTTATTTGTGAGCAAACACGCCCGGCGAATGCCGAGGACGCTCGAGCTGCTGTGATAGGAATTCGACCCATGTACCGGCCTGTGCCAATGGTTCGCTCGCCACGCTCTACTGTGTCGATGATTCGCTCACTGCGCTCCCTTACGCGGTGCCTGGTGTCCCTATTGGCGGTCTGCGCCGCGTCCGTCCCCGTAACCGCCGGAGCCGATCCCGGCCCCCACATTCTCGATGTCCGGCCGCTGGGCGGGCGGCAGTTCGAGGTGGTGGTCCATTCGGCGGCGATGAATCGGCCCATCGCGCTGTGGATGTCGCACCCCGGTTCGGGTGCGCCCGCGTTCTATCTGCTCAATGCGGTCGACGGCGGCGAGGACGGCGGCCCATGGACGCGCCGCACGGATATCGCGGATTTCTTCGCGGATAAGAACGTCAATGTGATCGTGCCGATGGGTGGGCGCGCGAGCTACTACACCGATTGGCTCAACGACGATCCGGTGCTCGGCCGCAATAAATGGACGACCTTCCTGACCCAGGAACTGCCGCCGCTGCTGGATTCACGGTTCGGTATGACCGGACGCAACGCCATCGCGGGCGTATCGATGTCGGCGACCTCGGCGCTGAATCTGGCCATCAACGCACCCGGCCGGTATCAGGCGGTGGGCGCCTACAGTGGCTGCCCACGCACCAGCGATCCCGCCAGCAATGCCTATGTGCACGCCGAACTCGCGGTCTTCGGCGCGAATGCGGACAACATGTGGGGCGCCCCGGACAATCCGGCCTGGGCCGAAAACGATCCCATGCTGCACGTCGACCGCCTGCGCGGCTCGGCGCTCTACGTCTCGTCGGGCACTGGTGCACCCGGACCGCACGAAAACCTCGGCGATGGCGGCATCGACGGTAATCCGATCCGCCTGCTCGATCGCATGATGGTCGGCGGTGTCATGGAGACCGTCATCGATGGCTGCACCCGTCCCTTCGTGGACCGGCTGGCCGCGGCGGGTATCCCCGCCACCGTGAATATGCGTCCGGGTGGCACACACGCTTGGGCGTACTGGCAGGACGACGTGCACCAGTCCTGGCCGCTGTTCGCCGCCGCTCTGGGTGCGTAGCGAACGCTTCGTGACGAACTTGTCGGTGCCCTGTTCGACAATGCGGTATGGCATATGACAAGGTGCTCGCCGATCGGATACGGGAGCTGATCGACCCGACGCCCGAGGTGAGCGAGAAGAAGATGTTCGGCGGTCTCGCCTTCCTGATCAACGGCAATATGGCGGTCGCGGCGAGTTCGAAGGGTGGTCTGCTCGTCCGCGTCGACCCGGAGGAGAGCACCACCCTGCTCGCCCGCGAACACGTCGGCACGATGGTCATGGGCGGTCGCGAAATGAACAACTGGCTGCGGGTCGACGGCGCGGCCGTCGCCGATGACGCGGCGCTCGATGAATGGGTCGACCGCGGCGTCAGCTATGCGCGTTCGCTTCCGCCGAAGGAGAAGTAGCGGTTCAGTGGACCAGGCGGCGGAAGGTGAGTTTGTCGAATTCTCGACCGTATTCGTCGACCGCGACCACATCCATTTCGCTGGCGAAGATGCCGGGGCGGACATCGACGCGCAGGAACGAGTAGTTGCGGAAGCGCACCCGCGACCAAGGGGCCGCTTCGTCCTGTTTGCCGCCGGACGCTGTCCACACATAGCTGTTCGGGACCGTCGTGTCCGGTAATTCGTGGCCGCGGAAGGTTTCCTGCGAACCGGGCTGGAAGTCGTAGCGCGGGCGACCGCCACCGCCGACGGTGTAGTAGACCGTGCCGTCGGTGTCGGGGTAGACGATCGAATTGTCCGCGGCGATCCTGGTCGCGGCGCCACCGCGGATCGGATCGGTGCGCTCGTAGACATGATTGTGGCCCTGCAGCACCAGATCCACCTGATATCGGTCGAACAGTCCGGCCCACGCATCGCGTACGCCGCCGTCGCTGGCATGGGAGTCGGTGGTCGAGTACGCGCAGTGGTGGAAGAAGCAGACCAGGAAGTCGATATTCGGGTCCGCGCGGTAGGCGGCGAGAGTGCTCTCCACCCAACTCGTCTGCGCCCCACCGGAATACCCGGTATTGGCCTTGATCTCATAGGTGACATCATTCGCGTCGAGCGAGAGCACCGCGACATTGCCGTAGGTGAACGAGTACGCCGATGGGCAGCCCGCCGGACCGTTGCCCGGGAAGTCCAGCCGTGCCAGATGGCCGCCGTAGCCGTGCTGGCCGTAGGTCGCTTCCATATCGTGGTTGCCGGTGGCGAACATCCACGGCGTCTCGGCGGCACTGCGTTCGATGGCCCCGAAGTAGACATCCCAGACGTAGGGGTTGTACTTGTCGAAACCGGTTTCGAGCTTCGCGCCGTTGGCGACGAATTCGTTCGGCCGGCCGCCGCCGGATGGGTCGGCGTAGGCGATATCACCGGCGAGAATGTGGAAATCCGGTTCGGCGGCGGCGATTTGGCGCAGCACATTGCTCGCGTGCGGTGCGTTCGGATCGTTATCGGGTTTGTAGTACTTGTCGTCGTAGTCGCCGGGCACGGTGCCCTGCGGCAACGCCGGCGTTTCGTCGGTGCCCTGATCGCCCATCATGGTGAACCGGAAAGGCAGGATCGCACTGCGCGCACTCGGCATCGCGGGTGCGGCGGCGCGGATATCGCCGGTGAACCCGTCGGAGGTACGCCAGCGATAGAAATGCGGCACACGTCCGGGTAGGCCGTCCACCGGAGCGTGCACATAGAACTGTTCGGCCGCGAGGACACCGCTGTCGGCGGCGGGAACCTGGGTCAGTAGATTGCGCACCTCGGCCTCGATGGTGCCGCCGAGGGCGGGCGTCGGGCCGTGGTCCAGGAAGACCTTGGTGCCGGCCGGTGGTCGAGAGAGCTGACCGGCGAACCGGAGCTGACTCGTCGCATCCGGCCCGTATCCGACCCGTCGACCGCCGACCGCGAGCTGCACGTCCTCGGCGTAGGCGCGCCTACCGAACGGTGAGGTTCCCACGGCCGCCACCGCGGCGGCCGCTGCCGCACCGCGCAGCACGTTACGTCGCGAAACCGCGTGTCGCCGTAGATAATTCCGATGCCACTCGTGCTGCTCGTCCATGGTCATATGGGCGGCCTTGGCAGCGGGAATTCCGGTATCCGGCAGATCGCCAGCGGGGTTCATCGGATTCGACGGCACGGCACGATGCTCTACGGCCGCGGCATATCACGCAACCCGACACCGCTTCCCACGCACGAACAGTTCCCGAACTCTGGTCTGGAGTACGACACGCCGAGAGCAGCCAGATAGCCGGGCACCCGAGACTGGCGTGTCCGGCGACGACATGGGGTGTCCGCATGTGTCGGCGCAGCGCCGGTCCGGCCTTGGCCCGCGCGAGCAAATCGCCCAAAACTCACGGGTACTCCAGCAACAGAGGCGATCTCCCCTTTCCCGCACAGCGTCTTCGGGCTACGCTGCGGCGATGACGCCCTTCACGTGTGCGGCGACCGCGGCGATCGTCCTGGGTGGTTCCGTATTCGGTGCCGCGACCGCACATGCGACGCCAGGCACCGATATCACCGCGGTCACCCTTGCCCAGACGCAAATCCCCGCGGGCCTGCTGCCGTTCGCGGCGCGCACCGACCTCGTCGTCCGCGAAATCACCATTGCCCCAGGCGGTTCCACCGGCTGGCACTATCACTACGGACCGGTCTTCGGCTTCGTCCGCTCGGGCACCCTCACCCATCCGGGCCCCGACTGCGTGGCTCCGGTATTTCACACCGGCGATTTCATCTACGAGCCCGAGGGCGCCTGGAACGTGCACATAGGCCGCAACCTCGGCCCCGACCCCCTCGTCCTCGACGTCGTCTACGCACCGCCCACCGGTAAGCCGCTGTTCGAAGACGCCGACGCCCCCGACTGCGCGTAGCCGCCTCGACACCCTTTTCACCGATGGTGTGCCCAATTCCCGGCTACCGCATATCCAGCACCATCTTCATCGGAACGCGGATCTCACCACCAGGCTCGACAACCGCGTCCTGGCTCCCTTCGATACGCGGCTCGGCGCTCCAGCCGAGCAGTACCGTCACGACGTGACCGCGGGGCACCCCGCCGCCACCGTCGTAACAACCACTCCCCCAGAACCGAGGATCAGTCCCGGCGCGGAAACCGTCTATGTGACGGCCGTCGCGCGTTCGCCGCAGCACGGAACGTCGCCGGTCTCGTCATGGCCCCATCATGCCCCGCACAGCGGGCGCCTTCCACCGCGAGAACCAGCACCAGCGAGTCCGACGCGCCAAAACGAGGTAGAATCGAACATAAGTTCGAATCGAGGGGATCTGGATGCGGGCGTTACGTCGAGCCGAGATTGCCGGGTTGCTGGCCAGCGATATCGTCGCGCACCTGGCCACCATCGACGCGGCCGGATATCCGCACGTCACACCGATATGGTTCCTGTGGGATCAGCAGACGTTTCGGCTGACGAGTTGGGCTGGGCGGCCACATTTGCGGCGGATCCTGGCGAATCCGCGAGTCGGACTTGTGATCGACCGGGAGGTTGTGGGTTCGCGCGACGGCGGGCAGCGGCCGAATCGGCAGGTTCGGGTGATCGGGGACGCCGAACTGACCCTCGACGCGGATGGTGTGTGGACCCAGCGCATCTGGGAGAAGTACGGCAGTGGGCCGGTGCTGGGCGAGGTGGAGCGCGCGCGGGTGCTGATCACGATCACTCCAGACCGCTTCATCGCCGTCGCGAGCGTCTGACCTGCGCGAAAAATTTCTTCAGAAATTTCGCGGAGATATGTCGAAGGCGTAAGAGCAGCTTCGACCGACAGGTGACAGCAGGTCATAATCAATCCAAGGAGCCCACCATGTCGGTCAACACATTCCTCTGGTTCGACAGCAACGCCGAGGAAGCCGCCACCCGCTACACCGCACTGATCCCCAACTCTCGCATCTCGGATGTCAATCGCCGCCCGGATGGCTCGGCATTCATCGTCTCGATCGAACTCGACGGCCACCCGTACACCCTGATGAACGGCGGTCCCGGACATCCGTTCACGGATGCCGCATCGATCCAGGTGATCGTGGATACCCAGGCCGAGGTCGATCGCCTGTGGGACGACCTTGTCGACGGCGGCGAGCCAGGGCCGTGCGGCTGGCTCACCGACCGCTACGGCCTGTCCTGGCAGGTCGTCCCCGCGACCCTGCCCACCCTCATGGACAGTGCGAACCCCACCAAGACCGCCGCCGTCGCCGCGGCGCTGCAGTCCATGTCCAAGCTCGATATCAAGGTTCTGCAGGACGCCTACGACAACGCCTGAGACTGGACAACTCGTCTGTTGTCCGGCACCCCAACACACCGGTGCTCGGCTACGACAAGAGGTGCCCGGCCGTGTCGGCGCAGCGCCGGTGCACGGCCGTGATGGTCGACGAACTCCGGTTTTGGCAAGAATCTGCAAGCGCCAGCACGGATTCCAGTGAATGCGGCGGATCTACCCACTACGGACTCGCCCGGTCCGCGCCACCGTCACGCGCTCAGAGCGTCGCGCCGCCAAGCTCCACACCTCGCACGTGTCGTACAATAAGTCGTACCACTACGTGCGAGGTGTGAGAGATGGCCAAAGCTCTACCGATATCGACCGTGCGCCAGAACCTGTTCGGACTGGTGCAGCAGGTCAACGACGACCACGACACCGTGACTATCGTGTCCAAGAGCGGCGAGAACGCCGTACTCATGGCCGAAAGCGATTACAACTCGCTCATTGAAACGCTGTACGTGCTGCGCACACATGGCGGGGTGAAGCTACTCCAGTCCGCCGAGGACGCCCGCGCGGGACGCACCGAGGCACACGAGCTCATCGACCCCGACCAAGACTGAGCCCGTGGCCGACCGGAAACTCACGTTCACCGCGCAAGGCGGGAAGTCCTACACGGACTGGCTGACCACCAATCGGGCCGTACTGAAAGGCGCGAACAAAATGATCGGCGCGGCACTGCGCGACCCGTTCGAGGGGATCGGTAAACCTGAGCCGCTACGCCACCACCTTGCCGGGCACTGGTCACGGCGCATCACCCTGGAGCATCGGTTGGTCTACTACGTGACAGACACCGAAATCGTTGTGGTGCAAGTCGGTTCACACTACGAAGACTGACGGATGAACGACAAGGCCCTCGAGACTGCGGCATTCAACGCCCTCCGGAATGCCGCGGTCGTAGCGCCAGATCAGGATGTCGCGACCACCTCCGCAAAGACCTCGTCGAGGTTGCTCGCGGTGAGTCCGAAAGTCTCCCGGGTGGTTGTGTCGTCGACGGTGAACTCGCGGTGCGACATGTGGTAGGTCTCGAACAATTCGGCCCAGAACGGGTCGGTGTAGCCGAGCAGGGTCAATTCGCGGTCGTTCATCACCTCGAGTCGCGGATTCGGGGCATCCGCTGCGGTGGCGAAGCGCTCGGCGGCGGCACGCAGGGTGCTGGTGATCGTCGGCGCAAGCCAGGCACGTCCCCAAGCGGTTTTGCTACGCGCGACCGCTACGAGTGCGGCGGCCGCGTCACCGATCGCGGTGTAGGAGTGCGGCAGGTCCAGGTCCTGCGGTACCAGAGCGAGTTGGCCCGCAATCACTTTCGGCTGCACCAGCAGCGAGAACAGCGATACCGCACCGCGGCCGAGGAATTGGCCCGCCCTGACCTCGGTGACGCGCACCCGGCCCGCATCGTGCGCCGCCTTGGCATCGAGCCACATCCGTGCGCGCACCCGTCCCTTGGGTCCGGTGGCCGCCAGCGGTGTGTCGTCGGTGACCACACCTTCCACCGGACCGTAGCCGTACAAGTTGCCGAGCATCACGTAATCCGCACCGGACTGCTCTGTGGCGGACAGGATGGCCCCGAACAGTGGCGGTACCGCCTCCGGCCAGGTGTGATAGGCGGGCATCGCGGTATTGAATACGGTGTCCGCCCCCTTGACGAGATCGGTGAGCGCGGCCGCGTCCACGGCATCGGTGGCGATCAGCTCGATATCGGGATGCTGCGGGCCGGTCCCACTGCGGCTGATCATCCGCACCTGGTCACCGGATTCGGCCAACCGGACCGCGGTTGCCGAGGCGGTGGCGCCCCGGCCGATGATGACATGCGAAGGCATGCGACTTCCCTTCTGAGACAAGATGATTCACGCAACCGAGACAATCTGCCGATCGCGTGCCATCAACATTGCCGGGCGCGCGAGCGCTAGACTAGTGGCCGGTTAGCCATCTATCCCAAGGATCCAGCCATGAAGACCGTGGCCGTTGTCGCCGTCGCGCCGGTGAAGCCCTTCGAACTCGCCATGCCCGGAACCATGCTCGGCACGGTGACGGTGGACGGTGAGCCGTGTTATCGGATGGTGGTGTGCACCGCCGAACCCGGCGTGGTTCCCGGCGCGCTGGGCGGCTTCGATGTCGTGGTGCCGCGCGGACTGGATGCGCTCGACGAGGCGGATACCGTCATCGTGCCGAGCACCGGCAGTCGTGGCACCGCCGATGCGGCCACCCTCGCGGCACTGCGCAGGGCCGTCGACCAAGGCAAGCGGGTCACCTCGATCTGCAGCGGCGCTTTCGTACTGGCACAAGCCGGATTACTGACCGGACGCACCGCAACCACGCACTGGGGACTGGCCGACGAACTCGCCGCGATGTTCCCGGACGTGAACGTGCGCACCGACGCACTGTTCATCGAGGACGGACCGGTGACCACCGCCGCCGGTGCCGCCGCTGGAATAGATCTGTGCCTGCACCTGATCCGCACCGACTACGGTGCGACGGTCGCCAATGCCGCAGCCCGCGCCGCCGTGGTGACACCGGTGCGACCAGGCGGCCAAGCCCAATTCGTCGACTCGCCACTGCCGCCCAAGAACGGACTGACACTCTCGGCCACCCGCACATGGGCCTTGGAACGACTCGACACTCCCCTATCCCTGGACGATCTGGCCACCCACGCCCGCACCAGCGTGCGCACCCTCACCCGTCGCTTCCACGAGGAAACCGGCCTGAGCCCCCAGAAATGGCTACTGCACCAACGCATTCAGCGCGCCCGCGAACTCCTCGAATCCACCACCCTGCCGATGGACCAAGTGGCCCGCCACAGCGGCATCGGTTCCGCAGAATCCCTGCGCCAGCACATGATCCGCCACGTGGGCCTACCCCCGAGCGCCTACCGCGCCTCCTTCACCCGCACCCCGTCATCGGCAAGCTGATCCCGCAATCCAGCATCAGCGAGTGGCAGATCCGCGAAGAAGGCCCGCGTCGGCACAGTGGACGGACGCTCGCGGCGAGGCACCAGCAAGGCGACCGGCCGCGCGTTCACGGTGACTTCGAAGGTTTCCCCGGCCTCGACTCGCCGCAGCACGTCATCGACGTGATTACGCAGTTCACGCATCGAAATCCGCGCAGGCTGAGACATGAATTCAGCGTAGCGATTTCGCTTCAGATTGTTGGTCCACAATCGAATAGCGTGTGCACGAACCAACTCTCGGGCGATACATAAGGAACGCCCCGCCTGAGCACTGCCTCGGGCGGGGCGCATATCTCGAATGGGGTTAGGGGCGCTCGAACTCACTATCATTCACGCCAGCAGTGAAGGCATCCCATTCGGATGGCGTGAAAACGAGCGCCGGGTCGCTGGGGTTCTTGCTGTCGCGCACTCCGATCATGTCCCCGTCGAGGAACGCGACCTCCACGCACTGACCGCTGGTCTCGCTGTAGCTACTCTTCTTCCAGCGCACCCCTGACAGATCAACATTCACGCCATGTACTCCTGTCGGGTCAGCGGCGCTCGAACTCACCATCGTTCACGCTAGCGGTGAAGGCCGACCATTCGCCCGGGGTGAATACGAGCGCCGGACCGGTTGGGTTCTTGGAGTCGCGGACACCAACCATGCCGCCATCGAGGAACGTAACCTCCACACATTCCTTGGTCGCGGTGCTTCGGCTGCTCTTGAACCACTTGGCACCGGATAGATCAGCGTTCACCCTCGATACTCCTTCGCGACCTGCCGGAGCAGGCTCCTGCTTCTGGGCTCATCCAGCGCAGCTTGCTGAATGGCCTCATAAGCGCCAGCGTACCGGCGCAGGCTAGCGGATTTCTCCAGGTAGAGGTCACCAGTGAAGATCTCGGCATAGACCACGGTGCGCACGCCCGCGCCAAACCGCAGGATGACGAATGATCCGACGGGATCGCCGAGCGGGATGCCCGCAGCGAAGGGAAGCACTCGGACAGTGATGTTAGTACCGGTGCTCATGTCGGCGAGATGGCGTAATTGGGCAGCCATCACCTTGCCACCACCAACGACGCGTCGAATCGCGCCCTCGTGGATGACAACCTGGAAGGCGACCGGGTTGACCTTGCGGGTGATGAGAAGCTGCCGTCGCATCTTCAACTGAACACGGCGTTCGATTTCCTCTGTCGCATCAAGCGGAAGCGCGCTGCGCATGAGTGCGCGGGCATAATCGGGGATTTGCAACAGGCCAGGGATCAACACCACTTCCGGATGCGCAGCCCGGAACCATCCTGTTCGACGTAAATCCAGATCTGGCCGATGCGCGCGAGTTGCTGCCCGCGCACGACGACCTCTGGGACGTGCTACGCAACGACTATTGGACCGCGCTGCTGTGCGCCGCAGGCCTCCCAAACCCATTGGGGCACAATGCAGATGAATGATATCGAGACCCACCGAGATGAAATCGCCCCCGCTGTAAAGGCACTGCTCACCGCCTTCCACGAAGACACGCGACGCAAGCTCGAACTGGCTCCCACCGATAGCGTCACGCTGTGCCAGCTCGCGGACGGCTCATTGTGTGTGGTGGGCGCGGACGGCTGGCTCATCGAGTATGACGACCTGGACGAATCCGATGTTATCGATCTCAACCTGACCAGCGCCGTGCCGTATGCGTCTGCGCTTGTCGAACATTCCGGGTGCCATGAGCCCGACCTACACTGTGATGCGGCCCGTGGATGCCAAATGGACGGGTGCAGGTGCGAGCCAGACGAACCACGTCACGGGGCTGGGCAAATACGAATGCGCGGACCAACTGGCGAAAATGCTGGGCGAGAAAGCCATTGGCGGTGACGGGATATCGACTCCGCACTCGCCGAGCATATCGAGGTGGTGAAGCTGATCCGTGACACGATCAAAGTGTCGGTCCAACGGATCAGCGAGCAGGAGCAGCAGAACGCCCAGAGCACCGCTGGTATTCAGATCCAATGACATTCTCCGGAACCAGCCAACGACTACCAGTCCCTGTGACAGCGAAGGCGCCCTAACCTGATCGAACCGGTTAGAGCGCGTTCGCCACAAATATCAGCGCCCGTACTGCGTGGCTTACGCGCTACGCCCCGCTGACTTCCACAGGGAATGTGTTGGCCCGCATCAGTTCTCGGGCAGCGGCACGGTAGCGGTCGGCGATCAGGCGGACCACGGCGGGGTGAACGCCGATCGGTTCAGCAACACCATCAGCACCTGCCTCGTGCAAACGCTGCTGGAACAGGCCATGTGCCAGCAGGTAGGAGGCGATGAAGACGCGCCGGGCACCCGACTCGCGGAGTTCGGCGACGACTTCCGGCACGCGCGGAGCTCCGGTGGCGACGTAGCCGATGCGAACCGGGACATCCAGATGTTCGGCCAGCATGCCTGCCGCGCGCCGAACGTCTTGGCGCGCACGGGCATCCGAGGAGCCGGCCGCCGCGAAGACCACCGCGTCACCGGGACGCCAGCCTGCGGCACGCAACCGCATGGCCATGATGCGGGCCAACGCCGGGTCCGGACCCATCGCGGGTGTCACCGTGACTTCGTGATGACCGCTCTCGGCCACCTCGCGCGGCACATCTTGATAGACGTGGTATCCGGAGGCGAGGAAGGCCGGAACCACCACGGCGGGAACGGCTTCCCCCGCGGAATCGGTCAGATCGCGCAGCACCTCGGCCGGCGACGGACCGAGCACATCCACGAAAGCGGTACGCACCCAAGGTAGTTCGGCGTCGCGCCCCGAAACCGCGGCGCCGAGCTCACCCACCCCGCCGGCTCCGCCGGCTGCCGTCCCCCTGAACTCCTGCACTACCGCCTCCGCGAGCGCGGCGATCATCTGCACACCCCTGGTACTCCTGGTGCCGTGTGCGACCAGGACCAGGGCCGGAGCGGTCACCAGCTCCCCGCAGGTTGTGCGTACCTCGGCGCGCGGGCCGGGGTACCGATACCCGCTACCGGCGCACGACCGGTAGCTACCGCGCGCGGAAAGTCATCGGCGCAATCCGCGGCATCCAGCGCCAGCCGGTAGCCCCGCTTGACCACGGTCTGAATGGCTTTCGGCGTACCGAGCCCAGCGCGCAGCCGCGCGATCGCGGTCTCCACGGCATGGGTATCGTCACCACCACCGGGCAGCGCCGCGAGCAGATCTTCCCGGGACACCACCCGGCCGGGCTGTCGCGCCAGCGACCGCATCAACGCCATCGGCGCGGGCGCGAGTTGGCGCACCGAACCGTCCACCACCACGCACGCCCCGCGCACGCTGATGGTGTGTCCAGCAGCCTGAATCCGATTGGCGCGCCGCGGCAATTCCTCGGCGACGTGGCGGGCCAGCGCACCCAGGCGCGCCCGCCCGGGCATCGAGGTCGCCACACCCAATTCCTCCAGCGGAGCCGCGGTGATCGGTCCGACGCAGGCGGGTAGCACCCGTCCGCGCAGCGCGTGCAGCACACCCTCCAGCAGCCCGGTTTCCTTGGCGCGCATCAACGTCGACGCCACGGCGGGCGCGCTGGTGAAGGTCACGCAGTCCAGGCTGGAGGTGATGATGGCCTCGATCAGGTTGTCCATCGGGCCCTGATCATCCGGCGGCACCCATCGATACACCGGCACCGGCACGACATCCGCACCGGCACAACGCAATACCTCACAGAAGTCCGGTACCGGCTCCCATTCGGTTGTCGCGCCGTGCAATTGGACCGCGATCCGCACACCCTCCACACCCTCGGCGAGCAGGTGATCGAGCACCTCGGCCGAGGATTCGGATGCGGGCGACCATTCCTCACGCAATTCCGCGGCGCGGATGGCGCCCTTGGCTTTCGGTCCACGCGCCAGCATCCTGGTGGACGACAGCGTCAGCCGCAGATCTTCGGCGATGCCCCAGCCCTCGGCCGCTTCCATCCAGCCGCGAAATCCGATGCCGGTGGTGGCCACCACGATCTGCGGGGGATCGGCAACGATCTCGCGGGTCACCCGCTCCAGTTCGGTGTCGTCGGACAGCGGGATGATGCGGATAGCGGGAGCGGCGACGATACCGGCACCCCGTCGGGTGAGCAGCGTGGCGAACTCATCGGCCCGCCTGGCGGCCGTGACGCCGACTGTGAAACCGGCCAGACAGGCGCCCGTATCGATTGTCGTCATGCTTTATCCACCGTCCGCGGCGACAAGACCGGCATCAACCGGCTCATTGGAAACCGAAACGATGCCGTCCTCGACGCGCACCGCGTATACCGGCAGCGTCGCCGAGTCGTCGTCCAAGCAGCGCCCGTCCAGCAGCGAGAACGCCTGCTTCAGCAGCGGTGAGGCCACGACCGGAATACCGCCGCGGTCACCGACGATCCCGCGCGACATGACTGCCGCGCGACCGATCGGATCGATATTGCCGACGGCGGCGAGGGTGCCGTCGGTCATCAGGAATAGAGCGGCCTGACGGCCGCCCTTCAGCAACACCGCGACGCCGCGGCCGGGAATCAGGTAGTCGAGTCGGCACGCCTGCGTCCAACCCGAAGGGGATGGCAAGTCATGGGTCAACACAGTGGTAGCTGTGGCAATGCCGGGGGTATCCATCACGGTCATCGGTGTCATCCTCCAAACGCCTTACCCATTGGTACCGGCGTCCTGTTTCTTCGGGGTTAAGCGGCTATTTCCCGTGTGTGGCGACCGGGATTTCCGGTATGCCGAGCAACACAGGCACCTTCCGCTCCCCGGTCTCATCGAACGAAATGGTCGGATCTGCCTCTTCCGGAGCATTGACAAAGGACACGAAACGCGACAGTTTCTCCTCGTCCTCGAGCACCGCGGCCCATTCGTCGCGGTAACCGGCGACATGCTGGGCCATGGCCGCCTCCAGATCCGCGGCGATACCGAGGCTGTCCTCGCACACGACCTGCTTGAGGTACTCGATGCCACCCTCCAGCGCCTCCTGCCACGGCGCGGTGCGCTGCAGCCGGTCGGCGGTGCGAATGTAGAACATCAGGTACCGGTCGATGTACTTGATCAGCGTCTCGTCGTCGAGTTCACCGGCCAGCAGGACCGCATGCTTCGGGGTCAGACCGCCGTTACCACCGACATACAGGTTCCAGCCCTGCTCGGTGGCGATCACACCGACGTCCTTACCGCGCGCCTCGGCACATTCCCGGGCGCAACCGGAGACGGCCAGCTTCAGCTTGTGCGGCGAGCGCAGGCCGCGGTAGCGCTTCTCGAGCAGTACGGCCATGCCGACCGAATCCTGCTGGCCGTAGCGGCACCAGGTGGAGCCGACGCAGCTCTTCACGGTGCGCAGCGACTTGCCGTACGCGTGCCCGGATTCCATGCCGACATCGACCAGGCGCTGCCAGATCTGCGGCAGCTGTTCGACACGGGCGCCGAACAGGTCGATGCGCTGACCACCGGTGACCTTGACGTAGAGGTCGAATTCCTTGGCGATCTGACCGATGGTGATCAGCTGATCCGGGGTGACCTCACCGCCGGGCATCCGCGGCACCACCGAGTAGGTGCCGTTCTTCTGCAAATTCGCCAGGAAGTGGTCGTTGGTGTCCTGCAGCGCGGCCTGTTCGCCGTCGAGGATGTGATCGCTCGAGGTGGAGGCCAGGATGGAGGCGACCGTCGGCTTGCAGATATCGCAGCCGGTGCCCGTGCCGTGCTTGGCGATCAGGGCGGAGAAGGTGCGGATGCCGGTGACCTGGACGATCTGGAACAGCTCGGCCCGCGACTGCGAGAAGTGCTCGCACAGCGCCTTGGACATCTCCACGCCGGACTGCTCGAGCAGCTTCTTGAGCATCGGAACGCAACCGCCGCAAGAGGTTCCCGCGGACGTGCACTTCTTGATACCCGCGATATCGCAGGCGCCCTCTTCGATGGCCCCGCAGATCGCACCCTTGGAAACGTTGTTGCAGGAACAGATCTGGGCATCGTCGGGCAGCGAGTCGGCGCCGAGTTCGGCACCGGCGGGTGAGATCAGCGCTGCCGGTTCGGCGGGCAGCGGACGCCCGACCAGCGGACGCAGCGCCGAGTACGCGGTCGCGTCACCGACCAGGATGCCGCCCAGCAGGATCTGTGCGTCGTCGGAGACGACGAGTTTCGCGTAGGTGCCCTTGGCGGCGTCGTGCAGCACGACCGACAGCGCGCCCTCGGTGGTGCCGTGCGCATCACCGAAGCTGGCCACATCGACGCCGAGCAGCTTGAGCTTGGTCGACATGTCCGCGCCGGGGAATTCGCCCGCGCCACCGAGCAATCGGTCCGCGACGATCTCGGCGGTGGTGTAGCCGGGGGCGACGAGGCCGTAGCAAACGCCTTCCACCGCAGCGCATTCGCCGATCGCGTAGATATTAGGATCGGAGGTCTGCAGACCCAGGTCGGTGATGATGCCACCGCGCGGGCCGACCTCGATGCCGCTGTCGCGGGCGATCTGGTCGCGCGGGCGGACACCGGCGGAGAAGACCACCAGTCCGGCCTCGATCACCGTCTCGTCGGAGAGCGTAACCTTCAGGCGCTCAGCCGTTTCCGCGTCCGCGACGGTCTCGATTGATGCGGTGCCGACACCGGTGTGCACCTGTAGCCCCAGATCGACGACCAGCTTCTCCAGGATGGCGCCACCACCCTCGTCGACCTGGGCGGGCATCAGACGGGGGTTGAACTCCACCACATGCGGCGTCATACCGAGCAGACGCAGCGCGTTGGCCGCCTCCAGACCGAGCAGACCACCACCGACGACCACACCGGCCGCGCCGGGTCCGGCCGCGGCGGCTGCCGCGCGGATGCCGTCCAGGTCATCGATTGTCCGGTAGACGAAGCACTCCGGCAGATCGTGGCCAGGGACCGGCGGTACGAACGGGTACGAACCGGTCGCCAGCACCAGCGCGTCGTAGGCGATGGTGTCGCCCGCCGAGGTGGTGACCTTGCGCGCCTCGCGGTCGATGGACTGCGCGGACTGGCCAAGGCGCAGCTCGACCAGCTCGTCACCGACGTATTCGTTACCGGGCAGCGCCAGCGCGGCGGCCTCCCAGTTGCCGACGTACGACGAGAGTCCGACGCGGTCGTAGGCGGGCAGCTGCTCCTCGCTGAGGATGACGACCTGCCACTGGCCTGCCTCGTCCCGGGACCGCAGCGCCTCGACGAAGCGGTGCCCGACCATGCCGTGGCCGACGACCACGACGGTCTTGCGCTGGGTGGGGTCGACTGTCGAGTTCATGACTGTCCTCCGATGGTGATAGGGCGTCAGGCTCGGGCCGACGTGCTGGTGGACTGGGACGAGTTGCCTGCCTCGGCTTCGAGGACGAGCGCCTCGGCCTCCGTGACGACCTCGGAGTCGACGCCGCCGCGCGGGCGGCGCAGGAACACCAGATAGGTCACCGCGGCGCAGGCCACGTAGAAGGCCATGAAGACCCAGAACGCGGTGGTCGCCGATTTGGTCGAGGCGTAGGAGGAGCGCAGCACGAGGTTGATCGCGACGCCGCCGAGCGCACCGATCGCGCCGACGAAACCGATGAGCGCACCGGATGTGTTCTGTGACCAGGAGGCCTGGGCGGCCGGACTCGCGTCCAGGCTCTTGGATTTGGCGTCGAAGACCGACGGGATGATCTTGGTGACCGCGCCGTTGCCGATACCGGACACCACGAACAGCGCGATGAATCCGGCCACCAGCGCGGTCATCGCGGCGCCGCTCGGTACTCCGCCGCTGCGGTCACCCGCAGCGCTCGCCACGGCCACCAGGACAGCGGCCGCGGTCATCACGGCGAAGGTGTACATGCTGACTCGGCTACCGCCGATCCGGTCGGCCAACTTGCCGCCGTACGGCCGGGCCAGTGAACCGAGCAGCGGACCGATGAACGCGATCTGCGCGGCGTGCAGTGTGGCCTGCGCGACGGTGTCACCACCGGCCTTGAAGCTGATCTGCAGCACTTGACCGAAGGCGAAGCTGTAGCCGATGAACGAACCGAAGGTGCCGATGTAGAGGAAGGCGATCGCCCAGGACTGCGGCACCTTGAGCGCCGTGATCATGTAGGACAGATCGGCCTTCTGGTTTTTCAGGTTGTCCATGAACAGCGCCGCGCCGACACCGGCCAGCGCGACGAGCACGAGGTAGATCGCGCAGATCAGCGAGGCGTAGCCGTTGCCGAGGGTGGCGATGACCAGCAGACCGACCAGCTGGATGACGGGCACGCCGATATTTCCACCGCCCGCGTTCAGCCCGAGCGCCCAGCCCTTCAGCCGCTGTGGGTAGAAGGCATTGATATTGGTCATCGAGGAGGCGAAATTGCCGCCGCCGAATCCGGCGAATGCGGCCACCACCAGGAAGGTCGTGTACGAGGTGCCCGGCTGATTGATGAAGTACAGCGTGAGCAGCGTCGGAATGAGCAGCAGCGTGGCACTGAAGATGGTCCAGTTGCGACCGCCGAAGCGCGCCGTGGCCACGGTGTAGGGAATGCGCAGGAACGCACCGACCAGCGTCGGCATGGCGACCAGGAAGAACTTGCCAGCCGGATCGATGCCGAACTTGTCGGTTGGCATGAACAGCACCATGACCGACCAGATGGACCACACCGAGAACCCGACATGCTCGGCGAAGACCGACCAGATCAGATTGCGCCTGGCGACGTCTTTGCCACCGGCCTCCCAGGCCGCGACATCCTCGGCATCCCAATGCTCGATGTTGTGGTTACGCGTCAGCGTGCTCAACAGGGGCCTCCCAAAATCGGTTAGCCCCACGGTAGGAAACGGGTATTGCCGAAATGCTGCCCCAAATGACCGTCAAATCAACGGTTGCTCACGATTACCGGGAAAGCCGGGTGAGTTTCAACGAAATGTTTCGGCCATGTGACACACCGGTTTCCGCACGTCACAAACAGCCGATCTTCGAATTACCGGCGCGTGAGGTGTGACGCACGCGCTCCCTCGCATTGTCACGATGTGATCCGCCACGCACAGCATGGCCGCCCCCGCACAACCTCGCAACTCGAGTTGTGAGCTCGCAGTGCCTCGTCCACCCACGCCACCCGCTCGCCGGGCGTAGTCATATGGCGGTCGGATGCGGCGTGCGCGACCACCGTTCGACTGCGTTCGACGGAAACCCTCCACATCCGGCGTCATCTTCGCCAGCAGTTCGGGATCGGCGATAAGTAATTTCGCTCGGAACTGCCGGTCGCGGTGCTGGCCGATGAGATCCTCACCGAGGGTGCCGGACAGATTCGCCACCGCTCGATACGGCAGAAGTCGTCTGGACGCGGCGTCAGCCCCAGGTGTCTTCGAGCATGCGCGGCTTGCAGGCCTGCCATGCGCCGATGAGCAGCACCAGCACCGCGACGACGAGCATCGCGAACGGTGCGGCCCAGCCCTCGGTCGCGCTGTGCAGCATCCCGAACAGCACCGGACCGACGCAGGCCACCGCGTATCCGACGCCCTGGGTGAAGCCCGACAGCGCGGCCGAACCCTGCGGGGTTCTGGTGCGCATATTGATCAGCGTCAGCGCCATCGGGAAGGTGCTCGGACCGAGGCCCAACAGCACGACCCACAGCAGCGGCGCACTCATCGGCGCGAGCAGCAGTCCGGCGAATGCGGTGAAAAAGAAGACGACACAGCCAACTACGAACCCGAACGGATTGCGGAACCGCGCGACCACCGTCGGTGCGGTGAATGCCGACACCAGGCCGACCAGCGCGAACACACCGACCATGGTCCCGCCGAATGCGGCACTCGCACCCGCCTCGGACAGGATCTTGGGCAGCCAGGTGAACATGGCGTAGGTGGTCAGCGAGGTCATGCCGAACATGCCCGCCATGCCCCAGGCCACCGGCGAACGCCATACCTTTCCCTTGCGGCCCTGGGTCCGCTGCGGCAGCGCGGTGCTGTCGACCTGGTCGTGGCCGCGGCGATCACGCAGCACACCGAGCCACGGCAGCGCGGCGGCGAAGCCGAGAATTGCCCACAGCCCCAAGGAGATCCGCCAACCGTGTGCGTCGGCGACCGGCACCGCGATCAGCGCGGGCACCACGGTGCCGAGCTGGACCATGGTGATGTACAGCGAGCTGACCACCGCGAGCCGGTCCGGGAAGTAACGTTTGACCAGCGGCGGAATCACCACATTGCCGATGCCCATGCCGCCGAGGGCCAACGCGGAGAAGATCAGTAGTTCGGCCGTGCCGCCGACTACCGCCCGAATCAGCATGCCGAGTCCAGCCATCAGCATCGCGACCAGTGCGGTGCGCTCCAGTCCCATCCGGCGCACGAAAAGCGGGGTGAGCAAACCAGAAACCGCGAACATCAGCGTCGGGATCATGCCGAAGACACCGACGACGGCCGTCGAGTAACCGATATCGGCGCCGATGCGCTCGGCCAGTGGCGAGAATGCGGTGACGGCGACCCGGAGGGTGAGCGCGGACGTCACAATGGCGGCGAGGACGAGCAGTCGGCCTTCCGTCAGTGCACGTTTGCGCCGCTCGACCCGGAGATAATCCGGGCGAGTCGTAGTTTCCGGGAGAGTTGCAGTCACCGCGAAATCATAGGATGACCCCATGATAGGAGGCAAGGATTTGTGATGGGCGGTACTCTGATGCCGTGCAACCCGTCCGGCGGACCAGCCTCATTGCCCAGGTAACCGAGCAGCTGCGTGCCGAAATTCGTTCCGGCCGTTGGCCTATCGGCTCCCGAATCCCCACCGAACCGGAGCTCACCGAGCTCACCGGAACCGGGCGGAATACAGTGCGCGAGGCGGTGCAGGCCCTCGTCCACGCCGGGATGCTGGAGCGTCGCCAAGGCTCGGGCACCTATGTCATCGCGGCCTCGGAGGTCGGCGGCACCCTCGCGAAGTACTTTGCCGATGCGGAGGAGCGCGATGTGCTGGAGCTGCGCATGGCGCTGGACACCAATGCCGCGGCACTGGCCGCGCGCCGGCGCGATGAGACCGATATCGCGAATCTGCGGCGGCTGCTGGAGGAACGCAGCCAGCAGCACTGGGACGAACAGAACGTCGCGGCGATCGAGGCCGATGTGGAACTGCATCGCGCGATCGTCGTCGCCAGCCACAACGCGATATATCTCGAGTTCTACGATTCGCTGCTGCCGATTATCGAACAGGTGATCCGGGCGCGGTCCGCGAAATCCGACGACGCCTACGACGCGGAGCACAATGAATTGGTGCAGGCCGTTATCGATGGCGATCCGGATCGAGCGGCGCAGGCCGCGCAATGTTTCCTCGCTTCGCTGATCGCCGAATATCCGGACCGCTAAAACTTCTGGTCGACCGACCGAAACCGTTGCTTCCGATGAGGTAACCAACTGGTCACCGAGCGGCACGCGGCCGTGTGAGTCGGATTTGCCTGGAACGTCACTCGGGGCCATTCACACGCAACAACCAGCTCCTACCTTTGTCTCGACCGCAGCTCGGCGAACCCACCGAGCCAGATCGAGAGGAAGCCGATGACTGCCGCAGTAGCTGCCACCGGCCAGCAGTCGGACACCCCAGTATTCACGCACCAGAAAAAGGGGCGCTGGCTGGATCACTGGGAGCCCGACAACACCGAATTCTGGGAATCGGGCGGCAAACTCACCGCCCGCAAGAATCTGATCTTTTCCGTCTTCGCCGAGAATCTCGGCTTCAGCATCTGGGTCATCTGGGGCACCGTGGTGACCAGCATGGGCCTGGCGGGCTTCGACTTCCTGGCCGGGCTCGGCAAGGGCAACCCGACCGCGGTGAGCAACGCCCTGCTGCTGACCTCGACCCCGACGCTCGTGGGTGCCGCACTGCGCATTCCGTACACCTTCGCCATTCCGAAGTTCGGCGGACGCGCGTTCACGGCATTCAGTGCGGCCATGCTGCTCATCCCGACACTTGGCCTGGCCTACTTCGTCAACCACCCCGGCACCCCCATGTGGGTATTCATGATCCTGGCCGCGCTGGCCGGTTTCGGCGGCGGTAACTTCTCGTCGTCGATGGCCAACATCTCGTTCTTCTTCCCGGAGGGGAAGAAGGGTGCGGCCCTGGGCATCAACGCCGCGGGCGGCAATCTCGGTGTGGCGCAGACCCAGTTGGTGCTGCCACTGCTGATCACCCTCGGCACGCACATCATGGCCAAGGACGCGGCGGGCTACCGCTTCGGCATCACGCTGTCGGTGCTGGTCTGGGTGCCGTTCATCCTGATCGCCATATTCGGCGCGCTGCGGTACATGGACAGCATCGGCACCGCCAAGGCCGACGGCAAGTCCTACAAACTGGCGCTGACCAATAAGCACACCTGGGTGATGTCGTTCCTCTACATCGGCACCTTCGGTTCGTTCATCGGGTTCTCCTTCGCCTTCCCGACGCTGATCAAGGCCAACTTCCCGGATCTGGCAAAGATCGGCTGGATTACGACCCTCGGCAACCTCGCCTTCCTCGGCGCGCTGGTCGGCTCGTTCAGTCGTCCGTTCGGCGGCTGGATCTCCGATAAAGTCGGCGGCGCCAAGATGACCATCTATGTCTTCGGTGGCATGGCGATCGCGTGTGTACTGATCATGGCCGGGCTGAAGGCGAAGAGCTTCCCGCTCTACCTGATCGCATTCCTGCTGCTGTTCGTGCTGAGCGGTATCGGCAACGGTTCGACCTACCGGATGATCCCGTCCATCTTCAACGCCGAAGCCAAGAAGTACGCCGCCGAACACGGACTCGACCTCGTCGACGCGGCGGCCTCGGCCAAGCGTCAGGCCGGTGCCGCGATCGGTGTCATCGGCGCGATCGGCGCCTCCGGCGGCTACCTGCTCCAGCAGGCACTTCGCCTGTCCAATATCAACTTCCACAGCATGAACCCGGCCTTCTGGGCCTACGCCGGCGCCTTCTTGGTGATGGCCGCGGTCACCTGGTTCTGCTACCTGCGCTCCTCGTTCGCCGTGGCGCGCGTCCCCTCCCTGGCCTACGCCAACGTATAACCACATCCCCCGCTAGACCCGAATGCCGCGCTGGAAGAGGTCCCCAGCGCGGCATTCGGCTGTCTTCGTCGAATCACATTGCTATGGTGGATATCACGCCGAATCAGTAGGCAGCACGAGGGGGCTCCGGCGAGATGGCAACCATCCGCATCACTATCCGCGACTGAGTAGGGATCGTTTTCGGCGGTCCCGGTCCGTCAAGTGCGCCAGCACTTTACGCTGGAAAGCAGACTCACATCGGGAGGGTGAGCATTGGATAGATCCGAGGGGGAACCGGTGTTCCGGACCGCGCGATTGGCCGATCTCGACGACATCGCCGCACTGGAGCGGGAACACTTCGGCGAGCTGTGCTACCCGTATGTGACGCTGCGGCAACTGTTCGACCTGCACGGACCCGATTGGGTGGTGGCCGAAATCGGCGGCAGAGTGCGCGGTTACGCACTCGTCGGCGTCGGCACCCGCCGACGCGGCTGGGTCATGGGTCTCGCGGTCGCACCGAACTACCGCAACCGCGGCCTCGGCCGTGCGCTGCTGGACCATGCCGTATCGAGTTGCCGCACCGCACAGGCGGATTCGGTGTATCTCACGGTGCGACCCACCGACCAACGCACGGCCAAGCTGTACAAGAACGCTGGATTCCGTTGGGCCGGACACGAACAGCGCTACTTCGGCGCAAACGAACCGCGAGATGTGCTGGTGCATCGCATCGATCCATGGCCGACCACCGCGCAGTTCCCCGGACCGAATGACAAGCACTGGCTCAAGGGCACTCGCGCACCGGATTGATAGTCGAATGTCATTGGTATGGTGGGTATCACGTCCAACGTGACGGCTGCACCCGGGGGAATACACGATGACCGAATATGCGGGCCTATCCCAACTGTCACCTGCTGTCAATTCGATGACCATGCTGATCGGCCGGCATGCCGACCGCTACGCCGGCGAGATCGCCGACTACTTCCAACAGGCCGGAGCCGAGTCCGAACAGCGGCTACTCGACTCCTTCAACACCCACGTCGAGACATTGGAGCTCGACTACGACCCGGCGAAGATCTCCCAGCCCGGCGACAGCCTGGTCTTCTCCCATATCTACGAGGTGGCCCAGGAACCCGCCGCGGACGGCGACGGACCACTGCCCGCATTGACGGCGCTGCTCGCCGCCGAAGTCGAATTCCGCGGACCACGCCGACTGAGCCGCACCCAGAACATCCGGATCGCCGAAACCTATGAGCATCTCGGCCGCGCGCTGATCGCCGCCGACCTGCCCCAACATGCCGTACTGGCCTTCAAACGCGCGGTGGGCCTGCACCGGGTCGAGGAGGACTTCGACGCCCAGGACCGCTGCGGGCATGCCTTGGCGCAGGCTCGCTGCCGCGCCATCGATCCGGTCTGGAAGCGGATCCCGCACTGGACCCTGGAATGGCTGTGCGGCTATGGTTTTCGGCCATTCCGGCTGCTCGGCTGGATCGCGGCCGTCCTACTCATCGGCACCTTCGTGCTGTGGGCGACTGACGGCCAGCCCATCCCGACCGCACTGCACATGTGCCTGATCAACTATCTGAATCCACTCGGGCTCGGCGATCTCGAGGACATCAGGGGCGCCGGACGCACGCTGCTGGTCATCGAGGCCTACGCCGGACTCGTGCTCAATTCGCTGTTCTTCGCGCTGCTGGTCCGGCGATGGTTCCGAATCTGACGCCGCGGTATCTGCTAATCCGCACTGTAGTCCTCGGTGCCGATCCTGGTGTGCCGCACCGCATCCAGGGTCGCCACCAGCAACCGATTGTGCAGCTGATCGATCAATGCCCGCCGTCCCGCGGTGAAGTCCGGATCGGTGTTCAGCTGCGTCCACAGTCCGCGCAGCGCCGGGGGCGTATGCGCGCCGGGCACCCACAGATGTGCCAGGTGGTGCAGCACCGGAGCCAGCACCTCCACCGACTCCGCACTGCCCGGCAGGTACAGATCGGACTGCTCCAGCGCCGCGGCGGTGACCGACAGCAACCAATCGTGCACCGCGAGATCCTCACAGAACCGCTGCACATCGGCCAGTTCCGCCTCGCTGCGCACGGTGATCAACGCGGTGCGGACCGTATCGTCGCGCAACCGGAACCACACCACCGGCTGCGCCGGATCGCCGATTCGCGCCGCCCAACGCAGCCGAGTCGTTCCGGATTGCACCGGCGTGTTCTGGTCCAGGCGGTGATCCATCCGGATGCGGCCGAGCAGCCGATTGGCGATCGACGCGAGATCGAGGGTGCCCCCCGGCGGCGGCCCCGCGGCCAGAAAGCCCTCGGCCAGCCGGGCGCCGGTTTCCGCGGTGACCTTGGTGATCACCTCGGATACGCCGACCTGGCTCAGATAGTGCGACCACGTCCGGCGCTGATCGCCAGCGGCTCGAACGACCCTGGTACGTGCCGAACTCTGCAGCACTCGTCCGCCGACGACGACCGCATGCGTTGCCACGGTGCCGATCGCCCGCACGTCGGGATGCGACGGGGCCGCCAACCGACAATCCACACCCTCGGCAGTGGTCGGCGAAACCGCGAGCGACATCGGCCGCTCCCGCCACAGCATCGGACGGCCCGGCACCAGCTCGAGCAGTTCCTCGAGATCACCGCGCGTCAGCGGCGTCGCAGCGGGCAGCAGACAGGTGTCCACCTCACCGAATACGACCAGGGGGCCGACGGGTGTCCTGTTCTGTGCCGCACCGGCACGCACCAGCAGGCGCACGGCTCGGCCGCGACGCAGCTGCCGCAGGTGCGGCGTCGACCGAGCCGTGCGCATCCGGCGCGCGGCCGAATCGTTCGGTTCGTTCACGTCAGGATCCGTCCAGCAGGAAATGGGTGAGGCGTTCGGTCACCTTGCGCGATACGTCGATACCCTCCTCGTTGCCCCTGGCGACGATCTGATCCACCACTTCGTCGTCGAGTTGGATGTGATCGAGTATTACCCGTACCGCGTGCTCGATACCCAGATATCGCTGCGGCAGCAGCGAAAGTGACCGATATGCGGCAAATGGTTTGGCCCGCGGATTCAGTTGGACCACCGCTGGCATCTCCCACCAACTGCCCGGCCACGGCACACCCGGCTCCCACGGTTGTGGCTCGACCACCGGCATACCGTCGAATCGCAGCATGCCGAGTCGCAGCAACTGCCAGATGGAGGCCAGATACGGGCAGGACCACTTGGTGAATACTTCCTTGCGTCCGTTCACCTTTCGGGTCTGCTTACTCCACATTTCGACATCGAGGAAAATCGAATGCTCGCGCCGCCCGAACTCCTCGGCCGGTTCGTACGGCTCGTCGTGCATCGCCTGCTCCGAGGGATCATCGGAGGCACGTCGGCCATTGCACAGCCAGCCGGATTCCGCGGTGGGTGGCCTGCGACCGTTCGCGCCCTCCGGCGGTTCGGCCACGATGCGGGCGCGGACCAATTCGGCCAGCTCGATACGCGGTGCGCTCACCGCGCCGTATTCGGCGGCCGGAACCTCCCAGCATCCCGCCTCGCGCGCCAAATAGTCGATAGTCAAACCACATTCGTCGGCATTGCGCAGCAATTTGTCGAGGATTTCGCCGGGATTGGTATCGGACCGGAAATAGTCATCGACCAGAAAGCAGGTGCTCACCCTGGCTCGTGGACCGAATTCGATTTTCGCGGCCTCGGTGAATGCCGTGACCAGCGGCACGATCCGGCGGAACTGCGCGCGAATCTTCTCCTCCCCATTGGCCAGATCATGCATATAGAAATGTCCGACTTCGATCGACACATGAGAAAGCGGCACCTTGGCGACGCGCGGGTGCTCGGTGGCCTCGCTGTAGCCTGCGGCATGCTCCATGTACTCGATATCCCCTTTCATCCGACGGTGTGCTCGAGTTCGGTCGATTCAGATTCGGCGCCAGGTGGCTGGATCGAGCACACGATCGGCGAGCGTATCGAAGGCCTCGACGGTTGCCTTGTTGGCAATCTCCTTCTGCACGTCGATATCCAGAATCAGCTGTTCGCGCCATTGCAATACCGGCTCGACCGGGGTCTCGCCGAGCATCGCGCTCGCACCGACCTTGTTCGTCGATGCCAGCCGTTTCAACATGGAGTCCTGCTGATGCAACCAAGCCGCCTGCGGCCCAGGAGATTCGGTGGCCTCGTTCAATTGCGGCACTGCGGTACGCACGTACCTGATGTTGTCCAGCAGCACCTCGGGATCGTGCCCCGCGCCCGCACCGCAATCGAGAATTCCGTACTGCCCGCGCACTAAACCGTGTGCGGCGATGATGTGCTGACGGGTCCAGCGGTGAAACACCAACCAGCGCACCGTGCGGGTGGCCAGCTGCGGCAAAGCCGTTGCCTTGAGCGCGATTTCCATCGCCACCGAGCGGCCCGCGCTGAGATCGACAATGCAGACATCGAAGTCCTGGTCGAGTTCGAGCAGCAACTTGGCGCAGTTTTCCAGGGTAAGGTCATCGATCTTGGTGAACTCCGCGCCACCCGCATCGCCGGGCAATAGGAACAGCTTGCCGGTTCGCGTGCGCATCTTGCGCAATTCACGGCGATCGGTGTTATCCCGCACATCGATTCGCGCGGCGACGCCCACTTTGCCCAGCAAATAGGAATGGAGGCCGTCGCCACTGGAAATACCGCGCTCCACACCGCTGATCTCGAAAAGCGCACCCGCGGTCGGGGAACCGAAATCGAAATCCAGATAGGCGACCCGCTTACCCCGCACACACATCCGATAGGCGAGATTGCAGCTGGTCACCGAGCGGCCGGTGCCGCCCTTGTCAGAGGTCGCGAATACGATCATGCGCTAGGGGTTCCTTGTCGCATCACGGCGGGCGGCGGCCAGTCGGTCGAGTTCACGCAGCGCGTCGAGGGCGTGCACGAAGGTGGTCGCGGAATCCTCGCGCACCAACCGCCTGGCCTGATCGATATGGTCCTCCACCCGATCGAGCGCGGCGCGGTTGCCCGAGGTGTCATCGATGCTGACACCGAGCATCTCCTGATCGAACCGATGCTCGGCGGTATTCAGCATGACCCGCGCGACGTCCTGCAGATCCGGCCAATTGGGCGGCGGTTCACGGTAGGTCCGGTCCGCGGCAACCAGACATTCGATGACGCGTTCGGTCATGTACCAGGACGGTTTTGTGACCTCGGCATCGCCGTTCTCACCGAACGCGCCCGCCGGATCGTCCCACAGTCCGGGCGCTCCGGCCCGCAGCATGCGGCGATCCAGATGCTCCATCACCGATTTGGCCAATTCCATCAGCTTGTCGCGGGCCGCGACATTGTTGGACAGCCTGGCCGCCTGCAGCATTCGCTTGAGCAGTACCGCCGAGAAGTCCGAAACCTCCCACTGCAGTGTCGGTCCGGCATCGACGACCTCACTGCCCCGCAGGGTCAGTCGCACGCCGGGAGTGTGCAGCGCGACCGCCGGGTCATCGTGCATGGTGCGGCGAATGATCCGGCCGCGGCCGGCCAACTCGTCGAAAATGGCCACCGCCCTCGTCAAGTCGTCATCGGAGGCGGTACGCGCGACCAGATCCTGGATCAGTACGGCGGATACGATGAGACTGAAGTAGTCCGACTGCTCGCCGTCGGAGGTGCGCCACGGAATATCCTCCAGCGGCCAACTGCCCGAGCCGAAGCGCGCGACCGTCGACCAGTAGCGCTGGGTCAACTCCCAGCGGGTACGCAGGGCCTGCGCCAGTCGGTGCTGTTTCTCGTCGAGCAGACCCAGCTCACCGGTGCGTGGGGAGACCAGGTCGTTGATGCCGTCCAACGCGACGACCGTGAAATACAGATACGGGCGCGGATCGGCGATACCCTTCTCACTCGCGATCTGCGCCTCGACGAAGTCGACCTCGGTGGCGTCGCGCGCTATACCCCAACTCCAGCCGCATTCGAACAGCAGATTCTCGTCCTCGAGCTCCCTGACCGATTCCTCCTGGCCCAGGGTGACATCACTGCGCAACCGCGCCCGCACCCGTTCCAGACTGCGCCGCACACCGTCGACCATGGCCTGCTCGGGCTCACCGGTCTGGTTCAACATCCCCAGAATGGCCTGTCCCTCAGGGGATTTCGGTTTCACCGTATTGACGACGAAGCTGCGGACCAGTCCGGTCATCGCCGCGGTGAGCCGCGCGCTGAGCTGCCCGGAGAGAATATCGATCCGCTGCGTCAGCTCCCCCGGTCGCGCCCAACCGCGGAAGGCGCGCAGGAAGCGCAGACCCGCCATACAGACGGTCAGCGACATCGAGTACGAGTCGACAACCTCGATGCGGCGCTGTGCCGCATTGGGTTCGCGCTCATCGGCGGAACGCAGATAGCTGCCCGCGGAGAAGTCCGGCTGTCCGTCGTCACGGGTGTTCTGCTCGATATAACGCTCGAGCAGCCACACAACGAAACTGCCGATCTGCTTCGGACCGCCGAGCGGTTCCAGAACCGAACTGACGTCGTCTTCCATCCGATCCGGATTGTCCAGCGCGAAGATATCGATCTCGGTGGCCGGATACAGCAGGCAGAGCAACTGCTCGGAATCGCTGATAGAGTTGGCGTCCGTCCGACCGCCCCAACGCCAATCCCTGCCATCCCAGCACGCGGCGAGCATGGCGCGCCATACATCCAGAATCTGTTGCCTCGGTTGGATTCTCACCTGCTGCCGTCCTCACCCCATGTCGCAGGCGCGCCGGTCCACACCGCGTCCACGAACGTCAAATTAGCACGGGCACAACGCTTACGCTGGCTCCACGAGGGTCCGATCTGGTTCCATTCCGGCATCACCCGAACCGGTCGCAGAGCCGTCCGAACACGGGCAACCACACAGCATCCCGGTGGCCCGCAAAGCAGGTAGCACAACGCCGCCTGGTGGCGATTGTCCGAGCATAAAGCAACCGTTGCAGCACACGACGCAGATCGGATAACCGGGCGATCGCGCGGTCGAGACGAAACTCAGAGCATCAGGCGAACCATATCCGCGGTCCGCGCCAGTCCGGGGAACGCATCGGGCGTCGAGCGGGGATGTAGCGCATGCACAGCAAGCCGAAACATGACCGCGCGCAACAACATCTGCGGCCATTCGGGTAGATCGGACCACCGGTCGAGCAGGCCGTCGTCGGCGCCGCCCCAGGCGAGTGCGTCGACGACGATGACACCGGCGGCCCATGCTGCCGGGCGCCAGTACGGCGTGATGTCGGTGAGACCGGGCGTGAAGACTCCGGCGAAAAGAACCGTGCCGAACAAGTCACCGTGCACCAGTTGCGCGGGGGTTTGAACCGGCTTGCGCAGGGTGGCCAGCTGGCCGATCAGTTCCATACTGCGCTGGCCGTCGGGAGAAGTTGCCGGAGTGATGCCACCGGAGCGCAGACTCCGCAGCGGCACCGCCTCCCAGGCGGCACGATCGGCGGCGACGAAGACGTCGACATCGACCCAGGGGGCGACCGGCGGTTGCACCAGGAACCGTGGTCGTTCCAGCTCCGCCGTGGCCTGATGTAGCCGCAGCGATACCGAAACGACCTCGTCATAGCGTGGCTCGGGCACACCTTCCAGATAGGTATCGGCGCGCCAACCGGATACCACGTAGCGGCCGTCGGTGGCGCGCACGGGGCGGGCCAGGCGTAGACCGTCAACTTTGAGGGTTTCGCGGACCTTCGCCGACCATGCCGCCCTGGCATGATCGGCGATCGGGCTCAGCACCACGTCACCGAGCCGCCAGCCGCCGTCCCAGTCTCCCAGCGAAACCGGGGTCACTTCGCGCAGACCGAACGTGGCGCGCACGTGCTCGGGGGGTTCCACAGAAGTCACGGCCGTACGGTACCTGTGTTGAATTTGGCACGCCCGCGGCGCGCCGTCTGAGTTTTCGGCCGCGCGGGCGCGGCGTGTTCGCGGGCTCTGTTTAATGGCCGCGGCTCCGCCGCGGCGTGTTCGCGGCCCCCTGGTGTCTCGCGTCCGAGCCGTCGAGACTCGCGACTTCGTCGCATGCGCTTCGACGACTCGGACGCGAGACGGGCCGCGAACTCCTCGCTCGTAAGACTCGCTCCGTTGGGGTTGGTGAGGGCGGGGCGTTCGGCACCTGATGTACGCGTGCCGGAAGGGCGAGACTCGTGCCCGCGCCACATGCACATCAACAACTCGGACGCGAAAACAGGCCACGCACTCCTTGCTCGCAAAACTCACTCCGTTGTCATTGCGAATGGCTTGATCGGCCGGTCTTCCTCGCACACCTTGGGTATGGATTCGCACACCCTTGGAGTGCGCCTACCAGCGCTTGGGTAGCTGTCGCCAGCCCCTCCCAGCAGGGAGATTAGAGGTACACCGAGAAACAAGACGGAACCTTTGAGGGGATCGCAATGAGCACTCTGGTCGAAACGCCCGCCACTAACGTCATCCAGCTGCAGCCGCGCCTGCGCAACGCAGCCGAGCTCGAGCAGGCCGCGGTCCTGGGCAACTCGGGGACGCTCGCCAACGTCGAGCTGGATCGTTGGGCGAACCGGCTGGCCCGAGTGCTGATCGCCCGTGGCGCCGCAGGGCACGCCCGGATCGCGCTGGCGATCGACCCGCAGATCGAAGCCACGGTTGCCACATCCGCGGTCGTCAAGCTCGGCGCGACTCCGGCATCGGTGGCTCAGAACGCGACCGTCGCCCCCGGTGCTCGCCTCGGCATCACCACCAAGGACCGCCGTCCCGAGCTCAGCGATGACATCGACTGGCTGCTCCTGGACGACCGCTCGACACTGCAGCGCTACCTGGTCAGCTCCGACGCCCCGATCACCGCCGCCGATCGGCTGACCGAGCGGAAGTCCGCCTGACCCGTTACGCAGCCTGCGCGCCCGAACCCACGGAGTTCGGGCGCGCTGCGGCGCGTATGCCGGTCTCGGGGGCGGCACCGCGCGCAACCACATACGCCGCCGATCGAACACAGTGTTGTCAATACGCCTTCGGTCGGCTCGGCACCGGTCCAAAATGAACTTGCTACTACGCGACGGTCGGGACCAGCGGTGTACCACCGCTCCAGACGTCAGAACGCAGGTGTGCTTTTATGCAACAGCCATCGTCCTCGAACGGAAAAATAGGCACCGCACCGCCCAACAGCGCGTTTCCGCTGTCGGCAGCCCAGCGCGGCATCTGGTTCGCCCAGCACATCGCGGGTGATACGCCCATTTCGATCGCACAGTACGTCGAATTGGTCGGCGAACTCGACCTCGACGCGCTGGCGGAGGCCGCGCGCCGGACCGGACGGGAATTCGGCACCGGATATATCCGGCTGCTCGATGTCGAGGGTCAGCCGTATCAGTACATCGACACGACCTTGCAAGACGAGCCCATCGTCATCGATCTGCGGGACGAGCCCGATCCCGAGGCGGCGGCACAGGCCTGGATGCGCGCGGAGTACGCCGCCCCACTGGATCTCATGCGCGATCGACTGGTGGCGATGGCCATGCTCCAGGTCGCCGACGATCGCTGGTTCTGGTACTCGCGCATGCACCACATCGTGCTCGACGGTATGGGTGCGCTCGCACTGGTACAGCGCACCGGTGAGATCTACAACGCCGCCATCGAGGGCCGCGAGGCGCCGCCCGCCAAGGCCGAACCACTGCAGAAGATCGTCGAGGCCGATCTGGCCTACCGCGACTCGGACCGATTCGAGGCCGACCGCGAGTACTGGCGCGAGCATCTGGCGGGGATGGCCGACCCGGTCAATCTCGCGGGTCGCGAGGCCGATGTCGACGCGCCGCCGAGCCGGGTCTCGGGCGCACTGCCCGCCGCGACGGCCGAATTGCTCGATACCGTGGCGAAGGCGGCGGGCTCGAACACAGCGCCGACGATCGTCGCCGCCTTCGGCGCCTATCTCGCCGCGATGACCGGCGCGCCCGAAGTAGTACTGAGCCTTCCGGTTTCGGGACGCACCACGGCGGCGCTGCGCCGCTCCGGCGGCATGATCGCCAATGTCGTTCCGATGCGCCTGAGGTTGGCACCGACCACCACGGTCGGTGACGTGATCCGGGCAGCGCAGAGTGAGCTGACCGGGGCGCTGCGCAGGCAGCGTTATCGGCAGGAGGACATCGTCCGTGATCTCGGCTGGTCGATGGACGAGGCGTCGTCGTTCGGCCCGGCCGTAAATCTGATGATGGTAGACACCAGGATTCAGCTCGGCTCGGTCACCGGACGACTGCACGTGCTGACATCCGGGTTGATCGATGACGTGTTTTTCAACCTGTATCCGGGCGTCGGCGGCGAGAGCACCCACATCGATCTGCAGGGCAACGGGAACCTGTACAGCACCGATGAATTGGCGGCACACCATGCCCGCTTCTCGATGTTCCTGCACGCGTTCCTGGCCGCCGGACCGGATGCGCCGCTGTGTACCGTCCAAGTCGTTTCCCCGGACGAGCGGGATCAGCTGGTGCCCGCGCGCGGACCCGAGGCCGTCGCACCGCGCACCCTCCCCGAAATCATCGCGGCCGGTGCCGCGCTCGCCCCGGAGGCTGTGGCGCTGCGCAGCGGCGATACCAGCATGACCTACCGACAGGTCGACGAGTACACCAACCGCCTGGCCCGCGTCCTGATCGCGGCGGGCGCCGGACCCGAACGCACCGTTGCGATTTCGATTCCGCGCTCGGCCGAATCCGTCCTCGCCACGCTCGCGGTGGCGAAATCCGGTGCGGCATTCGTGCCCATCGACCCGACCTATCCCGCCGACCGGATCGAGCATATGGTCGGCGACAGCGGTGTCGTCGCGGGCCTGACCGTGCACGCGGCGCGAAAGTCCCTGCCGGACCGTGTGAATTGGCTGCCGCTGGACGATGAAGCGACGGCCGAAACGGTGGAAGCACAGGATTCGGCGGCGATCACCGATGCCGACCGCCGCGCGCCGGTACACCTGGATCAGATCGCCTACATCATCTACACCTCCGGATCGACGGGACTGCCCAAGGGTGTGCTGGTGTCGCATCGCGGCCTGGCGAATTTGGTCACCGGTTCCGGCGCCGGATTCGGCGTCGGCGCCGATTCGGTAGTGGCACACGCGGTTTCGCCGAGTTTCGATATTTCCGTCGAGGAGATCCTGGTGACCCTCGCCGCGGGTGCGACGCTCGCGGTAGTGCCGCCGTCGGCGTATGCGGGCGAGGAAATGGCCGAGGTCCTGCGCGCGCACCGGGTCACCCATCTCAATGTCACCCCGACGGTGGTGGGCTCGCTGGCCCCGGCGACGCTGCCGGATCTGCACACGATCGTCGTCGGTGGTGACGCGTGTCCGCCGGAGCTGGTGACCGCCTGGGCCGGGCGGACGCTGTTGAACGGCTACGGGCCCACCGAAACCACCGTAACCGTGACCTTGAGCGGACCATTGCGCCCCGGCGCGCCGGTCACCATCGGCGGCATCGTTCTCGGTGTCACCGCTGTCGTGCTCGACCCGTGGTTGCGACCGGTGGCGCGCGGCACGGTCGGTGAGCTGTATCTGGCCGGTGCGGGCGTTGCGCGCGGCTACCACCAGCGCAATGGGCTGACCGCCAGCCGTTTCGTCGCCAACCCGTACACGCCGGGTGAGCGGATGTACCGCACCGGCGATCTCGTGCGGTGGACCGAGCACGACGAGCTGGAGTACCAGGGCCGCAGCGACTTCCAGGTCAAGGTGCGCGGGTTCCGCATCGAACTCGGCGAGATCGATGCCGCGCTGCAACGGCAGCCCGATGTCGACTTCGCACTCACCATCGGTGCCGAGACTCCCGCCGGAGCGACCGCGCTGGTGGCATACGTGCTCGGCAAGCCAGGCACCGAGATTCACCCCGAGGCGCTGAAAGCCGCTGCCGGTGAGACGCTTCCGGCCTATATGGTCCCCTCGGTCATCATGGTGCTCGACAGCATTCCGTTGACACCGCTCGGCAAGGTGGACCGCAGGGCACTGCCCGCACCCGATTTCAGCGTCCGAGCGGTTGCGAGCCGGGCGCCCTCGACGCCGCGCGAAGCCGCACTGGCCGATTTGTTCGCTGATGTGCTCGGACTGGAGACGGTCGGTGTCGACGAGAGTTTCTTCGCACTCGGCGGCGACAGTATCGTCTCCATCCAGTTGGTATCGCGCGCGAAGGCGGCTGGGATCGGCTTCAGCGCACGAGATGTGTTCGAGCGCAAGACCGTTGCCGCGCTGGCCGCGATCGCGACCGACGTGCGCGCGCAGACGATCACCGAACTGCCCGGCGGCGGGGTCGGCACCGTGGAGCTCACGCCGATCGTGCACGCCATGGTGGAGCAGGGACCGACCTGGAACCGCTTCGGTCAGGCCGTCTTGATCGGTCTACCCGAGGGTCTCGGTCGCGACCAGCTCAGCGCGGCGGTCCGAGCTCTCATCGACCATCACGATGTGCTTCGCTCTTCACTGCGGCACACCGAACAAGGCTGGGAATGGGTTGTCACCGAGCGTGATTCGATAACCGCCGATGACTTGATCGAGGTAGTCGCGGCCGACGCGGAATCCGACGACAGCTACGAACGCGAGTTACAACACGCGGCGGATCTGCTCGACCCCGAGGCGGGTATCGTTGCGCGCTTCGTGCTGATCGAGCGGACGGGCGCCGATCCACTGTGCTGGCTGGTGCTGCACCATCTGGTGACCGACGGTGTCTCCTGGCGAATCCTGCTGCCGGATCTGGCGATCGCGGCGGCGGGCGGCGCACTCGCGCCCGTCGGCACCTCCTTCCGACGGTGGGCATACGGTCAAGCCGAACAGGCGCCCGAGCGGGTGGCCGAACTACCACTGTGGCAAGAGATGCTGGCTACCCCGGATCCGGCCATCGGCTCGGCGACACTGGATCCCGCGGTCGACGTCGTGGCCACCATGGGCCAGTGCCGGACCACCGTCGACCCGGATATCGCGAACACCGTGGTGGCCACGTTGCCCGACCAATTCCATTGCGGTGCGGACGATGTGCTGCTCGCCGGACTCGCCCTCGCGGTGAGCCGCTGGCGCGATCGCACTACCGCGCTGCTCACCCTGGAAGGCCACGGCCGATCCGAGACGCTGCTGCCCGGCGCCGATATCGCCCGCACGGTCGGCTGGTTCACCAACATCTACCCGGTGGCCATCGATGTGACCGGTATCGATCTCGACGACGCGTTCGCTGGTGGCGGCGCGGCGGGCACCGCGATCAAGGCGGTCAAGGAACAGCTGCGCGCGGTACCGGATAAGGGCATCGGCTACGGCATGCTGCGCTATCAGCATCCGGAGTCCGCTGCCGCGCTCGCGGACGCGCCGATCCCGCAGCTCAGCTTCAACTATCTCGGCCGTGCGCTCACCGGCGGGCACGCGGGAGCGTGGCTGCCACAGCGTTTCGCGGCGACGCACAACGAATCGGCGCCACTGGCCGCGGTCGTCGATATCAACGCGGTGTTCACCGATGCCGGTCTGGAGGTCACCTGGGCCTACGCCTCGCGGCTGCTCGACGAGGCGGATGTCGGTCGACTCGCCGAGCTGTGGTCGCAGGCGCTGCGTGCGCTCGCGGTGCACGCCGACTCGCCGGACGCGGGCGGACGCACCCCATCCGACTTCGAATTGGTCCCGGTGCGCCAACAGCAGATCGAGAGCTGGGAGCGCACCTACCCGAATCTCGTCGACGTCTGGCCTCTGTCGCCGCTGCAGTACGGTCTGCTCTTCCACGCGCTCTACGACACCGATACCGCCGACGACTACACAGTCCAATCCATGCTCACCCTGGCGGGCACCGTGGATTCCGCCCGCTTGCGCGATGCGGCGCAGGCCCTGCTGGAACGGCACGAGAACCTGCGCGTCGCCTTCACCGAAACCGACGACGGTCCGCGCCAGCTGGTGCTCGCCGATGCCGAAATCCGCTGGCACGATATCGATCTCACCGATATCGCCGACGCCGACGAACGTGACCGCGAAGTCGACCGCCTCATTGCCGTCGACGCCCGCACCCGATTCGAACTCGATCGCCCACCCCTGATCCGCTTCACCCTCATCCGCACCGGGGCCGATATCTATCGGCTGGTCATGACCAATCATCATCTGCTGTTGGACGGCTGGTCGACGCCGCTACTGGTGCGCGAGCTGCTGACGCTCTACGTCATGACGGGCGACACGTCCACACTGCCGCCCGCGCACTCCTACCGGGAGTTCCTGACGTGGCTCGATGAGCAGGACAACGAGGCCTCGCTCGCGGCTTGGACGCAAGCGCTGGCCGGCGTGGATACGCCGACGCGCGCGGTCCCGACACTGGCCGGGATCGAATCGACCGAGACCGGAATGATCTCTCGCGACCTGACCCGCACCACGGTCGAGCGGCTCGAGACCACCGCACGCGAATCCGGCGCGACGGTGAATACGATGGTGCAGGCCGCATGGGCAATGCTGCTCGCCATGATGACCGGACGCACGGATGTCGTGTTCGGCGGCACCGTATCCGGTAGGCCACCAGAGCTGCCCGGTGTCGAAGAGATGGTCGGGCTGTTCATCAATACGCTCCCGGTACGGGTCCAACTCGATCCTGCGGAGAAGGTCGCCGAGCTACTGACCCGCATCCAGGCCGAGCAGGCGCGCCTGCTGGACCACCAGCATGTGGGACTGGCCGCCATCCACCGTGCCGTCGGTCTTGCCGAACTCTTCGACACGCTGACCGTATTCGAGTCGTATCCGATCGACCGGGAGGCACTGTCGCAGGCGCTCGATATCGCGGGTATGCGGGTGCTCGATATCGAGGGCACCGACGCGACGCCCTACCCGTTGGGCCTCATGGTCATTCCGGTGCACGGTGAAGACGGGCACGACACACTGCGCATCAGCCTGAAATTCATGGCCGACCAGCTCGATATCACTGCGGCACAACCACTGTTGGATCGCTTCATCCGGCTACTGACCCAACTCGCCGACAGCCCGAATGCCCTCGTCTCCCAACTGCGATACTGCGACGACGCCGAACTGGCCACCCTGCTGCCGGTGCGCGGATCGGAATCGGTTCCGCCGCAGACACTTCCGGAGATCCTGTCGGCGGGCGCGCGCGTCGATCCCGATGCCATCGCGATCACCGCGGGCGATCTCAGCATGAGCTATGGCGAACTCGACGCCTGGTCCAACCGCTTCGCCCGGGTACTGCTCGGCCGCGGTGTCGGCCGGGAGATCTTCGTCATACTCGCACTCACCCGATCACTGGAATCCGTGGTGGCCGTCTGGGCGCTCGCCAAGTCCGGAGCGGCCTTCCTACCGCTGGATCCGAGCTACCCGGTGGAGCGGATCGAGCACATGCTCACTGATTCGAAGGCCCCGATCGGAGTGACCGTCACGGCGACCGGTGAGACATTGCCCGGCACCATCGACTGGCTGCTGCTCGACGACCTGAACACGATTCGACGAGTCATGCTCGTCTCCGACGCACCCATCACCGACGAAGAGCGCGGCGGCCCCATCAATATCGACCAGACCGCCTACCTGATCTACACCTCGGGCTCCACCGGTAAGCCCAAGGCGGTCCTGGTCAGCCATCGTGGCCTGGCGAATATGGCCACCGCACAACAAGAGGCCCTCGAACTCGGTCCCTCTACCAGTTCGCTCCAGGTCGCTTCGCCGAGTTTCGACGCATCGGTCATGGAACTGCTGATGGCGCATTCGACGGGTGGCCGCTTGGTGGTAGCGCCACCGGATGTCTACGGCGGCAGCGATCTCGAACATCTGCTGCGCACCGAACGGGTCACCCATGCCGCGGTCACGCCGTCGGCGCTGTCCACCATGGAGCCGAACGATCTGCCCGACCTACAGGTGCTCGGGATCGGGGGCGAGGCCGGCGCACCCGAACTGATCGACCGTTGGGCGGTCGGGCGGCGGATGGTGAATCTCTATGGCCCAACGGAATTCAGCGTCTGTGCGACCAACCCCGCCGAGCTGCTGCCGGGGAAGCCGATCACCATCGGCGGCCCGATCCGCGGCGCGTCCAATCTGGTGCTCGATACCTGGCTGCGACCGGTACCCGTTGGCATCGTGGGTGAGCTGTACCTGGCCGGTCCCGCGCTGGCCCGTGGTTACTTCAATCGGTTCGCAATGACCGCGGCGCGCTTCATCGCGAATCCGTATGGCGCGGCCGGGGAAAGGATGTATCGAACCGGCGATATGGTCCGATGGGTCGTCGGAGCCGACGACGCGCTGGAACTGGAGTACTTGGGCCGCAGCGACTTCCAGGTCAAGATCCGCGGGTTGCGCATCGAACTCGGCGAGATCGATGCCGTGCTCTCCCGTGACGAACAGGTCGAATACGCGGTGACCATCGGCCAGCCGGGACCGGCGGGGGCGACGGTACTGGTCTCCTATGTGCTGCCCACGGCGGGCACCGAATTGGACCCCGAGCGGCTGCGTGACCGAGTCGCGGCCGAACTGCCCGGCTATATGGTGCCCAGCCACGTCGTGGTGCTCGACGAGATCCCGCTCACCCCGGTCGGCAAGCTGGATCGCAAAGCCCTTCCGATGCCGGACTTCTCGGTAGCGCAACGGCCGTATCTGGCCCCGCGCACACCCGTCGAACAGGCCGTCGCCCAGGTATTCGGCGATGTACTCGGCACTGAACAGGTGAGCGTCGACCACTCGTTCTTCGAACTCGGCGGCAACTCCCTCAGCGCTACCAAGGTCGTCTCACGGATCAATTCGACCCTCGGCTCGACCATCGCGCTGCGCGATCTGTTCGACGCGCCGACCGTCGCGCAACTGTCCGCGCGGGTGATCCCGGCGACCGACGGCAAACCGGGCCGGTTCGTCCTCGCACCGCGGATCAGGCCGGACCGAGTTCCCTTGTCCCCGGCTCAGCAACGCATGTGGGTGCTCAATCGGCTCGATCCCACCTCGTCGGCGTACAACATCGCGGTCGCGCTGCGGCTCACCGGCCACCTGGATACCGACGCGATGCGCCGGGCCATGGCCGATGTGATCGGCAGGCACGAGAGTTTGCGCACGCTGTATCCCGTCGACGCAGAGGGACCACGTCAGGTGGTCGTCAGCGTGCAGGTGGCCGCGCCGCCCATGCCGCTGCTCGATACCGAAGACGGCGCCCCGCTGCGTGCGCGCATCAATGAGCTGGCCGGTACCGGATTCGATCTCGCTATCGAGCCGCCGGTGCGGGTGGGGCTGTTCCGGATCGTGGAGCCGGTCGCTGCCGTATCGAGTTATTCCGCCAGCGACGCGCCGGGAGCGGCGGAGCAATCCGCCACCGTCGCGCCGGTCAGCTCGAGCCCGTCCGCGGGCGTCCCACCGGTGTCATCGGGTGCCTCCGCAGGCCTGGCTCCGGTGTCTTCGAGCTACACCGCGACGGAGACCGCGGTAGCGGATTCCGTCGGTGACGGATCGGCCGATGTGCACGTCGTTGTGCTCGTCGTACATCACATCAGCGCCGATGGCGCATCGATGGCGCCGCTGGCGGCCGATCTGGTCGCCGCCTACTCCGAGCGGGCCAGCGGGGCCGAAACCCCCAGAGTGCCGCTCACGGTGCAATACGCCGACTTCGCCCTCTGGCATCGGGAACTGCTCGGCAGCGAGTCGGATCCGGAATCGCTGGCGGCCCGCCAGATCCGGTTCTGGATCGACACCCTCGCCGGTGCGCCGGATCTGCTGGAACTGCCCGCGGACCGCCCGCGCCCCGCCGTGCAATCCATGCGCAGCGCCGACCTCGGTTTCACCCTCGACGCGCCATTGCACCGTGCCATTGTCGAATTCGCGGCCGCGAACAATGTCAGCGTATTCATGGTCGTACACGCCGCACTCGCGGCTCTGCTCGCGCGGCTCGGCGGCACCGACGACGTGGTGATCGGAACACCGGTCGCCGGTCGTGGCGCGGAGGCACTCGACCAACTCGTCGGCATGTTCGTCAATACGCTCGCGCTGCGCACGCCGGTCGATCCGGGGACCGGATTCCGCCAGTTCCTCGCCACCGTGCGAGCCGCCGATCTGGATGCGTTCAGCAATACCGATGTGCCCTTCGAGCGACTCGTCCAGGTACTGAACCCAACCCGATCGACCGCACACCACCCGGTATTCCAGGTGTCGCTGTCACTGCAGAACTTCGTCGAACCGGTCCTGGAACTGCCAGGGTTGCGATTCGAGGTAGAGGATTTCGATCGGGCTGCTTCACAATTCGACCTGACCCTCGATTTGCGCGAACGTTTCGGCGCCGCTGGCCCGGACGGTGTCGAGGGCGTAATGACCTATGCGAGAGATCTTTTCGATCCGAGCACGATCGCGACCTTCGCCGCGCGGTGGCGTCGCGTACTCGCCACGGTCGTCTCCGATATCGATGTACGTCTGGCCGATATCGATATCCTCGACGAATCCGAACGCACACAGCTGGTTCCGGTACGTGGTCCGCGGACTGCGGGCACGATGACGCTGGCCGAGGCACTCGCCGTATCCGCCACGTCGTATCCGGACCACCCGGCCGTGGTCGCCGGCGGTCATACGACGACCTACCGAGAGCTCGACGCTCAGTCGAATCAGCTGGCCCGGCTGCTCCTCGAAGCGGATATCGGACCGGAAACCGTAGTGGCGCTCGGTCTCCCGCGCTCGGCCGAACTGCTCACCGGCATGTGGGCCGCCGCGAAAGTCGGCGCGGCCTTCCTGCCGGTCGATCCGAAACATCCGGTGGACCGCATCGATCACATGCTCACCGATTCCGGTGCGCGGATCGGGCTCACCCGCGCTGCCTATCGGCCACTACTGCCCGACAGCACCGAATGGCTCGTCCTCGACGACATCGCATTCAGCGCACGCTGGCGGGCGGCGAGTGATGCTGCCCTGTCCCCGCATTCGATCCATCCCGACAATCCGGCCTGGATGATCTACACCTCGGGGTCGACCGGAACACCGAAGGGCGTCTCGGTCCCGCATCGCGGCATCGCCGATCTCATTGCCGCACAACGAGAATCGCTCGGTGTCGATGCCAAATCCCGGGTATTGCAAGTGGCCTCACCGAGTTTCGACGCATCGGTGTTCGAGGCGCTGATGGCATTCGGATCCGGCGGCGCGTCGGTGGTCGCCCCGCCGGAGGTCTTCGGCGGCAGCGCACTCGCCGAACTGATCGCCGCTGAACACGTGACGCATATGGTGATCACGCCATCGGCCTTGGCCACGATCGATCCCACCGAGGTTTCGAGCGTGCGGGTGCTCGCGGTGGCGGGCGAGGCGGTCGGTGCCGAACTCGTCGAACGCTGGTGCACCGACCGGACCATGGTGAACCTGTACGGTCCGACCGAATTCACTATCTGGGCAACGGGTTCGGCACCCCTGGTCGCGGATGCACCCGTCACCATCGGTGCGCCCATCCGCGGTGCCGCCGCATTGGTCCTCGACGATCGGCTGCGCCCGGTGCCCATCGGCGTCGCGGGCGAGTTGTACCTCGCCGGCCCCGCACTGGCCCGCTGCTATCACGCCCGGCCGAGCCTGACCGCATCACGGTTCATCGCCAACCCCTTCAGCGAACCCGGCGAACTCATGTACCGCACCGGCGACCTGGTGCGCTGGACCCGCGCCGCAGGGCAGTCCCTCGAACTCGAGTACATCGGCCGCACCGACTTCCAGGTCAAGGTGCGCGGCCAGCGCATCGAACTGGGCGAGATCGATGCGGTGCTCGGCCGCGCGGACGGGGTTGATTTCGCCGTAACGCTCGGCGTTCCCGGCCCCACCGGATCGACCGCGCTGGCGACGTATCTCGTGCGTAAGCCCGGTGTCGAACTCGATATCGCGCAGGTACGCGCGGTCGCCGCCGATACACTGCCCGCGTATATGGTGCCCGCCGCCTTCGTCGTCCTGGATGCCATCCCGCTCAACGCCGTCGGCAAACTCGACCGAAAGGCCCTGCCGGAACCCGAATTCGTCGTCGAGGAGACCGAATACCGCGCCCCCTCGACCGCGACCGAGCAGATCCTGGCACAGATCTACGCCGAACTTCTCGACCGTGACAAGGTCGGCGCCGATGATTCGTTCTTCGCGCTCGGCGGCGACAGCATTCTCGCGATCCAGCTGGTATCCCGCGCGAAGCTGCGCGGCATCCAGTGCACACCGCTGCAGCTTTTCGAACATCGCACCGTAGCCGCGCTCGCTGCCGCCGTCGACGCCGCCGCCACGGTCGTCCCGCTGGACGAACTGCCCGGCGGTGGTATCGGTGAGCTCCCGCTCACCCCGAATGTGCGCGCCCTGGTGCAGCGGGGCGGTAACTTCGATCGCTGCGCGCGGGCCGCGGTGCTGGAACTTCCGGTCGGCATCGAACGCGGCCAACTGGTCACCACACTCACCGCCGTGGTCGACCGGCACGACATGCTGCGCTCGCGGCTGTGGCAGGCCGAGGACGGCTGGCGGCTACGGGTCGACGAGCCCGGATCCGTCGATGTCGACGCGCTGGTGCACCGCATCGAGTTCGATGCCGCCGCCGACCCGCTCGATCTGCGCGAATATGCCGTATCCGAATTGGATGCCGCGGCGGACCGGCTCAGTCCAGCGAAGGGCATTGTGCTGCAATCCGTCTGGCTCGACCCGGTCGGCGACGCCGGAGCCAGGACGAGATCGGGCCGATTGCTTGTGGTGGTGCACATGATCGCCATCGACAGCCCATCGTTGCGAATTCTGGTGCAGGACTCGATCGCCGCATGGGCACAGGTGACGGTGGGGAATACACCCGTGCTAGCCGAGACCGGTACGTCGATGCGCCGGTGGTCGCACGCGCTGGTCGAGGACGCGCATGCCGACCGTCGTATCGCTGAACTCGACTATTGGCGCCACGTGCTCAGCGGTCCCGATCCGCTGGTCGGCTCCCGCGAACTCGATCCGGTGATCGATCAGACGCACACCCTGCGCACGGTCGGACTCGAGGTTTCGGAGGAGGTAACCGACGCGCTGCTCGCCACCCTGCCCGGGCTACTGCACGGCAGCGGCACCGATACCTTGCTCGCTACCCTGGCCCTGGCGCTGAATCGCTGGCGGGCACGCCACCAGGTCGACGAACCGACGGCTCTGCTGCGCCTGAGAGCCGATGACAGACCGGGACACGCGATTCCGGGCGCTGACCTGAGTCGGACTCTCGGCTGGATCACCCCTATCTATCCGGTTCGGCTGGATCTGACCGAGGTCGATATCGATGACGCCTGCGCAGGTGGCCTCGCGATGGGTGCGGCACTGCGCGCGATTAAACATCAGCTGCTCGGTGTGCCGGACCATGGCATCGGCTTCGGCGCGCTGCGCTACCTCAATGATGCTGTGGCAGACCAACTTCCATCCCGGCCGCCCGGACAGATCGGCTTCGAATTCCTGGATCTGCGCTCGGCCGACGACATTCCGGCCGGGCTCGAGGGGCTCGGCTGGTCGCCCACCGACGAATTCGGTGAGCCGCGCGCCGACGAGCACCCCGGTGTCCCGGTCACGGTCGCGATCGATGTGACCGCGTTCGTCATCGACGATCGGTTGCACGCGAATATCCGCTTCCCCGAAACACTGCTGAACCGCGCCGAGGTCGCCGAGCTGGCGACCGTGTGGTCCGATGTGCTCAGTGCGGCAGCCGATTTCGCGCAGACTCCTGCGGCGCAGCAGGCCGCCGCGGACGAAAAGGCGGCCCTGGCGGCGCAGGCGGCCGCACGCAAAACCGCCACCACGCCAACCGGACTCGGCCTCGATGTACTCCTGCCGATCCGACTCGGCGGCACCGAACCCGCACTGTTCTGCATCCACTCCTCGTCCGGAATGTCGTGGAGCTATCTGGGATTCGCGGAACGGCTCCGGCCCGGCCGCCCGATCTACGGTCTGCAGGCGCCGGATCTCGGTGGTGAACCGTCGGCGCGCTCCATCGAGGAGGCCGCCGACCGGTACATTCGCGAAATCCGAGCCGTCCAGCCGAACGGGCCATACCACCTGCTCGGGTGGTCCTTCGGCGGTCTCATCGCGCATGCGATGGCGGCGAAACTGCAGGCGGCGGGCGAAACTGTCGGCGTTGTCGCGCTCTTGGACAGCGACCACGCCGATATCGATAGCGACACTATCGAACCGCTCTCGGCGGGCGCGTTCGTCAATACCTTCGGCTCGATCTTCGGCATCGAGGACGTGCCCGCCGAAGCCAGCGCACAGGAGGCAGCTGACCTCATCAAAGCCCGGCTGGGCATGGAAGTCATCGATGCCGAGATCATCGAGCGAATGGCCAATTCCTACAACGCGTCCGCGCGCACCCGCACCGGATATCGCCGTCCGATCTTTGACGGCGACCTGCTCTATTTCAGCGCCACTGTCGATACCTCCGATCTCGTCGGCCCGGACGGCTGGCGTCCGTATACCACCGGCCGCGTCCTCAACCACGAGATAGATGTCACCCACAATGAACTAACCTCGCCGCATGCGCTCGCGATCATCGCGCGTGTGCTCGATGACCATTTGACAGCTGACAGCACCGACTGAATGCCGAATTCGAATCGACCGAATTATCGACCACGGAATTCGGACGGCGCCTCGTGCCGTTGGCTACGGCCGCCTGGCGTCATTCGACTCCCACGCGATCTGAAGAACATAGGCGGCGGCATCACGCACAGCGCACGCACAGCCGGGCCCAATACCACCCATAGCACCCGTTCATAACGTCACCGTGGACAGCGCAATCTCCCCAACGGAAGGACAATGCAGTGAGCGCACATCCCCGGCACGACGGCGCCGGCGAGGTCGACGAACACGATCTCGGCCTCGCCCACGACTTGAAGGTGATGTCGCGTCGCCGCGCCCTGTTCTTCTTCGGCGCGGCCGGGGCGGCGACCGTGACGACAGGCTGCGCGTCGGCGACGACCACCACCGCGACCTCCACAACCACCACGACCACCAGCAGCAGCACTGGCACGGTTACCGCCGCACCGCAGGAGACCGCAGGCCCATATCCGGGCGACGGCTCCAACGGACCCAATGTGCTGATCCAATCCGGCGTCCTCCGATCCGATATCACAACCAGCTTCGGCGCGTATTCCGGTGTCGCACAGGGTGTTCCGATGACCCTGAAGTTGAAGTTGCGGGACTTGACCAAGAGCGGCGCCGCCGGTGCGGGCATGGCCGTCTACGTATGGCATTGCGACCGTTCCGGTGAATATTCGCTCTACGGCAAGAGCATTACCGACCAGAACTATTTGCGTGGCGTGCAGGTCGCGGATGCCAACGGCGAAGTGAGCTTCACCTCGATCTTCCCCGCCTGCTACTCCGGTCGCTGGCCTCATATCCACTTCGAGGTCTACGACTCGCTCGGTACCGCCGTCGCGGGCGATAACGCCCGGCTCACCTCACAGATCGCACTGCCGCAGGACGTGTGCAGCACCGTCTTCACCGCCGACTCCGGATATTCACAGAGCATCAGCAACCTCTCCCAGATCTCACTCGCCTCGGACAATGTCTTCGGTGACGGCTGGGATGCCGAAATGGCCATGGTCACGGGCACGCCGAGTTCGGGTATGACCGTTTCGATCACCGTTGGCGTCGCCGAGAAATCGCAGAACACCCAGTCCGGCACCGGGGGCACACCACCCGGACAGGGCGGTCCCGGTGGACAAGGCGGCCCCGGCGGTCAGGGCGGACCACCGCCGCGCATCAGGTAGGCGAACAACTCGGCCCCCGACCCGCACTCGACGGATCGGGGGCCGCTCACGCGAAACCTATCGGACGACTGTGCTGTCGGCGCCGATTTGCCGCGCCAGCGCCCAGATGATCAGCACATCGAGCGCGATCATCACCAACGACCAGAACGGGTACATCGGCGCGAACAGGAAGTTGTCCAGGAGGCTGACCGAGGCCATTACGATGCCCGCGAGATAACCCCAGGTCTGCCCGGTGACAATGCCGATACCCGCGATAATGATCAGCACCGCGATCACCAGATGGACCCAACCCCAGGCCGAGACATTCACCTGGAAAACCTGATCCTCGGTCAAGACGAAGAAGTCGCGCTTGGCGATGGCCGCTATGGCGGCGAGCAGATGCAGCAGGCCGGTGATCAGAATCAATACGCCCGCGAAGATCGTCATGTCATTGAGCGCGGGTCCGGTCTTGGTCGGGCCGGGACTGGTCATAACACACCCTCCTTGGCGAAACGCGTGGTAACCGACGGCCACAACGTAACCCCGGACGCGCCCGAAGTGCCGCAGCGCGGCGGCGCGGGTCACCTACTGAGACTGATCTCCGGTTCGGGTTCGGCCGCCGAACGCGGCCGGGCCAGCGCACTCGGCCACCAGATCCGGTCGCCGATATCCAGGGTCAGGGCGGTGACCAGGATCGAACGCACGATCACGGTGTCGAGCAGCACGCCGACGGCGATGACAATGCCCATCTCGGCGAAGGTCACCACCGGCATGGTCGCGAATACCGCGAATGTGCCTGCCAGAACCAGTCCAGCCGAGGTGATCACCCCGCCCGTTGCGGCCAGACCGATGAGCGCGCCCGCCTTGGTGCGATGCTTGATCGTCTCCTCGCGCACCCGCGACATCAGGAAGATGTTGTAGTCGATGCCGAGCGCCACCAGGAAGACGAAGGTCAACAGCGGCAGTCCGGCATCGGCGCCCTGGAAACCGGCCAGATCGAAGATCCAGCGACTCAGCCCGAGCGCGGCGAAATAGGACAGCACCACGGTCGCCGTGAGCAGAATTGGCGCTGCCACCGCGCGCAGCAGCACCATCAGGATCACCATCACAATGGCGAGCACCGCCGGCGCGATGATCCGGTTGTCATGTGCCACAGCGCGTTTGATGTCCAGCACGACGGCGGTCTGGCCGCCCACCCTGGCCTGCGGATCCACCGCGCGCACGGCTGCTCGCGCCCGGTCGATGGTGGCCTCGGCGGCACGACTGTCCGGCGGATCGGTGAGCGTGCCCTCCAGATAGGCCAGGTCGTCCCTGACGATCGGTCGCGACGGCGCCGTAATTCCGGGTGTCGATCCCAAGGCCGCGGCGACCGCGTCGATGCGTGCCGAGGAGGCGACGACCATTACCGGCTGACCGGTACCTGCCTCGAAATGCCGTTCCAGCACCTCGGTTCCGGTGACCGCGGCGGAGGAGCCGACGAAGGCGTCCTTATTCGCGATGCCCTCGGCCTCCAGCCCGCTGGCGCCGAGTGCGAATGCGCCCAGTGCCAGGGCGGTGCCGATCCAGACGGCGCGCGGCCGCCGGGCGATGGCGAATCCGACCCGCGCCCAGAGCCCGGATTCGGTCTCGTTGACGGTGCCGAAATTCGGATGCCGCGGCCAGAAGATCCACCGGCCGACGATCACCAGCAGCGCGGGCAGCAACGTCAACATCGCCAGCAGCGCCACCGTGATTCCGATGGCACAGACCGGCCCGATGCCCTTGGTGGAGTTCATTTCCGCCAGCAGCAGGGCCAACATCGACACGATCACGGTGCAACCGCTGGCCAGCACCGCCGGGCCGGCACGGTGCAGTGCCACCGCCATCGCATCATGTTTGTCGCGATGGCGGCGCAGTTCCTCGCGATAGCGCGCGACCAGCAGCAGCGCATAGTCGGTGCCCGCACCGAAGACAAGGACGGTGAGAATGGCCTGGCTCTGCGCGTTGACGGTCAGGCCGACCTTGGTCGCGCCGAATACCGCGGCCTGTGATATCACCAGCGCGATTCCCACGGTGAGCAGCGGAAACACCCACAGCATCGGACCATAGGTGAGCAGCAGGATGGCGATGACGACCGCAGCGGCCGAATAGAGCAGCAGACCGTCGATCTCCTTGAATACCTCGCCGAATTCGGCCGCGTACCCGGCGGGCCCGGTGGCATAGAAGGACAATCCGTCGGGCCGCTCCCCCGCCGCGTCATCGACCGCGCCGACCACATTCGTCAGGCGGTTCCAGCCCTCCGATCCCATCGAGATCGGCACCAGAATTTCCAGCGCCTGACCGTCGCCGGACTGAATCGGGCCGAGCACCTTATCGGGCACCACATGCTCGACCTGCCGGAACCGATTGGCATCGACCCCGACGGCCAATCGATCGGCGGCCGTGATTCCGTCGCGTCGCTCGTAGACCAGCACCACAGGAACATCGTCGCTATTGCCGAATTTCTCGGCCAGCTTGAAGGCCTGGGTGGATTCGGCGCTGTCGGGCAGCCAGGTGACATTGTCGTTCTTCTGTGCGCCGGTGAGCTTTCCGGCGAAGGCACCCAGTGCCAGCAGGGCGATGATCCAGACGCCGAGCACCACCCATTTGCTCCGGCGGCCGCTCGGCACACGCGCGAGTCGGCCGAGCAGACCGGACATATCCGGATCGGTCGGTGCGGACATCGGGCCCCCTCGGTTGCCGCAACTCGGTCGGACCGATGTTACTGTCGAGCCCCGACATCCGTGAGTGAAAATGTGACGCTGCGCCCACTTCGATGCGGCCAACCGGGCCCGGCGCACCATCGGTGGTCGCCCGGCAATCGCAGCAATCTAGGCAGCGACACCAGCACCACGCCACGAGCCTGCGACCGACCGGTCCGCAAACCGCGGGCGACCGCGATGACGGCCCCGGCATCGATGCACGGATTTCGCGCTGCGTGCCGCACAATAGGTGCCGCACGCGGTGGTCACCGGCGCATCTGCACCATCACAAAAGACACCGCTGCGACACAAGGTGTTGTGCTGCACGGACCTGTCATCCCCCAGGAGTAGTGTTCTGAGTGAAGCAATTCCGTGACGGCAGCGTGCTCGGGAAGGGTGTGGAGGCAGGATGAAACTTATCGATCGGGTGTCGGCCATCAACTGGAATCGGGTGCCCGACGAGAAGGATGCCGAGGTCTGGGATCGCCTGACCGGCAACTTCTGGCTGCCCGAGAAGGTGCCGGTGTCCAATGACATTCCGTCCTGGAACACCCTCACCGCCGACGAGAAGCAACTGACGATGCGGGTCTTCACCGGCCTGACGCTGCTGGACACCATCCAGGGCACGGTCGGTGCGGTAAGCCTCATCCCGGACGCCGCGACTCCGCACGAGGAGGCGGTGCTCACCAATATCGCGTTCATGGAGTCGGTGCACGCCAAGAGCTACAGCTCGATCTTCTCCACACTGTGCTCCACCCGCGAGATCGATGACGCGTTCCGCTGGTCGGAGGAGAACCGAAACCTGCAGCGCAAGGCCGAGATCGTGCTGGAGTACTACCGCGGCGACGATCCGCTCAAGCGCAAGGTGGCCTCCACCCTGCTGGAGAGCTTCCTGTTCTACTCCGGCTTCTACCTGCCGATGTACTGGTCCTCGCGGGCCAAGCTCACCAACACCGCCGATCTGATCCGCCTGATCATCCGCGATGAGGCCGTGCACGGCTACTACATCGGCTACAAGTACCAGAAGGGTCTGGAACTGCTCGGCCAGGCCGAACGCGACGACCTCAAGAACTACACCTTCGAGCTGCTGTTCGAGCTCTACGACAACGAGGTGGAATACACCCAGGACCTCTACGACGAGGTCGGTCTCACCGAGGACGTCAAGAAGTTCCTGCGCTACAACGCCAACAAGGCCCTGATGAACCTCGGCTACGAGGGCCTGTTCCCCAAGGACGAAACCGACGTCAACCCAGCCATCCTCTCGGCCCTGTCCCCAAACGCCGACGAGAACCACGACTTCTTCTCCGGCTCCGGCTCCAGCTACGTCATCGGCAAGGCCGTCAACACCGAAGACGAAGACTGGGAGTTCTGAACCACCCACAACGAAATCTGGCTCGATCCCCAGGGACCGAGCCAGATTTCTTTGCCTGAGACTACTTGCCGCCGTTGGGCTTCCGCAAAATTTCCAGGATCTGAGCAACGTCCGACTTGAGCGCGCCGACGTCCGACTTCAGCGTGCCGACATCGGACTTGAGCGTGCCGACATCGGCCTCTATCGATGCCAGTCGTCCATCCATCACATCTTGACGCGACGCCATATTCCCGATGTCGACATTCATCGAAATCAAGCGTGAGGCGACCGAACGGCCATCCAAGTCACCGATACTGGTGTGGATGTCACCGATACTGCTGCGGATGTCGCCCATGCTGGTGTGGATCGCAGCCAACTGCTCGTGGATTTGCGTCACCGTCACAGTATCCCGGGTGATCTGGTGATCGCGCCACAGTTCTAATTCGCATACTCGTTGCTCGAGAGACTTCCCGCTGGTACTCATGGTCGAACCCTCCCCTTGGCCACTCAGTGTCGAAAACATGTTCGACAATAGCGTTCGGCTCTCACCACATCCAGAGTTCGATCGGAATGCTATTGCGACACACGGAAGACACGCGGGGCCGTCCGGTTCGAGAGACGACAGGCCTTGTGCATCAGGATGTTCGCCTCAGATGCCGAGGACCAGTTTGGCGGTGGTGAAGTAGATGATGAGGCCGGTGGCGTCGACGAGGGTGGTGACCATCGGGGCCGAGACGACCGCTGGATCGATGCGGAATCGCTTGGCCAGCAAGGGCATTGTGCCGCCGATGGTCGCGGCCCAGCCGCAGATGATGACCAGGGTGATACCAACAACCAGCGCCGTGCCCGGATCGACGAATAGCGCGCCGATGGCGATACCCGCCGTGGCCAGCATGGTGCCAAGGACCAGGCCGACGCGGCATTCGCGCCAGATCACCTTGAACAGGTCGGAGCCGCGCACCTCGCCGACGGCGAGTGCGCGCACACATGCGGTTGCCGCCTGGGCACCGGCATTCCCGCCCGCACCGATGAGCAGCGGTATGAACAACGCCAGGTGCGCCGCCTGCTGGAGGGTGCCCTCGAAGAAGTCGGTGACACTGACCGTCAGGGTGGCCGCGAACAGCAACAGGAGCAACCACAGTGCGCGGTAGCGGGCCAGCTGGAATACCTTGGCCGCCATATAGTGGCCCTCCCACGGTGCCGAACCCGCCTGCTTGGCGACATCCTCACTGTCGGCGGCCTCGATGACCTCGACCGCGTCATCGATGGTGAGCAGTCCGACCAGCCGGTCCTCACTGTCGACGACCGGCAGATTGATGACATTGGTTTCGCGCATCAGCCGCGCCGCCTTCTCGGCGGAGTCGGTCGCACGCACGAATGTCGGCTCGGTCACGACCAGATCCGACACCATCGCATCGGGACGACTCAATACCAGCTCACGCAATTCGACAATGCCGGTGAGTCGGCGGCCGGCGTCGACGACGGGCAGCGTGTATACCGTTTCGGCATTGATGCCCTTGATCCGCACCGTCTGCAGAGCGTCCGGAACGCTCAGATTGCGCGGCAGCGCAACGACTTCCGGCGTCATGTACAGCCCGACCGAGCCCTCTGGATAGCCGAGCAGCGAAGCGGTCATCCGGCGTTCGCGCGCACTCAGTCCGGCCAGCACCTTCTTGGCCACTTTGGCCGGTGCCTCGCGCAGCATCCTGGCACGGTCGTCGGGATCCATCGCCTCGACCAGATCGCGGAAGCTCTGATCGCGCAGGCCCTCCAGAATCTGTTGCTGGTCAACGGGTTCGAGTTCCTCGAACACGGCGAGCGCCAGATCCTTGTCGAGCAGACGGAAGGCGATGCCCGCCTGGACGGCGTCCATGCGTGCGAGTTCGTCCGCTATGACATGCGGCTGCTGATTGTCGAGCCAGTCGAGCGCGGCGTCGACACGATGGGTGTCCACGATGTCCTGCAGGGATGCGGACAGCGTCGGACGTGCTTCGATGAGATCGGTCTGCGACATGGGAGGTCCTCAGCACACGGCGAGTAAGCGAGTGAATCGAAAACGAAGTCACACCGCGGGCACCAACCCCGGGACCGACTACTGCAGTACGGTTTTACGAAGGGGCGGCGCCGCGCGGCCTTCGACTGGGAGGTTCGCTGCGCATCGCAACCCCACCTCCTCAACGCCGCCACAGGGCCGTCACCACTGCGGATTACTCGAATGCGCCGCCGGATCGGACCGACCGCACAGCTTCCGGTTGAAGGATACATGCGGCGACGCGGGTGTTCACACTCGAATCGCGTAAAGACCGACGATAACTGGCTCCAATATGACCGGACCCACATCCGGTGTCAGGATGTCGAGGTGGCGCCGACTGCCAGCCCCTGCTCGATCAGCATGACCCGGAGCGCACCGCGCCGCCAGCGAAGCTTCCGGCCAGCGGAAGATTCGACGCAGACCGAGTCGAACTCTGCGGCAATCATGGCGAGCCCGCGAGGATCATGGCGGTTAGTTTGGGTAGAAACACGAAGGAGAGATCTGTGCGCTTCGGCATCTTCATTCCACAGGGGTGGCGGCTGGATTTGGTCGATATCGACCCGGCGGCGCAGTGGGGGGTGATGCGCGATCTCGCCCAGCGGGCGGATGCCGGAGAGATCTGGGAGTCGCTATGGGTGTACGACCACTTCCACACGGTGCCGGTGCCGACGGAGGAGGCGACGCACGAGGCGTGGACGCTGATGGCAGCGTTCGCGGCCACCACATCACGCATTCGGCTGGGGCAGATGTGTACCGCGATCAGCTACCGCAATCCGGCATATCTGGCCAAAGTCGCCGCGACCACAGATCTGATCTCCGGCGGCCGGGTCGAGATGGGCATCGGCGGCGGCTGGTACGAACACGAGTGGCGCGCTTACGGTTACGGGTTTCCGTCGGCGGGTGAGCGGCTCGGGCGGCTCGACGAGGGTGTGCAGATCTTCCGCCAAGCCTGGACCGAGGGCAAGGCCACACTGGACGGTAAGTACTACCAGGTCGATGGTGCGATTGTGCGGCCACTGCCCTTGCAGGAGGGCGGTATTCCGATCTGGGTCGCGGGCGGTGGTGAGAAGAAGACGCTGCGAATCGCGGCAAAGTACGCCCAGTACACCAACTTCAGTGGCGCACCCGAGGAATTCACCCACAAGTCCGAGATCCTGCGCGCGCACTGCGCCGAGGTGGGGACCGATTTCGATGCCATCGTGCGCTCCTCGAACTTCAACGCGGTCGTTGGATCCACCGAAGCCGAAGTAGAGCAACGCCTTTCGGCCCTGCAGGCTCGCTTGGCCACGGTGATCAGCGACGACCAGGCCAAATCCTTCGTCGACGGCATGCTCCGCACCTCCCCCGCCGTAGGCACCCCGGAACAGCTCACCGAGCGCCTGTCCGCCGTCGGTGACCTCGGCCTCGGCTACGCCATCTTCAACTTCCCCGAAGCCGCCTACGACACCAGTGGAATCGACCTCTTCGAACGCGAAATAGCCCCAGCCCTGCGGTAACTGCCCGGGTCCGCAGGCCGCCGCGCCTGCGGACCTCGGACTTCCCACCACTGGGACCGCTGACACAATGATCGGCGACCAGCTCACGACACGATGACTCGGGAGATATCTGTGGCGCATGGCAATCCGGGCCGCTATGCCGACGCGCCGACGCCGCCTCCGGCTGCGCGGTCGCGGTTCGAACACGACCCGAACGGGTTACCGCGCGCTGTCGAACCGGTACGCAAACCCGAAGCGAAAAAATACGATTCGATGTCGCTGAACGCCGGTCGGCCGCGCCCCGACGGCACCATCGAAGAGCCGAGATGGCCGATGCTCATCGCCTTCGCCATCGATCTGCTGCTGCACGCGGCCATCGGCGGTGCTGTCTGGCTCACGATCACCAAATACTCCCCAGACCCCGAGCAGGCCATTCCGCTGGCCGTAACCGCCGCGGTCGCAACATCTTTCGCGCACCGTACATTCATCCAGCGCATAACCGGCACAACCCTCGGCAAGGCCTTCTTCGGCCTACGCCTGCGCTACCCCGACAACACCTTCCCCACCCTCTGGCAATTGATCAAACTCTGGTGCGTAGGCACCTTCACCGTCGTAGTAACTCCCCTCCAACTCTTCGGCTGAGCCTTACGATGACCGGGCGCAACTGGGTCAGCAGGGTCGCTTCAAGCTGAAAATAGGCCTGCGGCAACGGAATCCGTTGCCGCAGAGCCGCAAAATCAGAGCATGCAGGAGACGCAGCCCTCGACCTCGGTGCCCTCCAGAGCCATTTGGCGCAGGCGGATGTAGTAGAGGGTTTTGATGCCCTTGCGCCAGGCGTAGATCTGGGCGCGGTTGAGGTCGCGGGTGGTGGCGGTGTCTTTGAAGAAGAGGGTCAGTGACAGGCCCTGGTCCACGTGTTGGGTGGCGGCGGCGTAGGTGTCGATGATCTTCTCGTAGCCGATTTCGTAGGCGTCCTCGTAGTACTCGAGGTTGTCGTTGGTGAGGTAGGGGGCCGGGTAGTAAACGCGGCCGATCTTGCCTTCCTTACGGATCTCGATCTTCGACGCCACCGGGTGGATCGAGCTGGTGGAGTGGTTGATGTAGGAGATCGAGCCGGTCGGCGGGACGGCCTGCAGGTTCTGGTTGTAGATGCCGTGCTCCATGACCGAGGCCTTGAGCTCACGCCAATCGTCCTGGGTGGGAATGTGCACGCCCGCATCGGCGAACAGCTGCGCGACCCGTTCGGTCTTCGGCTCCCAGACCTGATCGGTGTACTTGTCGAAGTACTCACCGGAGGCGTACTTGGATTCAGGGAAGCCACCGAAGTAGGCGCCGCGCTCCTTCGCGATCACGTTCGAGGCCCGAATCGCGTGGTAGACCACGGTATAGAAGTAGATATTGGTGAAGTCGATACCCTCTTCGGACCCGTAACGTACTCGCTCGCGAGCCAGGTACCCGTGCAGATTCATCTGGCCGAGGCCGATAGCGTGGGATTCGTTATTGCCCTGTTCGATCGAGGGCACCGAGTAGATGTGCGTCTGATCCGATACCGCGGTCAGCGCCCGGATCGCCACCTCGATGGTCCGCGCGAAATCGGGTGAATCCATCGTCTTGGCGATGTTCAACGAGCCGAGGTTGCAGGAAATGTCCTTGCCCACCTTGGCATAGGACAGATCGTCGTTGAACAGCGACGGCGTCGATACCTGCAGGATCTCCGAGCACAGATTCGAGTGGGTGATCTTGCCCGCGATCGGATTGGCCCGGTTCACCGTGTCCTCGAACATGATGTACGGGTAGCCGGATTCGAACTGCAGCTCGGCAATGGTCTGGAAGAACTCGCGCGCCTTGATCTTCGACTTGCGGATGCGCTTGTCGTCGACCATCTCGTAGTACTTCTCGGTGACATTGATATCGGCGAATGGCACGCCGTAGATGCGCTCCACGTCGTAGGGCGAGAAGAGGTACATATCCTCGTTCTTCTTCGCCAGCTCGAAGGTGATGTCCGGGATCACCACACCCAGAGACAGTGTCTTGATCCGGATCTTCTCGTCGGCGTTCTCCCGCTTGGTATCCAAGAACCGGTAGATGTCCGGGTGGTGCGCGTGCAAGTACACCGCGCCCGCCCCCTGGCGAGCGCCCAGCTGGTTGGCGTAGGAAAACGAATCCTCGAGCAGCTTCATGATCGGGATGACACCCGAGCTCTGGTTCTCGATCTTCTTGATCGGCGCACCGTGCTCACGAATATTGGTGAGCAGCAGGGCAACTCCGCCGCCGCGCTTGGACAGCTGCAGCGCCGAGTTGATGGAGCGTCCGATCGACTCCATATTGTCCTCGATGCGCAGCAGGAAGCAGGACACCGGCTCACCGCGCTGCTTCTTACCCGAGTTGAGGAAGGTCGGGGTGGCTGGCTGAAAGCGCCCGTCGATGATCTCGTCGACCAGCTTGCTCGCGAGCACCTCGTCACCGGCCGCCAACGTCAGCGCCACCATGCAAACCCGGTCCTCGAACCGCTCCAGGTAGCGCTTACCGTCGAATGTCTTGAGCGTGTAGGAGGTGTAGTACTTGAACGCGCCGAGGAAGGTCGGGAACCGGAACTTCTTGGCGTAGGCCTGTTGGAACAGCGACTTGATGAACGCGCGGCTGTACTGCTCGAGAACCTCTGCCTCGTAATAGTTCTCGTCGACCAGGTAGTCCAGCTTCTCGTCCAGATTGTGGAAGAAGACGGTGTTCTGGTTGACGTGCTGCAGGAAGTACTGGTGCGCGGCCTCGCGGTCCTTGTCGAACTGGATCTTGCCGTCGGGGCCGTACAGGTTCAGCATCGCGTTGAGGGCGTGGTAGTCCATGACCTCACCCGTCTCGGCGGTACGGACCGGGGCCTGCTCTAAGCGGGCTGTCTTGCCGGTCGGTGCTGTCGTTGCTGTTGCCAAAACAATCCCAATCCCTCGCGGACGCGCTCGACGTCCTCAGCGGTTCCCATGAGTTCGAAGCGATACAGGTAAGGCACCCCGCACTTGCGCGAGATCACCTCGCCCGCATAGCAATAGGTATCGCCGAAGTTCGTGTTTCCCGCCGCGACGACGCCGCACAGCAGCGCACGGTTGTGCGGATCGTTGAGGAACTTGGCGACCTGCCGCGGCACGAAATCCTTATCGGATCTATTTCCCCCCAGTACGTGCCGACCGCCCCCGTAGGTGGGGACGACCAGCACGTATGGTTCGTCTACGCGCAGCGAGTCAGCGGTGTGCAGTGGTATGCGAGTCGCCGGGAGTCCCAGCTTCTCGACGAAGCGGTGCGTATTCTCCGAGGCGCTGGAGAAGTAGACCAGCGCTGTCCCTGTAGACATGGCTACCCCCTCCCCCTTCCAACGGATACACCGGAAAGCTGAATACGATCAGGCGGCCACGGTCGCGAGCGACTTGATGCGGTCGGGCCGGAAGCCGGACCAGTGGTCCTCACCGGCGACGACGACCGGCGCCTGCAGATAACCCAGCGCCATGACGTAATCACGCGCCTCGTCGTTCTCGGAGATGTCGATGACTTCGTAGTCCACCCCGGCCTTGTCGAGCGCCTTGTAGGTGGCATTGCACTGGACGCAAGCGGGCTTGGTGTACACGGTGATGGTCATTGATGTCCCTCTCTCCTATGCCTGATCCATAGCCTGTGATCCGTATGCAGTGCTTGATCCGACGTACCTGCGCAAACTCCTGGATCGGTAGCTGAAACCCCTGCTCAGCCGCTCGCGGCCGAAGCTGATCTCATCCCGTCTTCCAGTACGGAAGACACTACACCTAGTGGCCGACAGAGTCATAAAACACGACATGTTGCGAGTCACAACGATGAAATTCCCAAGTGGTAAGTACCAGGACGGTCGATTCGCAACCCGACACAACAGTGGCGCAGATCACAATTTCGTACCGTAGCGCCCTTCCAGCAAACTTCTTTCGACGAACGAAAAAGGGCCGCCCCCTACTCCACGGAGTGGAATCGGGGGCGGCCCTGCGGGCGGAACCTCGACGGTCAGGCGGACACCAGTTCGCCGGTCGCCTGAACCAGTTCGTGCACGGTCGCGCCGAGCTGCGTCAGCGCCTCGGCATCCTCGCGCGGATGCGATGCGGCGAACCGCTCACCGAAACCGGCGAAGTGCAGGTGGGCGGTCTCGACAACCCTGGCGCCCGCGACACCGAGCGCCTTGACCACGTCGCCGTGCGCCCACTTGGCCGCATTTGGGCTGATCGAGCCGCTTACCACCGCCACCGGCCGATCCTTGATCGCCCCGGCGCCGTACGGGCGCGAGGCCCAGTCGATGGCATTCTTCAGCACAGCGGGAATACTGCCGTTGTATTCGGGGGTCACCAGGAGCAGGCCATCGGATGCGGCGACCGCGTCACGCAGCGCCTGCGCGGGGGCGGGTACGGAGCCGGGCACGTCGAGATCCTCGTTGTAGAAGGGGATATCCCCAAGGCCCTCGTAAATGGAGATCTCGACGCCGTCGGGGGCGGTCTGCACCGCGGCCTCGGCGAGCCTGCGGTTGATCGAGGCGGCGCGAAGGCTGCCGACAAGGGTAAGGATCCGGGTCCGTGCCCCGGCTTCGCCGTCCGCCAAGGGCGCCGTGTTGTTGATTCGCTCGCTCATGGAATGACTCCTGGTGTACTGAATGTGGTGTCCGGTCTTTTGCCTACACTAACCGGACCATGGTCCGATTACATTCCCGGGAGAACCGCGAGAGGCCTGTGAGCTACAGCACATCCATGCCGGACGGAACGATGCCCGAGCGCCCGTTGCTCGGCATCGGTGCGCCCCTGCCCGGAAATCACGAACGCGCCGATGCCGCGCGAAACCGCCAGCTACTCCTGGACGCGGCACAGGAGATCGTGCGCGAACAAGGTGTGGACGGCCTGACCATGGACGCGCTCGCCAAGCGCGCGGGCGTCGGCAAGGGCACCGTCTTCCGACGGTTCGGCAGCAGGTCGGGGCTGTTGCGCGCACTGTTGGACCACGCCGAGCGAAAGTTCCAGGAAGAGTTCATGTTCGGACCGCCACCGCTGGGGCCGGGGGCGGCGCCGGTGGAGCGACTGGTCGCCTTCGGCCGGGCCCGGCTACTCGATATCGAGGTCGCGGGCGAACTGCATCGCGCGGCGGAGATCGGCGAGGCGGGCGACCGATTTACCGGCCCGCCCTACGGACTGCTGCGCGCGCACGTGACGATGCTGCTGCGGCAGGCGCGCATCGACGGCGATGTGGTGCTGGTCGCCGATGGTCTGCTGGGCCTGCTCGGCGCCGCCTTGGTGATGCATCAAATGCATGTCCTCGGTTACGACCGCTGTCGGATCGGCGATAACTGGGAGGCGTTCGTTCGACGGGTTGTGATCTCGGCGCGGCCAGTAGAGTGATGCGTCATGGGGAACCTGCGTGAACAGATCATCGCCGAGTTGGGCGTCCAATCGAATATCGAACCGAAGCTCGAGGTGCGCCGCCGGGTCGATTTTCTCAAGGACTATCTGAGCGCAAGTCCCGCACGAGGTTTCGTACTCGGCATCAGCGGTGGTCAGGACAGCGCGCTGACCGGACGACTGTGCCAGCTCGCCGTCGAGGAACTGCGTGCCGAGGGCGCGGATGCCGCGTTCATCGCGGTGCGACTGCCCTACGGTGTGCAGGCCGATGAGGCCGATGCGCGGATCGCGCTGCGGTTCATCCAGCCCGACCGCTGCGTGGTGGTGAATATCCGCCCCGGCGCCAATGCCGTTGCCGCCGAAGTGGCCTCGGCGATGAGCGTCGACAAGCTGCGCGATTTCGTCCGCGGCAATATCAAGGCCCGCGAACGCATGGTGACCCAGTACGCCATCGCCGGGCAGGAAAATATGCTCGTCGTCGGCACCGATCACGCGGCCGAGGCGGTCACCGGTTTCTTCACCAAATTCGGCGACGGCGGCGTCGACATCACCCCGCTCACCGGCCTCACCAAGCGCCAGGGCGCGGCGCTACTGCAGGAACTCGGCGCACCGTCGAGTATCTGGTCCAAGGTGCCGACCGCCGATCTCGAGGACGACCGCCCCGCCCTGCCGGACGAGGAGGCGCTCGGCCTGCGCTACAGCGAGATCGATGACTATCTGGAGGGTAAGGACGTCACCGCCGAGGTCGCCGAGAAGCTCGAAACGATCTTCGTGAATACCCGGCACAAGCGCACCGTCCCGGTCACCCCGCTCGACACCTGGTGGCGCTGAGCCCCTTGCCGGCAGAACTCACGGCCTACTTGCGGTCCGCTTCCTCGATCAGCCTGCGGTGCAGTTCCTTGGTCATCTCGTGAATGGACTTCGTCAACTCGAGATCGCTCTTGAGCTGTAACTCCTGTTCGGTGAAGTCGTGATCGGCCTTGATCTGCTGGAATTGCGCGCCGAGAGCTCCCGCCAGCCGCCACCGCACTACCGGCGCATGACCAACGCCGACGGGTAGTCGAATGGTGGTTGAGAGGGCGGTTGGGAGTCGCCGAATGACTACCGTCGGCGGCGGAGCCACACTGAGGAGCGGGGGTCAGCCGCCAGCGAACGGGGGTAGGACGTCGACGCGCGGTGTCAGCGCGACCGACGGGTCACGGGTGAGTTCGTCGCCGACGAGGTAGGCGCAGACGGCGAGCATCTTGTCCAGGTCCGGACCGTAGGATTCGGCGAGGGTGGTGCGCAGGTCGGCGACGGTGGCGTCGGCTGGAAAGTCGAGGATTTCCCGGTCCTTGCCGACGACGTCGGCAATCGCGGCGAAGTAGCGGATCTCAACCACCGATGGCTCCCATCGTGCGTTCCGGCGGAACGAAATCCTCGGCATCGATCCCGTGTCCCGCCCATTTGTTCCACATGGCGCCGCGCCAGATGGCAGCGATCTCATCGTCGTCGGCACCCGTGCGCAGCGCTTGGCGCACATCGAATTCTTGATCGCTGAACAGACACGAGCGCAGCATGCCGTCGGCGGTGAGCCGGGTCCGGTCACAGGTATCGCAGAATTTGCGGGTCACCGTCGCGATGATGCCGACCGTCGCCGGGCCGCCGTCGACGAGCCATTTCTCCGCGGGAGCGGACGGATCCGACCGGCCGACCTCGGTCAGCGTGAACCGGGTGCCGAGCACGTCGAGCAACTCGGCCGCGGTCACCATATTCGCCCTGGCCCATTCATGATCGGCGTCCAGCGGCATCTCCTCGATGAACCGCAGTTCACAGCCCTCGTCCAGACACCAGCGCAGCAGATCCGGCGCACCGGCGAGAGTGTCGCGCATCAGGACGGCGTTGATCTTCATCGGCGCCAGTCCGGCATCCCTGGCCGCACGAATGCCCGCGAAAACGGACTCGAGCCGATCACGGCGGGTCAGGCGGGCGAAGCCGAGCCGATCCACGGTATCCAGCGAGACATTCACCCGGCTCAGCCCCGCGGCCGCGAGACCGCGGACCCGATGGGCGAGTCCGACGCCATTGGTCGTCATGGACAGCGGGACCTCGGGCACCTGCTCATGACAGCCGGCAATGATCCGCTCCAGATCGCGGCGCAGTAGGGGTTCACCGCCGGTGAACCTGACCTCACGCACCCCCAACTCCCGCACCGCGAGCGTGACGAGTCGCACAATCTCCTCGACGGTCAGCAGTTCATCCTGCGGGATCGCGGGCAGACCCTCTTCGGGCATGCAGTAGGTACATCGCAGCGAACACTTCTCGGTGATCGACACGCGCAGATCGCGTGCGGTGCGCCCGAATCGATCAACCAGGTACGGCGTGTCGGGCCGCCCGTCGAGTGAGGGCAGCCTGGACCGCACGGCGGGAATCCCCATCTCGACCAGCGTCACCAGTCCATTATGACCGGTCCGCACGCTGTGGCCATGGGCGGACCGCACCATCTGGAGCTCACAAACCCCGAGTTCAGCAGGTGAGCGTTCGTGCGATACGACAAGAGAACTCGTTGCGGTAGGCGATTAGGCTGACCGTATGACCTCGCGTGCCGACACCTCCGGTGGCCACCGGCCGAGCCCGCCCGCCACCGCCCGGTCCGTCGACGCCTATCGGGACACCATCGAGGCGCTGCTGCGCCCGCTAGCCGCCCGCCTGGTCGAATCCGTCCCGGTGCCTGCGGCGTTGGGCCGGCAACTGGCCGACGACATCCACGCGCCGGTCGATCTTCCGGTGTTCCGTAACTCGGCGATGGACGGATATGCGGTGCGTGCCGAATCGGTGGTGGTCACCCCGGTGACACTGCCGCTGGTCGGTGTGGTCGCGGCGGGCGCGGCCGGGCAGACTCCGTTGCCGCACGGCGTCGCAATGAAGGTGATGACCGGTGCGCCGATCCCGCCCGGTGCCGATTGTGTGGTGCCGGTCGAGGATGCGCACAGCGATGGCGCGACGGTGACGGTCGAACGGGGCCGCACCGCGGGTGAGTTCGTGCGCGAACCCGGCACCGATGTGCGCACCGGCGAGCTGCTGGCCCGCGCGGGCACCACGCTGGCCCCGCGTCACATTGCCGCACTGGCAGCGGTCGGATTGCCTGATGTGCCGGTGTTCCAGCCGATTCGGGCGGCGGTCATCACCACCGGTGACGAATTGGTCACTGCCGGAACACCATTGCACCCCGGCCAGATCTACAACTCCAATGGCATCGCCCTCGCGGCCGCACTCAGCGCCAATGGCGTCAGTGTCGTCTCGGTGGCGCACAGTACCGACAATCCCGCGAAGTTTCGCGCATTGCTTTCCGCCGCAACGAAGTCCGCCGATATCGTCTTCACCTCCGGTGGGGTGTCCAAGGGCGATTTCGAGGTGGTCAAGGACGTATTGCGACCACTGGGCGGCGAATTCGGCTCGGTCGCGGTGCAACCGGGTGGGCCGCAAGGACTTACCGTCGTCGACGGCGTGCCGGTGCTGAGTTTTCCCGGGAATCCGGTGAGCACCATGGTGTCATTCGAGGTGTTCGCACGGCCGATACTGCGTCACATCGCGGGCCTGCCCGAGGTGGAGATCTACGAGGTGCCGCTGCGCAGTGCGGTGCACTCCCCCGAGGGACGACGCCAATTCCTGCGCGGACAGCTGGTGCGCGAGAACGATGCGGCGCCCGGATTGCATCGCAGGCCGACTGCCGTCGAGGTCGTCTCCGGCCCGGGTTCGCATCTCATCGCGGGCATGGCCTGGGCGGATGTCCTGATCGACGTACCTGCCGAGGTCACCTCGCTGCCGGTCGGCGCGCCTGTGCGAGTGTGGTCGTTATGAGTGAGTTGTCCCATGTCGACCGGGAAGGCCGCGCCCGCATGGTCGATGTGAGCGCGAAATCCGACACCACTCGGATCGCCGTCGCGGCCGGTGAGCTGCAAACCACCGCCGAGGTGGTCGCACTGGTCCGGGCCGACGATATGCCGAAGGCCGATGTGCTCTCGACCGCGCGAATCGCCGGTATCGCCGGTGCGAAGAAGACCTCCGAACTCATTCCGCTGTGCCATCAACTGGCCTTGTCCTCGGTGCGGGTCGAATTCGGCTTCACCGAGGACACCATCACGATCGAGGCGAGCGCGAAGACCAAGGGCCCCACCGGTGTCGAGATGGAAGCACTCACCGCGGTGGCGGTGGCCGGACTCACGCTGCACGATATGGTCAAGGCGGTCGACCCGGCCGCGACGCTCAACGGCGTGCGGCTGCTCAGCAAAGAGGGCGGCAAACACGGACATTGGGAGCGGGCCGCCGAGCAGGAAGCCGTGGACATCCCGGCGATCGCCGACGAACCAGAGACCGAAACGGAAGACATTGCGCCCGAGGAGATCTCGGACCCCGATCAGCGCTCCGCGGTCGTCCTGGTCGCATCCACCGGCGCCGCATGCGGCACCCGGGTGGACACCACCGGTCCAGTACTCGCGGAGTGGCTCGGCGGACTCGGCTTCTCGGTGCGCGGCCCGCTGATCTACGCCGACGCCGAAATCGATATCGGCTTGGCCGACGCCCTGCGATTCGAACCGTCGCTGGTGATCAGCACCGGCGGCACCGGCGCCTCCCCCACCGATGCGACCCCCGAGGCCACGCTGGCCGTCCTGGATCGTGAATTACCTGGTATCGCCGAGGCGATTCGACAACGCGGCACGGCGAAATTCCCACTTGCCGCGCTCAGTCGCGGGGTGGCCGGACTGGCGGGCCGATCGGTGGTGGTGAATCTGCCCGGCTCCCCCGGTGGTGTCAAAGACGGTATGGCGGTGCTCGAGCCGCTGCTGGATCATCTGCTCGCGCAAGTAGCCGGAGGCGGCAACCATGACAACAAGTGAATTCGCGACCGTAAACCTGGCCGGTATCAGCACAGAACCTCTCGATCCGGCGGCGGTCGAGGCGGCGGTGACCGGACCCGAACACGGCGCCGTTGTAGTTTTCACCGGCAAAGTGCGCAATCACGATGGCGGACAAGCGGTTTCCGCTTTGGAATATTCGGCGCATCCGGAAGCTGAACGGTTCCTGCGAAATTGCTGTGCGGACCTCGCCGAGCGCTCCGGACTCCCGGTCGCCGCCGTCCACCGAATCGGTCAGTTGACTATCGGCGATCTCGCGATCGTCGTCGCGGTCGCCGCCCCACACCGGGCCGAAGCCTTCACCGCCTGTGCGGAATTGGTGGATCGGATCAAGCACGAGGTGCCGATCTGGAAGCGCCAACTCTTCGCCGACGGCCTCTCGGAATGGGTCAACGCCTGCGGGTAAAGCCCGATTGTGTGTGCACAACAAGGTATAACCACCTGCTGTTGTTACCCGAAACAGCACTGTGACGCGAATTCACTGACGATTCAATATGTGCGGGATAGCGTTCTCCCGCACGAGATAGGTCGATCGGCGGTAGGAGGGGCGCATTGGGAACCGATCAGGTGCTGCTGCACAGATTTGTCATCTCGCAGCTGACCGATGCGGGACTGGATCGAGATCGGCTGATCCGAGAGACCGGCCTACCCGAATGGACCATGGTCGGCGAGGACGTACACCTGCCGAGCCACACCTTCTCCCGACTCTGGGAACTGGGCGAACACGGGCTCGGCGATCCGAATATCGCATTGCGTGTGGCCAGCCGCTACAAACTCAGCAGCCTCGGCCTCTACGACTATCTGTTCGCCACCGCGCCGACCCTCGGTGCGGGCCTGGCCACCTGCGGCCCGTATGTGGCCGCGGTGACCACCAATCACCGCTTCGACCTGGTCACCGAGAATGAGCACGAGGTCACGCTCTATCTGGACATGATCGACGGCCATGGCCGCGGCCGTGACCTCACCCAACTGTGGGGACTGACCGCGGTACTCAGCCGCGCGCGACGCGTGCTCCACGATCCGCTGATTCCGCTGCGGGTGACGTTGCGGCAGCAGGCGCCGGACAAACTCGATACCTTCATCGAGGTATTCGGAACGACCGCCATCGAATTCGACGCACCGGTCGATGCCATGACCTTCCTTGCCGCCGATATGGAACTGCCGCTGACCACCAGCGATCCGGTGCTGGCGACCGTGCTCCAGCCGCTCGCCGACGCACTGCCCCCACCGCCGACTTTGCCGACCGCATGGCCGGATCGAGTGGCGAGCGCGCTGGCCGAGGCGATGGCCGAGGGTGCGGTATCGCTGGATCGGGTGGCCCGCCGGCTCGCCACCAGTCCGCGGACGCTACAGCGTCGGCTGATGGAGGCGGGCACCACGTGGCGGATGGAATTGGAGCGGGCTCGTGATACTCGCCTCGCGCAAGCGAGCGCGAATGGCGTCACCCTGAGTCGATCGCGTCAAGCCGAACTGCTCGGATATTCGGATGTGGGTTCGATGCGGCGGGCAGCCCGCCGTCGATCCATGACCCAGCTCAGGTACCGAGCGGAACTACCGGTCTGATCCGCCGCATCCTCCGCGCCGCATCCGGGGCACGGTCACTCGGGCTCGATCAGACCTTCAGAAAGGTCGCCGCGATCCGCCAGAAGGTCGAATCCTCAATGGCGCGAAAATCCCAGCTGTCGGCGATATCTCGGGATGCGGCGACGATGGCGGGCACATCGAAATCGTCGCGAGTCGCGGTGCCCTTGGCCTCCAACGCGGCGACCACGTACGCGGTGGCACTCTCCCAGGTCTCTGACACGGAACTCTCCAATCGGTCGTAGAGACAAAATACGGTCGATCACGGTTCTCGAACCGACACCGCACGCGCCACGTTCGCTCCGTTGCGCACATGCCGCGCGCGGCGGGGCAATATTCAGTTCTATGTCCGTGCGATCGCCGCGCCAAGTACCGAACACGCCAGCTTCGAGCAGAACGCGCCAACTTTTCGAGGGTCAGTGCGGGGTATAGCGCCAGACGCCGAGCATGGCTTGCTGATCCAGCGGTTCGGCGGCGGTGTGCACGGTCTCGTGCAGCCGCGCGAGTGCCGCATCGGCGGGCAGACCGGCACCGATCAGCACCAATCGGGTCGTGCGCGATTCGCCGCGCGACCAGGAGTCCGGTTCGAAGACGATGTGGCGACCGACCATGTGTAGCACGAACTTTCGGCGTTCGGCCGCGACCCCGAAGGCGGCGAATCCCTTGGCGCGGAACAGTCCGGGCGGCGGATCCTCGAGGAATTCGACCAGCCGGCGCGGATCCAATTCCCGGTCGCTGGTGAACGACACGCTGGTGTAATCATCGTGCAGGTGCCGATGCGGCCCGTAGCGACCGCTTGCAGGTCGTTCGAAAAGATCGGCATGGTCGTGGTGATCGTGGTCGTGGAGCAGTTCATCGAAGCTCAATTGCTCGGCGACCCGCGGAACTTCCCGCAGCGGCTCGTCGAACAGCAGGCCCGGCTCGATCCGGCCATGGGTGGTCGCGTAAACCGGCACCTGCCCGATCAGCTCGGTGATCTCCTGCCGCAACCCGTCCAGCCGCTGCGACGACACCCGATCGGCTTTGTTGAGTACAACCAGATCCGCCAAGCGCAGATGGGTGGCGAGTTCCGGATGACGCTCACGACTGTCCGGGAACTGCTCGGCATCGACCACCTCGACCAAACCGCCGTAGCGGATGCGCGGGTTCTCGCTGCCCACCACCATCCGGATCAGATTGCGCGGTTCGGCAAGTCCGCTGGCCTCGACCACGATCACGTCGATCTTGGCGCGCGGCTGCGCAAGCCTGGTGAACAAGTCATCGAGTTCACCGACGTCTACCGCGCAGCAGACGCAACCGTTGCCGAGTGAAACCATCGCGTCGACCTGCCCGGCCACCAGCATGGAATCGATATTGACGGCCCCGAAGTCGTTGACCACCACCCCGATCCGGGTGCCCCGGTTATTGCGCAGCAGATGGTTGAGCAGCGTCGTCTTCCCGGAGCCCAAGAACCCGGCGACTATGAGAACAGGAATCCGCTGAGCCACCCGGCCGAGTCTATTGGCAGCGCCTGCGACGCTGCGTATTCGCGGCCGATGAATGTCGGCATGGCATGCGATTCGATGAGGGGTCGTGGTCGGGCGACGGGGGCCTCGCGTCCGAGCCGTCGAGACTCGCGCCTGCGGCGCATGTGCTTCGATGACTCGGACGCGAGACAGGCCGCGAACGTCGCCGGTAAGACTCGCTCCGCAGTTGTTGCCCGAATGCGGGCCGCTCGCGACTATGTCCACAGTCTGGCTGCCGTGCTACTTGGTCGGGCCGAGCAGGGTGCTGGCCAAGGTGTAGGCGAAGTTGATCAGTTCCGAGGTGATCATGGTGTTGTCCAGGCCGAGGGACCTCGCCAACGGCAGCATCATTTGGATAATCGTGCCGACGAGTGCTGGCAGGGTGCCGGTCGTGCCCGGGACGGTCTGGCCCGGCGACAACTGGGAACCGGGTGTTTGGCTCGAACCGGGCGACTGTGGGGTGTTGGGGAGCCCGTAGCCCTGCGACCGCGGCGCGTTGGGCGAGAGCCCGTAGCCCTGCGACCGCGGTGCGCCTGCTTGCGGAGCACTGGTGGAGTGCGCCGACCCCGGTGTCTGCGTGTCCGGCGAGCTCGGCAGTTCTGCGTAGCCCGGTGCCTGTGCATATCCCTGCGGCGGGTTCAACGATGCGGGTGCGGTCGGCACCGTCCCCGCGGTATTCGGCGCCGTTGCGGGTTCGGGAACGACCGAAGCCTGTGCTCCACCAGGAACTGCGGCGGGAGCCTGCGGAACCGCCTGTGCCTGCGGTGTATTCGATAGTGGAGCCGAGGCCGGCCGATCGCCCGACCCGGTCTGTGCCGGAATCGTGCCCAGTGCCGTCATCGCCTGCTGCGCGCCGAGCAGGAAGCCGACCAGGCCGGTAGTAATGGCCAGGGCGTGCTTGACTTGACCCTCCGGACTCTCCAGCAGTGCGGCGTCCTCGACATTGGCGCCATTGCCCATCTCGATGAATACATCGGGCACGGTGGTCATCGCCGGACCTGCTACATCCGCGCGGGTCTGTAAACCGTCCTGTACGCCCGCATAATTCGCGGCCGGGAATCCGGCCTCCAGATACGCGTCACGCACCGCCTTGGTGGCCGTGAGACCGGGCCCGGACTGGGCCTGATCGGCCCTCGGATCCGGGATCGGCAGCTGCGGCACGATCAGATGGAAGCCGCGGTCCTGCGCCGGCGCGCTATCGGCGTGGATGCTCACCGCGACATCGGCGCCGGAGGCATTAGCGGCCTGCGCGCGTTCATCGACGCAGCCGCCCCATCCGGAGTCGTCCTGACGGCTGAGCACCACCTTGGCGCCTAGATCCTGCAGGGCGGCCCGAACCAGATCGGCTACCTTCCAGTTGATGGTGTGCTCGGGCACGCCGTTGATCGTGGTCATGCCGGTGGTCTGGCAATCCTTGGTGCCGCCACGACCGTTGCCGACTTGCTTCGCCAAGTTCTCGGCGTGGTTGGGGCCCTGATGACCCGGGTCGAGGAATATCGTCTTGCCCGCGAGTTTCGTGGACATATCCGGCGATGCCGGATCGGCAATCGCGGCGGGCGTCAGCCCCGACAGCGTGACCACCACGGCGGCCGTGACGGCGCCGCAGATACCGGTACTGATGATGCTTGGCTTCATGTGCGGTGTCGGCGCCCCGGGACGGGGCACCCCTCCCTTCCCACTAGTAACACCAAACCCAGTGGTTCACTCTGGCAACGTCAGCATCAGCAAAGCAAGCTCAGTTATCGAAATGTTATCGATGTATTCTCGCGTATTCTCCCTGATCAGACGTCCAAACGGCTGCTCCCCCCGCCCCGAGAAGCAGATTGCCAGCCGGATGCGGGCTCAGGCCCCTATCGGCAAACGGCGCAAAGACCGCAGGGCGTAGTGCACCCGGGTCTTGACCGTGCCGACCGGAACGCCGAAGTCATCGGCCACCTCTTGATAGGCCCGGTCCCGCAGGATCACCTCCACCACCGCCGCACGTTGCGAGTCGGGCAGCCGGGCGAGTAGATCGGCGACGAGCAGACCGTCGACGAGACGTTCGGCGAAGTCCGGATTCGCGAAGCGGACATCGCTGAGCTCGGTGATCTCGTCCCAGCCGGTATCCGCGGGCCGGGCGGCGCGGGCACGGGCGATATCGATCATGACGTTGCGTTCGATCGCGAGCAGCCAGGTGCGCACCGTGCCCTTGCGTTCATCGAACCCTGAGCACGAGCGCCAGGCTCGCAGCAACGTCTCCTGGACCGCGTGTTCGGCGATGCCGGAATCGCCGAGTCCACGCATGGCGCGCCAATGCAGTAGCGCGCGATCCGCGGCTAGAACGGCGGCGAGCCCGTCGTCGGTACAGAGCCCAGCACATGCCACCCCGCAAGTCGACCGCCTGCCCGCGACATCGACCACCGGACAAATACCACTCATACAAGAGATATCGCCGAAATCCGGTCGAGTGGAATCACGCCCGAGCAGAATCTGGCGATTCCACCGAAATCGGCGACTGGGTCTGGTAGACCTTGGCCCCGGAGATACGGGGATCTCCGCAGGTCAGCCGCCAGTGGCGGCCAGAGCACAATTTCGAGGAGACAGCAGTATGCGTGCAAGCACGCTCGTGATCGCGGGGGCGATGGCGTCCACCGTGACACTGCTGGGCACCGGCACCGCGGCCGCCCAGCCCCGCAACACCATCACCGAGGACGGTGTCTATCTGGTCGGCGTCGATATCTTCCCCGGGGTTTGGGAGGGCCAAGGCACCTCTGACCCGGCCGTCGGCTGCGACTGGCGGCGGCTGCGCAAGGTCGAGGGCGATAACACCGATCAGCACTACATCATCAATAACGAGTTCACCAGGAACCGTCCGGTCCGCGCCGAGATCGCGCCGACCGATGTCGCGTTCAAGACCGTGAACTGCGGCGCTTGGCACATGCTGCCACCGAGTACCGGCTCATTCGGCGGCTGAGCCGAACGCCGCGCCGATATTGACTCGCGTTCAGTAACCGCTATGGTTCGCAATCATGACGCGGAGCAAGATCCTGATCACCGGCGCGAGCGCCGGACTCGGTGCGGCCATGGCGCGGGATTTCGCCGCAAAGGGCCGGAACTTGGCCCTGTGCGCCCGACGCCTGGACGCGCTCGAAGCCCTGCGCGAGGAACTCACCGCCGCGCATCCGGGCATTGCCGTCGCGGTCCGCGCGCTCGACGTCGATGATCATGCGGCCGTCCAGCGGGTTTTCGCGGAACTGCGCGATGAACTCGGCGGATTGGATCGGGTGATCGTCAATGCGGGTATCGGCAAGGGCGCGCGGCTCGGTACCGGTCGCGCGGATGCCAATATCGCCACGGCTACCACAAATTTCGTGAGTGCCCTCGCCCAGATCGAGGCGGCACTGGAGATCTTTCGCGCTCAGAAGTCGGGTCACCTGGTGCTGGTGTCCTCGATGAGCGCGGTCCGCGGCCTGCCGGGCAAGAAGGCGGCCTACTCCGCGAGCAAGGCGGGCCTGGCCGCCCTCGGCGAGGCACTCACGGTCGAATTCGCGACTTCACCGATCGCGGTGACCACGCTGCTGCCGGGTTTCATCGCTACCGATATGGCGGCGCAGGCCGGTGACGCGCGCATGGTCGCGCCACTGGCGAAGGGTGTGGCGTCGATGGTGCGGGCGATCGAGCGGGAGCGGATTCGCGCCTGCGTGCCGGGGTGGCCGTGGCGACTCATCGATGTGGTGCTGCCACATCTGCCGCGCGCGGTCGTTGCCCGGATGAGCTGAAGCCCGTCGACGCGACAGCGTTCGGTTCCGTCGACTTCCTGGCGCACGCCGGGCATCGCACTCGCGCCGAATAGTTGGCACCGCAGCGGCATTCGCGGCTGGAACCCGCCAGAACTCGGCGCGCGGGATTGCTGGACTGGAGCACATGTCCACAGTCCTTGCGCCCTCCCCCACCGTCGCCCGGCCGCCGCTGATCCGGTGGCTCGCCGTCGTCGCGGTCATGCTCGGCATCTTCTCGATCGTGACCACCGAGATTCTGCCGATCGGCCTGCTGACCTCGATTGGAGCCGATTTCACGATCTCCGATGGCATGGCTGGGCTGATGATGACCCTGCCCGGGCTGCTGGCCGCGATGGCCGCGCCCATGGTGACCGTCGTGGTCGCCGGAATCGATCGCCGATTGCTGCTGTGCGGCTGCACGCTATTGCTGGTGATCGCCAATGCGGTGGCCGCGAGCGCACCTGAGTTCTGGGTGGTGCTGGCTTCGCGCGTGCTGATCGGGATCACCATCGGCGGCTACTGGTCGATCGCGGCCGGACTCGCCGCACGATTGGTGCCGCCGGAGTCGGTGCACCGGGCGACGGCGGTGATTTTCTCCTCCGTCCCACTCGGCTCGGTGCTCGGCGTGCCCGCGGGCACCTTCATCGGGAATATCGCGGGCTGGCGGGCCGCGTTCGTGGTTTTGGGCGTGCTGTCCGGGGCGGTGCTGGTGCTGCTCGCGGTCGCATTGCCCGCGCTGCCCGCCGAGCGGGTTCTTCGCCTGACTACACTCCGCGTCAGTCTAGGCCGCGCGGAAGTCCAAACTGCTTTGCTCGCAACGTTTTTCGTGGTGATCGCGCAGTTCGGCACCTACACCTACGTCACGCCGTTCCTGGAGCAGGTCACCGAGGTGAGCGCGGGCACGATCACGGTGCTGCTGCTGATCTACGGTGTGGCGGGCATTGCCGGGAACTTCCTCGGCGGCACTCTGCTCGGTCGTCCCCGCCTCGCGCTCGGCTTCGCGGCGAGTGCGATGGCGGCCGCGATGCTACTGCTGCCGACGCTGGGTCGCTGGGAGTTCAGTGCCGTGGCACTGCTCATCGTCTGGGGTATCGGATACGGCGGTGTGCCGGTGGTACTGCAGACCTGGTTCGCCGTAGCGCAGCCCGATGCCCCCCAGGTGGCGTCGGTGCTGTTCACCGCCTCGTTCCAGGCGACCTTCTGTGTCGGTGCGCTGGTCGGCGGACTGATCGTGGATCGGACCTCATCCGGGACGGTACTGGTCTGCGGCGGCGCGACGGTGCTGCTCGTACTGCTCATTACCTCCGGAGTAGTCGACGCGCGGCGGGTCGATCGGGCAGGCTGACTCCATGATCGATGAGGTGGGCACCAAGCTCTTTCACCAGTCCATGCCGTTTACCGAGCGCCTCGGAGTCGAGGTGCTCGAACACGGTGCCGCATTGGTGCGCAGTCGGATCGCATGGGACGAATCACTATGCACGCTGGGTGGAGTAATGCACGGTGGGGTGCTGATGTCGCTCGCCGATGGGACCGCCGCGGTGTGTGCGTTCCTGAATCTGCCCGAAGGCAAGCAGGGCACCACGACCGTGGAGTCCAAGACGAATTTCCTGCGGGCCGTGCGCTCCGGCTATGCGACCGCGACGGCGCGACCGCTGCACTCGGGACGGTCGTTCATCGTGGTGGAAACCGAAATCTACGATGACGCAGACAAACTCGTCGCCAAGGTGACTCAGACCCAGGCCGTCCTCTGACGCCGAGCCCCGAGGCTCACTTCACCGCCGAGCCCCGAGGCTCACTTCACCGCCGGAGCCTCGAGGCTCACTTCACCATTGTGAACTGCATGACATAGAGGTGCCCGCTGCGGAAGTACTGGGCACATCCGGTGAGGTACTCGAGGTATCTGGCATAGACCTCCTCCGAGGCGATCCGCACCGCCTCATCGTGATGGTCCACCAGCGCGTGGGCCCACTGGTCCAGTGTGCGTGCGTAATGCAGGCGCAGCGGCTGGATCTGCTCGGTGCCCAATTCGGCCTGCCCGGCCAGACGGGTGATCTCGGCGGGTTGGGGCAGCTGTCCGCCCGGGAAGATTTCGCGCTTGATGAAAATGTGGAAAAGCGCCGCCTCTCTGGTCACCGGAATATTCATGCGACGCAGGTCGTTGAGAGTGTGGCCGATGATCGTATGCAGCAACATTCGGCCGTCGAGCGGGAGCATGCGGTGGCAGCGCTCGAAAAATGCCGGGTACCGCTCGCGCCGGAAATGTTCGAACGCACCGATGCTGACGATACGGTCGGCGCTCCCGTTGAACTCCTCCCAACCCTGCAGCCGAATCTCGACGCCCGCCACGCCGCGCCGATCGATCTGCGAGCGGACGTGCTCATACTGATTTCGACTCAAGGTCAGACCGACAACCTTCACCCCATAATGCTCGACCGCGCGGAACATGGTTGCGCCCCAACCACATCCGATATCGAGCAGGGTCATCCCCGGCCGCAGATCCAATTTGCCGAGCGCGAGATCGATCTTGGCGAGTTGAGCCTGTTCCAGCGTCATATCGTCACGCTCGAAGTAGGCGCAACTGTAGGTCATCGACGAGTCGAGGAACAGCCGGTAGAAGTCGTCGGACACGTCGTAGTGCGATTGAACTTGCCGGTAGAACGGTTCGAACTCGGCCATTGCAGCTCCTACCTTCCGTCGGTCTGGCCGGATATGGACTGATACGAGACACACCGCCGAGCCGTTCGCATGGTCGGCTACCGATACGAAAATGTGGCCTGTTCCGGTTGACATAGTCGGGCTGTGACCGTTGCGCAACAGCCGTTCGACGATGTACCCTCGGCCTTGTCCTTGTCCTTGTGGATGTTGGTATCCCGGCCGATCAGCGCCGGACCCCCACAAGATCTCTCAACTCCCCGATCACGATGGTAGTCCACCTCGTTCCCGGAGCCTAGAGGGCATTTCACCGCAGCGACCATGATCGCCGCTGCCTCATACGGCCGCTCGCCGTACCCACGCAAAGGAAAACCATGAAAGACAACGCATTTCCCGTACCACAAGACGGGGATACGGCGGCCGAGACCGCTGCACACCCCGTCCGATCCGTCAGTGGCATCCTCGATATCACCGACAACCGCGCCGCAACCCTCCGGGTCGACGGCTACCTCCCCAGCCCGCACGACGTGCACGTGCCACCTCGACTCATTCGCGAATTCGGTTTGCGCCGTGGCGATTTCATCGTCGGCATCGCCGAGCCCACGCACAGCGGCAAACTCGACCCGGTGACCCGCATCGAATCGGTCAACGGACAGGACCCCAAGCGGGCCCCGGCCCGGCCCAATTTCGAGAATCTCGTCCCCATCTATCCCAATGAGCGGTTGCGGCTGGAAACCGAACCGCATGCCATGACCACCCGGATCACCGACCTGGTCATGCCCATCGGCAAAGGACAGCGTGCACTCGTCGTCGCACCGCCCAAGGCGGGCAAAACCTCTGTGCTGCAAGCGATCGCGCACGGTATCGCGAAGAACCACCCGGAGTGCGAACTGATGCTCGTACTGGTCGGCGAACGGCCCGAGGAGGTTACGGATCTGGCCAGGTCGGTTGCCGCCGATGTCGCCGCCGCCACCTTCGACCAAACTCCGCGTGAGCAGATCGCGCTCGCCGAACTCGCCATCGAACATGCCAAACGCCTGGCCGAAATGGGCCGAGATGTCGTCGTGCTGCTCGACTCACTGACTCGCCTCGCCCGCGCCTACAACAACGCCGCTCCGTCCTCCGGGCGGGTACTCTCCGGCGGCGTCGATGCCGCCGCGCTCGCGCCGCCGAAGAAATTCCTCGGCGCCGCACGCAATTTCGAGAACGGCGGCTCGCTCACCATTATCGCCACCGCGCTGGTGGAGACCGGTTCGCTGGCCGATACCGTGATCTTCGAGGAGTACAAGGGCACGGGCAATGCCGAGCTGAAACTGGATCGCACGACCGCGAGCCGCCGAGTCTTCCCAGCCATCGATATCGTACAATCCAGCACCCGCAAGGACGAATTGCTGCTCACCCCGGACGAATTGGCGGCGACGCACCTGCTGCGCCGCACCCTCGCCGCGGTGGACGGCCAGCAGAGCATCGACCTGCTGCTGGAGGGGCTGCGTCAGGCTCCGACCAATGCCCAATTCCTGACCCAACTCGGCGCCAAGCGGCATTGATCCGCTTGCCGCGCCTCTATTAAGGCTCCTTTAAGGCCCTGTCAAGCTCTCCGAGGAATATTTATTGCAGCCCGATCGGGCCTGTCTTCGGAGGGGGAGACAGGGCCGGTCGGGTTCTCGACGTATTCGGTTCGGGTTCAGCTCAATTCGGTGGCAAAAAGCTCGGTGGCGCGCTGCCACGAATCCTGAGCGGCGGCTTCGTCGTACGGCCGCGGAATTCGTGCCCGTCGCAGGATACCGGCCCTATCGCGCTCCGACGCGCACCGCGGGCGGACCCGAACCACACCGGAAACTACCGCTGGCCGGTATCGAGATCGGAGCTGTCGCGGTGAGCCGCGTATCCGCGGCGGCTGTCCGACGGAGAGCCGGGTTGGCCGCCGCCGGTCTGTCCACGGCGCCGATCGGCACCATCGAGACCAGGATCGGCGGTCGCCGAGTCCCGAGCGTTCGCCGATACCGACCCGCGCGAGCAATTCCCGTGCCTCGGCGTCGATTTCCGCACGCGGGCGGCCGCTATATACGGGTCGGAGTCGGCTCGTCCGAGCCGACCGATGCCATAGCGGTGGGCAGACACGACAATGTCGGCACCCGAATTCGGTATGCCGACATTTGTTTTGGGATCAGCTGAATAGGACGAGTCCTGCTGCGCCGAGGAAGATGAGCTGTACGACGGTGCGCAGCGGCAGCGGCATGGTCTTGATGCCGATATCCGACCGGGCCGCACGGATATTCGCCGGGAACATCACGATCAGCAGCAGGATCAGGCCCGCGGCGGCGAGTTTGGCGACGGGCGGAATCAAAAGGCCGATCGCACCGCCGATTTCGAGCAGGCCCGTGAAGGTCACCCAGCCCGCCGGATTGGGCAACCGCGGCGGAACCATGGCGATCAGTGCGCCGCGCTTCGGCTCGACGAAGTGCGCGCTCGAGGTGAGGGCGAACATCGCGGCCAGTCCGAGTGCGGCGGCGTGCGGCCAGGAGTCGAGCCAACCGAGGTTGCCGAGCCAGCCGATGAACCGAGCGAGTCCGGCGATGACGATGAGTACAACCAGCGGTGCCATCAGAGTCTCCTGTGGGTCGAACACCTAATCTTGACAGTGACTAGATTACGTTTGAGCGGGAAACTTGTCAATGACTAGATTTTCGGCGACCATCGAGACATGGCGAAGAGCGGCTATCACCACGGCGATCTGCGGGCCACCATCCTGGCCGCGGCCGCCGACCAAATCGCGACCGATGGCGTCGACGCGGTTTCCCTGCGCGGGCTGGCACGCCGCGCCGATGTATCGCATGCGGCTCCCGCGCACCACTTCGGTGATCGCGCCGGACTACTGACCGCACTGGCCATCGAGGGTTTCGACCTGCTCGCCGCACAGCTGGCCGCGGCCGGACCGGACTTTCGCGAGGTCGCGGTCGCCTACACCCGCTTCGCCCGCGAACATCCTGGTCATTTCGATGTGATGTTCCGACGTGAGCTCCTGCACGCCGACGACGAGCGCTTGGTCACCGCCCGCACCGCGGCGGGTACGGCGCTGCGTTCCGGAGTCTCGGTCATGCAGCCCGACAGCACCGTCGAGCAGCAACAAGCCACTCGCCTCGCCGCCTGGTCGCTGGTCCACGGCTTCGCGGCACTGTGGCGCGACGGGGCACTACAGGATTCGGCGGACAGCTCCGATCCGGAAACCCTGGCCCGCCGGATGATCGCCACCGTCCACTTCGAATGAATATGGCCCGTTCGCCTTTGGCCGTAAGTTCGTAGGCATGGACATCCATGCCTACCCCACCGAGGCGAACACACCGGTGGATCTCGCCGAGGCACAACGCCTCGCCGACCACTACCTGTCCACCGATGACGGCATCAGCAACCTGCTCACCGAATTCGACGCGGGCTTCACGGTCGTCGCCATCATCGCGCCAGCACCGGGTATCGACCCACACAAACCCCCACTCCCCCCGACCATCGGCGGTTCGGTCTGCGTCATCGACAAACCCACCGGCGCCATCTCCTACTGGCCCACCTACCCCGCCGCCGCAGTCGCCGAACTGTACACCCAGGCAATGCAATCCGGCCGCCTCATCATCGAAGACAGCTGGCCGGAAGAGGACTCGCCCGAAGGCGACTGAACTGTCCCCCACCCATAATGTGTGCCGCGCACGATTCAGCACGCCACGCACGGTTTTGCCCGGATATCCTTGCGCGGCGGGACAATTCGTGCGCAGCAACTGGCGGCGGTTCGGCGGTTGTTATTTGGCGGTCGAGTGCCTGATGGTTTCGCCGCCCTTTGTGTGGTGTAGGCGGCCGAAGCGACTGTCGAGGAGATTCGCCATGGCGTCGGCGGCGCCGGTGTAAGCCTCTTCGACGGTGGCTGCGCGATGGGTTACGGCGACCGGTGGCTGACCCGATATCCGAGCCTCCACTACGCACTGCTTATCATCCGGCCCGCCTTTATCGGCGTTCAGATCGGTCAGGTGGACTTCGAGTCGGGTGAGTTGCTCACTGAAGCGGTCGAGTGTGGCAGAGAGCGTCGATTCCACACGCTCGGCCAGTGATGCGCCGCCGTGGATATTGCTGCCGGTGTTGACCTGGATCTGCACGAGCTTCTCCAATCCGATAGGTGTTTGCCTATGGTTACCGACTCGCGGAGCGCGAACTCAGCAATCCATCGGCAATGCCGACACTACTCGCACAGGTGCGTGCTCAGCAGTTCCCTGAGTTCAGGCGGGCTGCGCCGCGATCGATGGCTTCAATTCCTGGGCATCGGGGACCACGGTGCCGCGCAACGATGTTCCAGCGGTCTCGCGCAAGAACGACCAAGCGACAAGTCCGACCAGGCTGGCGCCGACCATATACGCGGCCGGGAACAGCGACCAGCCGGTTGATTCGATCGCGGCCTCATTGACCAGCGGAGCGGTGCCGCCGAATGCGGCGGTGGAAATGTTGTAGCCGAGGGCGAACCCCGCATAGCGCACATGTGTCGGGAAGATCGCCGGGAAGGTCGAGCTGATGGTCGCCAGCTGCGGCACATACAGCAGGCCGAGCACGACGAATCCGGTGATGGCCCACCCAGTTCCCTGCCCCATCAACCAGTACATGGGCAGCGCGAGCACCGCGAGTCCGACCAGCGAGACCAGCCAGAGCGGGCGGCGGCCCACCCGGTCCGACAGCCTGCCGAAGAACGGCAGCACGATCATCATCGCGAACTGCCCGATCAGCATCATGGCGGTGGTGGTCGACTCGCCGACGCCGATGGTTTTCTGCAGGTAGGTCGGTTGATAGGTGAGCAGGGTGTAGTTCACCACGTTCAGGGCGACCACCAAGCCGATCAGCGTCAGGGTTTCGCGACGATAGGTGGTCAGCACCTCCCACACGCCGCCCGGCGGGTGCGGTTTATCGGCCACCTCCGTGAATACCGGCGACTCGTCCAGATGTGAGCGCAGGTACCAGCCGATCAGGCCCAGCGGCACTGCGAACAGGAAAGGCAGGCGCCAACCCCAGTCGTGCATCGCATCCGAACCGAAGATCACCTGGCACAGCAGCACCACTGCCGAGCCGCCGACAAATCCGCCGAGGGTGCCGAATTCCAGGAAACTGCCGAGGAATCCGCGCCTGCGGTCGTTGGCGCATTCGGCCAGATATGTCGCGGCGCCGCCATATTCGCCACCGGTCGAGAACCCTTGCACGACGCGCAGGGCGATGAGCAGAACAGGTGCGAACCAACCGATCTGGGCATGGGTCGGGAGCAGACCTATGCATCCGGTCGCACCAGCCATCAACAGAATTGTGGTGGCCAGCACGGCTTTTCGGCCGAGTCGGTCACCGAGCGGTCCCCAGACCATGCCGCCCAGCGGGCGTAGCAGGAAGGAGATCGCGAAGCCGAGCATGGTGCCGAGGGTGCCGAGTTCACCCGGAAAGAATGCGTCGGTGAGGTAGGTGGCGGTCGCGGCATAGACGCCGTAGTCGAACCATTCGGTGGCATTACCCATCGCGGAGGCGGCGACCGATCGGCGTAGCGTCTTCTTCCCCCATTCGCGATCCGTCACGTGCGCCTCCTCACCAGCCCCGGTCCGGGGCCTCGATTCGTTCGACCGGCCCGCTCCGGATTTCCGAGTGCAGACCCGGAACTAACCGGTACCCACGTTCCAAACTGGGCAAACAAGCGGCGGGCCCGCTGAGCCGGTGACCGGCCCGTCGCCACCTGCGGGATCGGTGGCAAATGTGAGCATGGTCACAGTTGCCTTTTTGTGCGACGAATGCTGTTCGTTATCACCCGTCGCTGCGGCCGACTCCTGGGCGCGCTCGCCGCCGAAACGAGCCGATAGAGGGTGCCGCGAACACAGCCACGGACATCCATGCGAACCACTGAGAGAACTCATAGCGAATCCAGCACCACACCCGGATACCCCGCCTCCCCCGCGCGGATGACTCGACACTCATCCGCGCGAGCGATGCCGATTCACAACGAGCGCGCGTCGATCATCCAGATCTGAATTCCGGACGGCCTGGCATTCTCACCGATCCGATCGATCAACCGGACCAGATCGGCGACATCGTCATTCTTGGCAAGCAACTCGATGCGCAGCCCCGGATCGACATCGCTGACGAACTCTTGGCCCCGATAGCGTTCGACTCGACTGGCGCGGTCGTCCACCCGGTAGATCTGGCACACCACCATCCGACGCACGCCGAACATGGCCAGCGCCTGCTTGATCTGATCGAAGAGGGCGGCAGGCAACACCAGCGTGATGAGCTTCGCATCGACGCCGTCACCTGGGCTCATCGGGTCATCGATGCCGTACCCGACACTGCCCCGGAGGTGGATAGTGGCATTCACATGGCCGCCTGGTTCCCGGGCGCCTCACCCGATGGTTGTCCGGCGCCGGCTTAGGCAGAGCGGGCGCAGCGGGGACCGACCCCACATGGGCGGATTTACAAAGGATCTCACGGCGCGAGCATGGTCGCGACACTGCTCGTGACATCCTTCGCCAGCGCGGCGTTCACCGGTGCGTGGTGACTGAGCAGTCGATACCACATCGCACCGAAGACGAAATCGACGACGAGATCCAGCGGGACCGACGGGGTCAGTGTTCCGGCGTCGATACCGCGCTGGAGCAGTTCACGCAGTGTCGCTCGTCGCGGGCCGATCACGCTGTCCTGCAATCGTTTGGACAGGGCCGGATCACGCTGTGCGTCGGCCATCAATCCGACCAGCGCCTGACCCGTCACTTTCCGCGCGAGTTCGAATGTGGCCGTGAGCAGGCGCTCGACCGCGACGAGCACATCCACCGATTCGTCCGAAACCCGCAGTGCCGCATGTTCTTCGGCCAATCCGATCAGTGCCTCGATCAGGATGGAGGCCTTGTCGGGCCACCAGCGGTAGACCGTCTGTCGCCCGACGCCCGCCCCGTCCGCGATGGCCTTGATGGTCAGGTCTTGGTAGCCGTCCCGCTCGCAGAGCTGCAGCGCGGTGTGCAGGATGGCGCGCCTGGCGTCCTCACTGCGGGGTCGACCGCGGGTTCCTGTCATGCGCGTCACTTTACAAGACACCGTGCCTCGAATATATTAACGAGGCACGGTGGTTCGAAAATCATCGTGATTCGAACTTCAGGAGGATCTTGTGAGCGAGCGTCAGCGAGCGAACCATGTCACAGCGCGCGTTGCGCACGACGGAGCCGAGCGCCAGCGAGGCGTAGCCGTGAGCAATAAAGTCGTCATCGTTGGCGGAACCTCTGGAATCGGCCTGGCGACCGCTCGCCGACTCGCCGCACACGGCGCCCAGGTCGTCATCGCCGGACGCAACGAAGAACGACTCGCCGCGGCACTTGCCGACCTCGGCCCGCAGGTCACCGGCAAGGTCGTGGACGCGCGGGCCGAAAATGAACTGGCACAGCTGTTTTCGGAGGTCGGACCGGTCGACCATGTGGTGGTTACCGTGACCGGACCGTCCGGCACCACCCCGTTCCGCGAGCTGGGTCTGGACCATCTGCAAGCCCATGTCTCCGGCAAACTTGTGCCGCACGTCGCCACCATTCAGGCGGCGCTACCGCACCTCGCGCAGGACGGATCGATCACGCTGGTCTCCGCCGCATCCGCGGGCGGCGCCATGCCGACAACCGCCGCACTGGCCGCCGTCAATGCCGGTGTCGAGGCCATCGTTCCTGTGCTCGCGGTCGAACTCGCACCTGTGCGCGTGAATGCCGTATCGCCGGGTGTGATCGACACCGAATGGTGGAGCTTCCTCCCCGAGGATGCCCGCGCCGAGGTGTTCGCCGGAATCGCGGCGCAGACTCCGGTCGGCCGGATCGGCAGCGCGGACGATATCGCGAAGGCCATCGAATTCCTCACCGACAACACCTTCACCACCGGCGTGGTGGTTCGGGTGGACGGCGGTGCTCGCCTCGGTTCCCCCAAATAACCCACCGCAGCCGGCCTTTTCGTCACGAGCGTGTTCGCGTGACGAAAAGCCGGGTGTGGTGCTCAGTAAGCGATGAACAGAATTTCATCCCGGGAATAGTCGTGCCCCGGGTGGTTCTCGGCCAGATGCGCCTTGGTCTTCTCGACCAGGTCATCCTCATCCGTCCCGACGATCCGTTCGCCGCAGGGGCAGTTCAGATTTCGCTTCATCAGCGGTCCTTCCTTCTCCCCCGCCAGTCTAAGCACGCGCCGTACACACGAGCCGCCGCATACCCCATCCGGGCCAGGCTGCGCACTGCCACGGCTCAACGCACGTGGATCTGCGCGCATGCTGCGGGCTGTACCTCGTAAAAGATCACTCCAGACGGGAATGGCGTGCACCGCGCCTACGGCGACGGCGCGAGCTTCGCGCGTCACTACCAACTCCACCCGGCACAACACCAGCCAGTAGTCGTAGGCCCTCTCGTGTGGTTCGGCCGAGACGGACACGCCTGATTCGTCGTCGCTCGCGCGGCGATCGGTGGCGGCCGATACCGGACGAAACGCCTCATTGCGGCTCGGACAAATCCGACAATCTCGACCTCGGCACCGCGCTCGAAAGAGCGCAGAATGGGACCAGGAGGTCATGATGCAACTGCTCAAGGGCCTGCTCGGTGTGGTATTGGGGATCGGGACAGCCGTGCTCGGCACGGTAGTCGGGATCCTCGCGGCCGTGGTCTGGCTCGTCGGCGCGGTGCTGTGCGTGACAGTGCTCCTCATTCCACTGGGGCTCCCCGTCACACGGCTCGGCCGCCGCCTGTTCACGCTCGCCGGGCAGCTGATGCACCTTCCCTGAGGACGGTCCTCGGCTTATTCGACGCCGGACGCGCCGCCGAGCTTCCACGTGCCGCGACGGTCTTGCACGCACCGGCAGATCGGTTCCCTCCCAACGCAGACCGCAACCTATTCGGTGTCCTGCGCGGACTGCTTCCCCCAGCCTTGGCTGGTGATGGCGTAGAAGATGGCGGTCAGCAGGTAGAGGATGAGGGCGGCTACGGGCCAGAGGAGACCTATGGCTATGCAGAGGGCGTAGATGAGGATGCCGGGGTAGGCGCGGGTGGTTTCGCGGCGGGCGAAGGCGGCGTCGTAGCCGGGTTCGAAGAGTTCGGGGTGATGGACAAGGCGCCACCACAATGGGGCCCAGGGGATGGTCATCACGACGCCCGCTATGCCGTAGACGGCGGCGGCCGCGGCCGCGTCGCGTTGTTCGCCGTGTACCACGTATTCGGCGAGAAGGCCGGTGGGGAACGGCAATACGGAGACGCCGAGTAGCAGCATCAGGTTCCACCACCGGATCACGTGGTCGAGGTGGCGCAGGCGGCCGAAGAAGCTGTGGTGGTTCATCCAGATGATGCCGATGGTCAGGAATGAAGCCAGATATGCCACATACGACGGCCAAATGTGGCCGAGCGCTTCGAGCAGGTGGCCCGGTTCGTGCTCGGGCACCCGAATCTCGAGGATCAGCAGGGTGATCGCGATGGCCATCACGCCATCGCTGAATGCCTCCACCCGGGCGGTGCCCGATAATTGTGCGCTCGGGAGTTGTCCGTCGTCGACCATATGTGCAGGGTAACGCCGTAACGTTACCCATGCCCTTGCTATCGCTTTCGGCGTAGCGCCGCATTGAATCCGGCGCTACGCATACTCAATTCCCTTGATCCACTTGTGGATACGATCCGGGCGCGCTGCCGTCACTGCGGCTGAACACCGGGCGGAAGTCGCCGCCGCTGGTGTCGGCTTGGACGGACGACTCCGTCGCCAAGGCGTCGTGGCTGAACAGCCCGGGCGATCGCCCATCTTCCGTACTCATATCACGAGCCTCCCTCTGATCGGCGACCTATGGCGAACCCTGGCTTGCTGCTCAGCGGTCCGCCCGCATCAACCGTACCTTTACAACGGTGTGACGTACGCGCCGGAGATGCCACCGTCCACCAGGAACTGCGATGCGGTGATGAACGAGGCGTCGTCGCTGGCCAGAAATGCGACGGCCGCCGCGATTTCCTCCGGCTCGGCGAAACGCCCGACGGGGATATGCACCAGACGGCGCGCGGCGCGCTCCGGATCCTTCGCGAACAGCTCCTGCAGCAGCGGCGTATTCACCGGTCCGGGGCACAGCGCGTTGACCCGAATCCCGTTGCGCGCGAACTGCACTCCGAGTTCACGGCTCATCGCGAGCACACCGCCCTTGGATGCGGTGTAGGAGATCTGCGAGGTCGCCGCACCCAGCACCGCGACGAACGACGCGGTATTGATCACCGAGCCCTTACCCCGTTCCAGCATGTGATTGATGGCGTACTTGCTGCACAGATACACCGAGGTCAGATTGACCTCCTGCACCCGCCGCCAGGCCTCGATACCGGTGGTCAGGATCGAATCGTCGTCAGGCGGCGAGATTCCAGCATTGTTGAAGGCGATATCGAGTCCGCCATAAGTGTCGACGGCGGTCTGGAACATGGCCTCCACCTGGGCCTCGTCGGTGACGTCCACCTTCACGAACAGGCCGCCCACGGCACTGGCCGCGGCCTCGCCCGCGGCGGCATCGACATCGGCGACGACAACCTTGGCGCCTTCGGCCGCGAATCGGCGCACCGTGGCCAAGCCGATACCACTTCCGCCACCGGTGACGACGGCGACTCGATCCTGTAAGCGCTGCAACACATCTCCTTAACTAGGTGGCGATGAAGACGTTCTTGGTCTCGGTAAAGGCGAGTGCCGCATCGGGTCCGAGTTCGCGCCCGAGACCGGACTGTTTGAATCCGCCGAACGGCGTCCAATACCGCACCGAGGAATGCGAATTCACCGACAGGTTCCCGGCCTCCACACCGCGTGCCACCCGCAGCGCCCGGCCCACATCATTGGTCCATATGGAGCCGGACAGGCCGTATTCGGTGTCATTGGCAATGCGAAGGGCATCGGCCTCGTCCTCGAACGGCACCACCGCGACCACCGGCCCGAACACTTCCTCGGTGAGTACCCGATCCGAGGGCGTGTCGGGAAGCACAACCGTTGGCGGATACCAGAATCCGGGTCCCTGCGGCTGTGTGCCGGTGAAGGCGACCTTGGTCGACGGCTCGATGAACGATGCCACCCGGACGCGATGGGCGGCCGAAATAAGCGGCCCCATTTCGGTGGACTCATCGCCCGGATCACCGACCCGAACCCCGCGAACCGCCGGTTCGAGCAATTCCAAGAATCTGTCGAAAACACTGCGCTGCACCAGAATTCGCGATCGCGCACAGCAATCCTGTCCAGCATTGTCGAAAACACCGTAGGGCGCGGTCGCGGCCGCGCGCTCCAAATCGGCATCGGCGAACACGATATTCGCGCTCTTCCCACCGAGTTCGAGCGTCACCCGCTTCACATGACGCGCGCATCCGGCCATGATCTCCTTGCCCACCTCGGTGGACCCGGTGAACACCACCTTCCGGACAGCCGGATGGGTCACGAACCGCTGACCCACCACCGACCCTTTGCCGGGCAACACCTGGAAAACCCCGTCCGGCATACCGGCTTCGAGCGCGAGTTCACCCAACCGAACAGCGGTCAGCGGGGTCAGCTCGGCAGGCTTGAGCACCACGGTATTCCCGGCGGCAAGGGCAGGCCCGAATCCCCATGCCGCGATCGGCATCGGGAAGTTCCACGGCACGATCACCCCGACCACGCCGAGCGGTTCGTGGAAGGTGATATCCACCCCGCCCGCGACCGGAATCTGGTTGCCGAGCAGGCGTTCCGGAATCCCGGCGGCGAAATGCAGCACATCGCGGACATTGCCCGCCTCCCAGCGCGCATTGCCGATGGTGTGTCCGGCATTGGTGACCTCGAGCTGGGCCAGCTGCTCGATGTTCGCGTCGACGACGTCGGCGAATCGACGCAGCAGCCTAGCCCGATCCCCCGGCGCGACCGCGCGCCAATCGTCCCCGGCCCGCTGCGCCCGCTCGATGGCCGCATCGGTCTCGGCCGCGCTCACCAGCTCGAGTGTCGTGACGACCTGCTCGGTCGCCGGGTTGACCACCTGTGTTGTCGTCACGAATTCCGCTCCTTTCGATAGTTGGCCGCCGCTTCGACCAGCGCTCGCATCAGCCGCGTGTCGGTCGCATCCGCCTCCGGATGCCACTGCACACCCACCAGGAACGGACCGTCCGGCGCCTCGGCCGCCTCGATCGTGCCGTCCGACGCGTGTGCGGTCGCGACCAGGCCGTCGGCGAGGATGGCGACTGCTTGGTGATGGTGGCAATTCACCTTTACCTCGGGCCCGGCGATCGTGGCGACCAGGCTGTCGGGCACGGTCGTGACCCGGTTCGGGTGGAAGCCGCCCGGCGTACCGGAATGGTCGTCGTGGCCGAGCTGATCCGGCAGATGCTGGATCAGCGTGCCACCGAAGGCGACGTTGACCAGTTGCATGCCGCGACAGATCGCGAGAATCGGCAAACCGGCCGCGCGCGCCAAGGCGAACAGCTCGAATTCGGAATCGTCGCGGTCGGCTCGGAGTGGGCCGAGGGCCCCGTCCGGTGGTGCACCGTAGCGGGCCGGATCGATATCGGCGCCACCGGTCAGCACCAGCCCGTCGAGCCGATCCACCAGCTCCGCGCGCGCCACGCCGGTGGGTGGCAGCAGCACCGGTATGCCGCCCGCACGCTCGACCAGCTGCAGGTAATTGTGCGGCAGTACCGCACTCGGCACATCCCAGGCGCCGAACCGGGTCTGTTCCAGGTAGGTCGGCAGGCCGATGACCGGACGGATCTGCTCAGAGCCGCTCGAAACCACGGATTCGCTCCCAATCGGTGACCGCGGCGTCGAAGGCGTCCAGCTCGACCTGTGCCGCATTCCGGTAATGGTCGACCACGTCGTCGCCGAACGCTGTTCGTGCCACCTTGCTCTCGCCGAACAATTGCGCCGCTTCCCGCAGCGTACGCGGCACTCGCGGGCGCTGGGACCGGTAGGCATTGCCATGGAATTCCGGCTCGAGCGGGAGCGCGTGCTCGATACCGTGCAATCCGGCGGCAATGGTCGCGGCGACGGCCAGATACGGATTCACATCGCCGCCCGGAATCCGGTTCTCCATCCGCAGGGACAGATCCTCACCCACCACGCGCAGCGCACAGGTCCGGTTGTCGCGTCCCCAGGCCAGTGCGGTCGGGGCGAAGCTTCCTGGCACGAATCGCTTGTAGGAGTTGATATTCGGCGCGAGCAGATAGGTGAATTCGCGTAGGCAGTCCAGTTGTCCGGCAAGGAAATGCCGCATGAGCGCCGAGGTGCCGTGCGGGCCGTCGCCCGCGAACACCGCGGCGCCCGAATCGCCGCGCAGGCTGATATGTATATGGCACGAATTACCCTCGCGCTCATTGTATTTCGCCATGAAACTGAGACTGCGCCCCTCCTGGGCGGCGATTTCCTTGGCGCCATTCTTATAGATGCTGTGGTTGTCGCAGGTCACCAGCGCCTCGTCATAGCGGAAGGCGATTTCGTGCTGTCCTGGATTGCATTCCCCCTTCGCTGATTCGACATACAGTCCCGCACCGGCCATTTCGTTGCGAATACGGCGCAGCAGCGGTTCGATGCGTGCGGTCCCGAGCATCGAATAGTCGACGTTGTACTGGTTCGCGGGCCGCAGATCGCGATAGCCGGAATTCCACGCGTCCTCATAGCTGTCGTCGAAGACCAGAAACTCGAGTTCGGTCCCCACATAAGCCCGCAGTCCACGCTCGGCGAGCCGCGCCAATTGCGCCCGCAATATCTGCCGTGGCGAAACTGTCACCGGCGTGTGCGCCGGTTCCACGTGCTCCACATCACACAGCACCAGCGCGGTTCCCGGCTGCCACGGCACCAGCCGCAGGGTACTCAGATCCGGCCGCAGCACGAAGTCGCCATAACCGGTTTCCCAGGAGGAGATCGCGTACCCGTCCACCGTGGCCATATCGACATCCACCGCGAGCAGATAGTTGCACGCCTCGGTGGCATGCCCGATCACCTCGTCCAGAAAAAACCTGGCAGCACACCGCTTTCCCTGTAAACGGCCCTGCATGTCGGTCATTGCTACCAGCACCGTGTCGATCTCCCCCGCCTCGACGAGCGCGCGCAACTGCACCAGCTCCAGCATCCCCGTACGCATCGACAACCCCTCTCGGCAGCAACTTCGCCAACGCTAGAGCAAAAGGGTCGAGTGCGTGTCCCGACACACAAAACCCAATGGTCGGTTGGTGTTGAACGGCCGCGCTGGCAAGGCATCGTCATGCATCGGTGTGTACCAAGTGCGCTGACCCTGAAACCGGCCCACGTGGAACGACCTACCCCTATCGCCCCCTATCCACAGTCATGCGCGATGGCTACAACTCGCGTACAGCATCATCCGCACGAATTCGGCACGCGCGTATTGATCTGCATGATCGATCGATCGCGCGCGGCCACCAGGCCTTCGGCACACAGCGGGCAACTCGCCGAAGGAACCCGGAGAGCGGATTTCGGCCGTGCGATTGGTGGCAGGCTGATCGAACATGAAGACGATCCTGATTACGGGGGCCACCTCGGGCATCGGTCTGGAATCCGCACAACAGCTCGCCGCGGGGGGCGATCGGCTGGTGTTGGTCGGCCGGAATCCGCAGAAGCTTGCCGCCAGCGCGGAATTGGTACGGGCCGCAGGGGCGGGAGGGGTCGATACGCTGGAATGCGATATGGCATCGCAGTCCTCGGTGCGCCAACTCGCCAAGGCAGTCCAAGCCGCCTATGACCACATCGATGTACTGGCGAATAACGCGGGTGGCTACCACCAGACGCGCACCGAAACCGAGGACGGTATCGAGGCAACCTTCGCCACCAACCATCTCGGTGGATTCCTACTCACCGAACTGCTCATCGATCTGCTGGTGCACAGCGCCCCCGCGCGCATTCTGTTCACCTCCTCGGTGATGCACTACGGCGCGACCCTCGATTTCGACGATCTCGGGTTCCGCGAAGGCTATTCGGGCGAAAAGGCCTACAGCCGGTCCAAATTGGCCAATGTGCTCTACGCCCGCGCACTGGCCGATCGGCTCGCGGGCACCGGCGTAACGGTCAATGCGTTCCATCCCGGCGCGGTCGCGACCGGTATCTGGAATTCGCTGCCGTGGTTCGGGCAACCGATTATCGCGCTCGGCAAGCGCCTATTCTTTATCACCGCGGCCGAGGGCGCCGCCGCGCTCACCTTCCTCGCCACCGATCCGAGTGTCGCGGAGGTGACCGGCGCCTATTTCCGTAAGACCCGCGAGCGCGAACCGTCGCGGCTGGCACGCGATGATGCGTTGGCCCGCCGATTGTGCGAGGTGAGCGCGAGTTTGGTCGGGCTGCCCCTATAAGGCGACCCACGACAGCGCCGTCGAACCTCCTGGCAACACAGGGAAATCACGTGACACAGAAAGCAGGGGTAATGCTGCGCACGCGTTTCGAGTCCATCGGCTCGTACACACCATCCACCGTCCGTTCTACCGAGGAGATCATCGCTGGACTCGCGGTACCGAGATCCCTTGATCTGGAACGGATTACCGGTATCAAGCATCGGCGGGTCTACGACTCCAGTGACGAGGGCTACGAATCCTCCTTCGATCTGGCACTGCGCGCCATCGAGGACTGCTTGGCGCACTCCGATTACGCCCCCGATGACATCGACGTGGTTATCTCGGCCTCCATTACCCGCACTCGTGGTAAGGAAATCTTCTGCTACGCACCGTCTTTCGCGGTCATGCTTGGCAAGCAGATCGGCACGACGAAGGCCAGGCACTTCGATGTGTCGAATGCCTGCGCGGGCATGATGACCGGGGTGCTGGTGCTGGATCGGATGATCAAGGCCGGTGTGGTGCGCAATGGGCTGGTGGTCAGTGGCGAACAGATCACCCCGATCGCCGAAACGGCGGCGCGCGAGATCAACAAGCCCTACGACCCGCAGTTCGCGGCGCTGACCGTCGGCGATGCGGCGGTCGCGGTGATGCTCGACGACCGCGGTGACGATGACGACGAAATCCACTACGTCGAACTGATGACCTCCGCCGACGGCGCCGAACACTGCATCGGCATGCCCAGCGACCAGGCCCCGGGAATCGCGCTCTACACCGATAACCGCGCGATGCAGAACGAGGGCCGCTATCTGCAGGCCATCAACCGCATGTCCACCTTCCTCGAGGAGACCGGGCGCACCTGGGAGAGCGAGAAGTTCGACTACTGGATCCACCACCAGTTCAGCGCACCCGCCATCGAGTACATCTCGCACCTCACCGAACGCCACTTCGGCACCCCGATGCCGCAGGCCCTGAATGTCTTGCACGACTTCGGCAATACCGCGTCGACCTCGCACTTCGTGGTCCTGCACGAACACCTGGCGCAGCAGAAGATCCCCAAAGGTTCCAAGGTGCTGATGATTCCGGAGGCATCCGGCATCGTCTCCGGACACCTCGCCGCCACCATCTCCCGTCTGGAGGCCTGACCCATGCCGACCACCATCCTCGCGGCCGCGATCAATGCCGATCTCGATACCGGCAGCTATTTCGAACTGGCGACCCGGGCGGCCACCTCCTGCCTCGAACAGGCAGGCGTCGCCCCGGAGCAGGTCGGAATGCTCATCAATGCCGGAGTCTTCCGCGATCAGAACATCTGCGAACCCGCGGTATCGGCGCTGATCCAGAAGCGCATCGGCATCGGCCTCGAATACGCGCCCGGCCGGGTACCCGCATTCTCCTTCGATCTGATGAACGGAGGGACCGGTCTCCTACACGCGATCGCGACCGCCGAATGTTTTCTGGTCAGCGGCGAAGTGTCGTATGCGCTGCTGGTCGCCGGTGATACGCATCCGTCGACCGAACGTCATGTCGAGGGTTTCCCCTATAGCACCAGCGCCGCCGCGATCCTGCTCGCAACATCGAGCACCACCGGCGGATTCGGTGCGTTGCACACCACCGATACCGCCGGGCCCGCCGATCCGACCGCCTGGGTAGCGATGAGCGAGGTGGGCGCGAACGGGCGCTCGGCCATGAGCACCAAGGCCGGTGCCGACGATCCGGTCGAATTGGCCATCATTGCCGTGCGCGATTGCCTGACCGCCGACGGATTGGACGTCGACGATTTCGCCGAAGGTCGCGCGGTGCTACTCGCACCGACCTGGACTCTCGCCTTCCGCGCCCGTCTGGCATCGGCGCTCGGGTTCACGCCGGAAGCGATCGTCGGGGTCGATCCCTCGGTGGACAATCCGTACTCCGCGGCTCCGGTGCACGCGTATGTGAGCGCGCGCGACAGCGGCGCCCTCGCCGCGGCACGCACGGTGCTGTTCCTGGCCGCCGATGACACCTCGGCCGCCTGTCTGGTCTACCACCAGCACGTATTCGCGCACGCCGCGAGTCAATGACACGAAAGGCATTGAAGCGCCTCATGTTACGTAGGTGTCATCAGTTGTCGTGACAGGATCGGGCGGGCGAATTAACCTGGGTTCACCGGCTGGATCATCGGGCGCGTTGACGCGTCCTTCCCGCTGCGACGATGCCGCATCCTCAGTGCACCCGAGCTGCTCGTTTTCGATGGTGCTCTCCCACAGTCGGGCTCACCACCTCGACGAAGGGCCTTGCGAGTATGTGTCAGCCTGTCCCGCCCCACAGCGACCACCCGGCACACCGCGACCACTGGGCCGATTTCGCCAAATCCCGGGTCGGTCAGGCCATGGCCGTACTCGGCACCGCGAGCACGGTCGGCCTGGTCGCCGAACTGCTGGAGGTGGACGAGGTCGCGGTGCGGGTGGTCGTTCGACAACTCGCCGAAACCGCGCGCTTCGAACATGCGCAGGTCGGTGCGCGGATTCTGCGCAATACCCCCGACGAGGTCCGGCGGCAATTGCACAGCCGGGCCGCGGAACTGCTGCACCATCGGGGTTTTCCGGCGAGCACCGTCGCCGACCATCTGGTCGACGCCGGTGCCGCCGGGTACCCGTGGGCGGTCGAGGTACTGCGCACCGCCGCCGAGGATGCGATAACCAGTGACCAGATCGAACCCGCGGTCGATCGGTTGGAGTTGGCCTATCGCGCCACCCGGGATGCGGGCGAGCGGGCCACCATCGCGATCCGGCTGGTCTGCCTGGAATGGCGGATCAACCCGTCGACCCGTTCGCGCCAGTTCACCCGATTGAAGGCCGCGCTGCGCGCGGGCCGGGTGCCGCATGATGAGTTGCCCGCCGCCGTCATGTATCTGCTCTGGCACGGCCAGGTGCAGCAGGCCGATTACGCACTCGGTCGGCTCAACAGCGGTAAGCCCGATGCCGCGACGCCGGAGATCGACTTCTTGCGCGCCTGGTTGCGATATTCCTATCCCCCACACGTCCAACGTCATCCGCGACTGTTCGCGGCCCCGGCCCGGCCGCCCGAGGTGCGCGCCGACCAACATTCACCGCATCGCCACGGCGCGGATCTGCTCACCGGCCTATTCACCCATCCGCTCGACGAGATCGCCACGCTCGCACAGCGATTGCTCACCAGTCACCGCCTCACCTCGACCACCATCGAAACCCTGGTCGCGGCCGTGCAATGTCTCATCTACAGCAATCGGCTCGATACCGCGGCGGCCTGGTGCGAATCGCTGCTCGCCGAGGCCGATGCCCGCCGCGCCCCGACCTGGCAGTCGATCTTCGCTGGACTGCGCGCGGAAACCATGCTGCGCAAGGGCAATATTCGCGGGGCGATCAGTGATGCGGCGCTGGCGCTGAATTACGTGCCCGCCGAACACCTCGGACTCTGGATCGGCACGCCGATCGCCGCGATGGTGCACGCACTGACGATCGCCGGTCGGCATGCCGAGGCCGCAGCCCAACTCGAAAGGCCGGTGCCCCGAACGATTTTCGAATCTCGCTTCGGACTGCCGTATCTGCAAGCACAGGGCCACCATCAACTCGCGGTCGGCCGCGCCGACGAAGCATTGCGCAGTTTCCGCCGCTGCGGCTATCTCATGGACCGCTGGAATATGGACTTCCCCTGGCTGGTGCCGTGGCGCAATGACATTGCGGCGGCGCATCTCGCAGTCGGCGAGTATCGACAGGCACAGGAATTCGCGACCAGACATCTGGAGCTGCTCGGGGCCGCCGACCGGCACCGCTCCGGCGGCGTCGCACTCCGGCTGCTCGCCACCGCCGGCGATCGCTATCAGGCCTTCCGCTTCCTGCGTGAGTCCGCCGCGATCGCCCGCACCGGCGGTGACGATGTCGAATTGGCCACAGCCCTTGGCGAACTCGGCAAGGCACACCGTGCTGTCGGCGATCACGAGCGATCCCGCACGCTGATCCGCGATGCGGCGCGCATCGCCGAAACCTGCGGCGCAGAGGTGCTGTTGCGTGATCTGCTCGACGGCAAACCCCACACCGCGACGCAGCCGACCCAACCGATGCCCGCACTGCGCCGGATTCCGGGCGAGCTCGCGACGTTGAGTCCCGCAGAGCGACGGGTGGCGGAGTTAGCGGCCAGCGGCAAGGCCAATCGCGAAATCGCAGCCGAACTCGCCATCACCACCAGCACCGTCGAACAACATCTCACCCGCGTCTATCGAAAACTCGGGGTGGCTCGGCGCAGTGAGCTGTACTTCGTCCTACCGATCGGTCCGGCTGATACCGCGGTCTCGGCCACCGGGTAGCGGCCTACGATGCCGCCACGAGTGTGTGCCGGTCTCGCCGGGACTCCGCCTTGGCGACGAGTACCGGCGCGAGCAGACCGGCGGCGAGCAGGATCAGGCCCGCGACATACCAGCCCGCGACCCCGATCCCGATGCACAACCACGTCAGCAAGGCCGGGCCGAGCGCATCGGCCAACCGCAGTCCGGTGCCGAATACCCCAAGGTATTCACCGATGGCCTCGGGTGGCGCCAAGGCATTGGATACCTCGAAACCGCCTGCCGTCTGCCACAATTCACCGACGCTCAAAACCGCCGCACCGCTGGCGAGGGTGAGCACAGCGAGCCAGCCCGACTGGCCTTCGGCCGCCGCCAGCACAATGCAGGCCAGCAGGAAGGCCCATCCGGCGCGTCGGAGCGCGGCACCGCCCGCGCGAGCGGTCGCGACGTTGCGGCTCGCGCGGACCTGGAAGAACACCACGATGACGATATTGAGCATGTCGATCGCGGCGATCGACCAGCGCGGAGCCGTCGTCGCACCGATGATCCACAGCGGAATCGCGACCGACTGAATCCGGTACTGCAGCGACAACACCCCATCCAATACCGTGAGCGCCAGATACGGCCGATCACGCAACACCGCCCAGCGCTGTCCGCCCGCCTCGGGTTCCAGCGCAACCGGCCCCAATGCGGGTAGCCGCCCGACCAGTAGCGCGGCCCCGGCGACGCAGCCAGCACCGATGACAATGGCCGCATGATAGAAATTCGCCGAATCCCACTGCACGGCAACCGCGGAAAGGCCGATGCCGATGGCTATGCCCACATTCAGAATCGAGCGGATGTAGGCCCGGAATTCGTTGGCCCGTTCCGTGACGACGCGGTTGATGATTGTCGAGATCATCAGCTGCACACAGGTCTGTGCGGCGGCCGTGGCCGGTATGACGACCAGATACCAGGCGAATTCACCGACGGTGAGGAAGCCGAGGGTGCCACAGGCCGCGAAGATCAGACTGACCCGCAGCACACCAAGCGGACCGCGTCGATCCGACAACTTGCCGGCCAGTATCGAGACGACGATGGATACGGCCCCCGCGACGCTGAGGCCGATACCGACCCGCATCGGCGAAATGTGCACGATTCGCGTGAAATAGAGGACAACGGTGGACAGATAGATCCCGCTGAAAACGGCGGAGGCCGCAGTGATCAGCGTCAGCACGCGCTGCGGGCCGACCGGCGGCAGGGCAGCGAAGAACCGGGACACGATCCGATCCCGCGATTCAGGCGACAGCCGGGTCGACGGCCGGGTCGTAAGCCACACAATCCATCCGGAACCCCGCCGCAGTGCGTCGCAAGGAGTCGATGACCTCCACCGTCGAGTTCCCCCGGAAGCGGAAGGCGGCACCGATTTCGGCATAGCCGAACGTCTGAGTGATGGTCGTGCCCGGCTCCGGGACCGAGACATGGTATGGCGCATGCTGCTGCGGGACGTGCAGCTGGACGTCCACCACGGTGCACGGTGGGGTCACCTGCGGATGGATCAGCAACTCACCGACCACGGATGCATCGGTCAGTGGGTCGGCAGCCGGAATTCGGCCCAGTTGGATATCGACCGCCGCACCGAGCAGGTCGTAGCCGTGCACTTCCCGCCACATATGGGTGGTTTCGCCACCCGTGGCCCGCGCGGCCGCTTCGAGGAACTGGATACGCGGTGCGGCGCCGTCGCGACCGAGGAAGAATTCGAGGTGGAAAACCGTCGGCACGTCGGCGCTCAGCGCGCCCAGCACAGCCTCGACGAAGTTCGTCAGCGCCGCCAGCAATTCCGGCTCGTCGAGCTCTACGTAACCGAGAGTTGTGCCGCCACTGGCGAATTCGAGACAGTTGCCGAGATATTGCGAGGCCCGCCACGGACCGAGTTCGCTGCCGGTCCACACGCCGTCGACGGCGCCGACCTCATCCGGGCAGAAACTTTGTACCAGAAAGGGTTCCGCGCTCAGGTCGGGCAGTGTCGCGCAGTCATCGATGGAATTGAGCCGGATAACGTCCTTGCTTCCGGCACCGAGACGGGGTTTGACGATAAGTGGAAAGCCGTGCACCTCAGCGAAATCTGTGATCGACTCGATATCGCCGACATGGGTGAAGGCCGGTGTCGGCACCCCAGCGGTGGCGACAATCGCACCCATCACCAATTTGTCGCGAAACGGGAGCACATAGTCCGGACTGTCACCCGCGATACCGAACTCCCGCCGTAATCGAGCCGCGGTCAGCAAATCGAATTCATGCAGCGCGACAATACGGTACGGCGTACCGAATCGAGCCGCCAATATGTGCACGGCCTCGGCCGCGTTGTTCATATCCTCGAGTAATTCGACGGCGGCGGCCGCATGCCTCGGTATTCCGTCGATCAGATCCCTCGCACAAACGTAGGTGACGGCATTGGCATTGTGGTCGATACGCTCGAGGTAGGGGACGTCGACGCCGCGCACTCGATGAATTACGGTCACATGTGGGGGCACTGTTCCTCCGCTGACAACTATCTCACCAGATCCACTGAGGACCCGTACCGTCAGGAGTGGATCGTTCTCTCCGACAACGGAATTGTGCGCCGCGCCCGCCGGTGGCGCCTGTTCGGAGACGGCTATTTAAAATCCCTTAACAGAACGCTCGAGTTCGCCACGGACGGCGCGGTTACCGACATATCGGTAACCCACCGGCTACATTCGATCTCACTCATCCGAGTTCTGGACAATTCCGCTGGACGAAGGAAGTGAGTGGATCGCCGTGGTAATGAGCGAGGGATCACCGACCAGTCGCGAAGCATTGGTCGAACTGGATGTCTTTCCGCCGGAGCAACACCGCCGTTGGACCGTTCTGCTGCGGCTGCTGTTGGCCATACCCCAGCTGATCGTGCTCTGGTTCCTGAGCATCGCCGCCTTCGTGGTGATCGTCTGCGGCTGGTTCGCCGCGCTGGTGCTCGGCCGATTGCCCGAGTGGTGCGGTGAATTCCTGCGCGGATATTACGGCTACACCGTGCGGGTGCACGGCTATGTCATGTTGCTGGTCGACAATTATCCGCCGTTCGCGTGGCACGCGCCGGACTATCCGATCCGCCTGCTGTTCCCCGCGCCCACGCCGTTGAACCGACTCGCGGTGCTGTTCCGGCTCATCCTGGCCTTCCCGATCCTGGTGCTGTCGGGATGGTTCACCACCGGCTGGGGAATCATCTCGTTCATTCTGTGGCTGATCGTCCTGATCACCGGACGGATGCCCAATGCGATCTTCGAGGCCACTTCGGCGGTGCTGCGCACCGAAATGCGAGTGTCCGCCTACGCGTACCTGCTGACCCCGACATACCTGAAGGGCGTTTTCGGCGATAGGCAGGCGCCCCCACCCGGTCCGATATATACCGGATCGCCGAGCGGTCCGATGGGTGGAGCCGGTCGGGTGACAGGTGGGCCGGAAGTTGCGCAGTCGCCGACCCGCCCGCTTGTGCTCTCCGGCGGCGGCCGGGCGCTGCTGATCGTCATGCTCATCGTCGGCATTCTCGGCAGCTTCGGCGAAACCTCCATGGGCTGGAGCAATGACGATGACGACGATAGGGATGCGATCTCCGGTTCCCAGCTCGCCCGGTCGGTCGCCATCGACTTCACCGACCAGACCGGGCACACCCCGCAGCACGTGCATTGCCCCGATTCCCTCGACGCCGATATCGGCGCGACAGAGGTCTGCACGGTGACAGATAACGGGATGGAGTTCCGGGCCCTGGTGACTGTCGACGCGATCACCGACGGGGCGGCACACTTCCGCACCGTCATCGAGCACTGAAAGGCTAACTCTGCCTGCGGGCTCGGGCCCGGCGCTTGCCCTCGTGCATCGCCTGGACCCGGGCCACCGGGATGGTGTGGCCTTCCTCGATGAGATCGGCGGGCAAGGCCTGCGGTGCGGGCATCTCCTGCGCCCACGGATCCTGATCGCCCAACTGCTTCGGTGCGGTGCGCACGGTGAAATCCCCCGGGCTGATGTCGGCGAGCTGGGCCCATTCGATCGGGAAGGACACCGGTACCCCCGGACGCACGCGCGGACTGTAGGCCGCGACCACCGTCGCACCGCCTGCGCGCGTCGAATCGAGAAACACCTTCCCCGCCCGGTCCTCACGGATGAATGCGGTGGTGGCCAGATCCGGGTCGATCCGTTCGGCCCTCGCCGCGATCGCCCGGGTGGCGGCGGCGACATCCTCGATCGGGATGCGCGGCTGGATCGGGACGAAGATGTGCGCGCCCTTTGCACCGCTGGTTTTCACCGCGCCAGCGAGTCCGTCATCGGACAGCGCCTGCTTGATCAACTCGGCGGCCAGTACGACCTGTCGAAAGTCGCCGCCCTCGGGCGGATCGAGATCCAGGATCAGGTGGGTCGGCCCCGCGGTGTGGTCGGCTAGCAGCAGCGTCGGGTGATATTCGACCGCGCGCTGATTGCCGAACCACACCAGTGTGCGCACGTCGTCACAGAGGGCGTAGGTCACTTGGCGTTTGGACGTCTCGGCCCACACCGTCACCCGGCGCACCCACTCCGGTGTGTACTTCGGCAGATTCTTCTGCATGAACGGTTCCTGGCCCGGCCGGATGCGCACCACCGAAAGCGGACGGTCACGCAATTGCCCGACCAGCCGATCACCGACGAATTCGAGATAGTCGATCAAATCGCGCTTCGTCGCCTCGGCGCCATCGAACAGCGGCGCGTCGAGATTGGTCAGCTCGACGCCCGCACGAACCTCTTCCCCGCTCATCGGGCAACCATGCCCCGCCGAACCGCGCATGGTCAACCTTCGATGCTCGCGGGTCGCCGACCGTCCGCTCGCGAGGCTTGCGTCTGCGCGTCGCGAACACCGATTCGGCGTCCGAGCCAGGGCAGACAACGAGTCGTTCGCCGGCCCGATTCGCCTCGCCAGCATCAGGATTCGGCGGCGCGGGGGTAGCCGAAGACGATGAAGGCGAGTGCGCAGGCAGCCGCTGAGGTCAGCAAGGACCAGCCGATGCCCGGGGTGATGAGTGCGCCCATGATTGCGACGCCGAGGGTCGCGCCGACTTGGCGGACGGCGTTGAGCAGGCCGCCTACCGCGCCCGCAGTTCCCGGTGGTGCCACATTGACAATGGCGGTGACCAGCGCTGGAAGGGCGAAGGCGACACCGAATCCCGACAGCAGCAGGCCGACCGCCAGGACCGGATAGGCGAGCCCCGCGAATACCGCTGCGGCAAGCACCACACCGCCCGCGCTCAGCAGGGCGAGTCCGGTCAGGATCGGGCGATGCGGTCCGACACGGGCCACGAGTTTGCCCGCGAGCGGCGGGATGATCGCGAACGGGACGGTCAGCGGGAGGAAGGCGAGCCCGGTCTGCAGTGGATTCAGCTGTCGCTGCAGCAGCAATGGCAGGACGAACAATGCCCCGGTGAGCGCGAAATTCACCGCGGCACCCACCAGCAACCCCGCCCGCACCCGACCCGTGCGCAACAGGTCGCGATTCAATACCGGTGCGGCACTGCGTCGTTCGAGAAATGCGAAAATACCTCCCGCGAGTACCGCGCCGCCGAGCGAGCACGCCGTATGCTCCCACGACTGCGCGCCCGCCGCGATCAACGCGTCCGTGCACAGCGCCAGCGCGACGGCCGCGGTCGACTGCGCCGCCCAGTCGATGCGGCGATCACCGCGCCCGCAGGTCACCGCAGATCCCATACTCAGCCCCAATACGACCACCGCGATCGGGACGTTGACCAGGAATATCGACCGCCAACCGGCCAGCCCGACCAGTGCGCCACCAACGATCGGCCCGGCCGCGACCGCCGCGCCACTGATCGCCGCCCACGTCGAAATCGCCCGCGCGCGCCGAGCCGGATCCGGGTACAGCTGGGTGATCATCGCCATTGATGACGGGACGCATGCCGCCGCCGTGACGCCCAACAGCACCCGTAACGCGACCAGCACCCACAGATTCGGGGCGAATGCGCTCAGCAGCGAGATCAACCCGAAAGCCGCTGTGCCGAAACGGAATACCCGATGTGCACCATGGCGATCGGCGACCGCGCCCGCCGAGAGCAGGAGTGCGGCGAAGGCGACGGTATAGCCGGTGGTCGCCCATTGCAGTCCGGCGACCGAGGTGTGCAGGGACGCCGCTAGATCCGGCTCGGCGACCGAAAGCACCGTCATATCCAACAGCACCATGAAGTATCCGAGTGATATCCCCAGCAGTGCCCTGGTTGATGCGGACGTACTCGCCCGCGATTGCAGAATGCTCATCCGGTTGCGACAGCTCCTCGGCTCGGTGATGACGCGATCGACTCTCCTCGGACGGGCACCTCAGCTCTACCGGCCGAGGCGCATACCGCATTCGGAATATCCGAATGCTGCGACGCTGTTGGCCAGGCCATGGAGTTACGTCAGCTGCGGACCTTCGAGGCCGTCGTGCGCCACCGCACAGTTACCGACGCCGCGGTCGCGCTCGAGCTGGCGCCGTCATCGGTGTCCCAGCAGATCCGCACGCTCGAAACCGCACTCGGGGTGACACTTTTCGTACGCGATCCCAAGGGCATGCGGCTCACCCCCGCGGGTCAGCGGCTGACCGGATGGGCGCGGCGACTACTCGAACAGGCCGAACAGGCAGCGCGCGACGTAAGGCAGGAACGGCCCGTCCTGCGACTTGGCGCGTTGGAAACCCTCGCGGGTGCCTATGTGCCGCAGGTGCTGGCGCGGCTGGCCGAACGACGGCCCGATATCGAGGTCGAGGTGCGCTCGGATCGAGCCCGCGACGGACTGCTCGCCGACGTGGTCTGCGGCGACCTCGATGCGGCATTGCTGCTGGATTCCGGTGGCGCCGTCGGTGATCTGGGTTTCCCGGCTCCCGCCGAACCGCTGGCGTTCCTCGACCTGGATCCGGTGCCGCTGGCCCTGGTCGCCGCGCCGACGCATCCGCTGACGACGCGGTCCGGCTTGACGCCCGCCGACCTCATCGATGAACGGCTGCTGGTCAATGTGCCCGAATGCTCGTTCTGGATGGCGGGCGAGAAGGCACTCGGCTCGGGTCCGCGGCGCATCAAGGCCGGTGCGGTTCCGGTCATGCGGGCCTGGACCGAACACGGACTCGGCATATCCCTGCTGCCGGAGTTCGCGGTCGCCGACGGCCTCGCGCACGGCACGCTGGTCCGCTTGGACTTTCCGATGCCCGAGCTGAGTCTGCGGCTGGTGTGGCGGGCCGATCAGGAATCGCTGCCCGGGATGCGTGAGGTCCTCTACGCGGCCGCGCGGCCCTGATTTCGGCGTTCCCCGCAAACCGGCCGCAATACCCGCGCCACTGGTTAGGCTGACATACAAGACGCAGGTCCCGGCGTCGGAGGTCGACCGAGAGGAGCCAGGCGATGAGCGCGCAGCGGTTGGCGACCACGCACTTGGCGTTACACGGCGACCTGACCGGCATTGTCGGCAAACACCTCATCTACGCCTACGAGAACGGCTGGAAATACGAGCTGTACGTGCGCGATGAGCAGACGATCGAATCGCGAAGTCTGATGGGGCCGATGTTCGGGCGCTGGGCCAAGAATCAGGCGGCGAAACTGGTCCAGCTAAGCGACGATATGTACAAAATCGCCTGGGTGGAGGCGACCGGAACCACCACCGTGCTCATCGTCTGGCTCGGCGACCGTCGGGTGCACACCACGATCTCCTACCCGCAATGGATGCTCGACTATCCCGACTGCACCCTCACCCGCTACGAGGAGAATCTCGACGCGATCATCGCCGAGCGCGACCGGGGACCGACCTATCCATTGACCCTGGTCTCCGCATCCGGACGCATTACCTTCCTGGAATCCCGGGATCTCGACGACGACACCGTGATCGACTGTCCGCCGCACAAACTACCGCCGTGGTACGCCACGCGCACCAACTGAGTGCGTCAGGCGAGGTACACCGGAAATACGGCCAGGTCGAAGTCGTCGGCACCGCTGCTGCGCACCGCGGTATCGCGAAACCTCCAGTCATCAAGCGGTTTCGGTCTTCCGAACGAGCGGAATCGCCCGATAGGAGGAGGACATCTCATTGCGGACGTTGGTCGACGCTCGGCGTCCGACATCGGGCTGATTCACCCGCAATCGGATGGGTACCGCTGTGTCGAGGAGGTATGCGCATGACTCGTCCCGTGCCACCGAATCCGAGCCACGTCCCGCCGACGCCGATCCCAGAGCCGGTGCCACCGACACCGATCCCGGATCCGGTACCACCGAAACCCGGCCCCGAACCGGTGCCCGAGCCCGAACCGCATCCGGAGCCGGAACCGATCCCCGGTCCGGCACCGCAACCGATTCCGCCGAAGCCTGGTCCGGACTCGGTGTCCAGTCCTGAGCCGGTGCCCGGCCCCTCACCGGATCCGGCACCGCCGGTGCCCGGTCCTGAGCCGGTACCCGGCCCCTCACCGGATCCGGCACCGCCGGTGCCCGGTCCTGAGCCAGTGCCCGGCCCCTCACCGGATCCGATACCGCCCGTGCCCGGTCCCGTACCGCACCCCGAGCCGGTACCACCGCCGGCCCCCGGCCCGACGCCGGAGCCGCCGATGCCCGATCCACGGCCGAGTCCGGATCCGATGCGACCGCCCCCGATCCCGAATCCCGGCGGTCCGGTCGATCCGATGGATCCGGCGCTGCCGGACCCACGGTAGCGCTCAAATCAGCGCGGCGACTGCTCGAGGTGCGGCCAACCATTCACGAATAGTGTTGCGCATCAGTGTTTTTCGCTTACATTCGCAGTAGGCCGTGACGCCGTAGCCATCGATGCCCGCGCCACGGCACAATGCGACCGCGCGTGGCAGGTGCTGGTATTGGGTGACGATGATCGCGCGATCGACATCGTACAAGTTCTTCGCCCGCTCACATGTCGCCCGGGTCGACAACCCTTCGCCATCGCAGCGCACAACCGCCGGATCGACGCCGTGGTCCGCGAGATAGCTTGTCATCGACGCGATTTCGTCGCCGGATGTGCCCGCCGCATCACCGGACACCAGGATCCCGCGCACCTTTCCGGCTCGCAGCAGTTCGATCGCGACATCGAGTCGTCCACGCAGATAGGCCATCGGCGCGCCATCGGGCCCGACCTTCGCGCCCGGCACGATCACCACCGGAACCGTCGGCGCGGCCGCGGGTACGAAGCGATATCCGGCCGACACCAGCCGCAATCGGACATTGGCACCCGCGACGATCAGCGCCGCTGCGGCCGCCACTCCGACGCCCAGCCGAAGCGTTGTCTTCCGGTCGGTTATGAGCTGCACCCGCCCGACGATACTGGCGCCGCACTAAGCGATGCGCACACCGCTGTCGAGATCGCCGTCGAGCAGGGCGATACCCAAAGTGGTTGCCTGATGCCGCATCGCATTGCGGTGCCGCCAGCTCTCTATGAGCCCCGCCTCGCGCAGTATCGATGTGTGTTCACTGGCCGTCGCGGGTGAAATGCCCAGTCGGCGAGCGAGTTCGGTCGTGGTACAGCCCTCGGCGATCTCCTGGAGCGCGGCGGCGCGCGTCCGACCGAGCAGCGCGGTCAGCGCCTCGTTGGCCGCGCGGGGACCCCACGCCCTGGCGAAATCGGCGATATCGCGCAGCACCCGAACCACCAGCGTCATCGGCGCGTCCTTATCGGTGGTGGACTTCAGCAGCTTCGGTCCGGGCCAGATGAACAGCGAGGGAATGATGATCAGGCCGCGCCCGTCGAGATATTCGTCGTGGCATTCGGTCGGGGTGAGCACTTCGAGGGCGGGCGCGCGCCACCGCGCGAAGGGCGCCAGTCCGGCGAAGAACCGTTCGACGCCCTCGGTGGCGATTGTGCGCGCCATCCGCTCGGCCGCCACCTCCAGATACGACTGCACATGCGCCCACCGACCGGCAAATGCCACCGCGTGGAATGCCTCGATAGCGAGCGCGACATCGTGGCGGGCGGCACTGTCGCGGTCGGACAGATTTCGCGTCCAGGCCGGAAGCGGATGGTCGGTCAGCGCCCGCTGGCGACCCGCGTGCTCCACCTCCCGGCGGAGTTCGTCACGAGAGGCCAGATGCAATGCCTCGATCCCCGCCGACATCGACCGCGCACCACGGGTCGGTGTGATCAGGTCGACGAAATGGTGCACGCCGGGGAAGATATCCGCGAGCACGCCGAAGTTGTCCGGCATCGCGCGCCGCACCTGTCCGCGCCAACCGTCGTACAACGTCGCGTCGGTGCGTTGTACCACCCGGGTGGCCAGCATCGTCTCGCCCATCGCGCCGAGCGGCGCTCCGATCCGGATGCGCGTCAGATCCTCGATTGTGCAATAGATCCGCTTCATAGGCTGCCCCGCATCGTGATACCGAGGTACCTCACGGTACCCGTGATCACCGCGGTCCTCGCAGCATTACCGCGAGGACCGGATCCATACTCAGGATCTGATCGGTAGCCGACGGCGGGGCCGTCCAACGAAACCAGCTCGGCCGCCACCGATTCCGCCACCCGACTACGTTCGGCCATCTCAGCACCAGACCTACTGGGCGCGCCGATACCTCGTTCACCATCTTCGACTCCCGAATCCGCACTGTTCAGCAGCCTAGGAATCAGCGGGCGCTACCCCCACCATGTTTCGGCCGTGGCCTAAACACCGTCGAGCAGGGTGATATAACCAGTCGTCAACTCGTTATAGCCGATGGGCATGGCGGCTCGAATTGTGGGCAGCCGGTCTAGGTGAACAGCACTCGAACCTCGCCGTTGCGACATCGGATCGCGATCGGTTTGCTCACCGTCGCGTGGGCGGCAGGGTGCGGCTCCTCGCAGGAGAGCGCCCCGCCCACGTGGTCCGGCCCCGCGCCGATACCCACTGTCACCATCACCATCGAACACCAGAACTACAGCGGCACTCCCCCGATCACGCCGGGTGCGGTGCTCACGGTGGTCAACCACGATTCGGTGAAACACAGCATCACCAGCAAGCGTCCCGGCCTCTTCGATCGGGAGATCGGCCCGGGCCAGAGCATCACTTTCACCGCGCCCGATGAAGTCGGGTCGCACCCCTTCTACTGCCGGTATCACGCCAACATGGATGGTGCGTTGAGCGTCCGGAGGTCCATTTCGCCGTGACGCCTACACGCAGTACTGGCAGGTCCCACTGGCAGGCAGCTGGATGAAGCATTGGCCGCACACCGCCGCGCGGGCAGGTTCCGGCTTGGCCTCCTGCGTGGTGGCGCTCGCCGAGCGGCGGCCCGCGACCTTGGGCGTGAGCGGCGGAGCGGTCGGCTCGGCGGGCATGGTGGCGCCGTGGTGCTCGTAGCACTGCCACCTGGCGTAGGAGGCGTGCAACTCGAGGTCCTTCGGAATCGGCAGCCCGGCCAATTCCAGCACGTACTTGTAGGTGTCGCCGACGGTGTGGTTCTCCTGCACGCATAGCGAGGTCAGCGGCGGCTCGCCCGCCTTGTGGCAACGTCGCGCGACCTTGCGCAGAATCGCCGCCATCCACATCCGCGTCGGCGCACCCGTGTGCACCCCCGACGCTTCCTGCACCCGCCCGGCCAACTCATCCACAGTGATGAAGTTCCCGTACCCCGTGGCGATCTCCGACAGCTCCGCATGTGCTGCGAAGGCCCATGCCACCGTCGCCTCCCGCAACGTCACCGGGACGCCGTCACCTGCCCGCCATGCCCCCGCCGTCGTGGATACCGCACTCTTGATCACCCGCTCAAGTTATCGCGCCGTCCCGCGGCCAGCCGAATGCCCCCGCAATCCGGGGCCTGATCAAGATCACCTGGCAGCGCACTTGACGATGATCTTGTTACTAGCTTCCTAGGATGCTAGCATCGCGTCGTGGGTGACGAGGATGTGAAGCAGTTCAACGTGTATTTGCCGGTGGGTTTGATCAAGCAGGTCAAGTTCCGGGCTATCGAGTCCGGGATGTCGCTGTCGGCATTGGTCGCGGAGGCGCTGCGCGGATACCTCGACGACACCCACGAACAGCAACCGTGAACGCGAGAAGGAGAGACGATATGACGACGCAGGGCATCGAAGGCGTATTCGTCGAAACGCACAATTGGGGCAAGTCGGCGCGGTTCTTTCAGGCGCTCGGCTTCGAACCCGAATTCACCACCGACCACAACTCCGGACTGTTCCGCAATGGCGATGGTCCCTATGTATTCATCGCCGAGGTCCCGCGTAGTCAGACCCCACAGACACAGCTCGTGCTTACGGTCACCGAACCGGATGCGTTCCGGCCGAGCGGTGACATCGAGGTGGTCACGCCGTTCGAGGAAACCCATTACGGGACAAAGGAAATGACGGTGCGCGACCCGGATGGCCGGGTGTGGAGTCTGCAGGTCGGAAAGGTCGGCTGACTCATGCGACAGGTCATCGGTCCAGAGAGCACGGCGGAGCGCGTGGCGCTGTGGCGGGCCTTGCATGTCGAGATCGATCCGGTGCCGCATGTGCTCGAAGACGAGATCGGGCTGCGACTGATCGACCCCGACGCCGGATGGCGCGCCCGAGCGGATATGGATCCCGAGACAACGAGCCTGTCACGCGCGTGCGTCGTGGCGCGCGCCCGTTTCGTCGAGGACCTGGTGGCCGAGCAGGCAGCGCGCGGTGTCGATCAGTACGTCATCCTCGGGGCCGGACTCGACACATTCGCTCAGCGTCGATCCGAAATCGCTTCCCGTCTAACCGTATTCGAGGTAGATCAGCCCGGGCCGCAAGCGTGGAAGCGGCAGCGGTTGGACGAACTCGGCTTCGGAATTCCACCGTGGCTACGGCTGGTCCCGGTCGATTTCGAGGCCGAATCGTGGTGGGACCGGCTCATTTCGGCGGGTTTCGACCCGTCACGTCCCGCGGTCGTCGCCGAAACCGGCGTCTCGATGTATCTCACCCGCGAGGCGAATATTCAGACGCTGCAGCGGATCTCGACCCTCGCATCCGGCTCCACCTTGGCCATGACCTTCCAACTGCCGCTGGACCTACTGAATGTCGAGGAACGCGCGATACGCCAGGCCGTCGAGAATGCCGCACGAGCAAGTGGAGTGCCATTCCTCAGCCTCTTCAGGCCCGATGAATTGATCGAGCTGGCCGATGCAGCGGGTTTCGCCTCGGCGCAACACATTTCGACATCCACTCTGACACAGCGCTACTTCGCCGACCGAACGGACGGCCTCCGGCCCCCGAGCGCGGAGCAGTTCCTGGTCGCGACGACTTGACGACCCGCGCGGCGTGCGAAGACCGCCCACAGCAGCAGACCCAGAACTGTTGCGCTGAGCCCGATTTCGCATACCAGCGCCCAACCGCCGGACTGGTACGCGGCTCCGGCAACGACCGAACCCGCGACGCCGCCGAGGAAGAAGCTCACCATAGGCGGCGGTCAGCCTGCTGCGGGCGGCCAGATCCGGCGCACCCCGTCCAATGCGGCGCGCACCGTCATCGATGCCCTACGCCGCCACGCCTGAACGCTGGACGCGCGTCACCGGAACGGCACCGCGAAAAAATACGCACCGCGCCGTCGAATCCGCACGCCCACACCATAGTTGCGATATCGCGGGCACGCGGCCCGTCGCGTTCGACAGCAACCACACTGCTGCTTCCCAGCTGAGGCTCAGGTTTGCGTGCGAGGTTCTCCGGTAGCTGCTGGCGGATTGGGATGAGGTTCGATGAGGGTGAGCGATGGCGTCGGCCGGTGGTGGGCCGGTATCAGCGCCGGATTGGCAGTGCTGATGCTCGGAGCTGGACTCGCGCATGCGGATACTGTGCTGCCACTGCCCGACGGCAAGCAGGCCTTCACGACGGCAACGGGTATTCCTGTCGATCTGACCAGGACCGGTGAGACCGCGATCATCTCCCAGTCCCTCGCCGCCAATGGCATGTCACGCACGGCGCAGCTATCGGCGACCGCGTACGCAACGGCCCCGGGCGCGACGGCGGGCAATTTGGAGACCGGCTATCTGGTCGGGTGCCAGGTAGATCTGTCCGGCGGGCTGTCTCTCGGCGGTGATGTCTATCTGTCGCCGGGCTCGGTATCGCCGGAATTGACTCCGAGTATCAAACTGGTGCCCGGTGGCGTCGCCGTGGTGAAGTTCGGCACCAAGAAGCTCGACCCCGCGGCGGGTGCCGTCGGTATCGCCTACCGCAATCGTGGCATCCAGCTGAACGGGTGCGGCGGATACGCGCAGGCGCGCGCGTTCAGCTCCCTGACCGTGACCAACGATCAGGGATCGGCCGAAGTAACTTTGTACGGCGACCCCTTCAGCGTCGGATGAGCGGCGTAATGGGACCGAACGAGAGGAAAAGCGCGATGCGACGGTCAGTCGGCGCCGCGATCATGACCTGCGCCTTGCTGCCCTTCGTGCTGTTGACATCCGGTGCGGCACAAGCTGATACCGCCGTGCCCCTGCCCGATGGCCACGACGAGTTCACCACTCGCGATGGCCTCGTCGTCGCGGTCGACCGCACCGGTGAACAGGCGACGATCTCCGGGTCGATGGCCGCGAGCCCACTCTCCCGCAACGCATGGGTCTCCGGTGTGACCTCGGTGCACATCACCGTGCCCGCCGCTATCACCGTCACCGGCGGTCGGATAGAGACCGGTTACCTCGTCGGCTGCCAGGTCGATCTCGGCAGTAACACGCACGCGGACGGCAGTGGCGATACGCCGCCGCCCCAACCGAAAACAGACGCGCCCGCGGGCACCGACAACAGCGACGGTGGTGGCGGGGGCGATAGCGGCGCCACCGCGGGCGGATACGCCGGTGGCACCGCCGGCGATTCAGGGATCTCGCCCTACGCCGATCCATCTCTGAGCATCCAGTTGAAGCCCGGCAAAGTGGCCACCAAGGAAATCGAGGACTACACCTTCACCGGCACATCGGGCATCACCCAGTACGTGGACCACACACTGTCGGTAGAAGGTTGCGCAGGCGCCGCCGAAGCTCGGGCCTACACGACGGTCACGGTGCACGACAACGTCATGGACGACTCCGAAACCCTTTGGGGCCAACCCTTCAGCCTCGGCTGACCTCACCGCGCGAGATCTGCCGTTGGTGTCAGCTCTGTTCCGCGCGAACGGTCATGGGATGACGCGAAAACTGGTACCGTCGCACGGCATAACGTCGGCATGACCACCATTCAACGCTGGGGGTAATGATGCGTTCGATCCGATCCGTGACTGCTTTCTCCGTCGCCGCGATGACCGTAGCGGCCGTAACCGCCACGGCCGCACCAGCTTCCGCGGACTCGAGCGGCGGCAAGTTCGCGACGATCTACTCGCTGACAAACGGCCCGTGCGTCGCGATCGTCGACTCGTCGGTCAACGGCAACGCCTATCCGGGCATGGCCGCGTTCACCGTCACCGCCCAGATGATCGGCGTCGGCGCTTGCTCACTCGACATCACTCTGCACTACCGCAATGTCGACACCGGCGAAACCGGTAGCTTCACCGCACATGCCAATGGCCCCGGATATTGGGGCAACAGCGGCTACTCGGCCCTGTTCAGCCCCGGCCACGACAACTTTGTCGGCACCGTCACACTCAACGCGGCCCACTTCCCGGAGTCGGGCGAAGTCAAGTTCACCAACCACCCGTACCAGGGTTAGCGGGGCAGTTGTCGGCATTGGACGCCGCAGCGGTCCGTACCGGTGAGTTTCCTTCAAGCTGAGGCCATCTCGAATATCCGATGGGTGTGCGCGGGTGGAGATTCCAGGCGTGCCACATGCTCGACTGCGTTTGATCCTGTTGCCGGCCTCACTGCTCGGTCGAGTCGTCTCGTCACCGGGTCCGGCAGCGGGGAGCCGATTCCGCCCGCGCGGGGCGAGATCGAGCGCGGTTGTCAGAAGGTGCCTGCGCGTACGGCGGTCGCGGCCAGCGTGGTGTAGTCCATCGTGAAGGATCCGCCCAGCGAGTCGATGGCGCTGCCGGTCGCGTCCAGTATCTCGACCAGCTGATCGGGACGGAGCCGGGTGAGGCCGCCTGTGGTGGGGAGCAGCTCCAGCCATTGGTCGCGGGTATAGGACTGCTGCCAGTCGAATCGCCACTGTTCGGGATCTCCGAATTGTTGGGTCTCGCGGATCCGGTCGGCGAATTTCCCGTAGCCGGCTTCGTAGAGTTCCAGGGGACGTCGAGCTGGTTGGCCGCTGAGCGGGGAGTCCGGTGCCACGCGCCGGTAGGCCGCGGCGAACGGTTCTGCCACCTCGGCGGGTGGCTCGTACACGTGACCGAAGATCGCCAGTCGTCCCCCTGGACGCAGCACGCCGGCCGCCTTCGCGGCACCGGCAACCGGATCCACCCAATGCCACGACTGAGCGGCGATGACCGCATCGAACATCCGGTCGCCCGGCTCCCACGCCTCGAAGGTTGCCACCTCGACCCGCAGGCCGCGGGCTCGCGCGAAGTCGGCCATTCGCGCATCGGGTTCGACGCCGAGCACCGTGCACCCCGCGGACTGGAACTGGCGCGCCGCGAGGCCGGTACCGCAGCCGACGTCGAGCACGTCCGACCCGGAGATCCCGGCGAGGATACGCGCCACCAATGCGTCAGGGTAGGCGGGTCTGGCCTGGTCATAGCGCTGTGCGTGCACGCCGAACGACGTGGCCATCCGCTGGGACTCCCCCGGATGCGCTGAGGGCGGTTCTGGTTGCTCTCGCGGTAATATGGGCATGCGCCCACATTAGTGGGCACGTGCCCACTGCGCAACGATTGCGGTGAATCGAGGTACGAAAGGATCTGCGAGTGCCGACCGGAGTGCACCTACACGATGCTCGACAGCAACTGTTCGACGCCGCCGAACGCGTGCTGCTGCGCGACGGGCCGAACGGACTGACCAGCCGTGCCGTCACCGACGAGGCGCGCTGCGCCAAAGGCGTTCTGCATCGGCACTTCACCGACTTCGACGCCTTCCTCACCGACCTCGTGCTCGACCGGGCCGCCCAGCTCGAGGCACAGGCGAATGCGTTGTATGCCACTGCCGGCACCGGCACGGTGGCCGCCAATCTGACCGGCGCGCTGACCGTTCTGTTCGGACCGGTTCCGGTGGCGATCATCCCGCTCATCACCTTCCGCGACGAGGTGCGCGCTCGACTACGGAGAGCGCGCACCGGCGGCGGCATAGCGATCCTCGCCGAGGCGACGACCGCGATCTCCACTTACCTGACCGCCGAGCGCGAATTCGGCCGCATCGCCGCCGACGCCGACATCGACTCGCTCACCCTCTCCCTCGTCGGCGGCGGGCATCTGTTGTTCACAGACCGCGATTCGGGCCCGCCGACCACAGCAGCGGTCGACAAATTCGTGACATCGGTCATCTCCGATGCCGTGCAACGACGACCGGCCTGAGCATCCATCAGCGTCGACAACAGTTGCCAACCAACTTGCCGATCACCAGCCCGCGACGATCTCGCGCTTCGGCTGGCCTCGGCCGCCCATCTCGCCCGTTACACCGGGACATCTCGCGTCCACCGCACTTGTCGATAAGCGTCTGGACAAGAACTGATCCGCCCGGCATGCAGCTGTGGGCGAGACCTGCCGCGGCTCGAACATTCTGCGAAGCAGGTAGCTATGGCGTGCTCTGGTTGAGCGGTGTACGTGTGCAAATTCGGGCGTCGTCATCCGCCTGAAGTGCGGTGTCGATGGGCGGGCCGCATCAGCGGCGGGCACCATCAGGCCGCGCGCTCACTATCGGCACGGCGGTGGCACAGTGAACCAGAGGCGGGACCGAGCGAAGAGGAACAGACCATGAACGGACGTACCCCCAGCCAGTGGGAAGAGCTCACTGCCGCGGACCCTGCGCACTCGACATGGTATGTGGAACGGTTCCGGGCGATGGCGGCCGAAGGCACCGATATTGTCGGGGAGGCGCGACTGGTCGACGCGATGCTCGACCGCGGTAGCCGAGTCCTGGATGCGGGATGCGGTCCGGGGCGTGTGGGTGCCTATCTGCACCGAGCTGGCCACGTCGTGGTCGGCGTCGATGTCGACCCGGTGTTGATCGCCGCGGCGGAGCAGGACTATCCCGGTCCGACCTGGATAGTCGGTGATCTCGCCGAACTGGACTTGCCGGGCCGAGGGGTCGCCGGCGACTTCGATGTCATCGTGTGCGCGGGCAACGTGATGACATTTCTGGCGCCCTCCACCAGGGAGGCGGTGCTGGCCGGGTTCGCCCGCCATCTCGCCCGATCCGGTCGGGTGGTTGTGGGCTTCGGCGCCGGTCGCGGTTACGAATTCCCGCAGTTCCTGGCCGACACCGAGGGCGCCGGACTTACGGTAGACCTGCGGCTATCGACCTGGGATCTACGTCCATTCACCGACGAATCCGACTTTCTAGTGGCGGTGCTCTCGCGCGCAGAGTGAAGCCTGCCCAGCCCCGAGGGACCCCCGAACCCGATTGGGCTCTGCCCATTCCACTGCGACCGCCGAAATGCGATGTCAGAATCGTCAGGCGCTCAGGTCTGGGCGCACCGGGCAAGTGAAACTCCACTGCATAGTCGCAGCGCTGATTTCGGCGGGTGACGGAGTAGCGGGTCCGGAGCGGACCTCGCTTGTGTTACAGGTACAGCTCAGGAGGGTCGTCGATTTCGATGCCTGCCTGGCGTGCGCGGGTAACCATTTTCCGGTCCCACTCCCGATGCGCTCGCAGCGCCATCCGGAATTCGCCCATTTGTTCGGACATCCGTTGGGTTTCGGAGATGGCGAGGTCGCTCAGCACCTTGGCGGCGTCAGCTTTCGTCTTGGTCATGGTGGCGTCGACATCGCCTCGTTTGAACCATGCGGTGACCGCGGCTGACAGCGCTGAGGAACTGGCGAGCAGCACGAGTATGGAGAACAGGGATGAGGACGCGAGCGTGCTCACGAGGCGGTCCTCCTGGCTCGGATCACGCGCAGCGTCTTCAGATCCTGCAAAACCTGTCGGCGCTTCCACAGGAACGCGACACCCAACGCGATGGGCAGTGGACCGCCAAGGACCGTGGCCGCACTGATGGTTTGCTGATGGATCTGCATCATCAGTAGTTGCGTGCCGAAGGCGAACAGTGACCAGCCCTGCGCCCCCAAACCGATCTGCTCCACCAGATAACCCCACACCCGCCGGGCGAATACGCCGACAAGGGTCATCAGACAACCGCTCAGCGTCAGCCCCAGCCACAGTATCCGCAATCCCGGCGGCAGAGTCGCGACAGCGGAGTTCGGAGGCGCACCGTAGAAACACTGCAGCAGGGCCGAAAAGCCGAACACAGCGCACAGGACAACCTCGAACGGGTCGTGGCGGGCAGGCGACTTCGGGTTTCTCATACAGCTTCACCGCTGCCAGGAGGAGGGGCCGGATTGACCCTGCCGCGTGCGGATTCGACTGCCGGAATGCCCAGCACCGCGGCGAGTAGGGCGAGGATCACACCGGAGGGATCGGACGAGCTGACATTTAACCCCGGCGGGCGGGTGTCCGGCAGGTGCGGTCGTTGTCGAAGTCTTGGTAGGTGCCTGCGCCCCAGGGATTTCGCCGGTAGTCCTCCGCGAGAGGGACTGTTTCGTAGCCGCTGCGGTTTCCTCGGTCGCGAATCGCGCCGACCCGACGTCCTGCCGCCCGCCGGACACGCGCCGATCACGACCACATCGGTCCGCGCGTGCTGCTGGCACCCGAAATACTTCCACAACCAACTGATTTCGTTCGGCGAGCCGATCGGCAACCGGTCAGCGCGACTCGGGAACGTTCCAACGACAGGCCCTGAAGTCGAAGAAGGCGACGCGATGATAGACATGATGCTTGCCTCCTCCTTGCTGCGTTCGATCGTTGCTCCGCATCCAGGGACACCGACTCCTGCCGAAAGATCCGGCTCTTTCATTAACACTCCTGGACCGGTTGCCGGGCAACGCATCTGCTGATCCGCTTTCGTCCGGTTTCGCACAAATGTTGCCAAGCACCCGGACCACCTATCCGCATCCCACACCCATGTTCACTGCTTCACAACCGACCGCGCCTCCATCGTCCCGCCCTCATATCGACAGCAACCCGCCGGTATTCGGGACAGTCGATCCCCCGCTCGGGCGACGATCGACGCCCTACACCTGTTGCGGACTCATCGTCCAGCTGATCAACACCGGCGCAGCGGATTACACGTCACCGCGCCAGCTTCGCCTGTCCGGCAGCACATCCGGCAAGCGAACCAAAGCTGATCACGAGATCTCTTGCGCCAATCGCGGTTCAGGGGCGTTATTGGATATTGCCGCGCCATCGCAAGAGTCGGCCGAACCCAGCGCAGAGCAACCCGTTGCACACTGCGCACCCTCTTGACCGACACGGAGGCACCATCATCCCTACTATCACTGCCGTCTCACCCTCCTCGGGTCCGGCGTCCGGAGGTAACCCCGTGGTTATCACCGGTACCTGGTTCACCGGGCCGACCACGCTCCGGTCCGTCACGACCGCAACGGTTTTCACCATCGATTCCGATACGCAGATCACCGCGATCGCGCCGCCGGAAACGGGAACGGTACAGGTGATCATCTCCAACACCGGTGAAACGAGCAACGGCGCTACCTACACCTACGTGACAGTCCCCTCGTCGACTTCCCACGCGCCCATCACCGGGCCGACCGCTGATGGAACGACAGTCACGCTGACCGGAACCGGACTCACCTACGCCTGACGGCACCATTCGGATCCGGCGGAGCCGAGCCTCGATCGTCCTTCCCGGACGGGCGCACGAGACTCGGCTCCGACCCCATACGGTTCCCGGCGCGGTTAGGCAGTGCGGCAAACCGAGAACCAACCGGATGGTATTCAATCGCTCCGCTATTCCTCAGCAGTGGGAAACTGCCCACCGAACCCAGGGCTCAGCACTCCCTCGGTATGCCCTGACGGAGACGAGCCCGGCTAAGAAGTAGACAACCTCCCGGCCGACTGCGTCCAAGACGCCCGAGCAGGCGACTGAGCAGGAAAAAGGCCATGCGACCGACTATGCCCCTGCTGTTTCGCGAACAGTCCTCCCCCGGTAGGCACTCGACGTCGACGTCACATCGATGACGAAAGAGTGGGCAACCGGGGCCGGCTCGAGTCGAGTGCCCATACCCGCGAACCGCCACCAAACGATACGCAACCTGCACCGCGAGTTACCTCGAATGCTCGGTAATGCCGACGCTAGATGGCGGATGAACAGGTCGAACACCTTGTCAGTAGGCATGTCGGATCGGTGTCAGGTCGCTGTCAGCCGGGCCGGTGACAGTGTTCTCATGAACAACGTAGCGAACGACTCGAACAGCAGCCGGAACGACTCGACCTGGACCGGCATGGTTGCCGTCGACGACACCGCACTAGCGGTGACCGACACCGGCGGCCCCGGCCGTCCGGTGCTCTACCTCAACGGCTCCTACGCCACCCAACGCAGCTGGCGGCCCGTCATCTCCGAACTCGGCACCGACTGGCGCCACATCACCTACGACGAACGCGCCCGTGGCAAATCGAAGAAGTCGACGGACTATTCGTTCGAGGGCTGCCTACGCGATATCGACGCCGTCCTCGCCGCACGCGGTGTGCAGCGACCGCTGCTGGTGGGCTGGTCATACGGGGCGGCGCTCGCATTGCATTGGGCCACACGCAATCCCGACCGTGTCGCCGGAGTGATCATGGTCGACGGCGGCTATCCATGGGACTACCTGGCCACCGTCGACAACGGTGACCGCGATGCCGGCAAAGAGGAGATCCGGCGGCTGTTCCGGAGGATGCGCGTGCCGATGGCGATGGCAAGCCTGCTGGGTTTGGCCGCCCGGATGAACCCCGCACAGGCCGCCGAGGTCAACATCGAGCTGAACGAGATCGTCGCCGCCAGCGACCCCGTCTTCGACCTCGTCACCTTCCCGATGCGGTTCATCGTGGGCTCCGGTGCCGCCCAAGGCGCCACCGAGGAAGGGCACGCGGCGATGCGCGCCACCCTGGATCCGGTGCTCGCGCGCAACCCCAACGTGCGGGTGAGCGCGAAAGTCGCGAGCAACCACACGGGCATCGTGCGCAAAGACTTCCGCGCTATTGCCGCCGCCGTTCGAGAAGTCGCCGCCGCGCACCACACCGCAGGTCACTGACGACATGGCAGAGAGCACCACCATCAGCGAGGCCGCGGCCTTTGCCCCCGCGTCGGCATCCGCTGATCGGCTCCATATCGAGCGGTCGGGATGCTCTCACCGTCCATGGCGTCAACCTTGTGCCCGATCCCGCGTGCACCCGGGGAGCAGTCGTCCGAGGTTGCCATGGACGACCTCGACGACACCATCTGCATGGGCGGATACACGCTTTAACGGGGTTTCCGGTTCGGCTGCTGGTCGGGTGGAAGCAATCGTGCTGGCCTTCCGACGCATGCGGGCTTGGGGTCGGCCGCCGCCGTCCTCGCCCATGCCTCACACTATGGACACGACCGGGCAGTGATGCACTCGAGTCCGACCGACGAGGGGTGTACTCATGACCAGGGATACGGGCGGCCGGCCGAGATGCTTACACCGCGATCGACTGGCTGTTGTGGTTGTTCTCGTGCTGTTCGGCGGAAGTGTGTGGTCGGTGTCCGCCGGTCCTGGTGCTGGCCGGCACCAGCACCCTCTCGGCACGGCACCACAGCTGATGTCCGTCCCGCCCAACCGGATCAGTCTGCGGGGCTGGAAGCTGACCATCCCGGAGAAGGACAAGAGCGGCCATGCCGCTGTTATCGAGCCTGCCGCCGTCGCGCCGCCGTGGCTCACCGGGGGCCCGGACGGCAGTCTCACTTTCTGGGCGCCGGTTCGAGGCGCCACCACGCCGCATTCCGAGCACGCCCGTACCGAGCTGGATAGCTCGAGCAACTTCTCCGCCGGGACCAGCGGCCCGCACACGCTGAAGGTCGCATCCGCGGTCCTTCAGGTGCCGACGGATACCAAGGACATCATCCTCGGCCAGATACACGGGGCGGGTGCCATCAGCTCGGTGCCCTACGTGATGCTGCATTACCGGGCCGGCACCATCGAAGTGGTAGCTCGGCAGCTGCAGGGCGGCTCGCAGACACTGTCTTTCCCGCTGCTCACCGGGGTGCCGATGAACCAGCGATTCGACTTCACCATCAGCGACATGGGCAATGGCACCATGGTGTTCCGCGCGACGTACGGCACCGACACAAAGCAAGCAACTGCTCTGGTACCACAGGACTTTCACGATGCGGCGGTCCGCTTCCAGGTCGGCGATTACCAGCAGGGGCACGAATCAGGCGACGCCGAAGATGGCGGCCGGGTGACCATCTACCAGATCAGTGAGCTGACCACCACGCCGTGAAAGGCCCGCCCAAGGGCGGACGCCCCGGCATCGTCGATGGCGACAAGCGCCGCGCTATCCCACCGCCACGCCGAAGGCCCGCTCCGCGCGAGATCGCTCATGGGGTCAGCATCAGCCTTGCACGTAACGGACGGGATCATCACTGCGGCCGTTGCGCAGCCGGTGCGGCTCTGGCTGAATTCTGTCCATGGACCGGATACCGGTGGAACTCGGCACCATTCAAGAGACTCTGCTCATCACCCTCGCGGGCCGCGCACGGGAGTCGGTGAAGCGCAAGCCGATTCTGGTCGACCCGAAAGCCGCCGACATCATGGCCGCTCTGGACAATCCGTCCAAGAAGCTGACCAGGGGTGCCGGGCCCGACCCCAGCGTGCTGCGCACTGCCATCGTCGACACCTGGGTGCGGGAATTCCTGGCCGCGCATCCAGACGGGACCGTCGTTGAGATCGGCACCGGCCTCAACGCCCGCTTCGACCGCGTCGACAACGGACATGTGCACTGGCTGGACCTGGACCTGCCGGATACCATCGCGCTGCGCCGGCACTTCTTCACCGACACCGAGCGTCGCCGCATGCTGGTCGCCTCAGTACTCGACGACAGCTGGTACGACACCGTCTCCGCGCAGCCCGGGCCGTACTGTTTTGTCGCCGAAGGCGTGCTGGTCTACCTACCCGAGGCGGACGTACGCCGGGCCCTGGATAACCTCGCCGCACGCTTCCCGCACGCCACGGTCATCCTCGATTACTACAGCCCTGGCATGCTGCGGTTCCAGAACCGGGCGGCCGACAAGGGCGCGATGGACGCGCGCTGGGCCTGGACCGGCGGAGAACCGGAGTCGTTCGCCGCACAAGGCTTGCGGGTCACCGATGCCCGCTCGATCACCGATCCCCCGCCCGCGCTCCGCAGTACTCTGCCGCGCAGTTACCGGCTGGCGCTGCCAGTGCTGCATCGCGTGCTGCCCAAGGGTTTCGGACTGGCGAAGTTCCACACGGACCGAGCGCGGTAGCGTCCAGCACCCTGCCACAATGGCGAAGTCCTTGTGGCCGTGGAATCAGGACTACACGCGACCGGGCTCCGCCCAGCTTCGGCGTCTTACCGCCCAGCCCGTACGCCGCCCCGCCCTGTACTGGTTCCGGTCATGGCTCACGGGCTCTGGTGGGACGCCGCCTCGGAGTAGTCGGCCTCCTCGTCCCTGGGGTCGCAGCGGCGGGTGGCGAGGGTGGCGAGGTAGAGGGCGGCGAGGACGACCCCGCAGCCGCCGAGCTGCAGCAGCGTTGGGCGCTCGTCCAGGATGACGGCGCCCAGGAGCACTGAACCGACCGGCTGGAGCAGCAGCAGCGCCGCTCCCATCGACGCGGAGAGGCGAGGCAGCGCGCTCGCGATGAGCAGGTAGCTCGCCACCTGCCCGGTCACGGCGATGGCGAACAGCCAGCCGAACGCCGGCCAGCCCGGGAGCGGGTCCAAGCCGTGCCACAGCGGCCCCGACGACCAGCGCAACGACGCCGGAGGCAGCCGCCGACTCGGTGACGGGCACGACGACATGGTCGTCGTCGCTCGCCTCGCGCAGCAGGAACAAGAAGCCCGCGTAACACAGGGCCGCCGCCGCGGCGAAGATCACGCCCTGGGTCGGGTTCTTCCCGGAGCCGCCACCCACTACGCCGCCGGCCAGCGCCACCCCAGCGAGCATGACGGGCACCATCGCGGCGAACGCGGCCGTCGGGCGCTCCCGGAGGAAGATCCATCCGAGGATGGGGACCAGGACCACCTGGGCGTTCACGACCACGGTTGCGATTCCGGCGCCGCTGTCGGCGATCGCCTGGTTCCACAGCAGGACGTCACCCGCCAGGAGAACCCCTGCGGCCATGGCCATCCAGCGTGAGCGCGGCGGCCGGGCGGACGCCGTCCGAGCCTCGGAGAGCGCCATCGGAATCAGCAGCGGCATCGACAGGAGGCTGCGGAATAAGGTCACCGTTCCGGTCGAGACGTGCGTGAGAGGCACGAAGACGGACGACAGGGCAACACAGACGGCGCCCGCCAGCATGGTGGGTACCGGCATCAGCGTGGCGACCTTGTTGAGGAGATCGACGCCCGATCCGGACCCGCGTCGCGCGGTGTCCGCGCGGTCCGGCCTTGCGACGTCATCGCGCCGGTCGAGCATCTCACGCCCCTTCCATAGTTGGGTTCGTCTGGGCACGCTCTTGCCTTACCCAGGTCCTGGCCGAGCTACCCGGCGCGGTGAGTGTCGGATGACCGGTCCCAAACCGCTGGGCACAGACAGTTTTTGGCTTTCTGTTAAGCAGTTCTCCTGCGTTGCCAAGAACTAGACACGATGACCCTGGAACACAAAAAGGCCCGGGGGCTGGAGCCTCGCCCGGTCGCTGACCAACCTGGGAATCCCGGTTGTCGAGGTTGGGCTGTCCCCCAACTCCCACCGACGGGCGGCTCGGCCCGCCGAGCCCTCGACCACCACTGACAATCCGCCGGCCGACAAGTCACCACGAGATCGACGGTCGCGGCCCCGCCTGCGAGGCCGCCCCGCCGAGATCACCCCGCCGCGCGTGGCCGAGCAGAAGTACCGGCTTCCGCCGCCTCCTGGAAGTCGATGATGGCCCCGCCGTAGTTCCTCGCCCAGTTCGTCAGGACCTCGATCGGCTCGACGAGGGTCCGGCCGAGGTCGGTGAGGCTGTACTCGACTCGCCGTGGCGCCTCGGCATGGCGTTCGACCAGACCGTACTGCTGAAGCCTGCGCAGCGTCTGGGTGAGGACCTTGCGCGAGATGCCGCCGATGAGCTCAACGAGTTCGCCGTGCCTGCGAGGCTGATGGCTGAGCCCAAAGAGCACGAGCACGGCCCATTTGTCGGAGATGATCTCGACCGCCAAGCGCGTGGGACAGTCGGCCAGGAAGGCAGGTCCAGCCGCGTTCTGCATGAAAATCAAAGGTACCAGGCGGTAACCCACGACTCCGTAACGTCATCCGCGAGCAACGAAACCAGCATCAGATGCGGAGGAGCCACCATGCCACGAGTCGTCGTGTTCAACGAGTTCGGCGGGCCGGATGTCATGCACATCGTCGAGGAACCGGTCGTCGAGCCGGCAGCCGGCGAGGTACGGGTCAGGATAGAAGCGTTCGCCGTCAACCCGCTCGACCAGATGATGCGTTCCGGCACGTCGCCCACAGCCGTTCCCCTGCCACACGCTCGCCTCGGCGTCGAAGGAACCGGTGTCGTTGATGCGCTGGGCCCCGAGATCACCGGGCTGAAGGTCGGAGATCCGGTCATCCTCACGGCCATTCCGGACGCGAGGGTCAGGGGCAGCTACGCCGAATACACCACAGTCCCCGCAAGCCGGGTCCTCGCCCGGCCCGTCGGTCTCGCAATCACGGAGGCGGCGGCGATCTGGGTCGCGTACTCCACCGCCTACGGCGCGCTCGTCGAGAAGGCGAGGATGCGGCCCGGCGACCACGTCCTCATCACTGCCGCGTCCGGCGGCGTCGGCCGCGCGGCAATGCAGATCGCCAATCAAATCGGTGCCGTGCCCATCGCCATCACTCGGCACACTGCAAAAAAGGACGACCTGCTCGCCGCCGGCGCCGCCGCGGTCATCGCCACCGACGACGTAGACGTCGTCGAGGCCGTCCGCCACCACACCAGCGATACCGGCGCCGACATCGTCCTCGACGTTGTCATGGGCCCCGGCCAACAGGACCTCCTGAAGGCGGCCCGCCCCGGCGGAACACTGGTCGCCGCAGGCTTTCTGGACCCTCGGCCCACACCCTTCCCGACAAGCACGCCACTGACGATCTTCAGCTACCGGAGCTTCGAGCACACCCTCGACACCGTCGTGGTGAAGCGCATGGCGGCCTTCCTGAACGCCGGTGTACGCCTCGGTGCACTGCGGCCCGCCATCGACAAGGTGTTCGCCCTCGACGACGTCGTCGACGCCCACCGCCACCTCGAAAAGGGGCTTCACGCCGGCAAGATCGTCGTTACGGTCTAAGTGGGTAACCGTGGGGCCGGCCCGAGTCTGTGCCCATACCCGCGAACCGCCACCAAACGACTGCACCGCGAGTTACCTCGAACGCTCGGTAATGCCAAGTTCGGGATGTTCGCAGGAGCGTGGACACGATCTCGGCTGCACCGATGACTTTCGCGTGGATCCGACGTCCATAACTCTGGATACACCGACAGCGGTGGGTCAGAGCACGAGCAAACGATCCGGACAGTGATCCGGACGGGCGAGCAGGAGGCGCAATAATGAGCGGTACCAGGGTGTTGGTGGCAGGGGCGAGTATCGCTGGGCCCGCGCTGGCCCACTGGCTGCGCCGGCGGGGGGCCGAGGTGACCGTGGTGGAGCGGGCCCCCGAGCTGCGTCCCGGTGGGCAGGCGGTGGACGCGCGCGGGGTTGCCAAGGAGGTCATCCGGCGCATGGGGCTCGACGCGGCGGTGCGCGCGGCCCGCACCGAGACCGCTGGCGCGTACACCGTGGACGTGGACGGGAAGGTGCTGGAGACCTACCGCGCGGACGACGACGGCGGCGACGGATACATCTCGGAAATCGAGATCCTGCGCGGGGACTTGTCCCGGGTGCTCCACGACGACACCCGCGACGGTGTCGAGTACATCTTCGGCGACTGGATCGCCGAGCTCACCCAGGACGCGGACGGGGTCGACGTGGCGTTCGCGGGCGGCGACCGGCGACGCTTCGACCTGGTGGTCGGTGCGGACGGGCTGCACTCGGCGCTGCGAGCGATGGTCTTCGGGCCGCGCGAGCGGTTCGTCCGCCACCTTGGGCTCGTGCTGGCTTTCTACAGTGTGCCCAACGAGTTCGGGCTGGACCGCTGGCTGATCGACTACCAGGAGTCCGGGCGCTCCGCCGGGCTGCGGCCCATCCCGGATGCCACCCGGGCGATGGCCATGTTCTCCTTCTCCTCGGCAGACCTCGACGTCGACTACCGCGATGTCGCGGCGCAGAAGCGCCTGCTGCGCGAGCGGATGGCCGGTATGGGCTGGTTGACCCCGGACATCCTCGCGCATCTGGACGACACCCCGGACTTCTACCTCGACCAGGTCGCCCAGGTGGTGATGGACCGCTGGTCGAGCGGGCGGGTGGGGCTGCTCGGGGACGCCGCGTTCAGCTCGTCGCCGATGTCCGGGGCGGGCACCGGGCTGGCCTTGGTCGGCGCCTACATACTGGCCGGAGAGCTGGCCGCCGCCGAGTGGGACCCGGAAGCCGGGTTCGCCGGCTACGAGCGGCGGATGCGCTCGTTCGTCGAGGCCAACCAGGAGATCGGCCGGTTGCACGCGCGCAGCCGCGCCGTCCCCGGGCCGGACGCCGAGCCGAGCATCGATTTCGAAAGCGAATGGTTCACCGAACTGATCGATCGTGCGATCAACGGCGTCGAGCTACCCGACTACGCAGGGGTGCCGGACTCCGGGGCCACGGCCGGACCGCTGATCACCTCGTCGGCCAGGCCGTAGGCGTCACATAATTAGCTGCGGATCAGCTCGCCGCTGGTGCCGGCAGCGACACCCTTCCGGCGCTCATCGCCGCGATCACGCCGCCGTCCATCAGTAGATCGGAGCCAATGATGAAGGCGGCCTGCCGTCCGAGCAGGAACGCCGCGGCCTCGGCAACCTCGTCGGGCGTGCCGACCCGCTTCGCGGCCGAGTTGTCGATCATGCTGCGGTACAGCTCGGCGCCGGGGCCGGACATCTCCTCGCGGGCCAGCGGGGTCAGGATGATGCCGGGGCTGAGGCTGTTCACGCGGCCCGCACGCTCGCCCCAAATGTTGGCCTGCGCCCGCACACGCAGCGCGTTCGCCCGTTTCGACAGGGAGTAGGCCGCGAGGGAGTCGCCCACCTGGTCGGCCTGCAGGAACGGCAGGGCGAGCAGCTCGGAGGTCTCGGCGTTCGCGAGCGCGTGCTCGATCTCGGGTGCGTAGGGGCCCTGCATGTGGCCCGCCATGCTGGCGATGACGACACCGGCTCCGCCGGGTGCGATGACGCGGGCGAACGCTTCGAGAACGAGTGCGGTGCCGAGGAGGTCGACCTGGAGGACCCGTTCGGTGGTCGCCTGCACGGGGGAGACTCCGGCGGTATGCACGACTTGGGTGACGGGACCCAGCTCGGCGGCCGCGTCGGCGAGGGCGGCGACCGCCGCGGGCTCGGAGACGTCGGTGACCCGCGTGGCGACGTCGTAGCCTTCGCCGCTGAATAGTTCGGATGCGGCATCGAGGGTCTTCTGGCTGTAGTCGGCGAGGAGCACGGCGCGACCGTTACCGATGCGACGAGCGATGGCGAGGCCGATGCTGCCCGCGCCGACAATAACGGCTACTTCCTTCTTCATGGTCTGTCCTTTGGTAAAGGTGGGAGTTCGGTGAGATTCGCGTCGCTGGCAATCGCGGCGGCCCCGGTACGGGCCGAGAGTGGTGGCGCGCATACGTGGCTTTTGCGACCTCACCAAGCGTGCTGGCTGGAGGCGGCGCGCGACAGGCACTGGCAGTACCTGTCTGATGGCGATCAGCGGACGTACCGTCGTGTCGTGGACAACCGGAGCGAGGTGCGCGAATTCCTGTCCTCTCGGCGTGCACGGATCACCCCTGAACAGGTGGGACTGCCGCACTACGGCGGCAACCGCCGGGTGCCGGGCCTGCGGCGCGACGAGGTCGCGTTGCTCGCGGGCATTTCAGTCGATTACTACACCCGCCTGGAGCGCGGCAATCTGCGCGGCGCCTCCGAGAGCGTGCTGGCAGCCATCGCCCGCGCCTTGCGCCTCGAGGAGGCCGAGCGGATCCACCTGTTCGCCCTCGCACAGGCCGCGGAATCACGCCGTGCGCCTACGCGCCGCCGGCCAGCACGGCAGCCGCTACGCGCGAGCGTACGTGCGATCATCGACGGCCTGGCCGACCTGCCGGTAACCGTCACCAATGGCCGTATGGAGGTCATCGCGGCCAATCGTCTCGGCCGGGCGCTCTACGCGCCACTGTTCGACGCTCCTCACATCGCGGCGAACCAGGCCCGGTTCGCCTTTCTCGATCCGCGAGCGACGGCGTTCTGGGTGGACTGGGAGGCCATCACGGCCGAGGTTGTCGGCTCGCTGCGCGCGGCCGCCGCGCGCGATCCCTTCGATCGGGATCTCACCGATCTGATCGGCGAACTCGCCACTCGCAGTGACAGATTCGGCCAGTTATGGGCCAGTCAAGATGTGTTTCTCCATCGCGGCGGCCTCAAACGGATCAACCATCCGGTGGTCGGGCGTCTCGATCTCACCTACGAAATACTGCGGCTCGACACCGATCCCGACCTTGCCATCCTGACCTACACCGCCGAACCTGGGTCGCCATCGCACGACGCCGTCAAACTGCTCACCACATGGGCGGCCACCGTCGACGACGCCGCACGTGCCACGGCCCCAGACAGCTGATCCGCGGCCACGGACCGACACCGCCTCGGCCAAACCACGGACCTGCAGTCCCTGGCAGGCGAATGAGCGTGCCCGGCTTGGGTATTCCGCACGGTGGCATCGGCGAATTTATCGAATTCTCTTGGGCGTCCAACGGATTGGGGTCTTCGATCATCGTGTGAGCAGACCGATGCGGCGTAGCCACGCCTCGACGTCCGCCCTGGCGTCGGCGGCTTCTTCGCCGCGAACCGCGAGACCTTCCCCGAGCGTCGCACCCGGACACGATGCGGCGTAGTCGCGTTCGGTGTTACCGAGACCGCTCATCGCGTGGGTGGTGAACGGGTGGATGACCTTCCCGGTGAGGTCGAGGCTGTCGGTGAAGGTCGACATGATCATCGGTGCTCGCACGTTCCAGATCGGACTGCCCAGCAGCACAGTGCCGTAGCGCTCGATTCCCGGCAGCGGGTTGGCGATGGCGGGCCGGGCATCGGTGTCTTGCTCCCGGACGTTGCGCTCGACCGCCGGGGTGTAGTCGTCGGGATAGGTGTCGGCGGCCTCGATGCGGTGCACGTCGCAACCGATGAACTGGTAGATCATCTCCGCCACGACCTCGGTGTTGCCGACGGTCAGGCGCTTGCGGCCGCCGTAGTAGTAGTTCTCCCCCGGACGGGAGAAGTACGCCAGCAGCACTGGGGAACCGGAAGGCGGGCGATCGGTCTTGGCCAGGAACTCGTTCCCCGCCGACGGGGAAGTGGCGCAGCCGGTCGCCACGACACCGGTAGCCACACCAACGGCACCCGCGAGGAACGCGCGTCGCCCGATCACGCCTCCGGGATTTCGCGGCCCCACGATTCGAGGGTGATGTCGGCCGGTTCCGGTCCGCCGCGCACTCCGGTGTCGAGGGCGTCGATCGCGGCGAGCTGCTCGGCGGTGAGCTCGAAGTCGAAGACGTCGAAGTTCTCGGCGATGCGGGCGGGTTTGGTGGACTTCGGGATGGCCGAGCGGCCTTCCTGAAGATGCCAGCGCAGCATTACCTGCGCGGCCGACTTGCCGTGCTCCTGCGCGATGTCCAGCAGCGTCGGGTCGTCGAAGCTGCGCTTTTCGCTCTCGCGGTAGGACGTGATTCCGCCGATAGGTGACCATGCTTGGGTCACGATGCCGTGGGCGGCGTTGACCTTCTGCAACGCGGTCTGCTGGAAGTACGGGTGCAGCTCGATCTGGTTCACGGCGGGCACCACGGACGTCTCGGCAAGGAGGCGGTCGAGGTCCTCGGGCATGAAGTTGCTGACGCCGATGGCGCGCACCTTGCCGTCTTCGAGAAGTTTCTCGAGTGCCCGGTAGGCATCGAGGGTGAGATCGAAGCGGGTCGGCAGCGGCTGATGTAGGAGCAGCAGGTCGATCTGGTCAACACCCAGCTTGGCGGCGCTTTTGTCGAACGCGTGCAGGGTGGCGTCGTAACCGTAGTCGCTGATCCAGACCTTCGTTTCGACGTAGATGTCATCGCGCGGGATCCCGGAGCGCCGAATCCCCTCGCCGACCTCACGCTCGTTGGCGTACCCGGCGGCGGTGTCGATATGGCGGTAGCCGACCCTCAGCGCCTCCGCGACCGCGGCGGATGTCTCCTCGGGAGGGGTCTGAAACACGCCGAGCCCAATGATCGGCATCTCCGCACCGTTGTTCAGAGTGATCTTGCGCTTGGTCATGAAACCACGGTATGACCCCGACTGGCATGCGTGGGAGTGTCTGCCAGTACCCCTCAGTTCGGGCCGTCCAAAGCAGCCTTTTGCGGTCATTGCGAATGCGTGAGCGTCGACCTCCAGACATAGCTGTACATCGTCAGGATGCACCCCGCGGTATCCCTTGTTCACACCCTCTGTCAGCTCCTTCGCGGCGGTGATCACCGGAGGTGACGGATGTGCCGAGGAGGATTTGGCATGCGCGCAATACATCGGCTACGGCCTTACGGGAGTTGAAGACTCGGCAGAAGCGGGAACGGCTGGCCCTGGGTAAACCCTTGGACGACGACATGCACATGTGTTCCACCATCGACGGCAAGCCGGTCTTGCCCCGGACCTTCACCGGCTGGTTCCATCGCACTCGAATCGCGGCCGAGTTGCCCCGGATCACCTTGCGGAACCTGCGGCACTCCTCGGTATCGGTGATGCTGCACGCGGCCATCCCGGCGTCCACCGTCGCCGCCTGGCACGGGCACGATGTTCGGATGACCACCGCCGTTTACAACCGGGTGTACGACGAAGGTCTGACCGCCGCCGCGTCGGCGATGTTCGGCCCGGCCGACAAGGCCGTCTGAGGGTAATCCGGGCCGGTTGAGAATCGAGAGTTCTCCCGCCCGTTGGCACACTGACTCTGAAATAGGAAAGAGGACCTATACGGATACCGGCCCTGAACTGCATAAATGAAGTGGACCTGACGGACCAGCATACGAACCGCGCGGTGCTGGTAGACGGGCCGACATCATGATCCGCGCGGTCGGCGCCCGGCAAGCCGGTCAACGGTGAGATCCGATGAACAGACGATGACCTTTACGGAATAGGTCCGAAATGGGACATTATCTGTCATGACCGAGAGTGACTTCGTCAGTCTGGAAGCAGCAGCAACCGTGCTCGGCATTTCCGTTCGGCACGTTCGTCGCCTCGTGAATTCTGGAAGCTTGACCCAAGTCGCCCGTGGAGTGCTCGAACGTGACTCCGTGGATCGCTACCTGATGTCGCAGCGCCAGGGTCGAACTCGCTCGTGGGCCGAGCATACGGCGTGGGGAGCGATCGCAGTCCTGTCCGGAGGAGAGGCCGACTGGCTCGGCCCGACCCAGATCTCGCGGGTCCGACGTACGCTCCGAGAACTGGCAGACCCGAGTGAACTGGTTTCACGGGTCCGTGACCGCGCGCGCGTGCGAACATTCACAGCCCACCGCGCCGCGCTGCCTCGGCTTCGCGCAACTGTCTTGCGCCCCAATATGAACGCTCTCGGCATCGTCGACAGCGGCGCAGACCGAATCGACGGCTACATCGCCGCTCGAGAACTCGACAACGTGATTCGGACTCTTGGGCTCCGGACCGAGCCCTCCGGTGACATCACCCTGCGTGTCACAGGATTCGACTTCGACCAGGTCGGCAAGCTCGTTTCCACCAGCGCCGTCGTCGCGGCGCTCGACGCCGCAACCGCACTCGATCCGCGCATCCGGGGGGTCGGACAACGCGCTCTCACCGAGATGCTGGAGACATACCGATGAGCGAGCAACCACGGCGACCGACAATCGACATCGCTTCCCTGCCCGGTGGCTGGCCACAACCGTGGCCCAATGTCGCCGAACTGGCCGACACGCTCCCGCGTGACAATTGGACTCTGGTCGGCGGGCTCATGACCCAGCTGCACACAATCCGTCACGGTATCGGCATCGTCCGCCCGACCAACGACGTCGACATCGTGCTGCACATCGAGACCCAGCGTGGCATTCCGGCCGCCTCGGCGACCGCACTCGAAAGCCTCGGTTATCGACTGCAGCCATCCATCGACCCACGCAATAACACCGCACACCGGTTCGTTCGAGGAACCACGACCGTCGACCTCGTCGCGGGTACCCCGACAGAGAACACGAAGACGTCCTGATCTCCGATCATCCGGCCCAGAGTCGTCGAACGACTCCGCGGCCGCGAAATGGTTCGCATCGAAGGTGGTACCCAAGCACTGCGCCGAACCATCAACGCACGCATCGAGATATCAGCAGGGGTAGTCGCCGACATCTCCGTGCCGCGCCCATTCGGTGCCGTGATCCTCAAAGCAGCGGCTTACACGACGGATTCCCGAGATCGGGACCGGCACCTTTACGACGCCGCCGCGCTGCTGGCATGCATCGAGGATCCGTTCACGGAACGTGCAGACTTCGCCGGCTCCGACCGAGGCCGGATCGCCATGCTGGCCACCCATCTCGTACCCGAACACTCCGCGTGGCGCGCGCTGCCACGCCAGCATCGAACTCAGGGCGAGACCGCCTTGGCTATCTTGGCCAACCAGGACCCGGCGCTGGGGCTTTGATCGAAACCAGAAGGCACGCACCGGGCGATCAGCCGGGCACATCCGGTTCGCTTGCCGAAGGCTTTGTCAGCCGGCCGAGCAGGTGTGGCAGGGCAACCACTACGCGGTTTGGATGCTGTTGCACAACAAAATATCCGCAGGCCTTCTCGCCTGCGGATATTTTGGGTGGAGCTAAGGGGACTCGAACCCCTGACCCCCACACTGCCAGTGTGGTGCGCTACCAGCTGCGCCATAGCCCCGAGTGGGTTGCCGTCGGGTTTCCCTGACTGCCTGAACGAAGTTACACCACTGGCGTGTCGGCGACCAAATCGCCTCGATTCAGGGGTGACGGAGGGGGCGTTTGTGATTCCTTACGAACTGTCCATAACGCTGGACATCGGACGCGATCGGTGTGCGACGATGCGCTGATGTCGGTCGCTGATCATCAGACGTTGCGGGTGCTGGAGGGTCGATACGTGCTGGAGCGCGCGGTATCGGACGGCCAGGTCGCCCGTGATGGCGAGGTGCTCGCGGTCGTGCGCGGCCCTGACGGCGGAGCTCGCATGCGACGCCAGGATGCGGCCGACGACGCTTGGGTGGCGCTGTGGAATGGCGACGAGGCGCACCCGCCGGACGCGACCGGCATGTTGGCCGCGATCGTGGCGCCGCTCGCAGCCGGCAATGTGCCGGTCTGGGTCGCGGCCTCCTTCGACGGCGACATCGTGCTGATCCCCGTTGATCAGGTGGACGAGGCGTCTGAGCTGCTGCGCCGGGCCGGCCACCGGGTGATTGGCTGAAGACTCCGATGCGGTGCCCGCGACCGATTTGTCAGGGCGTGGTCTGCGCGCCTTCGCCCAGGATGGCGCGAAGCGCCGAGGTGCCGATCTGCAGTAGCTCGTCGCGGCTGCGCCCGGCCGCGGCCTGGACGGCGATGCCGTCCGAGATTGTGTGGATGAGTGCGGCCAGGGCGGCTGGTTCGTGGTGGGACGGCAGGTCGGTGGCCTGCTCGAGCCGTCTGCGCAGCGCCGCCTCGCCGGCTTTGCGTACCGCGACGGCGTCCTGGCGTGCAGCGTGCGCGTCGGGTCCACAGGCTTGAACGGTCTTGACGCACAGGCAACCATGGGGCGTGCTTTCGCCTGCGGTCAGGTCGACGGCCCCGCGGATCAGCCGTTCGACGACCTCGCGGCTGGTGGACGCGTCCAGCGCTTCGGCAGTGTAGGCACCGGGGCCGTGGAGGTAGCGGGCGAGGACCTTGCCGAACAGTTCCTCTTTGTTACCGAAGGCGGCATACAGGCTCGGCTTGTTGATGCCCATCGCGGCGGTCAGGTCGGTCAGCGAGGCGCCCTCGTAGCCGTTCCGCCAGAACACCTCCAGCGCGCGGTCGAGTGCGGTTTCTGCGTCGAATGAGCGGGGGCGTCCGCCGGGCATGCCGTCCTCCGTGCTCGCTCCAGTTTTTTACCTATCGGTACATTATCTCTTGCGTGAGAGCTCTGCGCCACCTAGTTTCATACCGAAAGGTACACAACTAAGGAGCGCACATGATTCGAGTCGGAGTTGTCGGGGCCAGCGGTTGGGCGGACGGCTCGCACCTGCCCGCGCTCACAGCGCTCGAGGAGTTCGACGTGACCGCGGTCGCGACGACCCACCAGGCCAGCGCGGACCGGGCGGCCGCCGCCCACGGCGCTCGGTACGCCTTCGCCGACGCAGGTGAACTCACCGCGCACCCCGAGGTCGACCTGGTCGTCGTCTCGGTGAAGGCCTCCGGACATGCCGCCGTGATCAGGGCAGCACTCGACGGCGGCAAGCACGTCGTGTCCGAGTGGCCGCTGGGCGTCGACGCCGACGAAGCGGGCGAATTGACCGAAGCCGCCACCGCCGCCGGAGTCGTTCATGCGGTCGTCCTCCAGGGCCATCACTCCCCGAGCGTCCGCTTCGCCGCAGACCTCCTGGCCGACGGTCGAATCGGCATGCTCGAATCGGTTTCACTGGTGGCGGAGGGTGCCCCCTGGGGCGGCAGTCGAATACCGCCGAACCTGGTGTTCGGCCTCGACCCTTCGGAGGGAACCAACATCCTGACCATCATGGCCGGTCACTTCCTGGCCACACTCGAACAAGTCGCGGGCTCACTGACCGAAGTCTCCGCACGGCTGCCCCGAATGCACGACCGCGTGCTCGTCGCCGGGGCGGAGCGGACTGTGCCCAACGCCACGCCCAGTCACGTGCTGCTGCACGGAGTGCTGGCCAGCGGCGCTACCACCTCGGTCGCCGTGCATGGCGGCAACGGGCCCGCCCGGGACGGGTTCCGCCTCGAGCTCGTCGGCAGCGACGCAACGTTGACCGCCACCTCAGCCCAGCCCGGGACGTTCATCCACTGGGGCGACTGGAATATCCGGATCGGCGACGAGGCCCTGGCTGTGCCCGACACCTATCGCACCGTGCCCGCCAGCGTCCAGTCCGGCCCACCGGCCAACATTGCGGCCCTCTACCAGGAGGTCGCTCAGGCCATTACCGAAGCCAGGCAACCACATCCCAACTTCGAGACCGCCCTACGTCACCACCGGCTGCTAGCCGCCATCGAACAGTCCGCGGCCGATGGAATGGTCCAGGCCATCTCGTAATGGACACGGAGTATGGAATCGGCCGATTCCAACGCCCGCCTGACTACATCGGTGAGCTCTGATGTCGTTCTCGACCGACCGATGTACCCGACACGCCCATCGGCTACCGAGGAGTGACCGTGCGACGTCAACCTTCTGACCAGCCAGTTCCTGTCGTCACAAAGCGCGCGCACGCCGCAAAACCCGATTTGTGAGACTCGAACCGGAGCTGAGCGGGATTCACAAATACCACAGCGGATAACAACTTCACCATCCACACCGAGACGGACCAGCGGCAGAACCGGACATACATCCCAGGATCCGGAGCTCAAACGCGATCCAGGTCACTATTTCGTAGTGATCCCAAACACATAACGTAACTATCACGAACGGTCGTATATATACATTTTTACGCATTCGAACTGGGCGAATGCCGATAATCCACAGTTTTGGTCGAGACAATTCGGACGTTATCTCAACGTGATCTGTCGTGAATTCTTCGCTAGCGTCGTCGTCGACAGCTCGGATCAATGCGACGAGCTCGAACTCGAACTGCTGAACGCCGGTAACCCTGCCCCGCGGTTTCGAGGATCCCCGACATCGCTGGGGGCAGGGACACGGCGGAAGTCCGCCGGGGCCGAGCGGGCGCAGCCAGGAATACACATGACTCAGAACCGCAAGTTCACCCGTGCCCTTGGAATCGCCGCCGTCGCCGGTGCCATCGCCGCCGTTCCGTTCGGCCTGTCCACCGCCACCGCATCGGCATCCGGCCACAACTGGGACGCCGTCGCGCAGTGCGAAAGCGGTGGTAACTGGGGCATCAACACCGGTAACGGCTTCGCAGGCGGTCTGCAGTTCACGCAGAGCACCTGGTCGGCCAACGGCGGCTCGGGCAGCCCGGCCAACGCCAGCCGTGAGGAGCAGATCCGCGTCGCGGAGAACGTGCTCGCCACCCAGGGCCCGGGCGCTTGGCCCGTGTGCGGCGCTTACCTGTAAGCCCGGATAGACCTAGCGGGGTCCGTGCCATCGTGCACGGGCCCCGTTGTCGTCAGTACGATCAACGAAATCACCAGTGCCGGAATTATTTCCAGCAATCCGGCGCGCAACCGCCGTTCTATTCCGGCGAATATCCGCCCGATCTGGGATTCGAAAATCACTCTGCGGCGGCCGAATTCACAACCCCCACCCCAGCTCGAGATACTTGCGGCGTCAACCAATAGTCCCACTCATTGGTACGGTCTATTCCAATTGCGCAAATCGAGCGCTCTCATGGTCCGAAACAGCTGCGGGCAGTGATCCATCTCACTACCCTGTGTCCACCCGGCAAATCGCCCTGATCCATGCACGGCTCAGGTCCTTTACGAAATGCCGTGGCTAGAAAGGCATCTCGACCATGAGCTCGACCCAGATTGCGGATCCACCCACCCTGCTCACGGGGCTGTGGCAACGCAAGCTACCGCACTATCCCGATACACCCGCCCGTTCTTGGTACCTGGCCGTCGTGGTCATCGCCTCGATCGCGCTCTACTACCAACTATTCGTCACCGGCGCCGTTGGAAATGAACTCATCGGTTACTTCGACCTGTCCTTCGCCTACTTCGTCTGGATCTTCATCATCGGCGCCGCCTTCGGCGCGGTGGCCTCGGTGCTAGCGGGCGTGCTGGATCGGTGGGGGCGGGCGAATATCGTCGCCTACGGCGTGGTGATCTGCTCGCTGCTGACCCTGTTCGCGGTGCCCGCGACGACCACCAAAGAGCAGTACCTGTTCGTGTACTGCCTGGTCAGCATTGTCGAGGGTGCGGTGCTTGTGGCCACACCGGCACTGATTCGCGACTTCTCCCCGCAACTGGACCGGGCATCGGCAATGGGCTTCTGGACACTGGGACCGGTCATCGGCGCACTGGTCACGACGCAGATCTCCACCCACACGCTCGACGCGCATCCGGATTGGCAGTACCACTATCGGCTGTGCGGTGTGATCAGCCTCGTCATCGCGGTGGTCGCGGTGATCGGATTGCGCGAACTGAGCCCGCAACTGCGTGACCAGATCATGGTGACCTTGCGCGACCGTGCGCTGATCGAGGCCCGCGCCCGCGGTCTGGACGTCAAGGAACTCGAGCAGGGCGTGTGGCGACAGATGCTGCGCCCCAACATCATCGGCTCGGCGTTGGCGATCAGCCTGTTCCTCGCCTTCTTCTACACCATCGTGTCGTTCCTACCGGTGTATATGGCGACGAATTTCGGCTTCAGCCCAGCCAAGGCCAATGCGCTCGGCAACTGGTACTGGGCCGCCAATGCGATCGCCCTGGTGCTGGCCGGGATCGTGTCGGACAAACTGAAGGTGCGCAAGCCGTTCATGATTGTCGGCGCGCTCATCAGCATCGTCGGCATGTACCTGTTCATCGGCTACACCGATCAGCCCGATACCGGTTACTACTCGTTCGCCGCGGTTTTCGTAGTGATCGCAGTCGGCACCGGCATTGCCTACTCCACCTGGATGGCGAGCTTCACCGAGACGGTCGAGGCTCGTAATCCGGCCGCTACCGCGGTGGGGCTCGCGGTGTGGGGCGGCACACTGCGCAGCGTTGTCACCGTGGTGCTGTTCGGATTGCTGATCGTGGTGAACGCGGCCGGTCCGCTGGTCAATTACGGACCCCGGCTCTCGGAGATCGCGCACAAATACGCCCAGCAACTCGCGACCATCCAGACTGTCGGCACGGAAACCCTTGCGGCACTGCAGCACAATTCCGGTGATCAGGCCGCACAGATCACCGCGCTGACCAAACTGACCGGCGCTTCACCCGCCGATATCCAGACCACCGTCGGTCTCAACACCCGCTACCCGCAGGAGTTGGCGACGCTGCAGGCCATTGATTCGGCGACATTGGCCGCGCTGACCGCGAATCCGGCCGATGCCAACGCAGGTATGGCGGCGGTCGGACAGGTCGCTAAGAAGTTCGGCATTCCGGTGGATCAGGCGATCGCGCGCCTGCAAGCCGTGCAGCAGATTCCGGCCGCCGACCTCGCGGTGGCGGCGACCGTCGGCCCCAAACTTGCGCAGGCGGCTGCGCAGTTGCAGTCGGTCGGCACCATCCCGGCAGATGATCAGGCCTATCTGGCCGCGCACGCCACGGAAGTGCAGCAGGCGCAAGCCGATTCACCGAAGCAGTGGGAACGCTGGTGGTGGATCTGCCTGGCCGCGCAGGTGGTGTTCCTACCGTTCGTCTTCCTGATGGCCGGACACTGGAGTCCGAAGAAGGCGGCCGCGCAGGCCAAGGCGCACGACGAGCTCGTCGAGCGCGAATTGGCCGAGATCGTGAAGAGTGAGCCGGAGCCCGAACCCGCCGGGTAGCTGGGTCGTGCCGGGCGGTACCACCGCCCGGCACGATTCACTTGGTCAGGTCGACGACCCATTCGTGGTTGTTGACGTCGACCTTGTTCTTTCCGTCGAAGACGGCTGGCGTGGCGACCTCCCCGTTGGCATCGGTCAGCGCCGCGCGGGCCATTTGGGCGTGGATCTTGGCCGCGTCGAGTTTCGCGCCGGAGCTGATGCACTGCACCGCCTCCAGCGAGGCGCCCGATTCCTTGGCGACATTCGCGAGATCGTCATTGCTGAGGTCCGCGCCGCCTTCCTTCGGCTGCTTCGAGGTGAACAGCAGCGCGTGGAATTTCGAATACACCGGGCCCGAACCGTTATCGGCGACACATTCGTTCGCGGCGACCGCACGGGTCGAATAGTCCTTGCTCTTCGACTTCGGGTCGAGGAAGGTCACGAGGTGATATCGGACGGCGAGTTTGCCCTCGTCGATCTGCTGCGCGATCTCCTGACCATAGAGCCGCTCCAGCGCACCGCAGGACGGGCACAGCGGATCCTCGTACACATCGATGGTCTTCGCCGCATCCGGGCGGCCGAGCAGAATCGTGCCGTTGTTCTGGTCCAGGACCGCGTGAATGTCCGCGCTGTGCACCGACCCGTATCCGTCATTGCGGATCGTGGCGTCGTCGCGTCCCCACCGGAAAGCCAGGATCACGATCAACACGATGAGCGCGAGCGCCACGCCACCGAGCGCATATGTGGTCGCACTGGACATCGGCCGCGGCGTGTATTTCGATCCCGATTCGCTCACTCCGACCACTCTGCCCCAACCACACGCCAACCCGCGCGCGGGGTGCGTTCTCGACCGTCGATCACGGTGCATTCACGCAGGCAAACGTCGGGGGAGGCCTGCAGGGTTACATAGTGATCAGACGTCCAGGTCAGCGGGAGGCGTAGTCGTTTCCTTGGGAGTCGGATGTGGGGGACTCGGCGTCGTGGGGGCCGTAGGTGTAGCCGGGCGGGGAGTCCACAGCGGTTTCCAGTTTCGATGCGACGCCTCGGCGGTGCAGCGGTTCCGGGACGAGTGCCCAGATCGCGGCTGCGATGGCGAGTAGTGCGCCGGTCAGTGCGAGGGCGAGGCCGTAGGAGAAGTGTTGGGCCACGGCGCCTACCGCGACCGGGCCGATGACGGTGCCGAGGTCGGCTGCCATCTGGAAGCCCGCGAGGACCGGGCCGCCGCGCGCCTTCGGTCCGATGACGTCCGCGACCGCGGCCTGTTGAGCGGGAGTGAACATGCCCGAGCCCAGCCCGGCGACGAATGAGGTCATCAGCAGCCAGGGCAGGTTCGACGTGAGACCCAGTCCGGCGGTACCGGCCGCACAGATCAGCGATCCGGTGATCAGGAATGGTTTGCGTCCCAAGCGGTCGGAGAGCCTGCCGGACGCGAAAAGCACCGCCACATTTCCCGCGGCGAACACGGTCAGGGTGACACCTGCCATGCCCGGTTTCTGATGCAGCACTTCGACAACGAGCAGCGGCACGAGCGCCATCCGCACCCCGAATACCGCAGCACCATTGGCGAAATTCGATAGCAGTACCGCCCGATACTCCGGCCGGGCCAATCCCTCCCGGAACGACATCAGCCGCAACCCGCCCACCGGTTCCGGTGCGGCCAGGGTCGAATGCCGCAGATTCACATAGACCACCGCGGTCGCGAGCAGCAGCGCCGCCGCATAGATCAGGAACGGCGCCCGCAACCCGAGCCCGGCGAGCGCGCCGCCGACCAGCGGCCCGCTCACCGACCCGATCAGAAAACTCGTCGACCACAGCCCGGACACCCGCCCACGTTGCGCGGGCGGCGACATCCGGATCACCAGTGCCAGCGACGACACCGTGAACATCGTCGACCCGACCCCACCCGCCGACCGCAACACCAGCAGCTGCCAATAACTCTGCGCAAACGCACTGGCCCCCGTCGATACCGCGACGATCAACAGACCGCCGAGATACACCGACCGCTCCCCCAGCCGCTGCACCAATCGCCCACTGACCGGCGCGAACAGCAGCCGCATCAACGCAAACGCACTGACAATCGCCGAAGCCGCCGCCACCCCGACCCCGAACCCCCGCGCGAACTGCGGCAATACGGGGGCCACCAGGCCGAACCCCACGGCGATAACAAACGACGCCCCGATCAGTACCCAGATCTCCACCGGCAAAGCCCTGGACGCCGACCCACCCGACGCCGCTGCCTTCCCCGCCGAAGCTCCCGAACCCAGCGACTCCGACGACCCCGCGGTCGATCTATCACTCACCGGACAGCGCCTGCCCCACCACTTCTTCCGCGGCCGCTTGGACCTGGGTCAGGTGTTCTGGGCCCTCGAAGGACTCCGCGTAGATCTTGTACTTGTCTTCGGTGCCGGAGGGGCGCGCGGCGAACCAGGCGTTTTCGGTGGTGACCTTCAGGCCGCCGAGGGGGGCGCCGTTGCCGCGGGCTCGGGTGAGGACCGCGGTGATCGGCTCACCGGCGATCTCCTTCGTGGTGATCATGTCCGGTGTCAACTTACCGAGCAGTGCTTTCTGTTCCGGGGTCGCGGCGGCGTCGATGCGGGCATAGGCCGGACTGCCGTAGCGCTTCTCGAGTTCGACATAGCGCGCCGACGGGCTCTGGCCGGTGACGGCGGCGATCTCGGTGGCCAACAAGGCGAGCAGGATGCCGTCCTTATCGGTGGTCCACACCGTGCCGTCCATGCGCAAGAACGATGCGCCCGCACTTTCCTCACCGCCGAAAGCCAGACTACCGCTGAACAATCCGGGTACGAAGAATTTGAAGCCGACCGGCACCTCGTACACATCGCGCCCGAGCACGCTGACCACTCGGTCGATCATCGACGAACTCACCGCCGTCTTGCCGATCTTGGTGAGCGCATCCCAACCCATCCGATTCGCGACCAGATATTCGATGGCGACCGCGAGAAAGTGGTTCGGATTCATCAGACCGCCATCGGGTGTGACGATGCCGTGCCGATCCGCGTCGGCGTCGTTGCCGGTGGAGATGTCGTAATCGTCCTTGATCGCGATCAGCGAGGCCATCGCATAGCGCGAGGACGGATCCATCCGGATCTTGCCGTCGGAATCCAGTGTCATGAACCGCCAGGTCGGATCGACGAACGGGTTGACGACCTCGAGTTCGAGGTCGTAGCGCTGTCCGATCTCCTCCCAGTAGTCGACACTGGCTCCGCCCATCGGATCGGCGCCGAGCCGGATCCCGGCACCACGAATGGCGTCCAGGTTCAACACATTCGGCAGATCCGCGATGTAGTGGTCGAGGTAGTCGTAGCGCTCGACGCAGTTCTCCAGCGCATGCCGCAGCGTGGTCCGCCGCACCCCGGCCAAGCCGCTGCGCAACAGTTCGTTGGCGCGGTTGGCGATGGCATCGGTGGCCTTGGTGTCGGCCGGACCGCCGTGCGGCGGGTTGTATTTGAAGCCGCCGTCGCGCGGCGGATTATGCGATGGCGTGACGACAATGCCATCGGCCTGATGCTTGGCCCCACCGCGGTTGTGCCGCAACACCGCATGACTCAGCGCGGGCGTGGGTGTGTAGCGATCGCGCGCGTCGATCATCGTGGTCACATCGTTGGCGGCCAGCACCTCGAGCGCGGTGGTCCAGGCGGGTTCGGACAACGCGTGGGTATCGCGGGCCAGATAGACCGGACCGGTAATCCCGCGCGTGGCACGGTATTCCACGATCGACTGGGTGATGGCCAGGATATGCGCCTCGTTGAACGCGGTGTCCAGACTCGAGCCCCGGTGCCCCGAGGTGCCGAAGGCCACCTGCTGTGCGGGCTCGGCCGGATCGGGGATGCGGCTGTAGTAGGCCGTCACCAGACGCGCGATGTCCTCGAGGTCAGTGGGACGCGCGGGTCGCCCGGCTCGATCATGGGCCATGCTCGGGTCTCCCTTCCGTGTCGGCTGCGCCCGGCTCGTCATCAAAATCATGTCCACAACCACTGGGTCGTGGCCGCGGCGACGAACACCGCGGTCAAGCTGGTCACGACGCTGAGCACCACATTGCCCACCGCATAGGCGTAGGCGCCCTCGGCCACGAGCCTGATCGTCTCGTAGCCGAAGGTGCTGAATGTGGTCAGCGCGCCGCAGAAACCTGTTCCCGCGGCGGCCAGCAGCCAGTGGTTCGCGCCGACGCCGATCAGTCCACCGAGCAACGCCGAACCGACAATGTTAACGGTCAATGTGCCCAGCGGCAGCAGAGATTCGAATCGCGCGGCCACCGCACGGTCGATGAGATACCGCGCCGGCGCACCGATCATGCCGCCGACCAGGACGAGCACCACCATCATCGGGCGACCCCCAGCGTCGGCTGCCAGACCTCGACTTCGGACAATGCGACATTCACCGTAGCGAGTAGCTCGGAATTCTGTTCGACGAAGGCGCGCAACCGCAGGGTCTCGTCGATGATCATCACCAGTACGGGTAGGTGTTCGGCCAGATCGAGGATCCGACTGGTGTGGATGCGCGAGGACGACCCGTAACCCTCCACACCGCGCCACACGCTGGCGCCGGCCAGTCCGGTGTCGCGGGCGCGCCGCACGATCTCGTGGTACAGGGGCCCGTGCCGCCACTTGTCGTCCTCGTCGAGCAGCACCGTCAGCCGCGCCGCCGACTGCCACTGTCCCGCCGCCGGACCAGTGCCCGTCGGTGAATCTTTCATCGCCTGACCCCCTTCCGTCGCGCTGTCCACTATTCAACTCATCCGCCGTGCCGTACCAGTAGCCGACCGTGCCGAAAACATGCCGAGCACAACCGCCCCCAGTCCGGCCACCACTGTTCCCCCGAGATAGCCGAGTGCCTCGACCGCGGCACCCGATTCGAGCAGTCTACGAACCTCGAGGCTATAGGTGGAAAAAGTGGTGAAGCCGCCGAGCACGCCGATACCGAGAAATGGGCGGAGCAGTCTGTGGGCTACCCACACCTCGGTGATCAGAACCATCAGAATTCCGATCGCAAAGCATCCCACGACATTGATCGTGAAGGTCGCCCAGGGGACCTGATGCGGTTGCGAAGGCCACCACACGCCGATGCCATAGCGCGCCAGCGCGCCGAGACCACCGCCGAGCGAGATCACCACCAGCACCAACGGTTCGACGGCAGGGTTGCGGGCCCGCTGAGCCATGCGCTGACCTCCTGCCGAGCCGAATGTCACCGGCGCAATGCTAACGGGCGGGTCGGCCGAGCCGAACATCCGGGACGACGGGACGCACCATGAACAGCATCGTTCGTTGACACGGGGCGCTGAGCACGTACGAATGGTGGGAATGTTCGGCCGAAGTTCCCGGCCACCCCTACGGGCACAGGTCGGCAGCGATGACGGCGGCACCGAGGGCGAGATCCGAAACGCCTTGGAAGACGGCGAAAAATGGGCGCCAGCAACTGTTCGGCTTCGTGGCAGCTGGGGCCTTCGGCCCGGTGACGGCCGAGGCGATCGACGAAAGCACAGCGCCCGCATCGTCATTGATGCGGGCGCTGTGCTTTTCGAGCGGAACAGTTCAGTGCACGATTACCGGTTCACCTTCCGACGGAGCCGGAACCGTATTCGGCATCAGGAATCCGGTGATCACCGCACCGGCCACGAAAATCGCGGTGGCCCACCAGAAGCTGGTCGTGTAGCTCTCGATCTGGGCCTGCGCCACGGCCAGCGGACCCGGCGTATGCGATGACAGGTAGTCGGTCGCGGCCGAGGCGGCGATGGTGCTCAGCAGCGCCGTGCCGATCGAGCCGCCGACCTGCTGGCTCGTGTTGATCATCGCCGAGGCGACACCGGCATCCTCGTGGTGCACACCGGCCGTCGCGCCCTGGAAGGCGGTCGACATCGCGCCACCGAGACCGAGGCCCATCAGGACCAGGGCTGGCAGGATATTCGCGACATAGCTGCTGTCGAGGCTGATCTGGGTCAGCCATGCCATGCCGAGCGCGGCGACCAGAAAGCCACCGGCGACAACGATCTTCGGACCGACCTTCGGCAGCAGCAGCGAGGGGACCGTGGTCGAGGAGACGACCATGCCCGCCACCATCGGCAGGAACGCCAGACCGGTCTTGATCGGCGAGTACCCCATGCTCAGCTGCATGTAGTAGGTCAGGAACAGGAAGATCGCGAACATTCCGATGCCCATGACGAACACTGTCAGGAACGAACCGCCGCGGGTGCGGTCCAGCACGATGCGCAGTGGCAACAGCGGATTCGCGACCCGGGTCTCGAGCGCCACGAACACCGCGAGCAGTGCCGCGCCGCCGATCAGGAAACCGAGGGTGACCGGGTTGCCCCAGCTGGTCGACTCGGCGTGCGAGAACCCGTAGACGATGCCGAACAGTGCGGCGGTCACCACGACGGTGCCCGGAATATCGAGCCGGGGCCGCTCCGTCACCACGTGCTTGGCCAGCAGCAGCACCGCGCCGGTCAGCGCGACCGCGGCGAAGCCGAGGTTCACGAACATCACCCAGCGCCACGATGCCCATTCGGTGAGCATGCCGCCGAGCAGCAGACCGATGGCACCACCGGCGCCGGCGACCGCACCGAATATGCCGAAGGCCTTGGCGCGCTCACTCGGTTCGGTGAAAGTCACCGTGAGCAGCGATAGGGCGGCGGGTGCCAGCAGCGCGCCGAAGACGCCCTGTCCGACGCGAGCCGCGACCAGCATTTCGAAGCTGGTGGCCGCGCCGCCGACCGCGGAGGCCACGGCGAATCCGATCAGGCCGATAATGAAGGTGTTACGCCGGCCGAACAGGTCACTGAGTCGGCCACCGAGCAGCAACAGGCTGCCGAAGGCAAGAGCGTAACCGGTGACGACCCACTGCCGATCGCCATCGCTGAAACCGAGGTCCTGTTGCGCTGCGGGCAGCGCGATATTCACGACGGTCGCGTCGAGCACCACCATGAGCTGAGCCACGCCTAGTACGGCGAGCACCCACCAGCGCAGGGCGTGCGAGCCGCGGCGGCCCGAGTCGGTTTTCTCGGGGGCCAGTGCCCCACGGTCCAACGTGGTAGTCATGTGTCCCCTTTGTCTCGAGGCTTGATCCGGAGGTATTTCCTCCGCTTTCCGAGTTAAGCTAACACAATAACGGAGACAACTCCTCCACTTAATCCCGCTTATTGCTAGGATGTGACTGTGAATCCCGCCACTACCGTGCCTCCACCTCGGCGTCTACGCGCCGACGCTGCCCGCAATCAGCAGCGCATCGTCGAGGCAGCCCGCCAGCTCTTCGCCGATCACGGCTTGGAGATCACCCTCGATGACGTGGCCGAACGCGCCGGGGTGGGCGTCGGCACCGTCTACCGGCGCTTCGCCAATAAGAAGGAACTGATCGCCGAGGTCTTCGAACAGAATGTCGGCGAGTTCGCCGTCGCCGCCGAGACCGCGGCCAAGCACCCGGACCCCTGGTTGGGGCTGGTTCAGTTCTTCGAGTACGCCTGCACCCATCTCGCTACCAATCGCGGCTTCAGCGAGGTCATGCTCGAACTCGAGGAGGATCTGGAGCGCTTCGCCCAGCTGCGCGACCGGATCAAGCCGACCATCGCCGCGGTCATCGATCGCGCGCGCGAAGCCGGTGCTCTACAGCCCGATATCGAGCCATCGGACTTCTTCGCGCTGATCCACATGGTCGATGCGCTGGCCGAGTTCTCCAAGCCGGTGAATCCGAATTCCTGGCAGCGCTATATGGCCATCGCACTCAACGGCGTGCGCAGCGATGACACGCCACGCCGACCACTACCAGCGCCCCCCTTGACGGACGAAGAAGTCGAACGCGCCAAGTCGTTCGCCTGCGCGGGCCGCAAGCGCTAGCGCGCAAAAACCGGACACATCTAGCGCCGGTCCGAGCCACCCCTTACAGTTGGACACATGACCAATTCGTGGGGGAACTGGGCCGGGGATCAGCGGTGTGCGCCAGCTACCATCGCCACCCCGCGCGATACCGAAGAATTAGCCGAGATCATCGGCCGCGCGGCCACCACCGGACAGACCGTACGCGTCGCCGGTGCGGGTCATTCGTTCACCGATGCCGTACTCACCGACGGCATTCTGCTCGACCTCGCGAAGCTGAACCGCATCCTCGATGTGGATCGGGAGACCGGACGCGTGCGAGTCGAGGCAGGTATCACCCTCAATGCCGCGAGCAATGCGCTGCATCCGCTCGGCCTGGCCTTTCCCAATCTCGGCGATATCGACGTACAGACCATCGCGGGCGCGACCGCCACGGCCACCCACGGCACCGGCGCGACACTGCAAAACCTTTCGGCCGCACTGCAATCCATCGAGCTGGTACTCGCCGATGGCAGCCGGGTCGAGTTGAACGAGGAGTCCGATCCGGAGGGCTGGCGCGCGGCACGGGTGAGCATGGGGGCACTCGGCGTGATCAGCGCGGTCACCTTGCAGCTGGTGCCGTCGTTCGTGCTGGAGGGAATCGAGCGCCCGGTTCCGGTCGAGGAGGTCCTAGCCGATCTGGACTCCCATGTCGACGGCAACCAGCATTTCGAGTTCTATATGTTCGGGCACAGCCCACTGGCGATGACCAAACGCAACAACCCCGTCGACCTGCCGGAACAGCCGCGCGGTAGGGCCGCGGACTGGTTTGCCGACATCCTGATGTCCAACTACGCCTTCGACGCGCTGTGCCGACTCGGCAAGCGCCAGCCCCGGCTGGTGCCGTGGATACATCGCGGCGCTGCCTATGCGGGCAGCTACCGCCGCCAGGTCGACCGCTCCTATCGAGTCTTCGCCTCACCTCGGCTTATTCGCTTCACCGAGATGGAATACGCGATCCCGCGCGAATATTCCGTAGCGGCCATTCGCGAGATCAAGAAACTCGCCATGCAGTTCGATACGCCGATGCCGATCGAGGTGCGCTGGGTTGCCCCCGATGACGCGTACCTCTCCCCCGCGAGCGGGCGCGACACCTGCTACATCGCCGTGCATCAGTACCGCGGCATGGACTTCGAACCGTATTTCCGCGCCTGCGAGGCAGTTTTCGACAAGTACAACGGCCGCCCGCACTGGGGCAAACGCCATTTCCAGACCGCCGAAACACTACGGCCGCGCTACCCGGGCTGGGATCACTTCGCCGAGGTGCGCCGCCGCTTCGACCCAAAAGGCCGCTTCGCCAACGGCTACGTCGAGCGGGTACTCGGTGGTGTTTAGCCTGCGTCGCGTGTGCTTGGACGGCTCGGACCGCCAACGGGTCGCCCGTAAGACTCGCTCCGTTGGGGCAGAGTCGCGCGTCAACTCGCCAGTACTAGTGCGGCGACCAAGCGCGGTAGCGTCAACTTGCCAGTATTTCGGCGACCAAGCGCGGTAGGGCGGTGCCGATGGGTTCGCGGATGACCTCGGTGGCGATGCTGTCGTAGGGCGTCGGTTCGGCATTGACGATGACCAGATCCGCGCCGCTGTCGACCGCGATCGCGCACATCGATGCGGCGGGCTCGACCTGCAGCGAGGAACCCACGGCCAGGAAGATATCGCTGGACTCGGCGGTCAGCGCGGCCTTGGTCATGGTGCGGCGATCCATTTGCTGGCCGAACATGATGGTCGCGGATTTCAGAATGCCGCCGCATGCCGGACAGGGCGGATCCGCCTCGCCCGCCGCCACGCGAGCCAGGGTGGCGGCCATGCTCGTCTGGTATTCGCAACCGATACAAACGACTTCGAACATATTGCCGTGAATTTCGATCACCCGGCCCGGTGAGGATCCGGCGCGCTGATGCAGCCGGTCGATGTTCTGGGTGATGATCGTGATGGTGCGCCCGGCCCGTTCCAGATCGGCCAGTGCGGTGTGCGCGGCATTGGGTTGGGCCTGCCAGGCAGGATTGTCGCGGCGGGCCAGCCAGGAGCGTTTGCGCAGCTCCGGATCGGAGAGGTAGGCATCGTAGGTCGACAACAGTTCGGCGATGGGGTCTTTCGTCCACACGCCGCGGGGGCCGCGGAAATCGGGAATGCCGGAATCGGTGGAGATGCCCGCGCCGGTGAGTACACCGATCCGCCCGTCCCGTTTGCGCCAGTCGGTCGTCACATTGATTCAGCCTAGGGGGCCGTGTCAGCGATGCCCAGGACGATCGGTCGACAAGCCAAGGCGATGAGAGATTGCTACACTAAGTCTCTCAAGTTCTTGGATGGTCGATCAAAGGAGATCGCAATGACCGCCGTCGCATCCGACGCCGATTCACGGACCGCACCGGAGCGCCGCCCGTTCGCACCGGGGACGCGCATGTGGGACGAGACCGGCTTGATCACCTTCTCCCTCACCGCTGGTTCGGCATTTCTGCTGCAGACCATGGAACCGACCATTGCCGCCGTCGTCGACGAACACTCCACCTTCCGCACCGATCCACTCGGACGCGCGGTGCGCAGCATCGGTTCGGTGATGATGTGGGTGTACGGCGGCGACGAGGCGATCGCGGAAGCGGATCGCCTGCGCAAGATGCATGCCTCGCTGAACACCACCACCGCCGATGGTGTCCGACACAAGGCGCTGGCCTCCGGGCCGTGGGCCTGGGTGCTGCACACCGGCACCTTCGCCTTCACCGAGAATGCCGAATACTTTGCCCGCCGCCCGCTCACCCCGGACGAGAAGGAGGCGTACTACCAGGAGACGGTGCAGCTCATGCGCAATTTTGTGGTGCCGCCCAAGGAGATTCCGGCGAACTACACCGAATTCGAGAAGTTCTTCGCCGATATGGTGGAAAACCACCTACAGGAGACCGGCACCGCGCACGACTACCTGCGGGTGATCCAGTCGGTGGCACCGCCCGAACAATTGCCGCGGGCATTGCACCCGGCCTGGAAGCGCATGGTCGCGCCGGTCGGTCGGCTGCAGTACTTCGTGACCGTCGGCACGACTCCGGAGGCGGCCCGGCGCAAGCTCGGCCTGACGTGGTCGGAGTCCGATGAGCGCAAGCTCAAGGCGTTGGGGTGGTTCGTCGCCCGCGCGGTGCCGCTATTGCCGGAGCGGGTGCGCTACTTCCCGATCGCATACGAGGCCCGGCGGCTCGAGCGCGATCGCGCGCGGCTGCGCAAGGTGATTGATCTGCGTCCCATGTGACGCCTCGCGTGCGTGCACGGCCCGCGGTTGCCGCTCCGGCACCGCGGGCCGCGTCGTATCCAGGCAAAATGCCGAATTCCTGACCGACCGGTTTCTTCTTGACCGATATGCCGCGTACGGCAACAACTCTCGAGCGCCGGGGCTCGAGATGCCTTGGCGGACAAAGTCGCCCCCCTCGTCGCGAAACATATGCCGCCCGTCCTGGTATACGTATCACGCACCCTCCGACGCAGACCAGGTGCAACCGTCCGACAATCCCGACATTGCGCCCAGCACCACGCACCAGCCTGAAAGGTATTCCCGCACATGGCTCACAAGCCCAGCGTGCTGTTCATCTGTGTCCACAATGCGGGCCGGTCGCAAATGGCCGCCGGATTCCTCGATGCGCTCGCCGGCGACCGCATCGATGTGCACTCCGCCGGGAGTGCGCCCGCCGACACCATCAATCCGGCCGCCGTCGCGGTCATGGCCGAACTCGATATCGATATCTCGGCCCATGCGCCGAAGCTGCTGACCGTGGACGCGGTCGCGATGTCCGATGTCGTCGTCACCATGGGCTGCGGCGATGTGTGCCCGTTCTTCCCCGGTATCAGCTATCGCGATTGGATGCTGCCGGATGCGACCGATGAGGACATCGCCATCGTGCGCTCGATCCGCGACCGGATCCGTATCCTGGTGGACAACCTCATCGCGGAACTGATCCCGGCCACCGCCTGCTGAGTCCGATTTATTCAAGACGCCCGCCGAAGTGCGGCATACGCTGCGGATATGACTCCACAACTCAATGTCATCGGCATTGTCGTCAGCGATATGGCCGCCTCACTCGCCTTCTACCGCCGCCTGGGTCTCGAGTTCCCGGAGGCGGATGAGGGGCATATGGAGGCCACGCTCCCCGGCGGTATGCGCCTGACACTGGATACCGAGGCCGTGATCAAGTCGTTCCACTCCGACTGGCAGCCGCCGACGTCCGCGGGGCGACTCGGGCTGGCATTCCAGTGCGCGGATCCCGCCGAGGTCGACGCGGTCTACAGCGAACTCATCGATGCCGGATACCGCGGCGAACTGAAGCCGTGGGACGCCTTCTGGGGCCAGCGGTACGCGACGATCCTGGATCCGGACGGCAACAGCGTCGATCTGTACGCCCCGCTCTCCGATTGAGCGGTCGCTATGAGCGGGTGAGCAACTGGCTCAACGGCATGCCTGCCAGTTCACGCACGTCGCGCGCGAGGTGGGCCTGATCGGCGAATCCGGTGCGAAACGCGGTGTCCGCGAGCGGCACTCCGCTACGCGCCACCGCGAGCGCCCGCTGCAGCCGCAGGATTCGCGCCAACGTCTTCGGTCCGTAGCCGAAGGCCGCGAGCGAGCGTCGATGCAACACTCTCGCACCGACCCCCGCGGCCTCGGCCGTCGCGGCGACCGAACATCCGGCATTCAGCGCATCGACGATTCGCCACAAGACCGGGTCGGGCGGTTCGGTGTCGTAGGCCCGGCGCACCGCGATAGCTTCCAGTGCATCGGTCTGATCCGCTGCCGCGCCGACCTGTTCCGCGAGCCGCCGCGCCTTCGCCGAGGACCACAGATCCGCCAACTCCACCCGTTTATCCCGCAATTCGTATGCGGGCACGCCGAGCAGAGCGGGCGCGCTCCCTGGTGCGAATCGAACCCCCACCCATCGAGTGCCCGCCGCACCATCGGCCATATATGCCCGGGTATCCGGTCCGGCCACCAGCAACCTGCCGTTACTCCAGAGCAGATCCATACATCCATCCGGCAACACCGGCAATGCCGTGGCCCCGGTGGCATTGGTATTCGTCCACACCACCGCACCCGGCAGCCGCGACGGCCGCTCCCGATATCCCGGCACTGCCTCTGCCACGAATCCGAGGCTACCCGTGCCCGAGTCGAGGAAGGTCAGTAGTCGATCGGCCAGCCACCGCGGCTGCTCCTGCGGCACCGAGATCGGTCATCGATCGCCGATGAATTCCCGGCGGCCGGGTCGTCCTATCCAGCAGGCCGAACCAAGGAGGCACGTCGTATGCAAATCCGTTCACGCCTGTGCATGAGCGCCGATGGCTACATCACCACACCGAATGGGTGGCCGCCACAGGTCGTCGATCCGGCGTATGTACCCGGCGAAAGCCACGGCATTCCGGAATTCGTCGCGACCTGTGAGGCCGCGCTCATGGGGCACACCACCTTCGCGCCCGCGCTGACAAATGACCGCTGGCCGTGGCCGACACTGCAGGTGTTCGTGCTCGCATCGCAGCGTCCCGCGGGCACCCCCGACCACGTCACGGTGGACAGCGATCCGGCGCGCTTGCTCGAGCAGCTGCGCGCGGCCAATCGAGGCGGTGATGTCCATTTGATCGGCGGTCCGCGCACCATCGAAACCTTTCGCGCGATAGGCGCATTGGACAAACTCGAATTGGTCGTGCTGCCCTTCTTCGTCGGCGGCGGCATGCGCCTCACCGAAGCACTGGATATCGATACCGGGCTGACCCTCGAGAGTTCGCGTGCGCTGTCCGGCGGATCGGTGGAAATCGTCTACACCGTCGACAATCGCGGCGGCGTACCGCAGGCTCGGGCGGCGGGTTGGGCGCCCGCGTCACAGCGATTCAGTGCGGAGTGATGCCGCGCGGGACAACTCGGATCAGGTGATCGTCGTCCGGCGCGAGTTTCGACTCCGGATCTTTGCATCCCACGGTGACTTCAGCACCGGCGGGCGAGGAAAAGGTCCACAGCGTCATCCACTCTTTTCCGCCGATTGTTTCCTGTTTTTTCGTATTAGTGGAACGAAGGTCTTCGTTGCGGCCGGTGCTGTCGGTTACCGCACAGCGTAGGCTCGCGCTCGCCGCGCCCCAATCGACGGGCACCCTGATATCCATTACGGCATCGGCGGGAATCGGCACTTTCTTGGTTTCCCCCAACGGAATCCGCACGCCGTCGGCTGGCTCCTCGTTTTCGATCGGCGTCGCACTCACCGAACTCGTCTCCGCAGGTACGGACGAACGCGACGCGGCCGTCGTGGACTTGTCATCGGAGCAGCCCGCCACGGCAACGGCAACTGCGGCCGGCACCGTCATCCAGATCAGTTTCACAGGTCAACCTCTCTTCGACAGAGCATGACTACAACTTCACAGATGGACGCAGACTACATGGCGGGAAAATCGGCAATTTGTTCGCAAATAAGAGGACTCGACGGATATCTACCGCTGAATTATTGATCGACCCTGCGAGCCAAGATGATTCGATACTCCGGAGCAGATCGCCCGTTTGGAAAGCGCGCTCGCCGCGGCGCACGTCCGCTACGCCTCGGTGGGCTACCCGCACGGCTTCACCATGCGCGACACCACGGGTCTTCGATCAGCCACCTACGACCGCCACCTCACCGATCTGCTCGACCTCCTGCACCGGGCGCTCCCCAACGCCTGAGGAGAGGGCAGGATGAGCAATGAGGAACCCGAGGACAGGAGTGCGAATGGAGTTGAGCTACGGCGATGTGAAGGCCGCTGCCGATCGGATCACCGGGCATGTGCGGCCGGTCGCCATCGCACCCGGGGACGCAACCGGTGAGCTATGGCTGGCGTTGGAATTCATGCAGCACACCGGTTCGTTCAAGGCCCGTGGCGCCCGGAACTTCATCCGGGCGCACCAGGACGACGCGACGCTGCCGGACGCGGGCGTGACCATCGCATCCGGCGGAAACGCCGGACTCGCGTGCGCGTGGGCGGCTCGCGAACAGGAGGTACCGGCGACTGTATTCCTGCCAGCTACGGCGCCGAGGGTGAAGGTCGAGCGACTGCGCGGCTACGGCGCGGATGTGCGCCTGGTCGGCACCGAATACGCGGACGCACTCGCCGCCTGTCGCGAATTCGCCGATACCAGTGGGGCTTTGCCCTCGCATGCCTACGACAACCCCTACATCGCGGCCGGCGCGGGCACCCTCATGGTGGAGCTCCACCATCTGCTCCCCCGGTTGGACACCGTTGTCGTCGCGGTCGGCGGCGGAGGTCTGTTCGCCGGGGTCGCCACGGCGGCGGACCACTACGGCGTCCGGACGATCGCGGTGGAACCGCAACGCTGTCGGGCGCTGCACGATGCGATCCAGGCCGGACGTATCGTCGACGCGCCGGTCGATTCGGTCGCCGCCGATTCCCTGGGCGCCCGCCGCGCCACCGAACTGGCACTGCACGCTGCGCAGAACTATGACGTGACGTCGGTGCTCGTCCCCGATGCCGACATCATCGCGGCCCGGATGGCCCTGTGGCAGGACCGCCGCTTGGCCGTGGAACACGCCGCCGCAACTGCTCTCGCGGCATTGACCACCAAGGCCTATCGACCCGAACCCGGCGAACGGGTCTGCGTCGTCCTGTGCGGCGCCAATACCGATCCGGCGGATCTGGCGCGATAAACGGTTTACGCTCGACATCGACTCGGATGGAGGCACCTCATGTCGGTCCAATCCTTGATGGTCCCGATCGGAACACCCGCTCCGGACTTCAGTCTGCCCGACCTCGACGGTCACCTACACACCCGTGCCGACTACGCGGACGGGCCCGGGTTACTGGTCATCTTCGCCTGTAACCACTGCCCTTATGTGCGGCACCTCGAGGCGAAGCTCGGCGAGGTGCTCGGCACATTGACCATCCCGACGGTGGCGATCTGCACCAATGATGCCGATGCCTATCCAGATGATGCGCCGGAACATCTACGGGCACAAGCCGATCGCGCGGGGTGGAAGTTCCCCTATCTGATCGACCAAACACAGCAGGTCGGTCGAGATTTCCGGGCCGCATGCACGCCGGACTTCTTCCTCTACGACGCGCGACTCGAACTCGCATACCGTGGCGCCTTCGACGAATCCACCCCCGGCAACGGTAAACCGGTGACCGGCAACGAATTACGCGCCGCGGTCGAGGCGGTACTCACCAGAGCACCCGTGCCCGAGCCGCACCGGCCGAGCATGGGCTGCTCCATCAAATGGCGTGCCTAGGTGCCGATTACGGCATTCATGATGGTGCCCGCACTGGTCGCGACGACGCCGCCGATCATGGCTCCCGCCACCATCTTCGGCGACTGCAGGCCACCACCGGACCACTTCTCCCAGGCGAACCGTCCACCCGCGTAGGTGATGGCGGTAATGCCTGCCAGCAGGATGAACCAGGTGAAATAGCGCACCATCTGCAGGATCTTGTCCGCGAGGGGCGGCGCCTCCGGTGTCGGATTGCCGAGTTGGGCCAGGACTGCTCCATACGTGTCATGTGCCGCGGCCAGAATCATGCTCACAGTCGTACCCCTCTTCTGATATCGGCGACGCTGGTAAGCGTCTAGCCAGATAATAGCGGCTCGACTCGAGACGGATTGTGCACCAAGCAGATTCACCGAGATACCGGTCAGCTGGATTCCAACGCGGGTTTGCGATCACGGCGCAGCATGTACAGTGCCATCGCCGAACCGGAGACCGTGAGCACAGCGGCGACCGAATATATCGAACGCAGACCCGGTCCGTCATCGATGGCCCAGCCGCCGACGCGGCCCGCGCATGCGGCGGCGAGTTGGAATCCGGAGGCATTGACCGCGACGGCCAGTGTGGGTGCCGCACCCGCCGCGGTCACGACGCGGGTCTGCATACCGGGAATGATCGCGAAGGCCAGCACACCGAGCACGAAAATCAATGCCACTGTGATCAATTGAATTTCCGCGACGCCCCAGAGCAGCGCCAGCGTGCCCGCAAGAGCGACGAGCAGGACCGCCAGCGATGGCATCAGCGCCTTATCGGCCAGCCGACCACCGAGATAATTGCCGAGCACCGCGCCCGCGCCGTACGTCAGCAGCAGCACGGGAACAACACCCGCCGCGAAACCGCTCACCTCGGTGAGCAACGGGGTGAAGTACGTAAACACCATCACCACACCGACATTGCCGAGTGCGGTGAGCGCGATCGCCAATTGCACTCGACGGTCGGTGAATACGCGCAGCTCGCCGGACACCGATCCGCCCGACGGCGCAGGCATCGTCGGCAGGAAACGCAGCACGAGCAGTAGCGCGACGGCCGCGCACATTGCGACCGATACGAATGTCGCACGCCAGCCCAAAGATTGGCCGATAGCCGCGCCGATCGGGGTGCCGCCGACAATGCCCAGATTCATGCCGAGCGACACCTGCGCCACCGCGGACGCCTCCCGCCCGGGTTCGGCCGTAGCGACGACCGTTGCGATGGCGACGGCGAAAAACGTTGCCACCACGAGTCCTGCGGCGAATCTGGCCAGCAGCACGGTCGAATAGTCGGGCGCGAGAGCCGAACCCAGGTTCGCCACGACCGCGACCGCGACCAAACCGACCACGAGCGGTTTGCGCGGCAGCCGCGCCGTCGCCACGGTCACCACCGGGCCACCGACGATCATGCCCAGCGCATAGGCGCTCACCAGCAGACCCGCCGCAGGCACCGACACCGCGAGACCATCGGCCACCTCGGGCAGGATTCCGGCGATGACGAATTCCCCGGTGGTCAGGCTGAAGACCACCAGCATGAGCGCAAAGACAGCAGGACGCATATATCCACTCCAGATAGTTACAACTCAAATGATTTGAACTAGAACTATCACAGTTCGAAGCATGACACTAGACTCGGCGGCATGATGGAGCAGGCGTCACCGAATCTCACCGTCGATACCGAGATCGATCGGGATGTCTGCAAGCTGGTGCATCAGTTCACCCATCGCCTCGACGTGCATGTACGCCGCGTCGCCGAGACATTGGATATGACGCCGTCGCAGGTCATCGCCCTGCGCGAACTGTCGGATCCGATTACCGCGCGCGAGTTGGCCAGCAGAATGTCGTGCGAACCGTCGAATGCGACCTTCGTGCTCGACCGCCTCGAACAGCAGGATCTCGTTCGGCGACAACCACATCCGACCGATCGCCGCGCCAAACAAATCGTGCTGACGGCGGCCGGGCAGCGGCGCCGCGCCGAGGCGCTCGACCTGCTCGGGGCGCGGTCGCCACTGACCTCACTCACCGCCGCGCAGCAGCGCACCCTGCGCGATCTGCTGCAGGCGATGGTGAGCCCCGTTGTTTAACAATACGGCCGGACGTACTCTTTAGATATGACTACCGAGGACAAGCGCCTGCTGCGCGGGGCCCGCAGTCGCCAGCTCGTATTGCGTCACGCGGTCGACACCGCCTCCCTCGACGGTCTCGAGGGTTTGAGCTTCGGCAAGTTGGCAAGCGATACCGGGCTCAGCAAGGCGGGTGTGCAGACCCTGTTCAAGACCAAGGAGACGCTGCAACTGGCGGCGCTGGATTTCGCCCGCGATATGTTCGTCGATGCCGTCATCCAGCCCGCCCGCGCACAACCGCATGGAGTGGCACGACTTCGCGCCCTGATCGAACACTGGATCGTCTATGCGCAGACCCCGCTGTTCACGGGTGGCTGCTATCGGGTCGCGAATATGGCGGAGTTCGACAGTCGTCCCGGTCCGGTGCGCGATGCCCTCGTCCGCGATCAGCGCGACTGGATAGCGACCATCGCGCGCGAACTCCGGTATGCCGTCGATTCGGGCGAAATCGCTGATCTGGATATCGATCTCGCAGCCTTCCAGATCGACGCAGTCCTCTGCGCCGCCAATACCGCACTGCGACTCGGCGAATCCGATGCGGTGTCCAAGATCCGCCGAGTTGTCGAAAACCTTCTTATTCCGGCGACCTAGGGGCAGTCGGCGGTCTGTTGCAGCTCGATCCTGATCCGGTCGTCGCTGAGGATGAGGGTGCCGTCGCCGGTGGTGGTCCATGTCGGTGCGAGGAGCAGGAATTCGGTGAGCCAGGAGTCCTGGTCGGCGAATTCCGGCGGGTAGGAAAGCACGGTGGAGAACGGGGACCGGGTTTTCAGAACACCGCTATCGGGATCCACCTCGAACATCACGGTATTCGCACCTGCATGGGCGGATAGGCGGCGGGTTTCGTCGACGAACCACAGGGTGATCCAGGTGCCGCGGACCAGGAATCGTGGTCGGCCGTTCTCGATGACGGATGAGGAGACATAGCGGTGGCCCCAGAGATCGGAGTCTTGCATCGGTGGATCGCCCTTACTCACAGCGTTCGACAGCTCATCTATCCTGGTTCGCCCGCCGAGTATGCAGGAACGGTCCGGTCCACTGAACGAACCGATCAGCGAAGATTCTTCTCGATTTCGCGGGCGGCATGTGCGACCAGGCCGGGCAGATTCGGCGGAAACTGTTGGGACAGGGAGATACAGCCGATCGCGGCCGCGTCACACATGCCCGGTTGACGGATAGCCGCTGCGGCACAACATATCCCGGCGATGAGCTTGTGATGGTCGACGGAAACCATTCCCGCATCGACGATTCCGGAGCAGACACGCTGCCATTCCGCGGCCGAATAGCTCGGCGGCGGGACGGTGTTGTCGACGCGCCCCGCGAACAGCACCTGCGCCAACGCGGTGCGATAGACCAACTCCGGATCCACGGTGGTATTTACGAAAAACTCCGCGCCCTTGATCCCGGAGACCATCCGAACCTCACCCGCATCGAGAATGCACACCGCAACAGTCGAATTCGTCAATGCGGACAGTACCCGGGCCGGTCGTTGCGCGGCCCGGCGCAGGATCGGTGCGGCCTGCCAATGTCGCCCGAGCTCCGCCATGCGCTCGCCGACGAAATAACGCTGCTCTACCCGCTGTACGGCACCGAGCGCCACCAATTGTTCGGCCAGCCGATATGCGGTGGCCTTCGCCAATCCGGTGGTGCGGGCCAGTTGCGAGAGTCCACAGCCCTCGGGTGCCGCTGAAATGGCCTCCAGGATCTGGAAACCGGCATCGAGCACGCCGCGGCCCGTGCCGTCCGTCGATGGACTACCGGCCATCGCGCCCGTCCTCCTCCTTGCCGCGGCTCCTATCGGTACACGGCAAGAGAAGATGGTACGCCGGTTGTCGTTCGCAACAAGGCGTTCCGGGACGGGGTCAGCTCACGTTGAGGACGACCTTGCCTGGGCCACGCCCCTTTTCGCTCTCCTCCTGGGCGGCTGCGGCACGCTCGAGCAGGAAGGTCCGCGCCGGGCCGGGCAGCCGGAACGTACCGCTGGCGACCCGCTCGGCGACCTGGTGGAGCAGTTCGGTCGGCCGCTGGGCACCGGTACCGGCGAGGAACGTGATGCCGAGATCGCTGGCCGCCGGGTCGGCGATCGTCACGATGCGGTCGGTGCCGCCACGCAATTCGATCGCGGCGGGCAGCACACCGTATCCGGCCGCATCGAAGACGGCGTCGATGCCGTTGGGCGCGAGTTCGCGCACGCGCTCGACCAGACCGGCACCGTAGGTGGTCGGGGTGGCGCCGATTTCGCGCACAATGTCCTGATTGGCCGCGGATGCGGTGCCGATTACGGTGGCTCCCTCGGCCGCTGCCAGTTGCGCCGCCATCGACCCCACCGCACCGGACGCACCGTTGATGAGCAGCGTGTCGCCCGACTGTATTTTCAGTGCCGCCAATGACTTCTCCGCCGCCGACACCGCGACCGGGAGCGATGCGGCATCCGGCCAGGACAATTCCTCGGGTTTCTTCGCGACGGCATTGCTGAGGGTGTACTCGGCGTACGCCGCGACGGCCCAGCCGAGCACCTCGTCGCCGACCGCCACGCCGGTGACATCAGGACCGACCGCATCGATCACACCGGCGATCTCACCACCCGGATACTGCGGAAACGTCGGTTCGCCGAAAGATAATGCGCCGGAACGGATCTTCCAATCCACCGGATTCACCGCGGTGGTCCGCACCTCGACTCGGACTTGCCCAGGACCCGGTTCCGGAATCGGGATGTCGACGATCTGCAGTACGTCCGGACCGCCGAATTCGTAGAACGCAATCGCCCGCATCATTCCAGCCTACGGGTCACAGCGCGCGCTTACGGGTAGCGCCGCCGTATTTTCTCAGGAGAGTCTCATCGAACACCTACCTCTGGTCTCAGAAGTGTTCCGTTCAATGGCCGGTGGCTGCCCCGCCCGGTTCCAGTCTCCAGGCGTCGGTCCCCTCGAACAACCGGGCCCATTCGTCGCGGGTGCGCTCGGCGAATCGTTCGGCCAACATATTTCGCAGCTTCGGCCAGGTCGAGCGGTCGTGCTGTTGTGCGGGATCGATATCGAGGTCGAGCAGTTCGATCAGCTGCCGGTAGAACTTCGCCTCCAGCGCACCGACGGCCATGTGCCGACCCGTCTTTGGTCTCGTAGACGGAATAGAACGGCCAACCACCATCGAGTTGGTTGACCCCGCGCTCGTCGGTCCACGCGCCGCGCGCGAGTTTGGCGAAGGTGCTCGCGAGCAGATGCGCGGTGCCATCCACGATCGCCGCATCGACGACTTGGCCGCGGCCGGTTCGCTCGACGGCATACAGCGCGGCGAGCACCCCGATCACCACCGGGCGGTAGGCAGCGCCAAAATCGGCAAGTATCCGAAACGACCTCGAACCGAATCGGCGGCCATCTCGTAACACCTACCACAACGAGCCGACAACGCCGAGGTCACGATGAGCGTCGAACATGTCAACCGTCGAACAATCGTCATCGGAGCAGGAGCCGCGGCAGTTGTCGCGGCCTGTTCGACGAGCGAAAGTCCCTCGAACCCAGCCACTTCCACTTCCACCGCAGCGCCGACGTCGTCGAGTTCGATCGCCGCCGAACCGTCGCCTTCCGCCGTCGAGATACAGGCCGGGCGGCAACCAGTGCCCGGCACCGCACTTATCCGTACCGCCGATGTCCCGATCGGTTCCGGCGTGCTACTCGGCGATACCGTCGTCACCCAACCGAGTTCTGGCAATTACCAGGCCTTTTCGGTCATCTGCCCGCATGCGGGCTGTGCGGTCGCCACGATCAGCGGGGGCACCGTCAATTGCCCTTGCCACGGCAGTAGATTCAATCTCGACGGCTCCGTAGCCACTGGTCCGGCCACCCAACCGCTCGCCGCGCGCACCATCTCGGTTCAGGGCGAATGGATCATCGCGGGCGCGTTCGCACCGCTACCCGCCACTCGTCGACAGGTGCAGGAGCAACCCGCACCGGCGCCGCAGGTCGAGGAGGGCGCACCGGAGAACGCCATCGCCCGCGCCGCGGATGTGCCGGTCGGCTCCGGCCTCATCCTCGGTGACACTGTCGTGACCCAAGCGAATCCCGGTAATTACCAAGGCTTCTCGGTGATCTGCACACACCAGGGCTGTGCCCTCAACGAAATCGCGGGCGGCACCATCAATTGCCCTTGTCACGGCAGCAAATTCCATCTGGACGGATCCGTCGCCACCGGTCCGGCGAACGAACCGCTGTCACCCCGCGAGGTATCCCTACAGGGCGATTGGATCGTCGCCGGCGCACCGGCGACACCGCCAATGATCAAGCCGTGGTGGTGTGAAGTCCCGATTTTCGCCCCGGGTAGTGCGGGCTGCTGACTATTTCCGCCGCGCTGTGCGGGTCGCCCCGATGGAGGCCGCCACCACGCAGATGACGCCAGCCCATTGCGCCGCGTGCATGATCTGGCCGAGGACGATCAGTCCGGCGAGTGCGGCGGCCGCCGGTTCCAGGCTCATCAGTACGCCGAAGACCCGCGGTGGAATGCGCCGCAGCGCTTCGAGTTCCACGGAATACGGCAGCACCGACGACAGCATCGCGACCGCGAAACCGGCGGCGAGGACCGACGGCTGGAACAGCGTCGCTCCCGCGTCGGCAATGCCGACCGGGACCATGAGCACACCGCCGAAGGCCATTGCGATGGCCAATCCCCCGCCGCCGCTGGTCCGGTCACCGAGTGCGGCGCTCAGCAGAATGTAGCTCGCCCACAGGGCTCCCGCGGCCAGCGCGAACAGCACACCCGACCAACCGACATCACCGCCCGCCTTGGTCAACAGCAGCACGCCGCCGCCGGCGAGCACCGCCCACACGGGATCCGTCCATCGCCGTGAGCCCGCCAGCGCGACGGTGAGCGGCCCCAAGAATTCGAGGGTGACCGCCATACCCAGCGGAATCCGGTCGATGGCCTGATAGAAGCACAGATTCATGGAGGCGAGTACGGTGCCGTAGCCGAGCACGACCGGCAGCGCGCGCCGCTCGATGCGCAGCGAGGAGCGCCAGACGACCAACAGCACCACCCCGGCGAAGAACAGTCGCAGGGTGACCGCACCCGCGGCTCCGGTGGCAGTGAACAGCTGTTTGGCCAGTGCCGCACCGACCTGTACGCTGACGATCCCGATCAGCACCAATGCCGTCGGCGGCACCCCGCCGAGCCCGCGCGCGTGCACCGCGCGCAGGGGCGTCAGCGGCCACGCCGACTTCGGATTCCGTTCGATATCGATCGCGACCACGCGGCACCTCCGTCCAAAAGCCCAGCATCTCAGAAACGGTCAGGCTGCCGGGCGGGGACCTGCCAGATCGACCAGATCGATGTCCTTCGGCGCGCAATCGCGTTCGCTCACTTGCGACTTCGCCCGCCTGCTGGCAACGAGGTACGCAGCCACCAGCAACACGCTCAACCACACGTAGGTGTTCCCCCACAGGTGTTGCCAAGGCGTCCAAGCCAATTCGCGGCGATTATCGCCGGGCAGCCAATTCTGCGGCCCGTAGACGAATGCCGCGGCGGTGAGCACAATTGCCACATACCAGCCGATCGCCCGACCGCGCGGCAGTGTGGTCGTGTAACAGACCATCGCGAAGAGCGCCGGCGCGATCATCACCCAGTGGTGCGACCAGGAGATCGGCGAGACCAGCAGCGTGAAGACGGCATTGATGGACAGCGCGAGTGCGGGCACCTGGGCGGCGTGGCGCATGGCCGGGACCACCAGCGCGAGCAGCGCCGCACTCAGCAGCAGCCACAGCACGGTGAACAGCGGCTTCTCCACGCCGAAGCGGGCGAGCACGGCCTGGATCGACTGGTTGGTATGGAAGGAGGAGCCGCTGAGCCCGGAGACATTGCCGAGCCCGCCGAACCAGTAGTTGACCGATTCCTTGGGCAGGATCGCGAAGCTGAGCGCGGTCGCCACCGCACCGGTGATCGCGGCCGTGATCGCGGCGCGATAGTCCCGGCGCACCAGGAAGTAGAGCACGAACGCGGCCGGTGTCAGCTTGATCGCGGCGGCCACACCGACCAGCATGCCGCGCCGCCACTTCGGCTTCGCGGTCAGCGCGTCGGCGGCGACCAACACCATCAGCAGCAGATTGACCTGTCCGAAGTCCAGCGTGGACCGGACCGGTTCCAGCAGCATGGCCAGCGGGGTCGCGCAGCAGGTGGCGAGCAATGCGAGCCGCAATCCGCCGCGCTCGGGCCAGCGCCGCCGCGCGACCAGATAGAGCGTCACGGCCAGCGCTAGCGTCGAGGAGATGAAGAAGGTGAAGGCCGCGGCGTCCCATGGCAGCAGTGCGAACGGGCTCAGCACCAGCGCGGCGAACGGAGGATAGATGAACGGCAGGCCGATACCGATGGTGGTCTGCGGCAGCTGACCGTACATATCCGCGCCATCGCGCAGCGCCTCGATACCGAGCCGGTACACCTGCAAGTCGATGAACCCACCGGTGATCCGATGGAAGGGCCACAGCGGCGCCAGCAGGCACCAGGTGGCGAAGCCGACGAGCAGCACCGGCACCAGCCACACCGCGCGCCCGAATCGTCGGTTCACGGGCTTGGACCTATCTGGGGTGGTGACACTACTCATCCGCGGCGACTATACCGATCCGCCCGAACGCAGCCGAATCGGCGTTCGTGCTCATGGCAATCGGTCACGCCCCGAACAAGCTCAGCAGATCGTTCTTGCCGAACATGGCCGCCGCGGCCCGCGCGGACGGTGTCCCGGCATCCGGATCAGCACCGGCGTCGAGCAGGGCGCGCAGGATCTCGGTCTCGCCCTTGAAGACGGCACCGGCCAGCGGTGTCTGTCCTTTGTCATTGGCGCGGTTCGGGTCGGCATCGCGGGCCAGCAGCACTTGTACCACGTCCTGATGACCGTGGTAGGCGGCCAGCATGAGTAGCGTGTCGCCATGGTCGTTGGTGAGGTTCACCGGGACACCGGCATCGAGGTACGCCGTGAGCTGCTCGGTATCGCCGTGCCGAGCTAGATCGAAGATCTTGGTGGCGAGTTCGATCAGGTCCGCGTCCGTCTCGTCATTGCCCATCTGCCAGTCCTACCACTCGAGGTACGCCGGAGACGGCAGTTGTCACGGAATGATTCGGCCTGTCGCGGTCGATAACAGTTTGATAACCCGGCGATCGGGTACTCCCTGAACATGACAGTGACGCACAAGCGAATTCACCGGCGCGCCGGTGTCGATCGCGGAACCGCGCTGCTGGCCTCGGCAACCTGCCTGATTTTCGTGGCCGGCATCGCCACCATCACCCGTTCCTTCCCGACCAGCGCGGCGGCCGCCGGGTGCATCGCGGCCGGACTGGCCGTGACACTCGGCATTCTGCCGCACAGTCGTTAGCCGATCCACCAGAACTACGACTGCCCTACCAATACGGCAGGCTTACTGCCGTGCGTGTATTGCTGCTCGGCCCCTTCGAGGTCCGCGATGACGAGGACCAACCGCTGCGGATCGCGGGGGGTCAAGGTGCGCGCATTGCTGGCCCGGCTCGCCATGGAACCCGGCCGAATTGTGCCCGCCGATGCGATCTGGGACGGACACCCACCGGATAACGGCGCGAATGCCTTGCAGGCCTTGGTTCGAACGGAGCAGGGATCGACTCGGCGACGAACTCGGCATTGATCCGTCTTGTTATGTGGTTAGCGGTATTTCCGGCCGGTATAACACTCGATGCCGTCGACGATCTCGAGTTGCTCACCGGTTTGGTGGATAAATCGTTGATCGAGCGAGGCGGCGAGGTATCAGCTATCGGAATCGGCGGGCACGGAAGGGGATTCGTGCACATTACCCGCGACGATCATGCCTAGTAGCGCGAGCGCGTGCTCATCGGCCGAATCCTGTTCGGCGTGATAGGCGATGAGGATCTGGCCCGGAGCACCGTTGACGGCAAAGGTTTCGTACGACAGCGTGAGATCGCCGACCAAGGGGTTGCGAAAACGTTTGACGCCTGCGGTTTTCGCTCGCACGTCATGACGGGCCCACAGCCGCCGGAAATCCTCGCTCTTCAGCGTCAGTTCTCCGACCAGTTCGGTCAGGCGTGGATCGTCGAGATCGGTGCCCGCGGTGGCACGCAGACTGGCAACGGTATCGGCGGCAATGGTGGGCCAGTCGGCATAACACTCACGTGCCTGGGGGTCCAGAAAGATCGCCCGTACCATATTGACGCCCTTGGCCGAACAGGAATTGACCGCGGTGGCCAGCGGATTCGCCGCAAGCACATCCATATGTCGGCCCAGGACCAACGCGGGCGTATTCGGCCAGCAATCCATTAGGCGTAGCAGCCCGGGCGCAACCCGCTCGGGCCGTCGCGTTGCCCGCCTGCGCCGAGCCGTCGGCCGCGCCAACTCCCGCAGATGCGCGACCCCCTCCTCGTCCAACGCGAAGACCCGGGCCAATGCCTCGACAACCTGCTCGGACGGATGCTTATCGCGTCCCTGCTCCAGCCGCACATAATAGTCCGCGCTCATGCCCGCGAGCATGGCCACTTCCTCGCGACGCAGTCCGGCTACCCGCCGTTGCCCGCCGCCCGGAATCCCGAACTCCTCCGGACGCGCTAGTTCGCGGCGGGCGCGCAGGAATACGCCCAATCGGTTCTCGGAGTCCATGTACCCGAGGGTAGGACAACCCGGGCGGACCTGGGTGGCCCTGCGACTACCAGGAAGTCCGCAGCCTGGCGGGTGGCCGTGGCGGATACGAATGTGGTGTTCATGACAAATAACCTCGAAGGCCGCACTGCGGTTGTCACCGGCGCGTCCAGTGGTATCGGCGCCGCCACCGCCCGACAGCTCGCACACCATGGCGCACGGGTGGCCCTGCTCGGCCGCCGTAAGGATCGGATCGAAGAACTGGCCGCCGAGATCGGTGGACCGACCCTCGCGGTGGTCGCCGATGTGGTCGATCAGCGATCCGTGCGCGATGCCGCGGCGACGGTGCGCGCGACATTCGGTCCGGTCGATCTGGTGGTCGCGAATGCGGGCGTCATGCTCGCCGCGCCGTTCGAAGCCGCGGACACCGACGAATGGGATCAAATGGTAGGCACCAACATCAACGGGTTGCTCTACACCGGACGGGCTTTCATCGATGACCTGCTCGCCGCCGCACGCGACGGTCGTCGCGCGGATCTAGTCCACGTCGGCTCGATCGGTGGGCACACCGTATTCCCCAACTACGGCGTGTACACCGCGACGAAGGCCGCGGTTGCCCACCTGACCCGCAATCTGCGCGCGGAATTCGGCCCGCGCGGTGTCCGGGTGAAGAATATCGAGCCCGGTTTCGTGGAAACCGAACTCGGCGCCGGTATGCGCGATGAAGAACAGCGCGTCGGGCTCACCCAATGGCGCAGCGAACTCGAAATCCTGCGTTCGGACGATATCGCCGATGCGATCGCCTACGCCGTCGCCGCACCGCCGAGGGTCAATGTGGCCGAGCTCATCGTCGTGCCGACCCAGCAGGGCTGAACGCGCTGCGGCGGACGCCCTCCCGGACGTCCGCCGCTCGGCGGCGCCAGCACGTTATGACAGCGCCGTCCACCCGTCCCACACCCGCGGGCCGATATCGCCACGCACACAGCCCAGGCGCAGATCCGCCTGTTCCTGGTACTCCGAATTCGCGGACGCTGCCTGCGCGGCCATGGTGACCATCCGGAACTCCCGGATATCGCGCAGCAGATAGAAGCCGTCCCAGCGCATCACATCACTGCCGTAGGCCCGGCAGTACTCGGCATACTGCGCATCGGTGATCCAGCCGAACGACGCGCATTCGATCGCCGCATGCACCAGATCCCATTCCGGCGGACCGAACGACAGCAGCCCGGTATCGAGCAGGATCACGCTGCCGTCCTCCGCGACAACCACATTGCCGCTCCACGCCGCGCCATGGATGACCGACCATGGTCGACCGGTCGGCAGCGCGGCCCAGCGACCGCGCAGTTCCGCCAAATGCCTACGCATCCAGGATCTGTCGTCCGCGCTCATGGTGTGTGCGGCGTCGATGCGTTCATCGAGTCCGACGAAGGGCGCCACCTGTCCGATTTCCGTATCGGCCGGCGACGCGAGTCCGTGCAAACGTGTCAGCGCCGCGGCCACCTCCGCGGGTGTGCCCGCGCGGTGCCGCGGCAACTCATGCCAGAAGGTCACCGCGCGACCGTCCACCACCACCGGCTGGGGAATATCCGAAACCACTTGTGCCGCTGAGATTCCGGCGGACTCCAACCATCGGGCGACATCGACCGCACGCTTGGCGGCACCGTCCTGTCCGGGCGCAGCGATCCGCGCTAACACACCGCCGGGCAACCGGTAGTCGATCTCCCCCGTCACTCGCAGTAGTTGGGCGTCTGTGGAATTGATGCCAACGCCCGCGCAGGCGACCCGCAGAATCGACCACATACCGTTACCAAGCCGCATCGCGGTCATGTCCCCAGGGTAACGGTTCGAACTGGCGAATTGCATTGATTCACAACCAATCTGATGTACCAACACCCCGGCAGGCCAGGATATCGCCCGCAGGGCGCGGTGCCGGTCTGCGACCAGAGTCTTCGATCGAGGATCGAAGATTTTGTTGTCGTTGTCATCACGTCCGCCGCAAACGCGATCGTCGCGCCGGACAACCGGGTTCGTACGGATTCGTCCCTGATCGACTCGACGAACTCGGCGCTGAGTCGATCGACCTGCGATTCACGGGCTGGCCACCGCGAAATGATCAGGTGCTCGGACTCATGACCGTAGGCATTCTGATCGAGCTGGTGCATCTGCTGGCGGCGCAGCACAGATCCGAGGCTACGCCGACAGTGGTGGAAGCAGAACCCTGATCGCGGCGGAATCGAGGCGGCGGTCCGCTACTCGCAAGCGATTCCGTCGTTGTCGCGGTCGAGTTTCGAGCGATAGCCGGGATCGCCGCGGTGCAGTGGTGCCGCACCCGCAGCGCGAGCGGCATCGCAGTTGGGGTAGTAGACGTCCGCCGGAGCGGTGGTGGCGACAGGTTGTGGGACAACGGATCGCGGAACAGCCGCCGTAGTGGGCGGCGTGGCAGACGGTGCCGCCGGCGGGAGGGGCAGCACCGATGTCACCGCACTCGGAGCAGCAGATGTTGTTGTTGTCAGCTGAATACGAGTGGCGAGGGTAGCCGAGGGAGTCGTTTTCGCGGCGGGCGTGGTGCCGGTGTCGCATGCCGCCGATCCGAGCGAAACCGCCGTGATCAGAGTTATGCCGATTGCGAACTTTCGCAAGGAGATTGCCATGTTGCGCCTTGTTCGGTGGGAGCGCGCCCCATGTGGTGACCCCGGTGGGTCCACTCCCCCGACAAAGAGTGCACGCCCCGCTATGGTCCGCCGCGCGGCCGACCGACCCCAGAGTTCTTTGTCCACTCTGCTTCGTACCTTCGGCCCTAGCCGGTGTTCGGTTGCGGCCGATTGGGTTACGAAGCCTTGGGTGTATGTGTCGCTATTCGCGCGAGCCGATCGTGAACGAGGCACTGCGGCCGCGTGCGTCCAGCCGCCCATCACCCCAGCTCGCGCTGCCATAGGCGTCGACTTCGATGGCGTACTCGCCGTCGGTCAATTCAGCGGGCAGTGACACTGATGCCGACGGCCGTCGGTCCACGAGGTCGAGGTACATCCGCTGCGGATCATTATCCAGCGCCACCAGGAAGATTCGCGCGTACTCGAACTTCTTGCGGGCGGCCGATGCGTTGGCGGCCGACCACGAGATGTCGAGCGTTCGACGCGCCGTATCGGTGAACTCGACGGTGACTCGCAACGTCGCATCCACCCCGGCCTGATACCGCACGGCTTCCTCCTCATGTGCCCGCTACGTCGCATTATCTTCCGGGCCCGGTCGTCGGCGCGTAAATTTCAGCTCACGCGGTTTCCAGCGTTGCGTTGACCGTCATGATCGTCGTCGCTGCCATCTGCTCGGCTCGGATCACAGCCACGGAGCACAGAATTCGACTGTCCCGCAAAGAGCAAGCCCGAAGCCGCGCGAATCATGAACATCATCCGCGGCAGAATGACCGAACTCGATCTCAGCGCTGCCGCATTCGGTATATGGCGCGGCGATAGGCAGAGGGCCCGATTTCCCACGTGGCGACCAGATCACGCCGCGAACGCTCGCCAATGGCACCTGTCATCGACCGCTCGTCGTTGTTTCGGCGGAACTGCTCGTCGGGCTCGCGGTCGCTTTGCCCGGTAGGGCATCAGCACCGTAGAAGGTCGGCAGCATGCCTTTGACCAGCACAAGGGCGGACCCCTCGCCCGACGGAACCGCCGCGAGGTTCGTGGCGACCACGATGGTGATGTCCGATGCCGGATCGTGGCCCATGAACGTCATGAACCCCGGTAGCTGACCGTCGTGGCCGATGAGGTGGGTACCGAAACGCACAATGCCGAGACCGTATCCGGCTTGGTCCGGATTCGCCGGATCGATCGGCGCAATGCTGTCCAACCGAATCTTCTGCATCTTCGCATCGAGTAGGCCACCGCCGACGAGCGCCTTCACATACGTCGCCATATCGTCCGCCGTCGAGATCGCACCACCAGCGGTCCACGCCCAAGACACATTGATATTTGTTTGGTTGCCCGGTTTCAGGGTGCCTGCGACGGCCTCGGCTTGTTGCGCGGGAGGAAGCGCGTAGGTGTCGATGGTGGAAACGTTGGTGCCGAAGGCATAGCCCTGGGGATGGGGCTCCGGAATCGAGGAGTCCGTTGGCGCGGGCAGTGATGTGTGCTTCAGACTCAATGGCTCGAAGATTCGCTGCTGAAAGCTCTCAGTGGCCGTCTTTTTCGTGAGCTTCTCGATGACAAGCCCGAGCAGGATGAAGTTGGTATTGCTGTACTCGAACTTTTCCCCGGGTTGGAAGTTCACCGGGTGCGCGAACGCGATGGCCAGCAATTCCTCGGGTGTCCAGACCTTCTGCGGCTCGTTGTCGAGCGCGGCATTGAACTGCGGGTCGAACGTGTAACTGTATAGCCCGCTTCGCATTTCATTGAGCTGAGCTATCGTGATCCGATCACCGTTCGGCACGCCGGGCCAATACTTGTCGATGGGATCATCGAGCGAAAGCTTGCCTTCCTGCACCAACTGCAGGATGACCGTCGACGTCATCGTCTTGGTATTACTGCCGACCCGGAAGTAATCGTCAACAGCCATCGGCTCATTCGAGTCGATGGCTCGAGTACCGAATGCCGCGGTCCAATTGCCCTGCTTCGGCGATTTGACGATCACAACAGCGCCTGGAATGGCGTTGTCCTTCATCAACGTGGTGATCACCGGCCGAAGAGCGGCGGCATACGCGGGCTCGGGCGAAGTCGATCGCGTGGAAGTTCCGGTGGAGTCCGTCGATGTTGCGCAACCCGTGACGATCAACAGCCCGGCTGCAATGTACGCGGCGATACCCGTCCTGTGTCCCATAACGCTCCATTCGCGGTTTGCTGGAACGTGGCTATGTGGCGCGGTGCAACACTAACTCCGTGCGACGCGGTTTCGGGCGGGAATGCGGGGCTCCCTCAGCTCGGACCGGACATCCCGGTCATCAGGCCGTAGCAACAGTTCACCCATGAACGGCTTTCCCGGAATTCTCGGCGCGGCTTGCCTCAACGTGATCCACGTCTCAGGTACCGTGCGACAACCTACGCCGGGCCATGCGGGGCCCGGTCGGCACAGCGAAAGGCAGGCATGATGGGCGGACTCTCGCGCGGCGCGGCCGGTGTGGCGCTGGCGGCGGCGTGTCTGGCAGTACCGACGACCTTTGCACCCCAAGCGAATGCGGCGATCGCCCCGACCCTCTCGGTGGTGATGACCGGCCCGACACTCGGTACGACCAGTATCGCGTCGGTCGGATGCGGACAGACTGCGCAGGCGCGGGTGCAGCGCCCCGATGGCACCCCGGTACAAAGCGGTGTTGTCGAATTCACCAGCCGCCTGCCCGGCCTCGGCGGCAACATCGTCGGAACCGTCCCGATCTCCAACGGCACCGCGAGCATCCTCTGGATTCCGGATATCGCGGGCCAGCACATCGTCAGCGCCGTCTACTACGACGGCCTCCCCGACTACCAACCAGCAGCCGGGTACACCAACGTCACGGCGGTGAACCTCGGCGGAGTGTGCGTGTAGTCCCGAACGATCAACCGAAACGACAAAGGCCCGGTCCGTGTGGACCGGGCCTTTCGTGGAGCTGCCGGGAATCGAACCCGGATTAGGCCCCTGACGGGGGGACCGATCCGGGTTCTACCTGCGAAAATACATCACCGTGAGTCATGCTGAATCACCCGGTTTCACCCACAATTGTGGGCAGATTGTGGGCACACGAAAACGCCCCGACCACGCACGGTCGGGGCGTTCCGTCGCCACTGCGGCGTGCACGCGCCACAGACACGTTCTATTCAGCGTGCGGCAGCGCCCGCTGTGGATGATCGGTGACTTCAACCGGGTCAACGGCGATGGTGTTGCCGTCCTCGATGGCGGACCGCTCGCCCGTCGAGGGGGCATCCTCGAGCCAACCGTCCGCGTCGACCACCGAGACGTTTCCGTCCGCAGCCACCCGGATACCCGCAGGCTTGCCAGCATCGTCGAGGAACCCGACAGCAGCAGCCAGCCGGTAGCAGGTATCCGGTGTGCACGTGCCTTTCTCGGCATGGATCCGGACGATGCCGTTGGCTCGCTCCATATCGAGGTTGTACGGAGCGATGTCGCAGCGATCCATAGCGCGAGCCTGCTCGGGGGTGATGCCGCTCATCGTTGGAACCGCCCATCGGGTACCGCGCGCCCGGCGTCGACGAGAGTCCAAAACGCGGAATGCTTCGCTGGGCACATATCGGTGGCACACTCGCGATGTCGCTGCATCGCCTTGTGCGCCTGCTCCGTGGTGTAACCCTCGGCCGGTGCGCGATGGGACGGTTCGAGTTGCCACGAATCGGTGCGCAGTGATCCGTCGTCGCCGATGCGGTCGAGGATGTCGGCGGCCCGAATCGCGCCGTCCGGTAGCGCTTCGCCGCCTCGGTCTAGCAGCCATGGCAGGAAGATGAACAGCAGGAAGCCGAGCAGTAGAACCGCCCCACCTGTTACGAGGGTGGCGATGAGTTCCGCGGTCATGGGCGTGCCGCCTTGGTGTGTGTCGTACTCGTTGGAAGGGGAAAGCCCAACGCGCCGAAAGCCTTCGGGAGGAATCTCGGCGCGTCGGGTATCTACCAGCGTGTTCCCGGAAGGCGTGACCGCGCGGCGTCGCGACTGACGTCCAATCGGTACCTCAGAGGGCGACATTTGGGTGTCATTATCTGCCCGCAAGGTCTATCGTGGCCCGCATGACCGCACCAAACACCGCCCTACGCGCCGCGCGGATGGGGCGGCTTATGAGCCAAGATGACCTTGCCCGCGCACTGCGCGATATCGGATGCTCTAGCGCAAACAAGCGACTCGTCCAGCGCTGGGAGTCGGGCACCACCCGCACCCCACGGCCCTCACATGCGAGCGCACTCGAACGGGTCCTCGGGCTACCGATCGAGCACCTCGGCTTCGCCATGGCCCACGTAACCGACGATGGCCACGGCGGCCACGATGTCGAGCCCGCCGAACCGACAAAACTCCAGCGGCCTGCCACCGCGCCACGGCCGCGCGCCAATCCAGGCAACTACAGCGGTATCTGGCTGAGCCACTATGAGTACTACTCGTCCGGCCGGAAGCAGACCTTCAGCACCGGGCATTACGTGGTGATCCTGCAGCACGGCGACCACCTCACCGTGCGGAGCCTGCCCGGCTCAGCGCCATCGGTCATGAGCATGGAGCTCGATATCGACGGCGGAGTCGCGACCGGGACATGGACCGAGGACACCGACCCACACGGCTACTACCGGGGCGCCCGGTACAACGGGGCCATCCAACTACTGATCGAACCGACCGGGCATCGACTGGTTGGCAAATGGATCGGGTACGGCAAGAACTTCGACATCAACTCCGGCCCTTGGGAATTCGTGCTACAGGACCCGTCGACGAGCAAAGCGACGATCGAGAAGTACGACCACCCGCCGGACTTCGATCGCGTCCCACCGTTCAAGCCTGACAGTGAATAGAAGCTATGGGTAGCGGGTCCGCCAGATCATCGGGTGCTCGGCTGGGGTGAAGTGTGCACGAAGCGCAGGCAGGGCATGAGGGAGCGTGTCTGACGCGGCGTTGACATCCGCTTGGGTGGCGTTGCGGAACGTAGGGTCACCGAGTGATCGCCACGTGCCGTCCGCGTCCTGGATGAAGAAATCGCTTCCGCCCAGCACGAGGCGACCGTCCGGGCCGATAGCGTCGGCAACGGCACGGGCGGCAACCTCCTTGGCATCCTCGGTCAGGTGTCGCCATACGTTGCGCAACATGGCGATATCGCACCGAGGCGGTGTGTCGACGCCGAGTTCGGCGGTCCCGAACTCGACCCGGTCGCGGATGGTCGACCGCACCACGTATCGACGGCCTACCTGAGCGAAGTAGCTGTGTAGGTCCCGATCGGACAGCAGCGGCGACTGTGGGCGCGGATACTCGCCTTTCTCGGCCGTCCGCACGAGCCTCCTATCGATGTCGGACGCGTACACGGTGCCGTCAATGCCCTCGCGGTCGAGCGTTACCGCCATGGAGTACGCCTCTTCGCCGCTGGAGCACGCACCCGACCACACCGCGACCGGGCGGCCCCGAGTCCGCAAGTGCTCGACCATCAGCGGCCACACTCGCGGACTTCGGAACCACTCGGTGCGGGTGTCGAACTCGGTGGCCATCAGGCGGTCGTCGCCGCGTTCAGCAGCTTGAAAGCGTCGATCAAGTACATAGCCAGAGAGTAAGGCTCGCCGCCATTGTGACTGGCCCCGGCAACGATCTTCACTGGTCGATTCATGGCGCGGATAAGCTCGGCGAGCTGTATCGACGTGGGAGCGCACCAAATCCAGTGACTTCCCATCGCATGTCTCGCATATGACAAAGCTCCTTGGGAAAAGGTGCCGCCTAGAGAATGTGGCACGATTCGCCTGTGGGTCAAAGGAAGAAACCCCAGGGAAAATCATTCTCTAGGCGGCACGGATCGCCTGCTAGTTATGCAGGCGACGACTCGGGCGAGGCATCTGCAAGACGCGCCTTGAGTTCACCGATGCGCCCCCGCACATAGCCGAGCATCGCGCGCAACTGCGCGTCATCTGGTTCAGCCGAATATTGCTTGACTGGTCCCGCCAACGCCCGCTGAATCGCAGCCTCGGCGCGATGAGCACTGGCGAGTCGCTCCGTATCGACTTCGCGCCGGTCGGCTCCGATCACGGTTCCGCGGCCCATTGAACGAATTAGGGCGAAGTTGTCATTTGCCACTTCTCTAGGCGTAAGCATTACAGTCCTTTCGCTTTGACGATTGAATAACTCCGCTTCTCCCCGCCGCGAATTTCGGGCGCTCCAGCGCGCAATGCTGCCGCTATCCGCTTGGCCTTGTCGGTGCCGCGGCGTTCGATGATCCGCGCCATGTCTTCAGCGCATTCGCGGAAACCCGTGCTGCGACGAACAGAGGCTGTGATTCGAGACCCGCGAGCGGCCAGCCCCGAATCGGCGCCACCGCTCGAAACGGGCCGCTGTATGCCCCGTAGGCGAAAGTTCTCGAGCTTCTGCATGAATGACTACACCCCTTCCACAAAACGACGGCGGATAGCCGCAAGGTCGTAATAGGCCTTCTCGACGCGATGAAGTAGCTGTTCATGACGCTCGAAGTAAATCCCCGACACATTCAAGGACTTGCGGCCCTGCTTGTCGATGGACTCAAAAGTCGACGACTCTTCGCTAGCGCTGTGTTCGCGCAACTCCTTTTCTGCAGCGTCAAACCGCTCCTCCGCGGCAATAAGGTCCGAGACTCGGATATTGATAGGCATTACTCTTCTCCTTTTGACTGATTTATATCGCGCCGCAACTCGGGCACAGTTCGCCGAATTCATCATCGCCACCACTGAGCCATGACCATCGGCGTTTCGGTTTGCGCTTCGGCTCACTAGCGGCACCGGGACCGAAATAGCGGCGATTGTTTCCACAGACATTGCACAGAACAAATTCGGGGGCGGACCATTTACGATATGGGCCCAGGTCGGTTGTTTCGATTAAATTGCTTGCTGCTCCAATTGATTTATTTGTCGACTCGGGAATTGCATTTGATTTATTGTCATTTAATTCAATTCGCATTTAATTACCCCTATGAGCGAAACAGGAATTTTTACGGTTTTCACTCCAGGGCTTGACGCGGGGGGAGAGACGCCCTCCCCAAAGGAGGTTGGACGTAGCGGATATCGGAAGTTTTCCGGGTGCCCCACCTATTGACAATGCAGTCATATTCCTACTCAAGGCATAACCGCAGGTCACAGGCTTAAATGCATGTGCACGTAGTCGAAATTCAGACAGAAATCCATTTGTCAAGAGGGTTGACGAGAGACAATAACTGTGAGCGCTGGAATAATTCCTGTCGCCGATTGGCTCGTGATGGTTAGCCGATGCAAGGATATTCCGTGGAGTAATTTTTCCGGCATCGACCGTAAGATTTTCAGTCGCGCCGATGTTATCGATCTCGCTCATTCCTAGTCCAATCAATTCCACCGGTCCGAATTATCACGGAGCATTTCTATCTAGCCTCTTTTATTCGCGTAATTCGAGGGGTATTAATTAGCCGAACAATTCGTTTCGCACGATGCCTACATAGGTCGTACTGCTGCGTTTCCTTATAGAAGGCCATCGCATTCTCTTCAGTGGGGCAAAGGTGGACCTCGAAGCAATCGTCGCTAAGTGGGTCGATCAGCACTGCGAATGGACCGTCACCGCGGATAGGCTCCCAGCGCTTGCGGTACAAACACTTGGCGAATGTTCTGTAGCTACGGTGTACGCGCCGACAGCGGCAGCGTGAGATGGTCTTTATCTGCCCCGGTGTGATAGTCCCCATCGGCTCACTCCTGCCTGCCTGCCGCGTAGGCGAGAACTACGCGTCGATTGAACAGCCAGCGACCATCGACCTTCCTACCATCGAGATCGGCAGCTAGATTCCTGATTTGCCGATCGGTGCAACCAATTAGGCGTGCCGCCTCTTTCGCGCCGATCAATGCAGAAGTGCCATCCGCTATTTCAGATTCTGACTTATTCGCATTACCGGCATTTCCGACTGCGGAAATCGCTAATTCCGATTCAATAGCGGTTGCGAGTTCATGCACCCTTCCGCTATCGGTACTGCCGACACTCAATTCGAGTCTGACCCGACTGCGGAGATGAATCAGCCAGGGCGGAATGTTGGCACTGACACGGAGTCGGCGTGCTACCGCTTCTGCGACAAGAGCGCCGACCATTTCGGCTTCCGATTGCGACAGCCTCATCGGGCCTCCTCCTGTAGCCCATAGCCGCACGCTAGAGTCAGGGGTTTTCGTCGGCTAGGCGGGCAATCAGGGGCTATTGCGGGCCCGTGGCTATTGGCAGCGGCTTCGACTAGTCCATGAGCTTCGACAGTCATGCTTCGACGAGTCTTCTTGTTCGAAGCATCAAAACAAGCTGCCATTGGCTCATCTCCCACCCTTATAGGGGTGGGAGGTGACTGAGCCGATTTGGTTGATGACTGAGCCAATGTGATCCCTTTGACTAGTTCGCAGGTCAGAGCCCATATATAGGCGAACCAATTGGTGACAGGTCCTGACTATTACAAGATTCGGCTCATGCAACTGGCTCACCCCAAAATGAGCCGATTGCACGAGCTGATCGACGCTTGCTCATGAGCCAACCAGGACATACCGCGGCCTGCTTCGCGTCCCGATGTTCGTGAGAACGCGAGTCTCGGCAAGCTTCCTGAGCGTTCGGCGGATAGTCGCCTCTGATGGCCCTGCGGCAGACTCGTGGTCCGTTGAAATCTTCACGAGATCAGAGCGGCTGAGACCATCCTCCCCGGCGTATTCGCGCAATGTGTTTTTGATCCATTGCTCATGCTGGCTACTCCCCCGTTCCGCTCCGTCGCTTCCGATGAGCACGAGCGTTCGGCGTTGTTCCTCATCGAAGCCGGGCATCAGTTTCTCGCTGACCGTGTGCGGAACTAGCCTGAAATCGTGCCGCCGACCAGACGGAGCGTCTTTGTGCTTTTCAGCGCGAACAGTCGCCCTGAGTTCGGACCCTTCCATTCGCAGATCGGACCAAACTCCGCCATCCCAAGCCGTCGAGCCGCGCGGATTCGATCCCTGCCGTCCGGCATGGTGAATCACGAGCATCGAACATTTGGCCGCGTCCATGACCCGCTCGACTGCCGCGATAGCCTTTCCTTGTTCGGTAGCCGAGTTTTCATCTAGACCGACTGTGCATTTCGCTCTCGTGTCCAGCACGACAAGCCCCGGTCTCATTTCCTCGACGACTTGGCACAACTCGGCGACATCATTTATGTTCCCGAGTTGCACCGGTCGGGGCAGGATGAATAGCTCGTCACGCAATGCGATTGGATCGACGCCGGATAGTTCGCACCATGCGAGAATGCGTACGAGTAGTCCCGCGACACCCTCAGCGGCCACGTAGAGGACTCTTTCGGCTTTCGGGACCCGATACCCTTCCCACGATTGTCCGAGTGCTAGAGCGCAGGCCCATCCGACAGCGAGAAAACTTTTGTAGCTACCCGCGGGGGCGGAAAGCTGCGCCAGGGTGCCCGTATATAGAAATTCGTCGATGAGCGGCGCCGCTGGTTCGAGTTCCGCAAGGTCGCCTATGCTGAGTATCTGATCACGCAGCGAAGGTTTCTTCTGATCGGGAAATGGCACGACCGCTCTACCTGCTGTGCGATCCACGCTTTCGGATAGATTTTCTCCTGAATTGGCATCCGATAGGGATTTCGAGCCCGCGGAACCGTTGTCGAAGAATCCCGCACCCGGGGCATTATTATTAGTCATGTCGGAATAACTCCTGAATTTCGACGTTCGGCCCGGTGAGCGGTGGTTTCCTACTCACCGGGCCGAGTAATGGGGTGCAGGCCCTTTATCGAATTACAGAGGGAATTCGGCGATCATTCTCCTGTTTCCGCTTGTGCGATGACCCGGAGATACGCGGCGTCCAGAACGGCGCCTATATCGACTCCTGTCCTCCGAGCGTCGAGCAGTGCGCGGGATACCGTCATCTCGGCCGGCCAACTCGGCTGGCGTTCAGACAGGTGTGCCGGACGGCTATCCTTGTTCATGTCGGAAATTCCTTCTATCTGAGCTTGGGGTTTTCGAACTGGCCCGGAGACTGTTGCTGCAGCCTCCGGGCCGCTTTCGTTGATCAGGCAGTCGGACATCAGGCAGCGCCGGACGTGTTTGCATCCACCCAGGCGTATACGTCACCCCAGTCGTAGAACACGCGCCGTCCGAGCTTCTTGAAACTCGGCCCCGTCCCTGCGTATCGCTCTTGAGCGAGCGCCGCGACTGTTGTGCGCCGGTACTCCGCCACCTCTGCGGGAGTGGCAAGCGGCGGTCGCTTGATGGTCACTTGGAGTCCTCCTCAACTATCAAGCCGCTGATTTCTTGCGGCATGAGATGAGATAACCACAGATTTCGCCAACTCGTCAAGGCGACGAAAGTTTGCGGTACTGTCTGCGCATGGATTCCACCATCACCACCCCGATAGCCGAGGTCGTTGGCGGCAACCTCAAAAGGATCAGGACCGCTCACGGGCTGACCACAGACCAGATAGCCGTGGCCGGTCGACGCTTTGGCCTCAACTGGACAGACAGCCGCGTCTCAGCAATGGAGAGAGGCAAGGTGTCATGCACGCTCGCAACCCTGGTTGCACTGACACTGACGCTGGAAACTGTTCTCGGCGAAAAGATTTCACTATCCTCGCTGCTTGCACACGAAGGATTTGTCGAACTCAACGACGATTATTCAATCGAAGGCCGGACGCTCAGCCTGTTCGTTGCGAATGAACCGGTCGAGGTGGGTTTCTTCGGTGCCGTCGAGGTGACTCAGCAGTCCCGCAAGGCCGAAGAGCGTGTCGCAAAGGATCTGAACCTCTCTATCGCACAGTTGGCCGCGGAAGCAGAGAGGTTATGGGGGCATGGCTTCACGGAGGAGCGCGACTTGCGGGCAGGTGATCACGCCAACGCACAGAAACGTGGCCGCATCGCGCGTGTACTGAAAGATGAACTGTCTCAAGCAATTACACAGCAGAAAGATTCGCGCCATGGCAACGATTGAGCCGTATCAGACAACAGCCTGCCTGACAGTCTGCGGCAGGAAGCACTACGGCGCCAAGGGGCGGCCGGATGGGACCGGGGCCGACGACCCATGCAAAAAGGCGCGCCACACGCTGCACCGCGTGCGCTACCGCAAGCCTGACGGTAAGCAGACCGACAAGCGCGGGTTCGTCCGCAGGCGCGATGCCGAGCAGTTCGCCAACACGGTCGAGGTCAAGAAGATGACCGGTGAGTACATCGCACCGTCTCTGGGGCGGCTCACTGTCGCGGAGATGGGGAAGGCGTGGCTAGCGCGGCAGGTGCACACCAAACCGTCATGGTCCGAACGGGTCGAATCCATCTGGCGCGTGCATGTTGAACCTCAGTGGGGCACAAGGCAACTAGCGTCGATCACTCGCCCCGAAATACGTGATTGGATAGCCCAAATCGACCGGGCAGCGTCAACAGTCGCCGATATCCATGGCGTTCTGTCGTCCATCCTCGATGAGGCAGTGGACGAACGTCGGATACCGGCGAATCCAGCAAAGGGCGTGCAGCTCCCCCGCCGTCAGCCAGTCGACCACGTGTACCTGACGCACGATCAAGTGGCCGCACTGGCGAATGAGTGCAGCAAGGGCAGCGAGATAGTGATGCTGCTCGCCTACTCGGGCTTAAGGTGGGGCGAATTGTCGGCCCTACGTCCGCGTGACGTGAATCTGGACCGGCGCCGGATACGCATCGTGCGGTCGGCGTCGAAGGTGAATTCGCGGACGGTGATCGGCACGCCGAAGACATGGGAGCTGCGGTCCGTCGCGATTCCTGCCGAAGTCGCCGAACTGTTGCGTCCGATCGTCGAAGCCCAACGCGACCCGACCGGGCTCCTGTGGTCGCGGCCATCCGATGGCGGACCGATCCGACCACCGACCACTACCCACTGGTTCACCAAGGCCGTACAGCGCTGCATCTCGGCATCCGTGCCGTGCGACGACAGTGGCGAGCCCAACGGCCCGGCGACCTTCCCGCGGGTGACCGCACACCAGTTACGTCACACTGCCGCGTCGCTCATGATTGCCAGCGGGGCGCACGTGAAGACGATCCAGCGCCAGCTAGGGCACAAAACAGCCACGATGACGCTGGACAATTACGGCCATCTGTTCGATGACGACCTTGACGGCGTAGCCGATCGGATGGGCGTCGGATTCCGTGCCGCCGCCGCCAGGTGTGGGCAAAATGTGGGCACGCGGCCGGATCTGCGGGTGGTCAGCGCATGAAAAAGGCCCCTCACCTGGTGTCCAAGTGAGAGGCCTTTCGTGGAGCTGCCGGGAATCGAACCCGGGTCCTCCGCCGCGTCTTCAGGGCTTCTCCGTGTGCAGTTCGCTAGGTCTCTACTTGGATCTCCGGGTCTCGCGAACAAGCTCGGATGACGATCCCAGTCGCTGTTGGATGTCCCGTCCGACTCCGCGACCGAGCCGGACGGTAATTCCCTCTAGCTGATGCCAGTACCCGGGTCGAGGGACGAACCCGGACTGACAGAGACGCCTGCTACTTAGGCAGCGAGGGCGTACTCGCGCTGATTGGAATCGGCGCTTAATTGGTTGCAACGACGCTTACGGTGGTCTCTTGCCTGCACCGACACGCTTCCCCTAAATCTACGTACGCAGTCGAAACCGTTCAGCCCCGTACGTCCCGACACCTTGTCGGGCTAGTTACTTTAACACTCGGCCATGCCGCGTTCATTCCATTATCCATGCGGCGCGTATCACGCCTCCGGCCTCCACGGATGCGGTCGCACCTGGGCTGTCCCCGGCCTGCTACGCGCGTCGGGCCAAGATCAACGGGAAGCTACGACGGCACCGGCCCGGGACCGTTCCGCCATGGGTGCGCCTTGATCTTGGCAGGTGGCGAGCTTCGCTTTGCTGGGTGCGCGGACGGCGATCAGGCCGCCGCGATCAATCCAACCGACGCGAGCGCCAAAACCATCCCGAACTGCTGCTGTCGCCCGACCCGCTCCCCGAGTAGGACCATCGCCAGCAGGACGGTCGCGGCCGGGTACAGCGCGCCGATCACGCTGACCAGCGAGAGCAGCGAACCGTGGAATGCGTACAGCAGCGCGGCGTTCGCGATGGTGTCCAGCACCGCGATATAGGCCGCCAACCGCAATGGTTCACCGCGCAGCGGCCGCAACTCCCCCGCTGATAACGCGATGAGCCAGACCATCGGACTCGCGGCGCCGCGTTGGGCCAGCAGCGGCCAGACCCCGGCGCTCGCCTGGGTTTCGTGCAGGCACACGAAGGCGAGGCCGAACGCCGCGCCCGAGCCGACGGTGAGCAGCGCGACCTTCCTGGTGAAGCGCAGCTCACGCCCGCCGGTGATCTCCTCGGTGACGTCATCGGGCGACTCGCGGCTCACCAGATACACCGCGCCGAGTGCGAACACGATGCCGGCAATGGCGAGTGGACCCGGACGTTCGCCGATCAACAGACCAACCAGCACCGGAATTCCCGCAACCAACAGGGCGGTCAGCGGCGACACCACCGCCATCGGGCCGCTGGCCAGCGCGGCATAGAACCACCAGACCGCGAAGCCGCTCGCGACACCCGCGGCCAGTCCCCACAGCATCGATGCGGTGTCCGGGGTTCCACCGACCAGTGGCAACAGCGCGAGGACGAATAGCGTCGACATCGGATAAGAGACGACAACGACGCGCAGCGCGGTCACCCGCCGTGACGCAACACCACCGAAAAAATCACTCACGCCGTAGCCGACCGCGGCCACCAGCGCCAGTAGAACAGCGGTCAACGCATGCCTTTGATCCGCCGCCCCAATTCCCGGGTGACCTCGCGCTCAGCGGTGCGTTTGGCCAGATCCTGTCGCTTGTCGTAGTCCTGCTTACCCTTGGCGAGCGCGAGCTCGACCTTGACCTTGCCGTCGGAGAAGTACATCGATAGCGGCACCAGAGTCTGGTTGCCCTCTCGCGACTTGCCCACCAGCCGCTCGATCTCGCGCTTGTGCAGCAGTAGCTTGCGCACCCGGCGCGGCGAATGGTTGGTCCAGGTGCCGTGGCTGAACTCGGGAATGTGCAGACCTCGCAGCCACACCTCGCCGTTGTCGACGGTCGCGAAGGCGTCCACCAGCGAGGCCTTACCCTCGCGCAGACTCTTGACCTCGGTACCGACCAGCGCGATCCCGGCCTCGTAGGTGTCCAGGATCGTGTAGTTGTGCCGCGCCCGGCGGTTGGTCGCGATGACCTTGCGCCCCTGTTCCTTCATAACGGTCAACCTTAAGTGACTCGGCAACCGAATTATTCCGCGCCTGTTGTCCTAGCCACCCGGCCGGACCGCGAGATACAGCAGGAGTACCGCGATGAAGGCCGCGACCAGCAAGACCGTGGTCATGCGTGGTATCCCGCGCGGGCGCGGCGGTAACGGCGGGGTGCGGCGCAACCACACCGATTCCACCGCGGGGTCGTGGGTGCCGCGCCGATGCGGCGGCGGATCACCAGGGTCCGTGGACGGCGAGCCGCCCAGGTCGGGCCCGTCGTCGGTGGGGCCATCACCGGAATGCATATCTTGCACGCTAGCCGCGAAACCGGTTCGACGCCGCGCAATTTCATTGCGATTCAGGCAATTCGGCGCGCAAATGCCTCACTGGCACCACCGATCACGAGATCGACTGTTAGCACCCTGGGGTCGACGGTGTGCTCGCATTGCCCGATCACGCGTTGCTCACTTCTCCGGCCAATACCGCGAGTACTCCTTCGCCGTACTTGGCGAGTTTGTTCTCGCCGACACCGCCGACCGTCGCGAGCTCGGACAGGCTCACGGGCTTGCGCGCGGCGATCTCCCGGAGCGTCGCGTCGTGGAAGACGACGTAGGCGGGTACACCCTGTTCCTTGGCTGTCGTGGCCCGCCATTCGCGCAGCTTCTCGAAGACCGGCATGTCCGCGGAAGCCAGATCGGCAGCCACGGACTTGCCCCTGGCCGCTTTGGGTGTCTTAGCCGGTTTGACCGCACGCTCCGGTTCGCGGCGCAGAAGCACTTCCCGGCCGTCGAACAACACCTCGTTGCTGGCCTCGGTGAGGATGAGCACACCGTAGTCGCCATGCACGGCGAGTAGTCCCTGTGCGAGCAATTGCCTTATGACACCGCGCCATTCGACATCGCGCAGATCGGTGCCGATGCCGAAGACCTTCAGCTCGTGGTGATCATGCTGCAGCACTTTGGGATTCGATTTGCCGAGCAGGATATCGACGATATGGCCGGCGCCGAAACTCTGTCCGCGTTCACGTTTCAGCCGCAGCACCGTCGAGAGCACCTTTTGTGCGGGCACGGTGCCGTCCCAAGTCTCCGGCGCGGTCAGGCAGGTATCGCAATTGCCGCACGACTGTCCCGACTGTCCGAAGTAGGCCAGTAGCTGAGTTCGCCTGCAGGACACCGTTTCACACAGCGCGAGCATGGCGTCCAGATGCAACTGCAATTGCCTGCGATGGGTAGCATCACCGTCGGAGGAGTCGATCATCTTGCGCTGCTGCACCACATCGGCGAGTCCGTAGACCATCCACGCGGTCGACGGCAGCCCGTCCCGGCCCGCACGCCCGGTCTCCTGGTAGTAGCCCTCCACGGACTTGGGCAGATCGAGATGGGCGACGAAGCGCACGTCGGGTTTATCGATGCCCATGCCGAATGCGATCGTCGCGACCACTACGAGGCCGTCCTCGCGTAGGAACCGCGCCTGGTTGGCGGCGCGGGTGCGCGAATCCAAACCCGCGTGATACGGAACCGCCTCGACGCCGTTCTCGGTGAGGAAGGCCGCGGTCTTCTCCACGGAATTGCGCGAAAGGCAGTAGACGATCCCAGCGTCTCCGGCGTGCTCGGTCTTGATGAAGTCCAGCAGCTGCCGATCCGGCCGATTCTTGGGTTCGATCCGGTACTGGATATTGGGCCGGTCGAAGCTCGCGACGAAACGCCGGGCCGAGCCGAGGTCTAGGCGCTCGATGATCTCGTCGCGGGTCTTCGCCGTCGCCGTCGCGGTGAGCGCGATGCGCGGCACCTCCGGCCAGCGCTCGTGCAGCATCGACAGGCCCAGATAGTCGGGGCGGAAGTCGTGGCCCCATTGCGATACGCAGTGCGCCTCGTCGATGGCGAACAGCGCCACCTTGCCGCGATCCAGCAAAGCGGCGGTCGACTCCAGCCGCAGCCGCTCGGGCGCGAGATACAGCAGATCCAACTCCCCGGCGACGAACTGCGCCTCGACCATCCGCCGCTCATCCGGGAACTGCGTCGAATTCAGGAATCCGGCGCGCACGCCGAGTGCGCTGAGTGCGTCCACCTGATCCTGCATCAATGCGATCAGCGGAGACACCACCACGCCGACGCCCGGACGCACCAGCGCGGGCACCTGATAGCACAGCGACTTGCCCGCGCCGGTCGGCATGAGCACCAGCGCGTCCCCGCCACCGACCACATGCTCGACGATCTCCCGCTGATCACCGCGGAAGCTGTCGTAGCCGAACACCCGGCGTAGAACCTCTTGTGCCGCACCGGATTCGGCGACCGGGGCGCCGTCGGTCAATACAGCCGCGAATGCATCGGGGTATTCCACGCGGCCCATCCTACGAGCGCGGTCGGACAACCGAACCCCTACATCGGCGCGGATCCCAGGTGACCGGCCGAGTTGTCCACATGTGAACAACCAATTTCGATCACGAGCGGGGGTCCCCTGACGGCCTCGCACAAGCTACACCGAGGCCGTCAGCGCGAGTTGTCAGTCCCGGACGTAGTAACGCAACGTGCCGTAGGCGGTGATCGCGGCAAACACGATGCCGAGCGGCGCGATGGTCAGTGAGACCAGCGCGATGTCCTCACCCGCGAGATGCGGGAAGACATTGCTGTTGAACAGCGCACCGAGCCCACGATTCACCACCAACGGTTGCGCAAGGAACAACCCGACAACCGCCAGGATCGACCCGGCCAAGGCCGCGACCACCGCTTCCAGCAGGAATGGCAACTGGGTGTACCAGCGCGTCGCACCGACCATCCGCATGATGCCGACTTCCTCGCGGCGACTGAACGCCGCGATCTGCACCATATTCGCGATCAACAACAGTGCCGCCAATGCCTGCAACGCCGCCAGCGCGAATGCCGCATTCCGCAGGCCGTCGAACACCCCGACCAAGCGGTCCACGGTGTCCTTGTCGTTGAGAACGCTCTGGATCCCGTCCTTACCGTTGAACGTCTGGTAGATCCGCGGGTACTGATCGGCGTCGGTCATCTTCACGCGCAAGGACGCGGGCAGGCGGGTGTCCTTGATCATGTCCAGCATTTCGGGCTGGTCCTTGAAGGTCACCTCGGTGGCTTCCTTCATCGCCTCATCGCTGTTGACGAACTGCACCGACACCACACCATCGGTCTTCTTCAGATCCGACATCAGCTGCTGACACGGATTCAGCGAACAGTCCCGATCGTTCGCCGAAACCAGGTCGGTGAGGTACAGCCGGATCTCGACCCGGTCCATGAAGTAGTTCTGGGTCTTATCCGCGATTCGCAGCGCGAGCAGACCGCCGCCGAGCATGGTCAGCGATACCGCGGTGGTCAGGATCATCGCGATGGTCATGGTGACATTGCGGCGCAGGCCGGTCAGGACCTCGTTGAACAGGAATCCAGCGCGCATTATCGACCTACCCCGTAGACGCCGATCGCGTCGTCGCGGATCAACCGGCCCCGATCCAACTCCACCACTCGCTTACGCATCGCGTCGACGATGTGATTGTCGTGTGTGGCCATCACCACGGTGGTACCGATGCGGTTGATCCGCTCCAGCAGCAGCATGATGTCAGCGCTGGTGTCGGGATCGAGGTTGCCGGTCGGCTCATCGGCGAGCAGCACCAGCGGACGGTTCACGAAGGCCCGCGCGATCGCGACACGCTGCTGCTCGCCACCGGACAGTTCGTGTGGCAGCCGATCGGCCTTACCGCCGAGTCCCACCATATCGAGCACCTCGGGGACGGTCCGGTCGATGAACTGGCGCCGCTTGCCGATCACCTCCAGCGCGAACGCCACATTCTGGGCGACGGTCTTCTGTTGCAGCAGCCGGAAGTCCTGGAAAACGCAACCCATGCGCTGACGCAACTTCGGCACCTTCCGGCCGGGCAGCCGGTCGACCCGGAAGTCGGCGACCCGGATCTCGCCCGCGGTCGGGGCCTCTTCCTTGAGCAGCAGTCGCATGAAGGTCGACTTGCCCGAACCGGACGGGCCGATGATGAAGACGAATTCGCCCTTGCCCACATCGACGGTGACGTTGTCCAGCGCGGGTCGCGTCGAGGTCAGATACGACTTGGTCACGTTCCGCATAGCGATCACGGTTGGCCAGTGTAACCAGCAACCGGCGTGCAGCCACCAGCTACATCATGGTCAATGACCCGGCGTGGCCGTATTCATCACTACCGGAACGGTGTTGAGTTTTTCGGGCGATGTCACGATCGGTTGATCGGGCTTGACGAACAGGTACAACACGAACGTGGCGACCCATGATGCCATCAGGATCGCCGTGGATCTACGTGGTCTCACTGATTCCCTCCCGGCGCAATGCCGCGGCGACTCGCACCCGCAGCTCGCGACCGACCTCGAACTGCTTGCCCGGCAATGTTCGGGCAACCATTCGGATGTTCATCTGGTCCACTGTCAGATCTTCGACGCCCATCACGGAGGGCTCGTCGAGCAGCAGCGGCTTCAATCTGCGGTCCTCGTACGCCTTTGTACCGACCTCGTGCAGGATCTCGTTGATCCTGGTGATATCGACGCTGGCCGCAACCGGAACGTCGATCGCGGCGCGCGCCCAATCCTTCGACAGATTCGTCACCTTGACGATCTGGCCGTTGGGCACGGTGATCACCTCACCATCGGCATTGCGCAGTGTGGTGATCCGCAGCGTGACGTCCTCGACCGTACCCTCGGCCTGCTCCGCAGATCCAGTGACAGCGATGCGAACTACATCACCAAATCCGTACTGCCGCTCGGTAATCAGGAAAAACCCGGCAAGGATGTCCTGCACGATCCGCTGTGCGCCGAAGCCGAGCGCGGCACCGAGTACGGCCGCGGGCGCGACCAGACCGGTGACCGCGAAACCCATCCGCCGCAGCACTTCCATGCCGACCAGCACATAGACGACGGTCAGCACCACCCAGGTGACAACCTGGGCCAAGGCATGCCGATGTTTGGCCGCCTCGGAACGCACGAGTGCGTCGCTGCTGCGGAAACCGGAGTCGATCCTGCGGGTGATCCGATCCCGAACAAAGGTGGCGAATCGGCTGAACAGCACCGCACCCATGATCAGTAGGACGATCTCTAGACCCGAGGACCGCAGCCAGGTGGTGAAGTCGGTGGAGGTGGAGAAGGCCTGGGGTACGTCCAACTAGCTCGCCTGCTCTCGCATTCGCCAACGAATTCCGGATTCGATGAAACCATCGATATCGCCGTCGAGCACGGCAGTCGGATTGTTGACTTCGTAGTTGGTGCGCAGATCCTTGACCATCTGGTACGGATGCAGCACGTAGGAACGCATCTGGTTGCCCCAGGACGCGCCCTCGTTGGTCTTGAGCGCATCCATTTCGGCGCGCTCCTCCTGCCGCTTACGTTCCAGCAGTTTGGCCTGCAGCACTCGCATGGCCGAAATCTTGTTCTGCAGCTGGGATTTCTCGTTCTGACAGGTCACGACGATGCCGGTCGGGATATGTGTGAGCCGCACCGCTGAGTCGGTGGTGTTGACGCTCTGGCCGCCGGGACCCGAGGAACGGTAGACGTCGACGCGGACCTCGCCCTCCGGAATTTCGATGTGGTCGGTGGTCTCGACCACAGGGAGCACCTCGACCTCGGCGAAGGAGGTCTGGCGGCGGCCCTGATTGTCGAACGGACTGATGCGAACGAGACGATGCGTGCCCATCTCCACCGAGAGGGTGCCGTAGGCATACGGCGACTTCACCGCGAAGGTGGCGCTCTTGATGCCCGCCTCTTCGGCGTAGGAGGTGTCGTAGACCTCAACCGAGTACTTGTGCCGGTCCGCCCAGCGGATGTACATGCGCATCAGCATTTCCGCCCAGTCGGCGGCGTCGACACCACCCGCGCCGGAACGGATATTGACCAGCGCCTCACGCTTGTCGTACTCACCCGAGAGCAGCGTGCGGACTTCCATGGCCTCCATGTCGCTGTGCAGCATGGCCCGCTCGGCATCGGCGTCGGCGAGCGCGGCCACCCTGGCCTCGCCCTCCTCTTCCTCGGCCAATTCGTATAGAACCGACAGATCGTCGAGGCGCTGGCGCAGTTCCTCGACCCGGCGCAACTCGCTCTGTGCATGCGACAGCTCACTGGTGACCCGCTGCGCGTGCTCCTGGTTGTTCCACAGATCGGGATCGGCGGCCTGGTGCTCGAGTTCATCGATCCGTCTACGCAGCTCCTCGACATCGAGGACCGACTCGACGGTCTTGAGCGTGGCGTCGAGTTCGGCGAGGTCAGCGGAGACGTCAGGATGCACGATGCTCAAGCCTACTGGGCGGGGCGAAGACGGTGAAACACGCGGTGGTGCGGGGGTGGCGTCCTCAGCCGGAGACGGCGCGCAGCCCGCCTGGGCGACGACCGGCGAGGGAGTCGAGGGCGGCCGCGGTCGCGTCATCGGCGGGGATGTAGACGATGAGCTGCTGGTCGTCGTCGGCGGATAGTTCGAGGGTTTCGTAGGTGAGCCGGAGGTTGCCTGCCGCGGGGTGGGCGAGGCGGGTGGTGCCGGTGGCGGCGGCGAGGCTGGGGACGGATTCGACGCGGCGGGTGAACTCGGCACCAGCGGCGACGGTGAGTTCGTCGGCCAGGGCGGCGATGTGTGGGTCGCTGCGGAACGGGCCCTGTTTCAATGCGGCTACCAGTTCGTCGGCGATGTGGTCCCAGTCCTGATAGGCGGTCCGGGCCCGAGGGTCGGTGAACGCGAACAGGGCGAGATTGGCGTGGTGTTCGTTATCGAGTAGTCCGATCGGCGCCATCAGGCGTTCGTATCCCTCGGTCCAGGCGAGCACTTCGCGCAGTCGGTTGACGACCAGCGCGGGCGCGGGTTCCAAGTGATCGAGGATCGCGCGGACCGCCGGACGTACTTCGCGCGGCGGTTGCGCACCGCCCATGCAGCTGAATCCCGGATCGGCGCCCTTGGTGAGACGGTGCAGGTGGATGCGTTCGCTCGGTGTCAAGGCGAGGGCGTCGGCGAGTGCGGACAGCACCGGCGGTGAGGGGCGGCGGTCGCGCCCCTGTTCGAGGCGTGTGATGTATTCCACGCTCACACCCGCGAGAGTTGCCAGTTCAGCACGACGCAGGCCGGGGGTTCGGCGGCGCGGCCCGGTGGGCAGGCCGACCTCGGCTGGAGTCACCGCCTCGCGGCGGGTACGCAGGAACAGGCCCAACTCGTTGTCGCTCACGACTGTGCCTCGCTGCCGGTCGGTTCCGTCGTGCGCAACGGCGCGCTGTGCTGATGCTGGCTCACTCGCGGACGCTCGTTCACACCTCGACGGTACAAGCGCGGTCGGCGCCGAGGGTGTCCCTGCCACTACCACTCTTCGCGCGGTCTTCCTGATGGCACCACCGGGCAGCAGATTGGGACTCGAACAATTTCGAGATCGAAGAAGGAGAACACCATGTCCCTGAAGCTCGCGGTAATCATCGGCAGCGTCCGGGAGGGACGCTTCGCGCCGACCGTGGCCAACTGGTTCGTCGAGGAGGCCGCCCGGCACGGCCGGTTCGAGATCGACCTGATCGATCTGGCCGAGGCCGAGCTGCCATTGGCACTGCCCGCCGTTTCCCCGGCGATGAACCCCGATCCGGAACGCCCGGCCGGGATGACCGACCTCACCAGGCGGCTCGGTGACGCGGACGCATTCGTCATCCTGACCCCCGACTACAACCGCAGCTACCCGGCCGCACTGAAGGCGGCCATCGATTGGCACTTCACCCAATGGGACAGCAAGGCAATCGGTTTCGTCGGCTACAGCGGCGCGAGCGGCGGCCTGCTCGCCATCGAGCACCTGCGCCAGGTCTTCAACGAGCTCAACGCACACACCGTCCGCAATTACGTCAGCTTCCCTCGCTACTACCTGCTCTTCGATGCCGACGGCAAACTCCTCGACCCGACCGAACCCGCCGCAGCCGCCCAGGCCATGCTCGACCAACTCCACTGGTGGGCAAGTGCCCTCGCCGCCGCTCGCTCCGTCCCGGCCGCCGCATAACTCGCGGCTGCCACGCACAAGGTACGACATCTGCGAGGTGGGCACTGCTTATGCGGCAGCGGGGATGCGGCCGACGCACAGTGGGTGGGCGATAGGGTTCGGGGGTGGCTGATTACTCCTCTGATCTCGAACTTGCGCTGCGGTTGGCCGATGAGGCCGATGGGATTACCCGTGCGCGGTTCGGGGCGTTGGATTTGCGGGTCGATTCGAAGCCGGATCTGACACCGGTTTCGGATGCGGATCTGGCGGTGGAGAAGGCGATACGCCAGGTCCTCGGGCAGGAGCGCCCTAAGGATTCGGTGCTCGGGGAAGAGTTCGGTGGTGACGTCGAGTTCAGCGGGCGGCAGTGGGTGATCGATCCGATCGATGGCACCAAGAACTTCGTGCGGCGGGTGCCGATTTGGGCGACGCTGATTTCGCTGCTCGAGGACGGCGTTCCGGTGGTCGGCGTGGTGAGTGCGCCCGCCTTGGCGCGGCGCTGGTGGGCGGCGGCCGGTTCCGGAGCCTGGGCCATCGTCGATTCCGATGCGCCGAAACCGATTTCGGTCTCCGCGGTCGGTGAACTCGGCTCGGCGAGCCTGGCCTTCTCCAGCCTGTCGGGCTGGCGCGAACGCGGCCTGCGCGAGAAGTTCCTCGACCTCACCGATGCGGTATGGCGGGTCCGTGGTTACGGCGACTTCTTCACCTACTGCCTGCTCGCCGAGGGCGCGGTCGATATCGCCACCGAACCCGAAGTCTCCCTGTGGGACCTGGCCGCCCTCGACATCCTCGTCCGCGAAGCCGGGGGCCGCTTCACCTCGCTCTCAGGCACTCCCGGCCCGCACGGGGGCGACGCCATCGCCACCAACTCCCTGCTCCACGACACTGTTCTCACCCGATTGAACTGAGCCTCGAGAACGCGGTCGCGTTCGGGCACAGTCCTTCCTATCGCCTCGGATCGGCCGGGGTCAGGTCGATGCCCGCGGGCGGACGTAGTCGACGCAGGGTTCCATCCATGCTCGTGACGAACAGTGCCCACCCGTCACCGTCGCGAGCGATCCGCACGGAGGTGGCGCCGTCGGGTGGGTTGCGGACCGGGCCGGGTTTGATCAGGCCGGTGATGATCGTGCAGCCCCGACCGGTGGCCGGGTCGATCTGGTACACCGCGCCCTGGATGTGGTCGGCCACGAAGAGTTGGTCCGCGCGGGTCGCTTCCATATCGTCGAACAGCGCGACCAGATCGGGAGCACCGGCGACGACCGTCGCGTTATCGGGATCGTCGAGTGCTACCCGGAAGACGCGCAGGGTCATATTGTCGGTGTAGATCGACTTGCCGTCGGGGGCGAGCGCCAGTCCATTGGTCCATGGCAGGTTGGACCAGGTCTTCGTGTACTCCCCCGTCGACGGCCGATACCGCGAGATGCCGGTCGGCGGGCCGGTGATGCCGATGGTGGCGAATACCAGGTCACCGTCGGGCAATTCGAGCAGGCCGTTCGGACCGTTCAACTCGGTGAGCAGAATCGTCACCATACCGGTGTCTATGTCGTAGCGCCGCAGAGTGCCCGGCGCCTCCGCCACACCGTCGCCTGTGACGAAGTACACGGACCGCCCGACGACCCGCACACCGGCCGGATGATCCAGACCGGTAACCAACTTCTCGAACCTACCCGCCGCATCGATGTGGGCCAGGTATCCGTCGAGGATTCCGGTGACATAGAAACCGCCGGACCCGTCGGTATCCAGATTCTCCAGATTGCCGACCCCGCTGACGATCGTCGAAACGTCCCACCCGTCCGCGCACGATCCGGACGGTGTCTGCGCCTCGGCCGTCCCCACGGACAAGATGCCCGCCATGATCGCCGCCGTCAGCAGCGTTGCACTCAGTCGCCGACTCCGCGGCCGTCTTGCCATGCGGCACAACCTAACAGCCGTGCTGGAGTGTTGCCCGGGACGGACACCCCGCCCCGGGCGACCCGTCTCACGGTACGAACAGCGTCGCGATCATATTCAGGACCCCGGAGACGAACTGATCGACAATGCGAAGAACCATGGCATCTCCTTACTCGTACAGCGGAATTCAGCCTCGACGAAAACACACGGCCGAGCACTGGGGACGGCACCTAGGTAGATAGGCGTCCATCGTTGTTCGTTGCCGTCGGGCCCGTGGATGGCTGCAATCGGACAGCTCAGCTCAGATGTTTCGCCGCGGGCCATATCCCGGACAGGGGTACGCGCGGTTCACGGCAGATGAACAGCGGTTTGCCCTGTTCGTCGTTGGCGATGCCGAGGCCGTTGTCGATGTGACCGGCGGGCTCGACTTCGGCGAAGTACCGGATGAGGCGGTCACGATCGAGGCCGACGACGATCACCGCGGTGGCCGTGTCGCTGGGCGGACCCCACCACCAGTAGGAGTTGTGACCGCTGTGCGGAGTCGGCAATCCGAATTCGCCGCCGAAGTGTTCGATCGCGCCCGCCTCGCCGTAGTTGTCGGTAAGGATGGCGATATCGGGTCCGAGCGTGGCGCGTACCTCGGCTATTCGTCGCACGAACTGCGGCCAGCCGATGGTTTCGCCCGCGTCGTAGTTGATCGCGAGTACTGGCGAATCTTTCAGCAGCCCCACCGGTAATACGGGAAGGAACAGCACCGCCGAGACGATCGCGTTCACCGCGATCATCGAACCCACCGCTGCCCAACGGATTGGCCGACTACCCAACCAGGCGGCGACCGGTACCGCACCCGCGGCCACCAGGATCGGATACATCCCGCCCAGGTAGTACGCCTTACCGCCGCTGACGAGGAACACCACGAACAGCGCCGCATAGACGACCGGAAACGCACGCCGACTCCGATCGCGCCACAGCCGCCATAGCCCCAATACCCACAGCGGTACCAGCAGTGGACCCATCAACCCGAATTGCGACAACACGAACATCATCGGCGAATCCGAAGTTCCGGAAGATCCGCCCGCGATCGCTCGACTCATCTCCCACTGCGGCCAGCCATTGCGCCACTGCCACACCAGATACGGCAGCCAGATCACCACCGCCACCCCGACCGCCATCGGAAAGTATCTGGTGGCGAATACCTTTCGTGGGCCGAGGATAACCAGCGCGAGCACCAGCGCCACGACCGGAAAGATCAGCAGCGCCTTGTTCTGCAACCCGATCCCGACAACCAGCCCCACCCCGAGCCACAATCGAGCCTGCGCCGGTCTACCGACACTCGAGCGCGCATCCAGCCCGACCCGATCACCTACACCTTCACGCCCATCCGCCGCGACGCGACCGTTCGCGATCTCACGCTCATCCGGCGCGCCCCGAACTCCCGTACCCACGGGCCCAACTGGCCCCACCCGACCACCTACACCCTCACGCCCATCCGCCACGACGCGACCATTCGCGATCTCACGCTCATCCGGCGCGCCCCGAACTCCCATATCCACGGGCCCAACTGGCCCAGCCCGATCAATCGCGCGCTCCTGCTCATCCGGCCCCACCCGACCACGCGCACCATCGCGCTCATCCGTTGCGGAACGACCGCCGGAATCCGAGCGTCCACGCCCACCGTCGCACGCATCCGACGGCGCAGGACCACCCCCGCCCGCACAACCGACCGCACAACCGTCCGCCTCGGCGCCCCGCGCGCGTCGCCCAGAACCTCCCTCAGCGCCTCGCAACAACGCCAGCACCAGCAGACAAACCAATACCCACGCCGCCATATCGAACGACGCGGTACTCAACAGATGACCAATCCCCATCACCATCGCCGCACTCGCGACGGCGAGCGACGCCAATAGCTGCGCCCCGCGCCCACCGCCGAGCTCGCGCGCCATCAAGCCCGCGGCAACGACGACGAATGTCGCGGCCGCGACCGATGGAAGCCGCAGCAGCAGTAACGAATCGGTATCGATTGCCGACATCGCGCGGGCCAGTAGCGGAGTCAATGGCGGCTGATCCGGGTAGCCCCAATCCGCATGCCGGGCCGACGCCAGAAAGTACAGCTCGTCCCGGTGATAGCCGTAGCGCGGGGCGTATGCGGTGAGTAGCGCGGCGAACAGCACAGCGACGACGCACAGCGGTCGTCCCACGACTCTGGGCACTTGTCCAGCCTGACACAGTTCGGCGGCGTATGCTGCACCTCGACGCACTTCTTACTCTGGAGTAAGATATCCTTACTCAGGAGTAAGATAGCTGGGAAAAGACCTCACCCACCCACCCGAGAAAAACAGGTGATGATGAGCACTCGAGACAGCGCAACGACGCGACGTCCAGACACGTCCGCGGTCGGCCTGAACCACCCCAAGCGGGACTGGATGGGCGCGGCAATGCGGGTGATGACGACCATTACCGGGTCGGAGCTCGCCGAGAAGTACAACTTGCGCAAGCCGATCGAGCGGGTCACCTATGAAGGCACCAAGACCGGTTTCCGCACTCTCGGTGCCGCGACTCGCGCATTCGGCAAGGTCGCCGGCGGCGGTGCGCCGAAACGCCTGGCGGACAACGAATCCAAGAACAAGGACTTCTTCGATCTGACCCCGAGCGACGAGCAGCAGATGATCGTCGAGACGGTGAAGGAATTCGCCGCCGAGATCCTGCGCCCGGCCGCCTACGAGGCCGACAACTCCGCGAAGGCCCCGCGCGACCTGCTCGATCGCGCCGCCGAACTCGGCATCACCCTGATCAACGTGCCCGAGGAACTCGAAGGCGCCGCCGCCGAGCGCGGCGCGGTCACCAACTCGCTGGTCGCCGAGGCGCTCGCGCATGGCGATATGGGGCTGGCCCTGCCGATTCTCGCACCGAGCGGTGTGGCGGTCGCCCTGTCCCAGTGGGGCACCGACGCACAGCAGCAGACCTACCTGCCCGCCTTCACCGGCGAGAACGTGCCACAGGCCTCGGTCGTGATCAGCGAGCCGCGGGCACTGTTCGACCCGTTCGCCCTGCAGACCAAGGCCACCCGTTCCCCGAGCGGTTACCGCCTCAACGGCGTGAAGAGCCTGGTCCCGGCCGCAGGTGATGCCGAACTATTCATCGTGGCCGCCGAACTCGACGGCCGCCCCGGGTTGTTCATCGTGCCGTCGGACAGCAAGGGTCTGGTCATCGAGGCCGATCCGAGTATGGGTCTGCGCGCCGCCGGGCTCGGTCGCCTGCTGCTCAACGATGTCGCGGTCGGCGCCGACGCCATCCTCGGCGATGGCGATGCCACCACCCGCGCCGAGGAGTACGCCGACGCGGTCCGCTTGGCCCGCCTCGGCTGGGCCTCGCTGGCCATCGGCACCGGACAGGCCGTGCTCGACTACGTGATTCCGTATGTGAACGAGCGCGAGGCATTCGGCGAGCCGATCTCGCACCGCCAGGCGGTCGCGTTCATGGTCGCGAACATGGCGATCGAACTGGACGGCCTGCGCTTGGTGACCCTGCGGGGTGCCGCGCGCGCGGAACAGGGCCTTTCCTACGCCCGCGAGGCGGCACTGGCCCGCAAGCTGGCCACCGACAAGGGCATGCAGATCGGCCTCGACGGCGTGCAGTTGCTCGGCGGCCACGGCTTCACCAAGGAACACCCGGTCGAGCGCTGGTACCGCGATCTGCGGGCCATCGGCGTCGCCGAAGGTGTCGTGCTCGTCTGACCGGCCGGTTCCTTATTTTCCAGGAGACATCACCATGATCAATCTCGAACTCCCCAAGAAGCTGCGGGCCAGCGCCAACCAGGCCCACCAGGTCGCCCAGGAAATCTTCCGGCCGATCTCGCGCAAGTATGACCTCGCCGAGCACGAGTACCCGGTGGAGCTGGACACCATGGCCGCCATGGTCGAGGGCCTGGCCGACTCCGGCACCCAGAAGATCGGCGGTGCGGCCGGCGGTCGTTCCGATACCGACGAGCACGCCACCGAACTGCTCGGAAACTCCAACGGCGGCAATATGTCCGCGCTGCTGAACGCGCTCGAAACCTCCTGGGGCGACGTCGGCTTGATGCTGTCGATCCCCTACCAGGGTCTGGGAAATGCGGCCATCGCCGCCGTGGCCACCGATGAGCAGCTCGAGCGCTTCGGCAAGGTGTGGGCCTCGATGGCCATCACCGAACCGTCCTTCGGGTCCGACTCCGCCGCCGTCACCACCACCGCCGTTCTCGATGGCGACGAGTGGGTTCTCAACGGCGAGAAGATCTTCGTGACCGCGGGTCAGCGCTCCACTCACATCGTGGTGTGGGCCTCGGTGGACCGCAGCCTGGGCCGCGCGGCGATCAAGTCGTTCGTCGTACCGCGCGATGCTCCCGGACTTTCGGTGGCCCGGCTCGAGCACAAACTCGGCATCAAGGCTTCCGATACCGCAGTACTGCTGTTGCAGGACTGCCGGATTCCGAAGGACAACATCCTCGGCAGCCCGGAAGTCAACGTGGAGAAGGGTTTTGCCGGGGTCATGCAGACCTTCGACAACACCCGTCCCCTCGTGGCCGCGATGGCGGTCGGTGTCGCGCGGGCGGCGCTCGAGGAGTTGCGCGCCATCCTGAAGGATGCGGGCATCGAGCCGTCCTACGACATCCCGGCCAATAACCAGCCCGCGGCCGCCGCCGAATTCCTGCGGATGGAAGCCGATTACGAGGCCGCGTACCTGCTGTCGCTGCGCGCCGCGTGGATGGCCGACAACAAGAAGCCGAACTCCTTGGAAGCCTCGATGTCCAAGGCCAAGGCGGGCCGCACCGGCACCGACATCACCCTCAAAGCAGTCGAACTCGCGGGCACCATTGGCTACTCGCAGCGCACACTGCTCGAAAAGTGGGGCCGTGACTCCAAGATTCTGGATATCTTCGAAGGCACCCAGCAGATCCAGCAGCTCATCGTGGCACGCCGCATTCTCGGTAAGACCAGCGCCGAGCTGAAGTGATGCTGAACTAGCAAGTGCTACAAGGGAAACCGGTGCGAACGACGCGCACCGGTTTTCCTGTTTTCTCGGTCGTGGCGGACGCTATGGCGCCGACGCAGCTCGCTCCGCGATCGCGGCCACGCAGGGTTCGAGACACCCGCCGTAACCGGTGAAGTAGCGCACGGTATCTTGGCGAGCTGATCAGCGGACGAATTCCATCGAGCAGTACCAAGATTCCCAACAGGAGACTGGTTATGCACAGGCTGGGTTTGATACGTCGCTTCACTGCCGCCCTCGCGGCTACCACCGCATTCGTCGCCGTATTCGCGGGTCACGCCGTGGCGGCACCGACGACGATCGACTGGAATGCGGCCACACAGCAGTTGCGCAAGGCCGCCATCGGCAATGCCGCCGCTGAACTGGCAGTTGACCGGCTACTGGCATCCGGGCAGGTCGCCACGCAGGTGGCACTGCCAGCACAGCCGTTCCAGATCCCGGCGCAATCCGATATCGGACGCGGTGACGGTCCGGGCGTCTACGGGTCCGGCGTCGCCCTCGGTTACGATGGGTTGCGATTCGGATTCTTCGGCGGACCCGGCATGATCGCGCCGGATCAGACCGGGGCAAAGCTCCAGGTCCTGTGGATCAATCTGGCCAATGGCCGCAGCGGTACCGAGGTGCTCTCCGAGCACACTGACGCCACCGTCGACACCACCATCCGCACCCGCCCGATCGACACCGGAGCCGGCGTCATCGTCGGCGCGGTCTACGGCACCCTGTGGCACCGCTGGCCCGTCCCGGTCAGCGACGCCCACCCCGACGGTTTCGAGTACAAACTCGCAACCATCTCGGTTCCGTCATTCGGCTCTATCTACAACTGACCGTCCGACACGTGAGCCCGGCACGGATCAACCGTGCCGGGCTTATGCGTCACATCAGCCAATGCTGAACCATTGCCAGCAATTATCTGACTCCGTAAATTTGCGCTCGTGAGCGTGGATGACCGACTAGCAAAACTCGAACGCCGACTCGCGGCCATGGATCTGATCAACGGCAGCGGGCAAGCGAGTGGATCCGCCCCGCAAGGAGGGTGGGCGCTGCGGCGGCTTCATGAGGAGTTTGCGAATGCGGACCAGCCCAATGGCGGAGTGATGTTCGCTGGTTCTGGCTCACTACCCAGCGCGGAACAGTTCGACTGGCAGGTCCAGTTCAGTACCGATGACCTCGTCGGCTACAACTGGGACGATGCCGCTGAATGCCTCGCTGCCCTTGGCAGTCCAGTCCGTCTGCGCATCCTTCGGGAGATCGTTCTCGGCAGCAGAACCGCCGCCGAACTCACCGACCTCGATGAAGTGGGCAGCTCCGGCCAGATCTACCACCACCTGCGCCAACTCGCCGCCACCGGCTGGCTCCACACGGTCGGCGACAACCGCTTCGAAGTCCCCCCGAACCGCATCGTCCCCCTACTCGTCGCGCTGGCCACCGCGCGGAGGTGATCGAGATCAGGTGGACTGATGGCGGCAGCTTCTCGCGGTTCGCCGCCATGGCTTCCGCGTGATCATCTGTCCAGCCCGCACGTCGACGAGTGTGATGTGGGTCATAGCGCTGATACGGTTGGTGGGACATGACGGTGGTTCAGATCGCTGGGGCGAGTGCCGACGCGAGTTGCTGTAGAGGTGGTCGACGATGAAGTTGGCGCATGCGCTGGAGGTTGTGAAGGCATTCGGGGTGCTGCGGGCGCGCGGGGTCAGCGATCCCACGAAGCCGTTGGAAGCCTTGCGAACCGTGAAGGAATCGCAGGTCTATGGGCCGCAGGCGACCTTGATCCGGCATTCGGCTCGAGTCGTGCCCGACGCCCCCGCGCTGGTTGACGAGCGTGGCGAACTGACCTACCGGCAACTCGACGAACAGTCGACCGCCGTTGCGCGCGGGCTGCGACAGGCGAATCTGACCGAAGGGTCGGTCATCGGTGTGCTGGCCCGCGACCATCGCGGCCTGATCTTGGCCATGGCCGCGGCGGGCAAGCTCGGCGTGCGAGTCGCGCTGATGAATACCGGCTTCGCCAAACCGCAGTTCGCCGAGGTCTGCGAGCGCGAGAAGGTCAAGGCCGTACTGCACGACAGCGAATTCCTCGGCCTGCTCGACGCGCTGCCGCCGAGTCTGCCGCGCTACCTCACCTGGGTCGACGAGGGCACCGAATTGCCCGAGGGCGCCCAGACTCTCGACGATCTCATCGCCGCCAACTCGACCGCGGATCTGCCCGCACCGTCCAAGCCGGGCGGGTTCGTCATCCTCACCAGCGGCACCACCGGCCTGCCGAAGGGCGCACCGCGCAGCAAGGTGACTCCACTGGCAACCGCGCAGATGGTGGACCGAATTCCATTCCCGGTCAGGGGAACTCAGGTCATCGTGTCGCCGATCTTCCACAGCACCGGGCTCGGCACCTATCTGGTCGCCTCGGCGATGGGCAACAAGGTGGTGGTGCGCCGCCGCTTCGACGCCGAGGCCACGCTGAAGATGGTGGCCGATCACAAGGCCGAAATGCTGGTCGCGGTGCCGACCATGCTGCACCGGATGACCGAACTGGCACCGGAGATCCGCGCCAAGTACGACACCACTTCACTGAAATGCATTCTGCTCGCGGGTTCGGCACTCTCGCCGGAGTTGTGCGTCAAAGCAACGCAGATCTTCGGCCCGGTCCTTTACAACCTGTACGGCTCGACCGAATGCGCCGTGGCCACCGTGGCGAACCCGGACGATCTGGCCATCGCCCCCGGCACTGTCGGTCGCGCGCCGATCACCTGTGAGGTCCGGCTCTACGACGACAATGACAAGCAGGTCAGCGCGATCAATACCACCGCGCGCATCTTCGTCCGCAGCGGTGCGCCGTTCGAGGGCTACACCGACGGCAGGCATAAGCAGATCATCGACGGCTATATGTCCAGCGGCGATGTCGGCCACTTCGATGAACACGGCCTGCTGATGGTGGACGGCCGCGATGACGACATGATCGTCTCCGGCGGCGAGAACGTCTTTCCGCAGGAGGTGGAGAACCTGCTGCTGGAGCGGCCGGACGTATTCGACGCGGCCGTCGTCGGCGTCGATGATGTGGAATTCGGCAAGCGTCTGCGTGCCTTCGTGGTCCCCGAGGACGGTCACTCCCCCGACGGCGAGGAGATCAAGGCCTACGTCAAGGAGAATCTGGCTCGCTACAAGGTGCCGCGCGAAGTTGTCTTTCTCGACGACCTGCCCCGCAACACCACCGGGAAACTGCTGCGTAGGGTACTCGTCGAGTACGAGGTCAAGGCTTGAACCTGGGCTATAGCGACGCAGAGCGGGACAACTGAGATACGTGACACAGCGAGTCACAGATGCTTGCTATTGTTAGCGGCAGCACTGGATCCCGAAGTTGCGGTCCACACCACCCCCGGTCCAGGTGGTGGACCGCGGAAGGCGTTGACGAATGTCCCTATCCCTGCCTGCGTTGAATGACTCTGTCCGGAAAGCGGGCGATTTCGCCCAGGGCGTGAATGTCATGGTCAAGCGGCGCCTGTTCAATCCACTCCGACCCGATCAGGCGGCGCGGTCCGCGTTCAATGTGCTCAAATTCGGCCCGTTCGCCGGTGTCGTGATGCACGCGGCGCAGACCAGACCGGATGCGGCGGCCATTGTCGATGAGCGCGGTGAGGTCACCTTCGGCCAACTCAACGACCAGTCCAGCGCCCTGGCCCGTGGACTCCAAGCGCAGGGTCTCAGGCCAGGTGATGTCGTCGCCCTGCTGGCGCGCGACCATCGCGGCATGGTGTTGAGCCTGCTCGCAACCGGCAAGCTCGGCGTGCGCACAGTGCTGATGAATACCGGCTTCGCGAAACCGCAGTTCGCCGATGTGGCCGCGCGCGAAAACGTCAAGGCCGTACTGCACGACAGTGAATTCCTCGACCTGATGAGCGCGATCCCGGCCGAGATCCCCCGGGTGCTCACCTGGATGGACGAGAAGGACAATGTCGATCCGGCGGTTGCGACCATCGAATCGCTGATCAAAGGCCGATCGACCGCGCCGGTGCCCGCACCCGTGAAGCCCGGCGGCATAGTCATCCTGACCAGCGGAACCACCGGCACGCCGAAGGGTGCGCCGCGCGACCGCGTCAGCCCGTTCGCCTCGGCTCAGTTCGTGGATCGGGTGCCGCTGCCCAATAACGGCACCATGATCATGGCCGCGCCGATCTTCCACGGCACCGGTCTTTCCCAGTTCACCCTTGGTCTTGCCCTCGGCAACCGGGTGATCTTCCAGCAGCGCCGGTTCGATCCGGAGCAGACGCTGGCGAATATCCAGCGCTACCAGGCCGATTCGCTGGTCGTGGTGCCGACCATGCTGCAGCGCATCCTCGATGTCGGCGACGAGGTGCTGGCCAAGTACGATCCGCGCAGTATCAAGGTGATCTTCGCGGCGGGTTCGGCCATCGCACCCGATGTGGTCACCCGCACCCTCGACTACTTCGGCGACAGCCTCTACAACCTGTACGGCTCCACCGAATGCGCGGTTATGACCGTCGCGACCCCGCAGGATCTGCGCAAGGCACCGACCACCGCGGGCAAGGCGCCGGTCGGTATCCGGATCGTGCTGCTGGACGAGAACCGCAAGCCGATCACCGAGCCGAATGTGACCGGAACCATCTTCGTGGACAACGGATTCGCCTTCACCGGCTATACCGACGGCCGCACCAAGGAAATCGTGGACGGCATGATGTCCAGCGGTGACGTGGGGCATTTCGACGCCGACGGCCTGCTCTACATCGACGGCCGCGACGACGACATGATCGTCTCCGGCGGTGAAAACGTCTTCCCGCTCGAGGTGGAGAACCTGATCGCGGGGCGCGACGATATCTTCGAGGCCGCGGTGGTCGGTGTGGACGATCGCGAATTCGGAAAGCGGTTGCGCGCCTTCGTCGTTCCCGGTCCGGAGTCCAAGCGCGATGCACAGGAGATCAAGGAGTACGTCAAGGCGAATCTGGCGCGGTACAAGGTGCCCCGCGAGGTGATCTTCCTCGATGAGCTGCCGCGCAATGCGACCGGTAAGTTGCTGCGCAAGCCGTTGATCGAGATGGAAATCGACGCCAACTGAGTCACATTCGGGGCCGCACACCTTCGAATTCCCGGCCGCGGAATCGAGACCGGAAATCCGGAGGTGTGCGGCATTTGCATTTCTCCAGCTGGAAACTTGATGCGTCCCATGAATTTCGTCCGCCGCCCGGGTGGGGACCGATGGGTAATTCGTCGGCTATCATCAGCGCGTGAGTATCGAGTTCGGCCCGGCCGCTGCGGGGCATCGCAGCGCCGTCGCGCGAGTGCGCGGCGCATGTGCCGGTTCGATCTCCGGTGCCGTATCCGTTGCGGCACACGGGTGTGCGTCCGATGGGATGCCACCGGACAGCGCCACGCTCGTACTCCTCGCCGCCGCTTGCGCCGTTGTCGGCGCACTGGTCGCCGGGCTCGCACCGCTGCGTGACACCTCGATCGGACTGATCTCGGTCCTCGCCGCAGGTCAGCTACTCGGGCACGTCACCATGGGCTGGAGTTCGGGGCATATGCGTCACCTCGATGCACAGCTCACGCCCGGTATGGTGGCCGCCCACCTCGTGGCGGCCGTACTCGCCGCGGTGGTTATCCGAGGCGCGGAGGCCGCGTATCGAAGCGGTTGCGCGCTGCTCTCGCGGGTGCTGCCGATGCGGTACCACCCGCCCGCGATACCCGGGCCGGCGTCGCTGCGCCTGACGCATCGCGATCGTGTTGTGCTGCGCATATTCGCCGCGGAATCGCTGCACACGCGCGGGCCGCCGTTGGCGTTCGGTCGCTGATATTCCTTACCCGGTGCACGGGCCCCGCTCGTGCGTCGTCGTTACCGCGCAACGCCTTTGCGAGGCGAGATTTCATATGACCATCTGAAATCGATCCTTGGATTGCTGGTTCGTCGGTCAGCAGGGCTGCCGAGTCAGGACTCGCCCAGTTGTCGTGCGGCGCCCTCCTCGCCCCGGCGAATGCCGGGATCCGCTGTCTGTCATGAATTTTGGCGTTTGCCCGCTTTACCGTGCGTCCAGCGGATTCCGACAACCATTCGCCGATTACGAACGGCCGACGATCTTCCGGGTTCTTCCGAACTCCAGAAACGAATAGTCATGAGTATTACGGACACCAGTCCACCGGATGCCGAATCGCCCGCTCCGACAAAGGAAACGCGGTCGCGCAACGGCCTCTATCCCCTCGCGATGCGGTTGCATTTCTATGCGGGCATCTTCGTCGCACCGTTCATCCTGATCGCCGCGGTCACCGGAGCGCTCTATGCCATCTCCCCGACCGTGGAATCGATCACCTCGCACCAGCTGTTGAAGGTCGAGGCGCATGGCGAAATGCGGCCGCTGTCCGAACAGGTCACCGCGGCCGTGGCCACCGAGCCAGATCTGAAGCTGGTCGCGGTGGCTCCGGCACCGGAGGCCGATGACACCACCCGCGTGCTGTTCGAAGACCCGTCACTCGGCGAATCCGAACGGCGTGCGGTCTTCGTGAATCCATATACCGCGCAGCCGGTCGGCAGCGATGTGGTCTACGGCAGTTCGGGTGCGCTTCCGATGCGCACCTGGATCGATAGGCTGCATCGGGATCTGCACTTGGGCGAGCCGGGTCGCATCTACAGCGAACTCGCCGCGTCCTGGTTGTGGGTCGTGGCGCTGGCCGGTCTGGTGCTGTGGATCCGTCGCGTGCGCGGACGCCGCAACCGCAACTCCGCGGCTTGGCTGCTGGCACCGGACGGTTCACAAACCGGCCGTGGCCGTTCAATGAATTGGCATGGGGCCGTGGGTATTTGGATCATGCCGGTGATCCTGCTGCTCTCGGCGACCGGGATGACCTGGTCGACCTATGCTGGCGAGAGCATCACCGAACTGCGCGAGCGGCTCAGCTGGACAACACCCGCTGTGAGCACCGCGCTGCCGGGCGCGACCGCGCAGGGGCATGCCGGGGGCGAGCATCACAGCAGCGGTGGCGACCACGCGCCCGCGCCGATGGCTATGCCGACCCGGATCGCACAGCTCGACGGGGTCTATACGGCGGCCCGCGCCAATGGCATAACCCAGGGCTCCGAGATCGCCGTTCCGGCCGAACCCGGCGTCGCATTCGCGGTGAAGGAACGGCGCATGTCCGGCACCTACACCGTCGATTCGGTTGCCGTCGACGGCGTGACCGGCACGGTCACCGACAAACTCGCCTACGCCGACTGGCCGATCATGGCCAAGCTCACCAACTGGGGCATCCAATTCCACATGGGCCTGATGTTCGGGCTGCTCAACCAATTACTGCTGCTAGCGGTGATGATCGGGCTGGTAGTCGTGCTCATGCTCGGCTACCTGATGTGGTGGAAGCGACGGCCGACCCGCGGTGCTTCGCGGCTCGCCATCGGACGCGCGCCACGTCGCGGCGCATTGCGCCAGACCGCGCCGTGGCTGGCGCTGCCCATCGTGGCGGCGGCGCTGGTTGTCGGCTGGTTCGTGCCGCTGGTCGGGCTGAGCCTGCTCGGCTTCCTCGGTGTCGACGTCATTGTCGGCCTGGTCGTGGGCAAACGCGTCACGGCTTAGTCGCGGGATATTCCCGGACACCGATTACGTGCCGTGCACGTCATCGCCGCGCCATGCCATGTGCGGTGTCGCGGGACGCAGCAACTGAACTGCCGGGGCGTGAGGGGCTCCGGCAGTTACCACCAGCCCTAGTTCGGTCGTGAACAACTGCCGCACAACCGAATACGAGCGCCCCCTCGGCCACAACCGGGCGGGGCGCTCGTTAATGCTGGAAACGCGCCAGAATCCGGGGACTTCAGTCCCGCTTTCGTGGACGCCGAACGCTCTTGACACCCGCGACAGTACCGTTGCTGTGAGTTCGCTGCGATTTCGAAGTTCGGCTGATTCCGGGTGGATTCGGTGGTGGCTTGTGAATGTGTCGGTGGTGTACGGCATCATCTGTGCACGCAGCCATCCACGAATACCGCTCGGAGTGCACCATGCCGTCCCCACGAACGAGACCACAGCCATTGTCGGACACTGAGATTCAGCAGATCGCCACGGACATCGCCGGCGGTCGCCCGCCGATGGTGTGGTTCACCGCGGCCGCGGTGGGCGTGCCGGAGGGACGGTCCGGCAAGGTGGTGGAGATCGGTGATCGATCCGAGAGCGACTTCCTGCGGGTCAAGCCGACCGGATCGAAGGATGTACTGTCCTTTTCTCCGACCGAAGTGACGTTGACCAAGCCGCCGCGCGATAAGGCGGCAACCACAAGCTCTGCCCAGCCGAAGTCGACAACCAGGAAGGAATCCACGGTGACCCAGCCGTCGACCTTGACGAGCACCGCGACACCGGCCCCCCAGCCGGTCCCGAGCCCCACCCCACCCGCCCCGGCCTCGAAACCCGTTGCCCCTGCGGCGGAACCGGCCAAGCCCGCGGGCACCGCGAAGCCTGCGGCGAAGGCTACTGCCGCGCGGAGCAAGGCGAAGGCACCGGAAGTGACGGTGACGCTGACAGGTACCGCCGACGGCGAGTGGTCGGTCGATGTGGTCAGCGGAAAAAAGAAGTCCGTGCGCGGTCTGCCGGTGACCAGCTCCGCGGTGGCGCAGGCGGCCAAGGTGTTGCATCCGGAGGTGGCCGAGGTGGTTGCCGGAATCCTGGAGGCGGCCCGGGTGGTCCAGGAGTCCAAAGTGCAGCAGTTACAGGCCGAGTTAGAAGAAGCGCGGCGACTGCTCGAGGAACTGTCCGACTAGATCGCGGCGCTTTTGCTGGTCAGACCCACAGAGCTGGACGGATCGGATCGCAGTGCCGATCGAACAGATTGTGGTGCTCGGCTGATCAGACCGCGGTGCTGGTGGACGTGCCGCTGGCATTGAACGACCTGCCGCTCGGGCGCCAGATCCGGCGTCCCGAGTCGGCACTGCTGTGGCGTGCGTCGGTGCGGCGTGGTTCCGGACCGTGGCGCAGATCGTCGTGGAAGGCATAGCCGAGCGAGTACTCCTTCGCGTGGTACATCGCCGAATCCGCTTCTCGGATGAGGTCGTAGATGGTGTCGTCAGAGCTGCGCGGGCTGCCGCAGGCCAGCCCGACACTCGCGGTGATCGGAATTTCGCCCGCGCTCAGCTCGAACGGCCGAACGAAGGCGCCGAGTAGTCGCTCCGCGAGCATCGTGGCCTCCTGTCGGTCCAGCGGTGCGAGCACCACGAATTCGTCGCCGCCGTAGCGGGCCACCACATCGTCGCGCCGGATGAGGTGCCGAATCCGGGATGCCGCATTCGCGATCAGTTCGTCGCCGACCGCGTGGCCGTAGCTGTCATTGACCATCTTGAAGCCATCGAGATCAATGAACAGCAGGCACAGCGGTTGCTCGATCCAGTGATCGCGATTGCGATTCAGCGCCCGCAGCAGCGCGGCACGGTTCAGCAATCCGGTGAGCATGTCGTGATCGGCCTGGTATTGCGCGCGCCGTTCACTGCGTGCACTGCGGACGATCGCGCGTTCGCTGCGCACCAGCACGCCGATGAGCAGCAGCGCACACAGTGACGAGACCACCACCCGATCGAGAGGGTCCAGACTGGAACCGACCACCGGAATCAGCGAGGCCACGATCAAAGCGACCGCGATGAAGCTGGCCCGCTGCCGCGAATGGTGCGGGTGAATGCGCCGGGGCGCACCGAGACTCGCCATGGTCGGATGCAGCGCCGCGACGCCGACGATCGGATAGGCCACCAGCAGCGGCACCAGCAATAACTCGTGCGCGACGGGTGCGCGCCCGACGGCGTCGAGGCTGTACCCGAAATCGCCGATCAGCACCGCGATCAACCCGACGTGCAACAGGCGCAGCGAGGTCTCCGAACGAGTCGCGGTCGCCATCGAATGCGCTACCAAACTCAGCAGCAGTGCATCGAGCACCGGGTAGGTCGCGGCCACCACCGTGTGCGCGACGGTGTCGTGCGACTGCAGGATCGGTGAGATCAGAAAGGTCCACGAAGCGAGCAGTGCGCCGAGACCGATGAGCGCCGAGTCGAGCAGCAGATCGTAGTTCGGCCGGACCTGGCGCGGGCGCAGCCACAGCGCCGCGGCAACTCCGGTGCCGAGATACCCTGCGAGCGTGAACAGGTCGTCGATCGGATGCAGCTTGTGGCTGTCGACCTCGCGGGTGGCCGTACCCACGGCGAACAGCACCGCCGACGCCGAGAGCAGATACCACGGCAGGGGGCGCTCGGGACGATACCGCCGCAGGCCGATACAGATCATGATGAGCGCCGCGAGCACCACGGCGGCAATGGTCAGCAGCGACACCGGCCGGACATCGATCAAGAGCAGCACCGCCAGACCAGCTGCGGTCAGCGCGAGAGATACTGTGCACCAGCGCATTTCCTGGCGGTGCCGAATGGTGGTCGACTGCTCTTCGCTGACGGTCATCAGCCCCCCTTGGTCGCTCCATCCCCAGTGAACCGCGCCGCGTAGTAGGTCTGCGAATCCTCCACCGCGACGTCGACGTTCGCCGCCTGCTCATCGAGCACCGCTCGAATGCTGTCGGCGAAGGAAAACCGAGTGTTGTTGTATGAGCAGATGTCCCAACCGACCGCCGCGCGCTCGGCCACCAATACCTGGACAACTGATTTGATCATGGCATGGAATGCGGCTCCTTGTCGGGCACTTGGCGCAACAAGGGTGAAACCCGCGTAGTAGATCGCGTCGCGTGCCGAATGTTCGGGATAGCGGGCAGCGAAATACTCCGGACTGATCCACGGAACAGTCTCGAGATGTTTGGTCAAAGTCGTCACCCCGATGGGCTCGCCGGTCGCGGTGCGCGCGACATGTTTGACAACCCGCGGATCGATCATCTCCTCGCGGAATTCCGATCGGTGCAGCACCTGCCTGGCAATGGCCTTGGTGCGCAAGGGGCCGAAGGCCTCCTCGTACAGCAGGTGGAACATGTCGATCCGGTCGTCCGGAATGGTCGATTCGAGAGTGACTTTCAGCTCAGGCAGCCCACCCGTCGCTCGACCACAACCTGCTATGGAATCGCTGCGCAATGCTGTCATTGTTGTCCCCACGGTGTCGTGTGGTACGCCGCCAGCACGAGTGCGCAGGTCGGAGTGCCATCGGAGTGGGCCTCGGTGGTGCACAGCTGAATCGGGCCGAAACGTTGCGGTCGGTTGCGGGTCATATCGGTCAAACTCGCGCGAATGAGCGTCGCGACCTGCGCGGCGGTCTCGGCCTCGTGTTCGACGAAAAGTCCGGCGCCGGAACCGTCGTCGCGCAGCGCCCAGCCGATGCCCGCGCCCGCGCGCTCACCCGCCGCATCCGCGTGCTGCGCGGCATAGACACAGTAGAGCCGATCACCCCAGCGGATCGGTTTGCGGACGCGCGCGGTGCGGGCCAGCACAGCGCGCGGTGGAATGACCGATGACAGGCGGATCAAGTTGGCATCACCTACTCCCAGGTCACGCAGTGCCGCATCGAAGGCCGACATAGCTGTCGGGCCGGTCCCCGTCGCCGCGCCGATCTCGATCGTCAGTGGAGCTCCGGAGTCACGCTGATCGCTGCGGTCCGGCCTGCCCATGGGCGGGAGTAGTCGATCGATCCACTGCAGCCCGAGTAGGCCGCCGCGTGGGGTTGTCAGAACCATAATGCCCTCCCGAAGCCACCGGCCGGATTTTTTAGGCCGGTATTGCGTCAAATTCGACTGTGCGTCAAGAAGATCGATCACGCATCCGCGCAGGCCGAAATACATGCTCCGGTGGCGTGTCTCGTAGGGTGTGGTGCCCAGGGTTGCTCGGATGACGTGCGTGGGCACTGGCAATGCGACGAAGTGAGGAATTCGTGCCGAAGTGGGTTGCGCCGGGGCGGGTCAACATCATCGGTGAACACACCGATTACAACGACGGTTTCGTGCTGCCCATCGCATTGCCGCTGGTAGTCGAGTGTCGAGCGGAGGCGCGCACCGACGGACGGGTCCGGGTGGTCTCGCGGCAGCGCCCGGGTGAGACCGTGCTGGTCGCGGTGAGCGAGCTTGCCGCCGAACGGGATCGGGTGCCGGGATGGTCGCGTTATCCGCTGGGCGTTGTGTCCGAATTCGCGCGGCGTGGATATGTGGGTGACGGAGTCGATCTGGAACTGGACGGTGCGGTGCCGATCGGCGCCGGATTGTCCTCCTCGGCGGCGCTGTCGTGTGCGGTGGCGGTCGCGCTGCGAGATCTATTCGCACCCACCGTCACCGATCGCGAATTGATCGATCTGGCCCGCGCCGCCGAGAACGACTACGCCGGAGTGCCGACCGGACTGCTCGATCAGTCCGCATCGATTCTGTGCACGGCCGGACACGCGCTGTTCCTGGATGTGCGCAGATTGGTCGCCCACGATGGTGTCGCGCACGAACAGATTCCGTTCGATCTCGATCGGTTCGGGCTGGAACTGTTGGTGATCGATACCGGACAGCCGCACGCGCTGATCGATGGTGGTTACGCACGGCGGCGCGCCCAATGCGAGGCGGCCGCTGCGGCGCTCGATGTTCCGGCACTGCGCGATATCGAATCGGCGGCGGCTGTGGAGCGCATCGGCGACGCGATACTGCGGCGGCGAGCGCGCCATGTGGTGACCGAGAATGCGCGAGTGCTCGCGGTTGCCGAAAAGTTGCGAGGCGGTGCGGATCCGCGCGAGATCGGACCGATCCTGACCGCGGCACACGAGTCACTGCGCGGTGATTTCGAGGTTTCGACACCGGCACTGGACGCCGCGGTATCCGCCGCGCTCGACGCCGGAGCGCACGGCGCGCGGATGGTCGGCGGCGGGTTCGGCGGCAGCGTCATCGCGCTCGTCGATCGGGACGTCACCGCGGCGGTCGCGGACGCGGTGCGAGATCGATTCGCGCAATCGGGTTTCGAGGCACCGCGCACCTTCGTCGTCGTGCCCGGTGCCGGTGCGCACCGCATCGTGTGAGCAACTGTCCAACTTTTGTGCGTGAATGTGCCGCGCGGGTACGGCACAATCACGCACAGTAGAACGCGAGACGTCCAGTTTCATCGCCTGGAGGGACGACGCTGTGCCGCTTGCCGATTCGACCGCTTACTCATCGGCGCTGGATGCCGTCTCGATACAGGCCGAGACGACACTGCGCCTGGACGCGCAGCCCGTCGACTATGCGCTGGTAGCGCTGTATTTCGTCTTCGTACTCGGCATCGGTCTGCTGGCCAGGCAGCGGATCTCGTCGAGTATCGACTTCTTCCTGTCCGGACGATCACTGCCCGCCTGGGTGACCGGTCTCGCCTTCATCTCCGCCAATCTCGGCGCGGTCGAGATCATGGGCATGTCGGCCAATGGCGCCGAATACGGCTTCCCCACCTTCCACTACTTCTGGATCGGCGCGGTGCCTGCCATGCTGTTCCTCGGTGTGGTGATGATGCCGTTCTACTACGGCTCCAAGGTGCGCAGTGTCCCGGAATTCATGCGGCGACGCTTCGGCACCGGCGCCCATCTGGTGAACGCGTTGAGCTTCGCGATCGCGCAGGTGCTCATTGCCGGGGTGAATCTGTATTTGCTCGGTTCGATTCTGAATGTGCTGCTGGGTTGGCCGCTGTGGGTGTCGGTGATCGTCGCCGCGGCGATCGTGCTTTCCTACATCACGCTCGGCGGGTTGTCGGCGGCGATCTACAACGAGGTTTTGCAGTTCTTCGTGATCGTCGCCGCGCTGTTGCCGCTGACGCTGGTCGGTCTGCACAAGGCCGGTGGCTGGGATGGGCTGCGTGACAAGGTGACCGCGTCCCCCGGTGGTGGCCCGCAGTTGGACTCCTGGCCCGGCAATGCGCTCAGCGGGTTCGCCAATGACTTCCTTTCGGTGGTCGGCATCGTCTTCGGTCTCGGATTCGTGCTCTCCTTCGGCTACTGGACCACCAACTTCGTCGAGGTGCAGCGCGCGCTGGCGACGCATTCCATTTCGGCCGCGCGGCGCACCCCGATCATCGGCGCGTATCCGAAGATGTTCATTCCGTTGATCGTGGTGATTCCCGGCATGATCAGCGCGGTGCTGGTACCGCAGATGAGTGAGTACAAGGCGGCGGAGACGACCGGTTCGAACTACTCCGGCGATGCCACCTATAACCAGGCCCTGCTGTATCTGATGAAGGATGTGCTGCCGAACGGGCTACTCGGCGTCGGGCTCGCCGGATTGCTCGCGGCGTTCATGGCGGGTATGGCGGCCAATATCTCCGCCTTCAATACGGTGTTCAGCTATGACCTGTGGCAGCAGTATGTGCGGCGGGATCGGCCGGACGGGTACTACCTGAACGTCGGTCGCCTCGCGACGGTCGGCGCGACGGTCGCGGCTATCGGAACCGCCTTCATCGCAGGCAATTTCAGCAATATGATGGACTATCTGCAGACGCTGTTCAGCTTCTTCAATGCACCGCTGTTCGCGACCTTCATTCTCGGTATGTTCTGGAAGCGGATGACGCCGACGGCGGGTTGGATGGGACTGGTCTTCGGAACCGCCTCGGCCATTGTCGTTTTCATTCTGCACAAGGCGGGCGTTTTCGAATTGTCCGGTCAGGGTTCGAGTTTCGTCGCGGCCGGTGTGGCGTTCGTGGTGGATATCGTGGTCAGCGTCGCGGTTACCCAGGTGACGCAGTCGAAGCCGGATGCCGAGCTGGTCGGGCTGGTGTATTCGCAGACGCCGAAGGAACTACGCCACGATCCGGACGAAGCGGATCTGCCCTGGTATCAACGGCCGGTACTGCTGGCGGGGATTGCGCTGGTCCTGGTCATCGCACTGAATATCATCGTCGGATAAGGAGGCCAGTCGATGCTTTTCGATATCCGCACCATTGTCGGCGCGCTGCTCGGCAGTTACGCCGTCGTGCTGGTCGTGACAGGACTGGTGCACAACACCGGGGCCGAGGAGGCCAAGACCGGTGGGGTGAATGTGAATATCTGGGCTGGTCTCGGCATGGGAGCGGTGGCGATCGCGTTCCTGGTCTGGGTGTTGTTGCGGCCGGTCGCGGTGCCGACCAAGGACGCACCCGCCAGTACGGAGGATTCGCCTCCCGAGGCATGACTCGAGCTCGCGATTTCGCCGGTGTTACGGTCGGGACATCCGAGATTTCGCGAAGCGGTTGCAGGAGAGATCTTTGAGTCACGCCGACCCGTTCCCGTTCCAGCCGACGCCTATTCATGTGCCCGATGCGGTGCTCACCGACCTACGGCAGCGACTCGCACTGACGCGCTGGCCCGACGATGTGGGCAATGACGACCGCTACTACGGCGTAGACCGCGGCTACCTTCAAGAACTGGTCGAGTACTGGCAGCATGAATACGACTGGCGCAAGGCCGAAGCCGCGATCAACGCCTACGACAACTACCTCATCGAGGTCGATGGCGTTCCGGTGCATTTCCTGCGCAAACCCGGTGTCGGCCCGAATCCGATACCGCTGATCCTCACCCACGGCTGGCCGTGGACCTTCTGGCACTGGGCCAAGGTCATCGATCCGCTCGCCGACCCCGGTGCGTTCGGCGGCGATCCGGCCGATGCCTTCGATGTGATCGTGCCGTCGTTTCCCGGTTTCGGATTCTCCAGTCCGCTACCGAAGCACCCGGATATGAACTTCTGGAAGGTCGCCGATCTCTGGCACATCCTGATGACCGAAACTCTCGGCTACACCAAATACGCCGCCGCGGGGTGCGATGTGGGCGCGTTGGTCACCGGTCAACTCGGCCATAAATACGCCGACGAGCTGTACGCCATCCATATCGGCTCGGGCCAGAAGCTGACGCTGTTCGAGGGCGACCGCGCCTGGGATATCAGCGGCGGGCGTCCCATTCCGGACGGCCTGCCCAAGGATGTCTATGCCCGAATCATCGAGTTGGAGCATCGTTTCGGCGTCCACCTCGCGGCGCACGTCCTCGAACCGAGCACCCTGGCCTTCGGCCTGTCCGATTCACCCGCGGGCATGCTCGCCTGGATACTCCAGCGCTGGATGGCATGGAGTGACGACGGCGGCAATATCGAAACCGTCTTCACCAAGGACGATCTGCTCACCCACGCGATGATCTTCTGGGCCACCAATTCCATCGGCACCTCGATCCGCACCTACGCCAATAACAACCGCTACCCCTGGACCCCGTCGCACGAGCGCCAACCCGTCGTCGAGGCGCCCACCGGAATCACCTTCGTCGGCTACGAAAATCCGCCCGGCGTCACCACCGCCGACCGCGTCGAGCACTTCCGCGCCAGCGATCGCGGCCCCTGGTACAACCACGTCAACCTCACTGCCCATGACAAGGGCGGCCACTTCATCCCCTGGGAAATCCCCGACCTCTGGACCCAGGACCTGCGCCGCACCTTCCGTGGCCGCCGCTAAGCGGGGGATTGTAAAGCCGGGAACCAGATGTCGGTGAGTACTTCGGCAGCCTGATCGGCGGAGACATCGATGGTGCCCTGCATGGCCCAGCGGGTGAAGAAGCGTTCCAGTTGGGCGACAAGGAGTTCCACGCGTAGGCGGGCCTCGTCGCGGCGGTTTTCGGGCCAGCGGGCAAGGTAGGAGGTCATGGCATTGGGCAGGGCAAGGATGCCGCGGCGGGCGATTTCGCGGAATTCCGGTTCCAGTGCGGTGGCCTCGTCCCATGCCGGCAGCAGGTCCTTGTATTCGTGGAACCAGGCGATGGCGCGGGTCACCCAGTCCACGAATGCCGCGCGGGAGCCGGTGTCGAGCACCCGGTCCAGATCCTCGTAGAAGTACAGTGCGGTCGGCGCGGTGCTCTGTTGGGCAATGGCGCGCAGGATCTCGAGCTTGCTACTGAAGTGCAAGTAAAAGGTGGCCCGGCTGCAGCCGACGGCGGCGGCGATGTCGTCGACCCGCACCGCCGCATAACCCCGTTCGATGAACAGCGCCTTCGCGCCCTCCACCAGTCTGGCGCGGGTCTGCAGCTTCTGTTCGTCGCGCAGACTCGGTCCGGGCGGGTTCGATTTGGTCGGCATGTTAGACATCATGTCATTCACTAGACAGTGCGTCTAGTGAGTGCTACTTTGTTGCCTACGTCACTCCACGTGTCGCAGGCGGCGCGGGATGGTTCGCCGCACCGGATCCGGTGCCGCCCACGTGACGGCAATCCTTCGGACGAGGACTACGGAATTGACTCACAGCAATCTGCCCCGGGTATGCGTCATCGGCGCGGGCCCCTCCGGAATCACCGCCGCAAAACGCCTGCAGGACTTCGATATTCCTTTCGAGGTCTTCGAAGCGAGCGATGAGGTGGGCGGCAATTGGTATTTCAAGAATCCCAACGGGATGTCGGCCTGCTACCAGTCGCTGCATATCGACACCAGTAAGTTCCGGCTTGCCTTCGAGGATTATCCGGCGCCCGAGGAATGGCCCGACTTCCCGCATCACTCGCAGCTGTTCCAGTACTTCAAGGATTACGTCGACCATTTCGGCTTCCGCGACAAGATCCTGTTCAATACCAAGGTCACCGCGGCCGAACGTCAAGACGACGGCAGCTGGCTCATCACCGCTAGCGATGGCCGCACCAGGGCCTACGACGCACTTATCGTCTGCAATGGGCACCACTGGGATCCGCGCATTCCGGACTATCCCGGCGAATTCGACGGCGTGCTGATCCACAGTCACGCCTACAACGATCCGTTCGATCCGGTGGATATGCGTGGTAAGAAGATCGTGGTGGTCGGCATGGGCAACTCCGGCCTCGATATCGCCTCGGAGCTGTCCCAGCGCTTTGTGGCCGAGCGGCTCACCGTTTCCGCGCGCCGCGGGGTCTGGGTACTGCCGAAATATGTGAACGGCAAGGTAGGCGACAAACAGAGTGTGCCGCCATGGATTCCGCGCAAGGTCAGCTTGAAGCTCAAGCAGCGATTCGTGCGGAAGTTCCGCGGCGATATGGAGTTCTACGGGCTGCCCAAACCGGATCACAAACCATTCGAGGCGCATCCGTCGGCGAGTGAGGAGTTCCTGCATCGCGCCGGTTGCGGGGACATCGCCTTCAAACCGGCCATTACCGCACTGGAGGGGCCGCGGGTGCGCTTCGCCGACGGCAGCACCGAAGAGGTGGACGTCATCGTCTGCGCCACCGGCTACCACATCAGCTTCCCGTTCTTCTCAGATCCGCGACTGGTGCCGGACGAGCAGAATCGCATCCCGCTGTTCAAACAGATGATGAAACCGGGTGTGGACAATTTGTTCTATCTCGGTCTGGCCCAACCGCTGCCGACGCTGGTCAATTTCGCCGAGCAGCAGAGCAAGTTGGTCGCGGCCTATCTGACGGGCAAGTACCTGCCGCCGTCGCAGGCGCAGATGAATGCCGAGATCGCGGCGGCCGAACAGCGCCGCACCGGACGGTATTACAATTCGCCTCGGCACACGATCCAGGTCGAGTTCGAGCCCTATGTGCGCGATATGAACCGGGAAATGGCCAGGGGCGCGAAGCGAGCCGCCGCCGCCGGCAATGCGTTACCGGTGCCCGCGAGGGCGCTCGAGAACGCGTAAGGGCGGCGCGATGACGACATCAGGATTCTGTACCGACGAATTCGCCGGTGTGCGAAAAGAATTGGCCGATCAGATCGCCTCGGGTGCGGAGCTCGGGGCATCGATCTGCGTGACCGTCGACGGCGAACCGGTCGTCGATATCTGGGGCGGGCACCGCGATCTCGAGCGGACCGTGCCGTGGACCGAGGACACCTTGGTCAATGTCTTCTCCATCAGCAAGACCATGACCGCACTATCGGCGCTGCTGCTGGTGGAGCGCGGTGAGCTGGATGTGCAGCAGAAGGTGGCGCACTACTGGCCGGAGTTCGCCGCGAACGGCAAGGACGATATCGAGATTCGTCATCTGCTCGGTCACACCTCCGGCGTCTCCGGTTGGGAGCGGCCGATCGAGCTGGCAGATATCTACGACACCGAGGCGGCGAGCGCGCGGCTCGCTACCCAGGCGCCGTGGTGGGAGCCGGGCACCGCATCGGGCTATCACGCACTGAACTACGGACATCTGGTCGGCGAGGTGATTCGTCGAATTACCGGCCGCACCCTTGGCGAGTTCTTCGCCGAGGAACTGGCCGGACCGTTGAATGCCGATTTCCATATCGGCACCGCACCCGACAATCACGACCGCATCGCACCGCTCGTCCCGCCCCCGCTGCTGCAATTCGATATGGCCGCGCTCGATCAGGACAGCATTCTGGTCAAGACGCTCACCAGTCCCCTGCTCGATATCCCGCAGGCCAATAGCGCCGCATGGCGCGAGGCCGAGATCGGGGCGGTGAACGGGCACGGCAATGCGCGTTCGGTGGCGGCGGTGCAGTCGCTGGTGGCCTGCGGTGGTGCACTGCACGGGCAAAGGTTGTTGTCGGAGAAGACCATCGATCTGATTTTCGAACAGCAGTCCGACGGTGCGGATCTGGCACTGCTGCTGCCGCTGCGCTTCGGCCTCGGTTACGGGCTGCCGCAATCGCAGACCGCCCCGGAGGTGCCCGACGGGAAGGTCTGCTGGTGGGCCGGATTCGGCGGTGCCATCGTGGTCAACGACCTCGATCATCGAGTCACCTTCGCCTACACCATGAACAAGATGGCTCCGGGACTCATCGGCTCCGATCGAGCGAATGCCTACCTGCGCGCCGTGTTTTCGGTGGTGCGCACATGATGCGGGCATTGCAGCTCACCGAACCCGGTGTGCTCGAACTGCGCGAGGTCGCGGTGCCCACGATCGGGCCGACTGATCTGCTGCTGCGGGTCGGTGCGGCGGGCATCTGTCATTCCGATCTGCATGTGCTGCATATTCCGTTCAAGATGCGCGAAGAACCGCTGACGCTCGGGCACGAGGTGGCGGGCACCATCGAGGCGGTCGGCAGTGCGATCGAAGCTCGACGGGTCGGTGAGCGCGGCATCGTCTATCTGTGCTGGTCGTGCGGTGTCTGCAGAGAATGTGTGAGCGGCAATGAAAATGTATGTCGCGCCGCCGGGCGCACCGCCATGCCGCCGTGCCCGGGACTCGGTCCGGACGGTGGGATGGCGGAGTACATCCGCATACCCGCCAGCTCTTTCGTGCCGATAGGGGAGCTGGATTTTCTGCAGGCCGCGCCGCTGGCCGATGCGGCGCTGTCGAGCTATCACGCCATCAACGGTGCACGCGAGCAGTTGTACCCCGGTGCTGTCGCGGTGGTTATCGGCATCGGTGGACTCGGCCATGTCGCGGTGCAGATCCTTACCGCGACCAGCGCGACGCACGTGATCGCCGTTGACGTGAGCGAGGACAAACTCGCCTTGACCGCCCGCTGCGGTGCGGCCAAGGGCCTGCTGGCCGGTGCCGATACCGCGCGCGAAATCCTGGACCGCACCGATGGCCGTGGTGCCGATGCGGTCTTCGACTTCGTCGGTGTCGATGCGACCGCCAGGCTGGCGGTGGAATCGGTCGCCCCCAATGGCGCATACCGCATGATCGGGCTCGGCGGTGGCGCACCGGAAATCACGGCCGGGCCAGCGGGTGGTCCGGGCTGGCCATGGGGCGCTTCGATTCGAAAGTCCTACGGCGGCACCAAATCCGACCTGATCAACTCCGTAGCCCTGGCCCAGTCGGGTCGGCTCACTGTCGAAACCGAACGCTTCGAACTGGCGGACGGCCGCGCAGCGCTCGACCGACTGGAGCGCGGACTCATTACCGGCCGCGCAGTACTAGTGCCCTGAACCCATGAGGAAGTGTCGCTATGACAAAGCCCTTCGATCCACAGGCATTGGCCGCTGAGGCCGTCGCGCGGCTGACCGGTCCCGGCGGGCCGTTCGAGATGACAGTCGAAGATGTGCTCGGCGCACCGATTCCGGTGATCAAAGATCGGGTGCGCTCATTGCGCGAAGTGCTCGCGGCCTCGGTCGCCCTGGATGATCGCGACTACCTGGTCACCGAGGACCGGCGGATGTCCTATGCCGAGCACGTGGCCGCCGTCGCAGCGTTGGCTCGTGCGCTGCGGGAGCGATACGGCGTCGAAAAGGGTGACCGAATCGGCATACTCGCCGCCAATACTCCCGAATGGGTGGTGACTTTCTGGGCGGCGCAGACGTTGGGTGCGATCGCGGTGGGGTACAACGCCTGGTGGATGCCGCGCGAAATCGCCTACGGTCTGGAGCACACCAGCGCGAAGGTCCTGATCGTCGATGCGAAACGCGCGGGCCAGGTGGCACAGTTGGATATTCGGGTTCCCGTGCTCACCATGGAGACCGACCTGCCCGCCCTGATAGCCGAGTTCGGCGAGGGGGAGCTACCGGATACTCCGGTGGACGAGGACGATCCCGCGGTCATCCTCTACACCAGCGGCACCAGCGGCCGCCCCAAGGGCGCGGTGCATTCCCATCGAAACCTGGTGGCGGTCATCGACTATCACCGGTTCAACGACGCGCTCGCCGCAGCCTTCCAGGGCGGCGTAGACGACGGCAGCCCGAAGGGCCGCCGCTTCCTGCTCACCTCCCCACTGTTTCATATCGCCAGCCTGCACAATCTGGTGTTGCCACGCATGGTGACCGGCGATACCGCCGTCATATACCAGGGCGCGTTCGATGCCGACCGGATACTGCGGCTGATCGAACGCGAGCGGATCAGCAATTGGGGTGCGATGCCGACCATGGCGAGTCGTTTACTCGAAGTGGATCTGTCGAAATACGATCTGACCTCGCTGGCCGCCTTCTCGCTCAATTCAGCACCGTCCTCGGCCGCGCTGCAACAGCAACTGCGCGAACAACTTCCGGTCGCCAAAACCGCATTGGTGACCAGCTACGGCATGACCGAATGCAGTACCGCGGCGACCATCGCCGCACCGGCCGAACTGGCCGCCTTTCCGGATACCGTCGGCCGCCCGGTCATCGGAGTCGACCTGCAGATCCGCGACGCGCTCGGCGAACCCGTCGGCGAGGGCGTCGAGGGTGAGATCTGGGTGCGCAGCCCCTATGTCATGCTCGGCTACTGGGCCGATGAGGCCGCGACCGCCGCGGCCATCACGCCCGAGCGCTGGTTGCGCACCGGCGATATCGGTGTCCTCGACCAAGGCCGACTCCGATTGTCCGGCCGGCGTTCGGATCTCATTCTGCGCGGTGGCGAGAATGTCTATCCAACCGAGGTCGAGCAGTGTCTGGACGAGCATCCCGCGGTGCGCGAATCCGCCGTCGTCGGGGTGCCCGATGCCGATCTCGGCCAGGTGGTCGCGGCCCTGGTTGTGGTCGATAACGCTTCCGCCACAACCGAACAGGATTTGGCGGACTTCGCGAAGCAGCGCATCGCGTATTACAAGGTGCCCGCACGGTGGCGGATCACCACGACTCCCCTGACCCGCAATGCGACCGGCAAGGTCGTGCGGGCCGGAATCGCCGAAGCCCTGTCCACCGCGGAGTGAAGCCATGTACGACACGATCATCAGAGGCGGACGGTGGTTCGACGGCACCGGCTCGCCGTCGGTCATCCGTCACCTCGGAATCCGGGCAGGTTTTCTAGCCGCGGTTTCGGCCGAACCGCTCGACGAGACCGACTGCCCACACGTCATCGATGCCGCCGGGAAATGGGTGATTCCCGGCATGATCGATATCCACACGCACTACGACGTCGAGGTGCTGCAGAGTCCGGCGCTGGCCGAATCCATCCGGCACGGCATCACCACCGTGCTGCTCGGATCGTGCTCATTGTCGACGGTGCATGTCGACGCATCGGACGCCGGCGACCTGTTCGGCAGGGTGGAGGCCATTCCGCGCAAACATGTGATTGCGGCAATGACCGAAATCAAGTCCTGGACTTCGGCGCACGAATATGTGGAGGCACTCGAGGCGCTGCCGCTCGGACCCAACCTGGCCGCCTTCATCGGGCATTCCGATATCCGGGCAGCGGAGATGGGATTGGATCGCGCCACCCGCAAGGAGGTTCGGCCTACCGATGCCGAATTGACCGCCATGGCAGCGAAACTCGAGGAGGCATTGACCGCGGGCTTCGTCGGCATGTCCTCCCAACAGCTGCTATTCGACAAGCTCGACGGTGAGGTCTGCCGGTCACGCACGCTGCCCTCGACCTACGCGACCACCCGCGAACGCCGCAGGCTCAACGCGATCCTGCGGCGTCGCGGCCGGGTGCTGCAGGGTGGTCCGGATGTGGCCCGGCCGCAGAGTCTGGTGGCGATGGCGGCGAGCAGCCTCGGCATCTTCCGCAAACCCCTCAAGGTCAGCCTGCTGTCGGCGGCCGATATCAAGGCCATTCCCGCTGTCGCCCAGATCTTTCCGCTTATCGCGCGGGTGCTCAATCGGCTGGGCGGCGACTTCCGCTGGCAGCATCTGCCGGTGCCGTTCGAGGTCTACTCCGACGGTATCGATCTGCCGGTATTCGAGGAATTCGGTTCGGGCGCTGCCGCATTGCACCTGTCCAACCAGTTGGAGCAGCGCCGGGAACTACTGCGTGACGAAAGTTACCGACGCCGATTCCGCAAGGACTACGACAAGAAGTTCGGGCCGCGGGTGTGGCATCGCGATTTCTTCGACGCCGAAATCGTGGAGTGTCCGGATGCTTCGGTGATCGGCAAGACCTTCGGTCAGGTCGGGCAGGATCGCGGTGGCCTGCATCCGGTGGACGCGTTCCTGGACCTGGTCGTCGAATACGGTGGCAAGGTGCGTTGGCACACAACGATTTCCAATCACCGGCCGCAGGTGCTGGATAAATTCGCCGCCGATCCCGGTGTGCAGCTCGGCTTCTCGGATGCAGGCGCGCACCTGCGGAATATGGCCTTCTACAACTTCGGGCTGCGGTTTCTAAGACGGGTGTACGACGCCGAGCGCGCGGGGCATCCGTTCCTGTCCCTCGAACGTGCGGTGCACCGCATTACCGGCGAACTGGCCGACTGGTACGGCATCGACGCCGGCCATCTGCGTCCGGGTGACCGCGCCGATCTGGTCGTCATCGATCCCGCCCAGCTGGACGAGACCGTGGAGGGGTACGCCGAAGCACCGATCGCGGCATTCGACAATCTGTCGCGCATGGTCAATCGCAATGACGCCACGGTGGTCGCGGTGCTCGTCGGCGGGCAGTACGTCTTCGGCGCGGGCGTGGCAGCACCGGCGCTCGGTGCACGCCGCACCGGACGCTTCCTCCGGGCGAACTCCCGACCTCGCCCGACCATCCGCTAGCAATTCGCTTCGTCGCCGGATTCGCGCTACTTCAAGCGTTACTGGCGAACACAGGTGTTCGCCTATCCGTTCGCAAGAGGTGACGTGGCGATCTTCGCCCATCGCGGTCGGGATCGGGTCTATGACCGCGTCAGCAGTGGCCTGGGGCGCCGGACTCCCGCTGGCGCCGGTGGCCAGCAGGTTGGCGCTGCCGGCTGCGCTCATCTCCCGAATCGTGGCCGATCAGCTCGGCGAAGGCGGGCGGCGGCGCACACTGCAGCACTCACCGCGCGGCTCATGGCGCACTGGGGCGACAAGGGCCGGTTGCAGGCGCTGCACGGCTTGGTGCAGGACTCCCGACCTATGCCGATATGTTCAACCCCACGATCTGCGCCATCTTGGGCAAGCAGAATCGCATCCTGTCCGCCCGCGCCGGGCCCGCCCGGATGAGACACTGCATCCACACACTCGAATTCAGCTCACGGATTGCGGCCACCTGCCTATGGTGGAGAATCCAGAGACCGTAACGAACATCATCACCACCTTTCTGTCCAGTCCGTAGGTACGGCCGTTCGGCGCGACAGAACACCCGGTCAATCCCTGATTCGGGTGTTGATCTTGTTGTTTGACGGCGCCGAACGCGGTTACCCGGACCTCAGCCATCGAGGAAAGGGACGTCATGTTGCTACGCCGATTTGCCCGACCACTGCTGGCGACCGCGTTCGTCGCCGATGGGGTCGACGCGCTGGTCCACCCCGAGCCGCGCACCCAAGCGGCATCGACCCTGGTCCAGCAGGGTCAGCAATCGCTGCCCGACAATATCGCCGCGAAATTGCCAGCGGATCCGGGGACGGTCGTGCGGATCAATGCGATCACCCAGGTCTCTGCCGGTGTGCTGCTTGCCCTCGGCAAGTTTCCGCGCCTGGCCTCGCTCACCCTGGCCGCGACCGTGATTCCCGCGACGCTCACCGAACAGGATTTCTGGGCGGAGAAGGATCCGGAACGCAAGGCGGCCAAGCGCAACGCCTTCCTCAAGGATGTGAGTCTGCTCGGCGGTCTGATGATCGCCAGCGCGGATACCGAGGGCAGGCCGTCGCTCGGCTGGCGTGGTCGACGCGCCGCGAGCAATGCCACGGCAGCCGTTTCGGCCGCATTGCCGTTCACCGCAACGGATTCGGCGACGAGCGAGAGCCTGCGTCGGCACGCGGTCGATGCCGCCGCGCGGGCCCGCGAACTCGGCGATGTCGCGGCGACGCGGGTCGCGACGGCCGCGCAGGAGCGCGGGTCCGATATCGCGGATACGGTCAAGGAACACGGTCCGGAATGGGCTGAGTTGGCCAAGGAACGCAGTGCGAAGTGGGCCGAGAAGGCCGCCGAACTCGCCGAGCTCGCCAGGGAACGCGGCCCTGAAATCGCCGCGACAGCGCGCGAGCGAGGTGCGCATTTCGCCGAAGTGGCTCAGCACCGCGGCGCCGAACTCGCCGAGCTCGCCAAGGAGCGCGGACCCGAACTCGCCTCGACCGCACGCGAACGCGGCGCCGAACTCTCGGAGAAAACCCAGAAGCGTAGTGCGCGCTTGGCGGAGAAGGCCCAGCACCGCGGCATCGAGCTCGCCGAACTCGCCAAGGAGCGCGGACCCGAACTCGCCTCGACCGCGCGCAAGCGCGGCGCCGAACTCTCCGGGAAAGCACAGAAGCGCGGTGCGCGCTTGACCGCGAAGGCCGAGCGACGTGCCAAGAAGGCCCAGCCGCGGGTGGACAGGGCGCTGCGCAAGCTCGATAGGGCTCAGGACCGGGCGGCGCTCGCACAGGAACGGATTGCGAAGGCACGTGCCCGCGTGGAGGCGCGGCGCGGCTGAATTCGCGCGAACCCTACACCGGGGCAGCACATCCCGGTGTAGGGCCCGCGAGTGCCGCGGCCAACGAAGGGACGCGGCAGAAGTTCGTGGCAAGTCCGGTGAGTTCTATGGCTCGATCGACACAGCGCACCGTGGTGATCAAAACCATTCGGCGGTCGGCCTTTTCGGCGGCCGCCTGCGCCTCGACCAGGATCGTCAGTCCGGCCGCGGCGAAGAAGGTGACCGGGGACAAGTCGACAACCATGATGGATCCCTGAGAACCGAAGGCGCGCAATAGCTTCTCCCGCAGTCGCGGCGCGGTCGACAAATCGACCTCGCCCGCCACAACTACCAGCGTGACATCACCACGCGGATGGCTCACCGTGAATTGGATGATCCGAGCTCCGGACACGGTCGAAATATCGACGCGCTCACCGTGTTCGGTTTTGTCACGGTCAGCGGGTCTACCTGCCGGATAAGCGAAATGGATCGACATGCGCTGGCTCCTGCGGTCCGGTCGGACCTATCTCACCAGTCAAGCAGGATCGGCTGGGTCTGTACAGGGATCCTGCGCGCCACGCGGTAACGGATACGAAAAATCACCGGGAACCATGGCGTGATGCCGTACGACTAAGTGTTCATGCAGCATACAGCGGTGCGGATGCGCCCTACCGAAACCGGCGATCGCATCGAAAGATCCCGCCCATGAAACGTAGCGCTGTGCTGGCCTTGACCGTCGGCGCCATCACCGTCGCCGGATGTTCGACCACGGTCACCGAATCCGCGTCCACCGCACCCGCCGCAGCGACCGAGGGCGTCACGAAATATCCCGTCAGCGTGGAGAACTGCGGCAAGAGCTATACGTTCACCGAGGCACCGAAGCGGGTTGTGGTGATGAACGGCGGTTCCGTCGGCGAGGTTTCGTCGCTGGTCGCTCTCGGCGTCGCGGACCGCGTCATCGCCAATGCGCAGTCCTACGGCTTCTCCGACGTGTCCGGCCGCGCCGAGGCCATCGCTGCCCTGCCGACCGGTGGTATTACACCGAACAACCTGCAGGACATCCCCCGCGAGGCCATGCTTGCCCAGCATCCCGATCTCGTCATCTCCACCGGAGGTGGCGGCTTCTCCGCCGATCAGGGTTTCGCCACTCGTGCCGAGTTGTCCGGTGCGGGAGCCAATACCTATGTTCCCCGAACCAATTGCGCTCCGACCGGTGCCGTCTCCGGCATGCCGACCGTCGAGGACAGCTATGCCATGCTGCGCGATTTCGGCACGATCTTCGATGTGCCCGGTCGCGCCGAGAAGCTCATCGAAGACCTCGAGCGCAAGATCGCCGAGACATCCGCGCGGGTGGCGAGCCAGCCGAAGAAGAATGTGCTGCTCATCTTCCCGGATATGGGTATGGGCGATGGGGGCGACTTTTCGGCCATCGCGGCAGGCGGCATCTGGAACGACGTAATCGAAAAGGCCGGTGCGGTGAATCCGTTCAACCGAACAGACGGAACCACTTTCGTGACGATCAGCAAGGAAATGCTCGCCATCACCTCGATCGACGGGCTCATCGTGGTCAACTACCGCAATCGCGATATCGATGGCGCGGCCAGGCGGATCCTCGAGCAGTTTCCGCAGTGGAACGCGAGCAAGAACAGCAACTACACGGTGCTCTCGGATTCGATCTATCTCGGACCGAGCAATGACATCGCCGTGGACAAGATCGCCAGACTCGTACACCCCCTACAGTTCTCATGACCACCACGCTTCGACGACGGCGGTTGTCGGCGACCGCGCCCCTGCCGTTCACCATTGCCGTTTCGCTGGCGATCCTGTTGGTGGTCATGCTGGTATCCATCGGTGCGGGATCGGTCGCAGTCTCGATAGCCGATACGTTGCGGGTCATATTCGCCCACTTGTCGGGTGGGACACCGAATGTCGGGTTCACCGTCGACCAGATCATCTGGAACTATCGCCTCCCCCGGGTCATTCTCGCCGCGCTCTGCGGCTGCGGCTTGGCGATTTCGGGTGTGATTCTGCAAGCGCTGGTGAATAACCCGCTGGCCGATCCGTATGTGCTCGGATTGTCATCGGGCGCCGCACTCGGCGCGGTGACCGTAATCGTCACCGCAGGTGCGGCACTCGGCGGTATAGGCGTCTCGACCGCGGCCTTCATCGGCGCAATCGGAACCGCCGCAGTGGTTTTCGCTCTCGGACAGCGGCGTGGCACGCTGGCACCGACCCGTCTGGTGCTGGCCGGTGTCGCCGTCGGATATCTCCTGCTGGCGGCGACGAACTACCTCCAACTACGTGCGACACCGAATGAGCTTCGTGCGGTGATGTTCTGGGCCATGGGCAGTGTCTCCGGCGCGAGTTGGTCCCGACTCGGACCGGTCACGCTGGTGGTCCTCATGGTCGTCGCCGTCGTGCTGGCCTTCGGTCGTCGCCTCAATGTGCTCGGCACCGGCGACGAACAGGCCACGGCGCTGGGCATCGACGTCCGGTCTACCCGAATCATCCTGTTGGTACTGGCCTCCCTGCTGACCGGCGTGCTCATCGCGGTGGCGGGCGGAATCGGCTTCGTTGGCTTGATGATTCCGCATCTGATACGGCTGGCCTTCGGCATGGATCACCGTCGGGTGCTACCGCTGGCGGCACTGCTCGGCGCGGCATATCTCGTCCTGGTCGACCTGCTGTCGCGGACCATCAACGCTCCCAACGAACTTCCCCTCGGCATCTTCACCGCCGCCTTCGGTGCACCGTTCTTCCTTTGGCTACTCCGCCACGAGGGAGGTTCGGCGTGACCGGGCAGCGCGCCCATGCGCCGGGCACCCCGCGCACTGGGCGTCCGGTCGAGTCACAGGGTGCCCAGATGGCCGACTTGTCGGTCGTGGGGGTGGCGGTTGGATTCGGGGGTGCGCGCGTGCTCGATGCGGTGACGTTGCACGCACCGCCCGGGGCGCTCGTGGGGGTGGTGGGGCCGAATGGGAGCGGTAAGACGACGTTGTTGCGGACCATTTATCGGACACTGCGACCGAATGCGGGCGTGGTGCTGGTCGACGGCACCGATATCAGTTCGCTGTCGGTGCGCGCGGCGGCACGCACTACCGCGGCCGTGCTGCAAAATGGTTCGGGCGCGACGGAATTGACGGTCGACGAGCTGATCTGGCTCGGCCGCAATCCGCATCACGCGCTGTTCAGCCGGGACACCGTCGCCGATCATGCGGCGGTCGCGGATGCCATGGCGCGCACAGATGTCACCGACTATGCCGAGCGCCCGATCGGCTCACTATCGGGTGGTGAGCGTCAGCGGGTGCTGCTCGCCCGGGCGCTCGCACAGCAACCGCGCCTGCTGGTGCTGGACGAACTGACCAACCACCTCGACGTGCGCACTCGATTCGAACTACTCGACCTGGTCCGCTCGACCGGTATCACCACGCTTGCGGTACTGCACGAATTGGATCTCGCGGTGCGCTGCTGTGATCAGCTGGTCGTGCTCGATCACGGCAAGGTCGTGGCGGCGGGTGCCGTGCTCGAGGTCATGACGCCCGAACTGCTGCGGAAAGTGTTCGGTGTCAATGCCACTGCCGAGGTGCACGACGACGGCATCGTTCGATTGCATTACGCCGCACAGCCTTTGGCCGCCCGCTGAACAACGCTCCTCCGGGATTCGCCTACTCAGCGGAAGGCGGAATCTGCCGTTCGCGGGCGCTCACCGTCGATCTGATTGCGTTACACCGCAATACCTTGACCGCCAACTGCCCGCGAGGTCCGAAAGCTGCCGCCTTACTCGGGGATTCGCGAACCGCGGATGCCGCGGAGCAGAGCAGGGATGCGACGCTGCAGAGTCAGCCGTTGGCGCGACGCTTACCGCCGAAGCGCGTTGCGGCTATGAGGTCTTCGCGAGCACGCGCCACCCGCGAACGCACCGTGCCCACCGGACACCCACACACCGCCGCGGCCTCGGCATACGACAAACCGAGCACCTGTGTCAGCACCAGCGCCTCCCGACGCTCCGCGGACAGATCCTCGAGCAACAGCTTCAGCTCCACGATGTCGGCGAGCCCATCGCGCCGCGCCACCAGACGGTCCGCCGCGGCAACCCAATCGACGCCCTGCGCAATGCTCGGCCGCGCCACGGCCATTCGCACCTGATCTACGACGACACGGCGCGCGATCGACAGCAACCAGGTCCGGGCGCTGGAACGACCCTCGAAGCGTTTGATGCTGCCCAGCGCACGCAGATAGGTCTCCTGGGTCAGATCATCGGCACGCGACAGCTCGGTGAGATGGGCCAACAATCGCCAGACATCCTTCTGGGTACCCCGGATAAAAGCTTCCAGAGCTCGTCGATCCCCACGCGCCGCCGCTAGTGCCAGCTGAGTCGTCTCGTCATCCTCGGCGGGCGTCGGCATGGGTTCGACAATAACCCCTGCGCGCCCTCGGGAACTTTGCGGTGCTGGCGGACGACAATCTGTACGTGGAGTGCAAGGTTTGCCGGACCGCACTGTCGGCCCGGATCGATGGCGAACGCGAAACCGTGCCCGCGGCGCGTGTCGACGAACACCTGGAACAGTGCGCGCAGTGCTGTTCCTGGTACGCGGCCGCCGTGGAGACCTCGCGCCTGCTGCGCGGCGGTTCGGCGTACGCACCCGATCTCACCGATGCCATATTCGCGGCCGCCGATCTGGAGCGTCCGCGCGGATCGGTGTGGCGGACATTGCTTTCCGAGGTGAAGTGGCTCAGGCTGCTGCTCGGTCTGCTCGGGATCGTGCAGTGTGTGCTGGCGATCGGCCAGTTCGCCGGATTCGACTTCGGCATGACGCATCACCACGACGCTGAAATGACTCAGCACCTGATGAACGAGTCGACGGCATGGAGCCTGGCGATCGGCATCGGATTTATCTACTGCGCGCTGCGGCCGTACGCCACCTCCGGTGTGCTGCCGGTACTGGGCGTGCTGGTGGCAACGCTCACCGCCTTCGTCATCGGTGATCTGTATTCGGGGGTCGTGCCGATCCCCCGGGTGCTCTCGCACGGCATTCTGGTCGCCGCGTTGGTGCTGGTCGTGGTGGTGCATCGCACCCGCCGACCGCAAACCTCGCCGCCGTCACGGACTAGCAATCCCGCGCCCACCGAACTCGTCCTGCCACCCGGCGCCCGATTCGGCCGCCGCACCGGCCATCTCCGCTCTACCCAAGATCCTGCCGCCTGACACCGAACGGAATTGAATGAACACAGCAACGCGAGCGGCGGTCGCCCCAGATCTCAGCACTGGTCCGGAACGCGAAACCACCCGCATTTCGCTCGCGGTATCCGGAATGACCTGCGCCGCTTGCGCGAACCGAGTGGAACGCAAGCTCAATAAGGTCGAGGGCGTACTGGCCTCGGTGAACTATGCGACCGGCGTCGCCACCGTCGATGCGGCCAAGGACATCTCCACCGACCAGCTCTGCGCCGAGGTGGTCGCGGCGGGTTACGGCGCGCAGCCGATCACCGATAGCATCGGACCCGTCTCCTGTGCCCCCGAGGAGGCGGCAGTCCGGGATCTGTTCCGCCGCTTGGTCGTCGCACTACTGCTGTTTTTCCCCCTCGCCGATCTGTCGGTGATGTTCGCGATGGTCCCGGCCACCCGGATCACCGGCTGGCAGATCATCCTGACCGTGCTTGCGCTGCCCGTGGTGGTGTGGGCAGCCGCGCCATTCCACCGAAAGGCCCTGGTGGGCGCGAAGAATTTTACGGCGAGTATGGACACACTGGTTTCCGTCGGCGTAACGACCGCGACGCTGTGGTCGCTCGACACCATGTTCCTGCACGCGGAGCGAACCGAAATCCCGAACGGCGTATGGGACGCGTTCTGGTCCGGTGATGCGATCTATCTCGAAGCCGCGGCGGGGGTTACCACATTCGTGCTCGCCGGGCGGTATTTCGAGGCGAAGGCCAAGCGTTCGGCGGGCAGTGCGCTGCGTGCGCTTGCCGCACTCGGCGCGCGCGAGGTCACGGTGCTGACCCGCGACAATCGCGATATGCGGGTCCCCATCGGTGAACTCGTCGAGGGACAGCGGTTCGTGGTTCGCCCCGGTGAGACCATCGCCACCGACGGCTTGGTGGTTTCCGGCGAGTCGAGTGTGGATGCCAGCGCGATGACCGGCGAATCCATTCCGGTCGAGGTGACCGAGGGGATGGCCGTCATCGGTGGCACTACCGCGCTCACCGGTCGGCTTGTCGTGGAGGCGGCCGCGGTGGGCGCGGATACGAAGCTGTCCGGCATGATCCGGTTGGTCGAGCAGGCACAGACCGGGAAGGCGCGCATGCAGCGCGTCGCCGATCGGGTCTCCTCGGTCTTCGTGCCGTTCGTCTTCGCGGTGGCGGCAGGCACTTTCGCGACCTGGTGGCTGCTCGGTTCCGGTGTGGACCGGGCCGCCTCGTCCGCCCTCGCCGTGCTCGTGGTCGCGTGTCCGTGTGCTTTGGGGCTGGCGATTCCGACGGCGCTGATGGTGGCATCCGGGCGCGGAGCCCAGCTCGGCATTTTCATCAAGGGACACCAGGCGCTCGAAGCCACCCGCGATGTGGACACCGTGGTGTTGGACAAGACCGGCACGGTCACCAACGGCGTGATGAGCGTGGTCGCGGTGACCGTCACGGATTCGGCGACCGAGGACGAAGTGTTGCGATTGGTGGGTGCGGTGGAGGCGGCCTCCGAACACGCTGTGGCCGCCGCCATCACCCGGCACGCCAGGACCTTGCTCGACGACCTGCCGGTGGTCGAATCCTTCACGGCACTACCGGGTTTGGGCGCACGCGGTGTAGTCGCGGGTCGCGAGGTAATGGTCGGTCGTCTCCGCCTACTGAACGATCACGGTATCGACGTCCCGCAGACGCTGAGTCGTGCTGTGTGCCAGGAGGAACGCGCGGGACGCACCGTAGTGCTCGCGGTAGTCGATGGTGCGGCCCGCGCGGTGATCGCGGTCGCCGATACCGTGAAGGACACCGCCGCCGATGCCATCGCCCGACTGCACGCTCTCGGGCTGCGCATCCTGATGTTCACCGGTGACAATGCCTATGCCGCACAGTCGGTCGCGGATGAGATCGGCATCGATGAGGTTGTCGCCGAACTGCTTCCGGAGGGCAAGGTCGAACTCATTACCCGCATGCAGGAGCAGGGCCGCCGCATCGTCATGGTCGGCGACGGCATCAATGACGGCGCCGCGCTGGCCACCGCCGACCTCGGCATGGCCATCGGGACGGGTACCGATGTCGCGATCGCGGCCGCCGATGTCATCCTGGTCCGCGACGATCTCGCCGCCGTTGCCGATGCCATCGAACTCGCCCATGCCACCCTGCGCACCATCAAGGGAAATCTCGTGTGGGCCTTCGGTTATAACGTGGTCGCCATCCCGGTGGCGGTGCTCGGCCTGCTGAATCCGTTGATCGCCGGTGCGGCCATGGCGTTCTCGTCGTTCTTCGTTGTCTCCAACAGTCTGCGCCTGCGGCGGGTGCGGTTCGCGCGCTGAATCAACGGCGCGACTGCGCCAATTTCTCCAGCATGGCATTGTAGGCAGCGAGTTCGGAGTCGCCGTACTCGTCGTCCTTGCGATCGGAACGCACCGCGGTGCGACGATCCTGGGCCACCCACTGTGTCAGCAGCGCACCGACCACAAGCAGGATCGGGATTTCGCCGGAGACCCAGGCAATGCCGCCGCCGACCCGCTGATCGGCCATCAGGTCCATATGCCAGGGCAATTGGAGTTGTTCGTAGAAACGCTCGCCGATAATGGTGTTCATCGACATCACCGCGACGCCGAAGAAGGCGTGAAAGGGCATGATGGCGAACAACATACCGAGCCGACCCAGATGCGGCAGGCGGCGCGGACCCGGGTCGATGCCGATAATGGCCCAGTAGAACAGATAGCCGATGATCAGGAAGTGCACGTTCATCAAGACGTGGCCCCAGTGATAACGGATCAGGTTCTGGAACAGCGGCGTGAAGTACAGGCCGTAGAGCGAGAGCACGAACGCCGCGATCGCGGTGCCGGGATGGGCCAGTATCGCGGTCGGGCGGGAATGCAATATCCACAGAACCCATTCGCGCACACCGGGAACCGCGTCCTTGGGCGCGGCGGGAACGGTACGCAGCAGCAGGGTCACCGGCGCGCCGAGTACCAGCAGCACCGGTACGAACATATTGAGCGCCATATGCGTGATCATGTGCATGCTGAACATGGCGTAGCCGTACGCGCCGATGCCCGACGACGTCGAAATCAGCAGGGCGACACAGCCGCTGGTCCACGACAGCGTGCGCCATGGCGACCAGGTGTCCCCCCGCCGCCGCAGGCGCAGTACGCCGACGGCGTACAGCGCGATACCGGTGAGAGCTGCGGTACCGAGGACGATATCGAAGCGCCACATGGTCATCAGTCGCCAGACGTCGGCCCGCCCCGGCAGATCGAAGCCGAGGAACACCTCCTGCGCGGTGAATGAGCGGTCGGCGAAGGCGGGCGCCGGTTGGACGGCCATCGACACCAGAGCAGCCGTCGCGACTAAGGAAAGCGCGCCGGTTCCTGAGATCAGAACGCTCGAAACATCTTCGGCAGCAATCCTTCTCAGCATGATCCCGATTGCGACGGCCGACCCGACGAGCACCAGGGCGAGCCGACCGTAGTCCGTGCTGACCAGCGCCGACAACGGCAATAGGACGGCACCGAGCACCAGCCCGCTGAGCGTGGCCGCGGTAAGACACAACTGCCCGATGAGCCCGTACCGCCGGACCGCGGCCTGGGAGCGGTTCCGCCGGAACTGCGCCGCCACACACCAGGCCAGACCCGGCAGCACCGAGACCGCCGGTTGGAAGATGATCATCGCGCCGGTGGCGAAGTCGTGATTCGGCCCCTCCCCCGCATTGCCGACCATTGCGGGCGGCAGCACCGCGATCAATGCGAGCACAGTCGGCACCACCAGTCCGGTCCACGCCAAAGTCATCCGCGTAACCAGCGCGACCACGCCGGCCAGCACCGAGACCACAATCCATGCCTTCGGCTGCTCGCTCGCATCGACCAGCGCGCCGACCGCACCTCGCTCCAGCGCGACACCCATCGACAACCCACCACCATTCGCCGCACTCACCGGTATCAGGACCAGCGCCGAGCCGAGCCACACCAGACTCGCCCGCTCCGCCACCCGGACCCCGGCATAGCCGTCCACATCGACCCGCCCACGCGCGGTAACAACGGTGCAGCACAGCGCGTAAATCAATGCGCCGAATGTGAACGCACCCGCCAGTGCGGCGACCACCCGCAGCACGATGTAGAACACGACATCCGGGAGCCCGGGATACGCGATGCCCGCCGACCGGTAGGGCATATCACCGGCCGCGCGCACAGAGAGCAACACGAGCGCGCCGGCGGCGAGCGCCGCGATCAGCCACACGAGGTGATCGGAGCGCTTGACCTGCACGTTTTCCACCAATCCTCGATTGCCAAAGATCCGCGACGGCCATGGATGTGCCAGCCCTCGCACACAGGTCGGCCGCTGCCAGCGGCTGGTTCCCGGTCCGCGACCAGTGTGATGCACGTCATATGGCAGGCGTCACAGCCGGACGGCGACGGGGTTCACGGCGCCGAAGGTATCCGAGCGCGCACCGCAACCGGTGCAGGAATCGCACGCCCGTGGCGAAGAAGCAGTGGATGCGGAAATAGCAGGTGTCGCACCAGAGCACATCCCACCGTGATCGCAGCCGGAGTCATACCGTGACAGCAGACAAGTCGGCGGCAATGGCGCAAAGCACGCATGTCGCGGATCGAAGAGGCGCATAATCCGGACAAGGCTGATCAGCGATCGGAAGGTGGCGACGGCCGTGGTTACGACCGAACTCGAAGTTGCGCGGCCCTATCCGCAGCGGGTCGGGCCGAAGGGCTCCTATTTCTGGAAAATGCTCACGACCACCGATCCGAAGGTCCTCGGGGTCATGTATCTGACCAGCGCGATGACCTACTTCTTCATCGGTGGTCTCATCGCGCTGCTGATGCGCGGTGAGTTGGCACGCCCCGGTATGCAGTTCCTGTCACCCGAGCAGTTCAACCAGCTGTTCACCATGCACGGCACGATCATGCTGCTGTTCTATGCGACGCCGATCCTGTTCGGTTTCGCCAACTGCGTGCTGCCGCTGCAGATCGGTGCGCCGGATGTGGCGTTCCCCCGGCTCAATGCCCTCAGTTACTGGCTGTACCTGTTCGGCGCGACCATCGCCACGGCGGGCTTCGTCACGCCCGGCGGCGCCGCCGACTTCGGGTGGACCGGCTACACCCCGCTGAGCACCATCGAGCACGCGCCGGGAGCGGGTGCGGATCTGTGGATCCTGGGGCTGGCGGTCTCCGGTGTCGGCACCATCCTCGGCGGCGTCAATATGATCACCACTGTGGTCTGCCTGCGTGCTCCCGGTATGACCATGTTCCGGATGCCGATCTTCACCTGGAACATCCTGGTCACCAGCATCCTGATCCTGCTTGCCTTCCCGATTCTGACCGCGGCTCTGATGGCGCTGGCCTACGACCGCCACCTCGGCGGGCATATCTACGATGCCGGCACCGGCGGCGTCGTGCTGTGGCAGCACCTGTTCTGGTTCTTCGGCCACCCCGAGGTGTACATCGTCGCGCTGCCGTTCTTCGGCATCGTCACCGAGATCTTCCCGGTATTCAGTCGCAAGCCGCTATTCGGTTACACCACATTGGTCTACGCGACACTGGCCATAGGCGCGCTATCGGTCGCGGTGTGGGCGCACCACATGTACGCCACCGGTGCGGTGCTGCTGCCGTACTTCTCGTTCATGACCTTCCTGATCGCCGTCCCGACCGGTGTGAAGTTCTTCAACTGGATCGGCACCATGTGGCGCGGCCAGCTCACCTTCGAGACGCCGATGCTGTTTTCCCTCGGCTTCCTGGTCACCTTCCTCTTCGGCGGCCTGTCCGGCGTCATCCTGGCCAGCCCACCCCTGGACTTCCACGTCACCGACACCTATTTCGTGGTCGCGCATTTCCACTACGTGTTGTTCGGCACCATCGTGTTCGCGACATTCGCGGGGATCTATTTCTGGTTCCCGAAGATGACCGGACGCATGCTGGACGAGCGCCTGGGCAAGTGGCACTTCTGGACCACACTCGTCGGCTTCCACACCACCTTCTTGGTGCAGCACTGGTTGGGCGCCGAGGGTATGCCGCGCCGCTATGCCGACTACCTGCCCGGTGACGGGTTCACCACGCTGAACACGATTTCCACCATCGGTGCCTTCATCCTGGGCGCGTCGATGCTGCCGTTCATCTGGAATGTGTTCAAGAGCTACCGTTACGGCGAGGTCGTCACGGTGGATGATCCGTGGGGTTACGGCAACTCACTGGAGTGGGCCACCACCTGCCCGCCGCCGCGGCACAACTTCTACGAACTGCCGCGCATCCGTTCCGAGCGTCCCGCTTTCGAGCTGCACTACCCGCACATGGCCGATCGCATGCGCTCCGAATTGCACGTCGGTTGGGGCTCGGGCGCCAAACACGCCGCCGCGGTCGCGGAACGGGAACCGGCGGACGCTTCGGAGGCCTGATTACCGCGCCGGGGCGGGGAGTGCGTCACGTGCCGAACGTCGCAGCGCAACGGCGGCCGCACCGAATAATGCGAGCGTCAGCCAGATGTATCCATTGTGGAGGAAGGTCGCGAGGTGGCTTCCCGCGGGATAGTCGTAGATGCTGCTCATGGTCGGGTCGAAGAAGGCGATCACACCTCCGGATGCGACCACCACTGCGATGAGCAGCCCGATCGATGTGACCGCACCGCGTCTGCGCAAGGCCAGGTCTGCCAGATAGACCAGCAGTGGTGCGAGCCATACCCAGTGGTGAACCCAGCTGTACGGGGACACCGCGGTGGTGGTGAGTCCGACCAGCACCACCGCGGGCAGTTCGTATCCGGTCAGCGACAGCCGACGTGCCAGATACAGGCATACCGCTGCAATCGCGAAAGCGCCTGCCAGCCAGAGCAATTGGTGTACACCCTGGACACCGATGGTGCGTGCGAGCAGACCGCGCAATGATTCGTTGCGCGGATTCTCCGGCACACCGACGCGCGTGGGGTCGGCGAACGCACCGCTCCAGAAGGACAGCGAGTCCTTGGGCATGGCCGCGAGACCGATGAGTACGGTCGCCGCGAATACACCGATGGCCGTAACGGCCGCCCGATACCTGCGGGTCACCAGCAGATAGACCACGAAGAAGGCGGGGGTGAGTTTGATGCCTGCTGCGATCCCGGTCAGCACGCCCTTCCAGCGTGAGGAATCGGGCAACGCCATATCGGCGAGCACCAGCATCAACAGGAAGATATTGATCTGACCGAAGGCCATGGTCTCGCGCACCGGCTCGCACCACATCAGCAGTCCGGCGATCGGCACGGCGATCAACACCAACCGCAGGTCGCGACGGTAGCCGAGCATCGAAAGCGCCGCCAACACCGACGCGGTGAGCATGGCGAAGTTGCCGAAGGCACCGACGTAGGTGAAGACGTCACCGTGCAGATCGACCAGCGGAACGAACAGCAGCGCGGCGAACGGCGTGTAGACGAACTCCCAGACGCCTCGAGTCTGCCCCAGCAGCGGCGTGTCATAGATGGAGGCGCCGTCGACCACGCGGTGCCCGGCGATCTGATAGACGCTCAGATCCATCAGATGCATCATGACCTGCATCGTTTGCCGCACCTGGTGGATGTAGTACACACCGGCGACCGCCCCGAGGATCGAGATCACCCAACACGCCGCGGCGGGAATGGCGCGGCGTTCGGGCTCTGTCGGTGCCGCGGTTGGCGGCGCCGTGGTCTCGATCGTCGATACAGGCACGCTCATCTCCCAGCGATCGGGGTCCGGACTCGCCGACCCACGGTAGTGGCACCGCGCGTGCGACGCACACCGCTCGGTAGGACCGGTATGGTCCTCGGATGCCTGCTGGCTCCTCATCGCGGATGTACGACGGACGGCCCGTTGCCGCCCGCCGTGCGCGACGGCGGGAGCAATTTCTGGCCGCCGGAGTCGAGGTATTCGGGGAGAGCGGCTACCAGAACAGCTCGATTACCGCGCTGTGCCGGGCGGCCGGATTGGCGCGCAGCCAGTTCTATGAGCATTTCGGCAACCGCGATGATCTGTTGATCGCGGTGTACGACCAGATCCAGACCGAGGCCAGGCAGGCGGTCACCGCCGCGATGGCGGCAACGGGTGACGCGGTCGGCTTGGCGCAGGCGGCGGTGCGGGCTTACGCGGAATCGATCGGACGTGACCCGCGCGTGGCCCGGATCGCGCATGTCGAGGTCGTCGGGGTCGGTGAACGCGTCGAGCAACGCAGGCTGGAGCAGCGGGCGCTGTGGATGGACTTCTTCGAGAACCAGATGCGTCGGACGCTCGGACCCGATTTCGAGCCGCCAGGTGGCTTCCATACCGCCGTGATCGGATACTTCGGCGCACTACTCGCCCTGGTACACCAGTGGAGCACCGGTGACGAGCAGACCGACCTCGCCGGGATCACCGAGGTGCTTACCCGATTCCTGATCAGCCTGATGACACCGTAGCTTCAGCGCCGCGACCGGATATTCTCGCGCACCGCGGCGACATCCGGATAGCCGTTCACCGCCATGAGCAGATCCGCCTCCGCCAGAATCATCCGCAATACGTGCACCAGACCCGAAACCCCGCCCAGCGCAAGGCCGTACACATACGGACGGCCGATGCCGACCATCGTCGCACCCAGTCCGAGGGCCTTGATCACATCGGTGCCCGACCGCACGCCGGAGTCGAAAAGCACCGGCACCCGGTCGGCAACGGCTTCGACCACGCCGGGCAGCGTCTCCAGTGCGCTCAGACCGCCATTGGCTTGGCGCCCACCGTGATTCGAGCAGTAGATGCCGTCGATACCCGCATCGATCGCGCGGCGCGCGTCATCGGGATGGCAGATGCCCTTGAGGACGATCGGCAACTCGGTCAGCGACCGAAGCCACTCGAGATCGTCCCAGGTCAGCGAATTTCCGAAGGTCTGTACCCAGTGCAGCACGATGGACTGTGGATCGTCCGAGCCGACCATCTTCTGGAAAACGGGATCGCAGGTGTAGTTCTTCAGCACATGCCCGCGCAACTGCGGGAAGTTCCCGCTCGACAGATCACGTGGTCGCCAGCCCGGAATCCAGGTGTCCAACGTGACCGTGATGCCGCGATATCCGGCCGCCTCGGCCCGGCTCACCAGACTCGCCGCCAGATCGCGATTCTTCGGCGTGTACAGCTGGAAGAAGCTCGGCGTCGCACCCGCGTGCGCGATGACCTGCTCCAGCGGATCCGCCATGAGCGTCGAGAAGACCGCTGGCACACCGGTTTTCGCCGCCGCCTCGGCGACTGCGATATCACCGTGCTTATCGCCGACCAAGCCGATCACACCGACCGGGGACATGAAGATCGGGCTGGGAAAGGTGAGTCCCCAGGCGTGTACCGACAGATCGCGCTCGGTCGCACCGACGAGCATCCGCGGCACTACACCCCAGTCCTCGAATGCCTCGACATTGCGCCGCTGGGTCAACTCGTCGCCGGCTCCGCCCGCGATATAGGAGTGCAGCGTTGCCGGCAGTGCGGCCGAGGCCTTTGCCTCGAGCGTCGCGAAATCCATCGGGAACTCGGGCGCATGCCCGCCGAGGGCGGCGAAGTAGATCTCGTTCTGATAGTCGCCGAACGCCACTGTTCTGCCCTTCGGTAGGGGTCGATCGGAGGGGTGGCCTCCGCTTGCCGGAATATTAGACGCTAATGTCCATGATCAACGCCGGACGAACCGCGAAACATTCGACCACGGCACAGCCGAGGACTCTGTGCGATGTGCGTCACAGTCTCGTAGTGTTCGCACCGGATGACCTGCGCATCGAGGTCCGACGGCCGTACCTGCTGTAGCGCGACTAACCGCTGGAGCGACGGGTAATCCACCGAGCAGCTGACAGATTGTGAGAACCGCGCCGTGAATCCCGACTACCTCGATAGACCTGGTGACCACGACCTTCTGGTGGCCGATCAGATCAAGAGCCGTCCACTACGCCGCTTGGTGCAACTGGCGCTCGGTCTATCCGCCGAGTCCATGGACTTACTCACCGCACTCACCGACCGACTACGAACCGCGGAGGGGGCGCTGGCCGATCCGGCGACCAGCGGCGAATTCTAGCCTCGATAATCGCAGGGCACGACCGCGCGGGACATGACGGTCGTGGCGGTCGACGGCCTGTAGGACCACAATTTCGTCCGCGCATCACTGGATGACGAGACCGCCGGCACGCCACAGCCAGCGCCAGCGCGGCAGCTCCATGAGCACGGTGAGCACCGCCAACACACTGACCGGAACTGCGAGCCACACCGGCCAGACCACCCATGCCGCGACGACCGCCGCGACCAGTTGCAGAACTACCAGCGCGATAGTGCCCCACCCTGGTACGGCGACGAGCACCTGCTTCTTGTCACCCGGCGTAGCAAATACGGTGGGCAGCCCGATCAGCGCAACCACCGAAAACACCGCCAGCACAACCGAATGCCCGGCCAGCGCCCATGGCGTCGCGATCCAGGCGATGAGCTCGGTCGCAAAACGCAGTACCGACGCGACGCGCCCCTGCCCTGTGAGATTCGGCGATTCAGACACGGGCGCCAGCGTGCCATGCAACGCGGCCCGGTGCTCGGTGCCGCCGCGGTGCCAACGCTAGACGAGTAGCTCCCGCTGGACCGCGGCCGCGACCTCTGGCAGCCGATCCCACAGGTAGAAGTGCCCGCCGGGAAATTCCCGCAGCTCGAAGGCGCCTGAGGTATGCGACTGCCAGGCCTCGGCCTCGGCCTCGCTCACCCGGGGATCGCGGTCACCGACCAGTACCGTCAGCGGGCAGCCCACGCGCGCGCCCGGGTCGGGCCGATAGGTCTCCACGGCACGGTAGTCGCTGCGAATTACCGGCAGGAATGCCGCGGCGATCTCGGGATCATCGAGCATTTCGACTCCCGGCCCGCCGAGCAGCCGCAGTTCGGTGAGGATTCCGGCATCCGATCGCCGATGCACCGATTCGTACCGCAGCGACGACGGCGCGCGCCGTCCCGATGCGAAAAGATGCAGCGGCGCTACACCTTCGGCCTCCATGAGCCTGGCGACCTCGAAGGCGACCACCGCACCGAGACTGTGTCCGAACAGCGCGATCGGCAGCTCGCGGTGCTCGAGCACGGCGGGCAGCGCGCCCGCAGCCAATTCGGCCACCGTCTCCAACAACGGTTCCCTGTGCCGGTCCTGCCGCCCCGGACTCTGCACCGCGAGCACCTCTAGTGGCCCGTCGATGGCTCGCGCGAGTGTGGCGAACGAACTCGCCGAACCACCGGCATGTGCGAAACAGATCACGCGCGCCACCGGGCGCGGGTGCGGGCGTAGGCGCTGCAGCCAGCGCTCGTGCACAGTGGATTCGGTCATCCGCGATTATCTCCAGATCAGTTCAGCATTTGGTGCTCAGCATAAATCGCGGTTCGGTACGCCTGCGCACCCGCAACTTTCGTACAGCACGGCGACCAGGCCGCCACCGGCTTCGGCGACGAACTTCGTCATGGGAGATCAGCACGCCCTCCCGCCCGTACCAGGCGCTGATCAAGGCGACATCGACATCGACACCGCCCCGTATCCATGACGGCGAGAGTGGCCGAGACGGGCGCCGGCTGAGCCGGGGATGGTGTCGCCGGTCCAGCGGCGCACCGACCCCGCAGCGCCGAAATTAGAACATGTTCTACCATAAGACGCAGTAGCGAGGAGGAACTGCCATGCCGCTGGATTCCACAGCCCAGGACCTGATCGCGGCCGTCCAGGCGTCACCGCGTGCGGTGACGGCTCATGACAAGGTGGCCTGGGTCGAACTGTTCACCGCCGAGGCGACGGTCAACGATCCGGTCGGTTCCCGCCCGCATATCGGCCGCGCCGCGATCGAACGGTTCTACGACACCTTCATCGGCCCCAATACCATCGCCTTCCAGGTCGACCACGACTTCGTCGGCCCGTCGACCGTAGTCCGCGACCTGCTGATCCGCACCACCATGTCGACCGGCGCCACCGTCGCGGTGCCCATGCATCTGCGCTACGACCTCGTCGAGCAGGACGGCGTCTGGAAGATCACCCGGCTGGCCGCCCATTGGGAGTTGGCCGCGATGATCGTGCAGCTTCTGCGCACCGGACTGCCCGGACTCGGCGCCGCACTGAAATTGGGCCCGCAGCTGATCGCCAATCAGGGCTTCGATGGCATGCTCGGCATGATGCAGGCGCTGGGCGGTATCGGCCGGTCGGGCAAACGCGTTGCGGCCCAGATATTCTCGGCCGCAGCCGCCACGGACATCTCGCGGGTTCGTCGCCTGCTCAGCGAACGCACGATCATCGAACTGGCCGGAACCAGAATCTCGCTGGAGGAATTCACCAATCGTTCTCGAAATATGCAGTGGGGCAAGCTGATCGCGGCCGGACGCACGGTGAGTGCCAGCGTCCAGCTCGATGCCGCCCAGGGTGTCGCCTTTGTCGAGTTCGCCCCGGACAGTCGACGAATCACCGCCATCCGCATATTCATTCACTCGATCTAGACCTGGTTCGCGGCGACGGTCAGACACCGCGAAAGCTAAGCGGCGACCGATCCCTCGCGCGCTGCGGCTGGGATGACCGTCGGATCGACCGGCGCCGCTTCGGTCCAACCGGGCGGTCCGAAGATGTAGCCGAGGCGCCCGCGCCACGTATTCGCATGGCGCACATCACTGATCAGCGCGCCGAGTTCGTGATAATTGACCTTCAGCGGGTTGTCGGTGCCGATGTTCTTGGTGAGGCCGTAGCGAATGGGTTCGCTCTCCGCGGCGAAGCTGCCGAAGAGCCGGTCCCAGACGATGAAGACGCCGCCGTAATTCCTATCGATATAGGGCTGATTCGAACCGTGGTGAATGCGGTGGTGCGCCGGGGTGTTGAACAGGAATTCGATCGGGCGCGCCAGGGTGCGGATGCGCTGGGTGTGGATCGGGAACTGGTAGAGCAGCCCGATGGTCTGCAGCAGGAAGATCATCCACGCCGGTAGCCCGATCAAAGCCGCCGGCACCCAGGCGAATCCGCGCACGACAGTGGCGGCCGGATGCACCCACGGCAGGCGGATGGCCGTCGACAGATTGAAGTACTGACTAGAGTGGTGCACGCTGTGCGCGGTCCACAGCAGCCGGACCCGATGGTCGGCGCGATGGGCCCAGTAGTAGCAGAAGTCGGTGATCACCAGCCCGAGCACCCACACCCACCATGTGGTCGGCGAAAGGTGCAGCGGAGTGATGGCGGCCGCGACGACCACCGCCGAGAAGGGAATCAGATACTGCAACACCGGCTTCAGGAATCGGCCGAGCAGGTAGGTGGTGATATTGGAGGCCATATCCCGTCCGGAGTGACCGTTGGCCGGACGGTCCGGGTCGCGGCGATAGTCGATCCACTCCACGAACATGAGTACGGCGAACGCCGGTAAGGCGTAGATGAATAACTGCGCACCAATCACAATGGCTCCTCCGCTGTGCTGCTCCACCGCCACGTTACGGGCGCTGGCCTGGGCAAACATCGCGCTGACGAGGGATTTGCCGTCCCCCGGGCGGGGGATGCGCCGCGGCTGTCGCCCAGGCAGACTTTCGCGGAATATGGACCAACGCTGGGTAGGATCGCCCGCGGACGGCTCGACCCGGACGGCGCGAAGGTGGTGCGAACTGTTGGATGTGAGCAGATCGCTGGCCCGCCAATCGCTGGTGGTCGCCGTCGCGGCCGCGGCGGTCGATGCCGCGATGTTGACGCTGAATGGGATCTTCGCGGTGGCCCCATGGCAGACCGCCGCGGTGCTGATCGCCATCGTCGCGGCCGATCTGGCATTGGCCGCGCCGCCACGCACCGCCGGTGTGGTGGCCTTGATCCAGGTGGCGCTGCGCCTGGCCGAGGCCATGATGCTGCACCGGCACGGCTTCGCCGCACGCTTCGCCGATGTCGGATTCCTGGTGGCGGGATATCGGGCGGGCGCCTGGATGGTCGGTCCCGAATCGGTGCTGACCGTTATCGCGATGAGCGCCGGCTTCGCCAGCGCGCATCTACTGATCAGCAGCAATACCTCACATGATTGGCGGTTGCTGCTGGCCTCGACGGTATCGGCCGGTGTGGTGCCTTGGCTGGTCGGCCGGTATACGGCGGCGCGGGGCGCGTATATCGCCGATCTGGAGCAGCAGGCCAAGTTGCGCGAACAGGAGCAGCGCAGCGCACTCGCCCGCGCCGTCGCCGAGGAACGCGCCGCCATTGCCAGGGATCTGCACGATGTGATCTCCCATCACGTCAGCGCCATCGGCATCCATGCCGGCGCGGCGCGCATCGCCATGGCCGACACCGGGAATGCCGCCGCCGCCCGATCGCTGACCGCGGTGGAATCGAGTAGTCGCGCGGCCATGGTCGACCTGCGCCGTCAACTCGATCTGCTACACGGACGCGAGGAGGACGGCCAGCGACAGCCCGGGCTCGCCGATATCGAGGATCTGCTGGAGCGAGTACGCGCGGCGGGTCTCGCCGTCGATTTCACCGTGCGAGGTACGGCGGTCGCGCTGCCGGATTCGCTGAACCTGACCCTTTATCGCATCGTGCAGGAGATGCTGACCAATGCGCTGCGCCACGGCGACGGCGCGCATGCGCAGCTGGTCGTGGACTATCAGCCCAACCGCGTGGTGCTGGAGTCGATCAACCCGCTCGCCGAGACCGCCGAGGTGGGCGATACGGCGGCGCACCGTGGGCTCAGCGGGATTCGCCAACGTGCCGAGTTGTTCGGCGGTGAACTGCGATTCGGTCCGAACGATGCGCAAAACCATTGGCACACCAGGGTTTCCCTGCCGATCGGAGGTTCGTGAACGCACCGGTGCGCGTATTGATCGCCGATGACCACAGCATGTTCCGTTCCGGACTGCGCGCGGTGGTCGACAGTCAGACCGATCTCGAATGCGTCGCCGAGGTCGGTGACGGCCGCTGTGCCATCACCGAAACCGCCCGGCTGCGCCCGGATGTCGCGATTGTGGATGTCCGCATGCCGAAGCTGGACGGACTCGCGGCCACCGCGGCGATTGTCGCGGCGGGCGGCACTCGCGTCCTTGTACTCACCACCTACGACAGCGACGCCAACCTCTACCGCGCACTGCAGGCCGGTGCCAGCGGGTTCCTACTGAAAAGCCTGCCGCCGGAGGAGCTGGTGGCCGCCATCCGAATCGCGGCCCGTGGTGATGCCCTGATCGACCCGTCGATGACGCGACGGTTGATATCGAGGTTCGCTGGCACGCTCGCTCCAACCGACAGCCCATCCGAGGTCGAGCAGTTGACCGCCCGGGAGCGAGAAGTATTGCTGCTACTGGCCGATGCGCGCAGCAATGCCGAGATCGCCGCGGCACTCGGCGTCGGCGAAGAGACGGTCAAAACACACGTATCCCGAGTACTCGCGAAACTCGGTGTGCGCGACCGCATCCACGCTGTCGTGTACGCCCACAAACACGGCCTCGTCCCTCCCCACAGCCACTAGCTGTCGCGTATCCCAGCACTCGGCCGCACCAGCGATAGCCCTTGCGCGATACTCCCCAGCCGTTGGGCTTCGTCGGCGACACCCAGACCGATGCGAGTTGGAGTTGGGGGACACCGTGCATCGGGTCTGGTCAGATATTTCGCCCGGCCGGTCGTCCAACTCTTGGTCGAATCCGGCCCTGGAAGTGAGGGATTCGCTCAGGAGCTGAAGCCGCAGCCGCACAGCCATGCAGCTACCGATCATGCCACTACGGCGCTTGGGCACCCCACACAGCATGTGAGCCCGAATCTCCGACGCGGTATACCTGCGTGGTCGCCGCACCGCCTGCGGCGATCGCCAATACCGCCGCCAGCACAGTGACCACGCGCCGCACCGGACGTCCACGCTCGTCGCGCAGGTGGACAACGATGAGCAATGCCGCTACGAGCAACAGCGGCACCACGAAGTAGATCATCGTGTCGCCGAGATCTGCGTGCTCATCGATGGCGGGGGATCCGCCGAGCTTGTGCTGAAGCCACTCCCCCGCCTCGGTCGTCACCGGGGTCAGCGCGACAGTGCTCGCGGCCAACCCGGTGACCAGCCAGATCAGCCGCCGACGAGCCGCGGGCCAGACCGCCGACAAGATGAGCAGTGCCGCGGTCAGCGGAACGAAGACCACGATGAGGTGCACCAGCAGCACATGCGCGGGTAACCCGTTGATCGTCGACATGGTGCACTCCCGGAGTTCGTGGCCGCCGCGGCTGTCGCGGCCCAAGTACCTGCCTCACCTCACGGATCAGGGCGGTACACGGTTCATCCCGCCAATCAGTCCCCCTCGACGACCTCCGCGGCCTCACCCACCGGATAGAACCGATGCACCGTGAGCGCCGCCGCCAGTAACCGCGAACCATTGGGCTCGCTCGGATCAATACCGGTGAGCTCGGCGATACGCTTGAGCCGATAGCTGAAGGTGTTGGGATGCACGTGCACCTGCGCCGCGGCTGCCTTGCGATCGGACCCGTGCCGCAGATGCGCCTCCAGCGCCTCGAACAGGTGCGGGCGCAACAGCAGCGGGGCAATACGGTCGGCAAGCCGGTCCCGGGCCGGACCCGGCCGGGTCAACTGGTACTCGAGCAGCAGATCATCCAGGTCGTACAGCCCGCTGGGCCGGTTGAGCAGGCGGGCCAGTTCGGCCAGATCGGTCGCCTCCTGCACCGCATGAGGCAGCAGATTCCGCTCGACCGCGCGACGTTCGGCGAGGAAGACATCGACCCCGAACTGTTCGGTGAGTTCCGCGGCCAGCCGCTCGTACTCCGTGGAATCAGACCCACTGGGCAGCAGCGCAATTCCGATCGTGCCGTCGAATGTGCTCAAGGCCTTGGTTCCGGCAATCCCGTCCAATGCCCGCTGCAACACCCGGATTCGGCGGCGGGTGAGCAGATCGGCGACCACGATCGGGTGGTCGTCCGGAGGGATATGAATGGCGAGCACTGTATACCGCTCCGCGAGAACGACATCCGCGCGTGCCGCCAGTTCCTCCGCGGACTGGCCACGCAACAGCGCCGAACACAGCGCCCGGCGCGCCTCGCGTTCGGCGTGGTAGATCGACTGCTCCACATCGGTATAGGCCTCCACCACGGCGACGTTGATATCGCGCAGCAGATCGAGCAGGCGAGCACCGAAGGCGATCAGATCGGGCATGTCCTCCGGCGTGGCCACCGCCGCCGCCTCCTGCACGATCACCTGACCGGATCCGTGTACCGCATGCATCAACAGCCCCAAGGGAATTCGGTCCTCGGCATGCCGCTCGGCCACCGGACCGACGAATTCGATCACCTCCGTTCCGGTGAAGACCCGCTGCTCCTGGATCGCACGCAGGAAGGCCTGTCCGCATCCGGCGATCGCGGGCAGCACCTCGGCGGTGAAATGTCCATCCGGCAGACCCGCGGTCGGGGGCGTCGACCCGAAGCCCGCCTCGAGCATGCGTTCAGCGATTTCGGGTAACCGACGAACCAGTCGGGCGATAATCGGTGCGTCTCCGGACAACGGGGGTAGGACCACGGGCATGACTTGCACGTTACCCAACGAAACCATTTTCCGATAAATCTCGCAACCGCCCGGTTTTTGTCTCCGAAGACAAAATTTCCGTGGATTCTTCTCTTCCGCGTGCAGTGACAGGCCAGCTCGACATGACCCTGCTCACCTGCGCATTCCACCGCGCTACCGGGTGACGACGGTCACCGTCAACACCGCGCGTCGGAGAAAAACACCCGGCTCAATTGTGTTTCGGAACAATTATTTTTCCACCCCCGAATTGCTACGTTGAGTATCGGTATTCCGGCGTCATTTCAAATAGAACACCGTGCCGGTGCGCCTCGAAAGGATGTTGCGGAATGAGCGTGCAGGCCGACGCCGGATGGGAATCGGCGCACCCGGTTGCCGAAATGTATCGTTCGACTCGACCACTGCAACCGGAACTGGATCGGTTCTATCGTCCACCCGCCGGATTCGCACGCTTCGCCCGCGGCACCATCCTGCGGACACGCGAGGTCGAGCTCGCCCTGTTCGGCCGTGTGCCACTGAAGTTTTCGGCGTGGCAGCTGCTGTACCGCACCAGCAACCTGCACGGCACCGCCGAGGCCGCGGTGACCACGGTGCTACTGCCATGGGGTGCCGACCCGCGCGAACCACGACCGCTGGTCTCGTTCCAATGCGCCATCGACGGCGTCAGCTCGAAATGTCTGCCCTCGTACGCGTTGCGGCGCGGCGCGCGGGCACTCGGCTCGATTCCGCAGGTCGAACTGCCCGTCATCACCTATGCACTGGCCCGCGGCTGGGCGATCTCGGTGCCCGACCACGGCGGGCTGGCCGGACATTTCGGGGTGCCGCGCGAACCCGGTTACCGATCCCTCGACGCCATCCGTGCGAGCCTGCGCTTCGCACCACTCGGCCTGAGCGAGGCGACTCCCATTGCGCTGTGGGGTTATTCGGGCGGCGGCCTCGCCACGGCGTGGACCGCGGAACTGGCCGCCGAATACGCACCGGAACTCGATATCGTCGGCGCGGTCGCCGGCTCACCGGTCGGCGATCCCGGTTCGGCCTTCGCGCGGTTGAACGGCACCTTCTTCGCGGGTTTCGCGACGGTGTGCGTGGCCGGATTGCGCCGGGCCTACGCGGATCTGGATCGTATCCTGCGCGCCCATGTGAAGTCCGAATTCCTCGATCTGCTCAGCGATGCCGAAACGCGGACCACACTGCATCTGCTGTTCCGGTTGATGGGCAAGAACGTCGACGACTACAGCCACCGCACCTTCGCCGATCTGCTCGCCGAACCCGGCTTGCAGCAGATCATGGCCGAGATCCGTCCCGGCGTGCAGGCGCCGGTCATGCCGTTGCTCGTCATCCAGGGCATCAATGACGAGCTCATCGCCGTCGACGATATCGATCAACACGTTGCCCGCTATACGGTCCGGGGCGCGCACGTCCGCTATCTGCGCGACCGCCTCAGCCTGCATTTGCCGCTGCTGTTCATCGGCGCACCGGCCACCATGAACTGGGTGGCGGATCGATTCGACAACCGCCCACTGCCCGCGGCGGGCACGAGAACGGTATGGTCGGTCGCCTTCACTAGGCGAGAGGCACTGAGCCACTTGCGTTTTGCCGCACTCTTCGTGCGCATGCTCGCGGGCAGACCGATCCGGCAATTCCGTCGGGCATGACAGTTGTCATGCCGGACCCGTGATGGTTGGCAGATTTGTCGCCCACCGCCGAGCCGTAACGTCATTTCACGTAGTGCACAGCCGATTTCACCAGCCAGGAGCACCCGTAATGACGACCATCGCACCGTCCGAGGCGGAGCCGACCGCGGCGCCGCGCTTCAACCCGATCCGCGTAATCGCCCCGATCGCCCGCGATATCGCGGTGCCCATCGGCGCGTACTTCCTGCTGACCGGCCTCGGCTACAGCGACTTCACCGGCCTGCTCGCCGGCACCCTGTTCTCGGGTGCGGTGCTGCTCACCGAGACGATCCGAACGCGGCGCCTCGAACCGTTCGCCGCGATCATGCTCGGCGTCTTCGCCTTCGGTCTGCTCGGTTCGCTGATCAGCGGCGACCCCCGGATGATGATCGTCAAGGATTCCGCGGGCACCGCGATCGTCGGTATCGCCTTCCTGATCAGCACCGTGGTCGGTAAACCGCTGACCTACCTGTCCGCACGCAAGGCACTCGCGGCCACCGGACCGGTCGAGCTCGCCGAATTCGAGGCGTCCTACCGAGCGAACCCGACCAAGCGCCGCGGCTTCAACACCCTGGCGATGGCCTGGGGCGTCGGCCTCGTCGCCGAAGCCACCGTCCGCATCCTGCTGGCCTACCAACTGCCCATACACACCATGGCCTGGCTTTCGCCGGTCCTGTCGATGATCTTCTTCACCCCGCTGATCGCCCTCAGTGTCCGTTTCGTCAAGCGCGCCCGCCGCGGCTGACTACGTGCGCCGCCGGTCCCGGTATTCGGGGTCGGCGGCGAGGTCTTCCCAGAACTCGACATAGGCCTGTTCGTGCAGGATGCCGAGCCGCAGGATGCGCGCACGCGACACCGCGCGCACCTTGTCGCTCGGGTCGATATCGGCGTACAGCGATCGATACGACTCGAGCAGCCGACGGTGTTCTCCTGCCTCGCTATTCGCCAGGGCGACCACATCGCCAGGAGCGCCGAGATCCGCGAAGAAGAGCTTGAGCTGTGCCGGGTCGCGGGTCTCGGCGGGCGGACTCTGTGGATCGGCGAGCCAGCGCTTCAATTCTGCCCGACCCGCATCGGTCAGATGGAAGAGTCGACGCCGCCGCCCGCCCTGCTCGGCCTCCTCTTCGAGCAGCCCCTGCTCGGCCAAGCGCACGGGAATACGATACAGCTGGGCGTGCGGCACGGGCCAGAAGTAGTCGACACTCTCCTCGAGCCTGGCCTTCAACTCGTAGGGCGTGAGGGGTCCGTGCCGGGCGATGAGCCCGAGCACGATGTGGTCCTGCGGCCCGAGATCCGCCATGCCTTCTCCATCTCATTGACACCGTCTCACTGAGACTATAGATTAATGTCATCGAGACCGTATCAATGAGACTATTGAGGAGCGACGATGCGCGACTTCGGCATCACCCTGTTCGACGAATGGACCGCGATGTGGAACGGCGATCTGGGGCTCGCGGACAAGATCATGGCCCCAGAATTCACTCTCCGCTATGCCCAGCCCGGTGCCAGCGACTACGACGATATCCACGACCCCCGGACCTTCGCCGCCAAGATCGCCGAATTCCACGAGCAGCGTCCCGGGATCCGATTCATACCGCAGGGCGAGCCGGTCGTCGAAATAGACGACACCCGAACGGGATTCGTGGCACGGCCGTACGGTGCGGCGTTGACCGGACCGGATGGCGAGCAGGTCGATGTGAGCGGCACCGATATCCTGCGCATCGCCGATGGCCTCATCACCGAGGTCTGGTCGGTCTCCGGCGGCCCGGCCGGACGCAGTTACTACTGACCCAACGCCATCGGCGGGAGATACTCGCCGACCAGGGTGCGGCGCCACAATGTGTGCTCGTGCTGGAGTTCGGCGCGAGTTGCGAAGCGGTACAGATAGATTCGCGCCCGCACGTAGGTCGGCGGAGTATCGCGGAAGGGACAGCGGCGTAGTAGTCGCAGGGTCGCGGGGTCGTTGCGCAGCAGTCGTTCGACGAAGCCGAGCAGCCAGCCGCGGGCGTAGGACGGGGAGATCGCGGCGAACCACATCAGCCAGTCCAGCCTGAGGTGGTAAGGGGCCCATTGCCGTGGCCATCGACGCGGATCCCCCGGCTTACCCTTGAACTCGTACTCCCGCCACAGTGTCCGGTCGGTGATCTCCGCTTCGTCGGTCCCCTCGAACACCACCTCCTCGCGGGTTCGGCCGATACTGCCGAACGCACCATAGGTGTTGACCAGGTGCAATGGGTTGAAGGACGCATTCATGCGCTGCTGGCGCGAAACCAGATTGCGGGCGGGCCAGTAGCTCAGGAACAGCACCACGACGGTGCACGCGATCACCAGACCCGCGAACCACGGCGATGCCGCGGGCATGGACGGCGGGTCCGGTACGGGCAGAACCGCTTGTGCCGAGGACATATCGATCACGGTGCTGGCCAACACAATCGTCACCCAGTTCAACCAGGCGAAATTGCCGGAGAGCACCAGCCACAGTTGCGTGACGATAATGAACGCGGCGGCCATGCTCGCCACCGGCTGCGGTGCGAAAAGTCCCCAGGGTACGACGAGTTGGGCGAAATGATTGGCCGCCACCTCCACTCGATGCAGCGGTTTGGGCAAGCGATGGAAGAACCAGCTCAGCGGGCCGGGCATCGGCTGGGTCTCGTGGTGGTAATACAGACAGGTCAGATCGCGCCAGCAGGAATCGCCACGCATCTTGATCAGACCGGCGCCGAACTCCACCCGGAATAGCAGCCACCGCGCCAACCACAACACCAGCACCGGCGGCGCGACCCGGTCATTGCCGAGGAAGATTGCCAGGAATCCGGCCTCCAGCAGCAGCGATTCCCACCCGAACGCGTACCACGCCTGCCCCACATTCACGATCGACAGGTACAGCGCCCACAGCACCGCCCACAGCAGCATCGCGACCCACAGCGGCACCAGGTTCAACACACCGGCCACCACCGCGGCCGACAGCGCCGCACCGGACCAGGCGACCGAAGCGAAGAACCGATCCGAATAGTGGAAATGGAAAATACTGGGAGCCTGGCGAAATTCCACCCGCCGGACGAATCTGGGCACCGGCAACATCCCCTTCGCGCCGATGAGTGCTCGAAATTGCCGCGCCGCCGCCACGAAGGCGACCAGATAGATAGCGGCCAGACCGTGCTGGAAGACCAGTCGGCCCAACCAGTACTCGGATTCGGTGAACGATGGCATGCCCGCTCCTTCGTACCGCTACCCCCGCCGATATGGCGCCCGCCCCCGGGGTAGCAATGGCCCGGGTCGATCGGATTGCCGCGGGATCGGCAATGTGACCGCGACATTGCCGAGCGTCGTATCGCGACCGTGGTGGCGCAGGACCACCGAATCTCCGGACAGCAGTCGATAAGTCGCTGAATCACCGGTGATCTCGACGGCTATACCACTGCCGCGCCAAATGATTCGGAAGACCAAGCGCGAGATATTCGCGGGAAGTCGTGGTGCGAAACATAATTCACCACCGTGGTCGCGCATGCCGCCGAACCCGAAGACGCAGCACAGCCAAGCTCCGGCAAGTGAGGCCATATGCAGCCCGTTGGCGACATTGTGATGCAGATCGTGCAGGTCGGTCAATGCGGCCTCGGCGAAATAGTCGAAGGCGCGCGAGAGGTGGCCTACCTCGGCGGCCATGACGGACTGGCCAGCGGCCGACAGCGACGAATCGCGGACGGTCAATGCCTCGTAATAGTCGAAGTTGCGCGCATTCTGCTCGGGAGTGAAAGCGTTGGGGCACAAGTACATTGCCAAGGTCAGGTCCGCCTGTTTGACGACCTGTTTACGATACAGATCGAAGTACGGGTAATACAGCATCAGCGGATACTTCTCCGGCGGCGTCGCGGCGAAGTCCCAGCGTGCATGGTCGGTGAAACCCTCGGATTGCTCGTGCACCCCGAGTTCCTCGTTATACGGCAGGAATATACATTTGGCGCGGTCGCGCCAGCCGCGGATCTCCTCGGCGTCGACATCCAACCGCTCGGCGATATCCGGCTGGCGCGCACAGGCTTCGGCGGCTTCATCGAGGTTCCGCTGTGCCATCAGATTGGTATAGATGTTGTTATCGGCGAGTGCGGAGTATTCATCCGGACCTGTCACGCCGTCGATCCGGAAGTTACCAGCTGTGTCGTAGTGCCCCTGGCTCACCCACGAGCGGGCGGTCTCCACCAAAAGCTCGACACCGCATCCTCTTTCGAAATGCTCATCACCGGTCGCGCCGAGATATCGGACCACCGCGTCGGCGATATCGGCATTGACGTGCACCGCGGCAGTGCCGGTCGGCCAGTAGCCGGAACCCTCGTCGCCATTGATCGAGCGCCACGGGAACATCGCGCCGGTGTGGCCGAGTTCGTGTGCGCGCTGGCGGGCCCGATCGAGGGTGGCGTGGCGCCAACGCAATGCGTCACCCGCGGCCACCGGCACCGTGTAGGTCAACACCGGCAATACGAAAGTCTCGGTATCCCAAAATGAATGGCCGTCATAGCCAGGCCCGGTCAGCCCCTTGGACGGTATCGCGCGGGTCTCACCGCGTGCGCCCGCCTGCAGGACATGAAACAGCGCGAATCGGACGGCTTGCTGCAGTTCCGGATCTCCGTCGATCTCGATATCGGCGGTGGACCAGAAGTTGTCCAGATACGCACGCTGGCGGGCCAGCAAGGTATCCCAGCCGGTCTCGAGACCCGCGGCCAACGCCGCCTCGACCTGAGCTCGCAGCGCCGGTACCGAGCGCCGACTCGACCATCCGTAGGCTAGATATTTCGTCAATCGCACGCGCTCGCCCTTGGCGACATCGACCGCGATCGTCAAGCGGGCCATATCCTCCTCGGCGTGCACACTGCACCGTGGCGGCGCGTCGACCTCGAGTTCGTGGTCCATGGCCGCGGCCATGCGCAACCCGGATCGCCGGGTGTGGTGGACGAGTACCGCCGAGAAATCACCTGCAGTGCAGAAGTCCGCCACCAAAGGGTTCTCCAGCGCGGCGGCGAGTCGGGGATCACCGTGCGGGGTCGGAACCGGTTCATTGGCAAGTAGATCCGATTGGATGACCAACTCGAGATCGTCGTCGAGCGGTTCGACCTCGTAGCGGATCGCGGCCAGACTGCGTTCGGTGAACGACACCAGTCGCTCCGAGCGGATGCGCACGCGCCGACCCGTCGGCGAGTTCCAGACCGTGTCGCGCCGCAACGTACCCGAACGAAAGTCCAGCACCCGTTCGTGTTCGACGGCCTCGCCGTAACGCATATCCATCGGCTCGTCCTCCACGAGCAGCCGGATGATTTTCCCGTCGGTCACATTGACGACGGTCTGGCCCTCCTCCGGATAGCCATATCCCGCCTCGGCGTATGGCAATTGGCGTTTCTCGTAGAACCCGTTGAGATAGGTGCCCGGCTTGCCGACCGGCTCGCCCTCCTCGAAAGTGCCGCGCAGCCCGAGGTGTCCGTTGGAGAGCGCGAAGATCGACTCGGTTCGGTGCAATGCCTCGAGATCCAGTCCGCACCAACGCAGGTGCCATGGCGCGATCTCGAAGCCATGGCAGTCGGTGGTCATGGCGGTGGCCCGAGCTCGGCCAAATCGGTGACGACCACATCCGCCCCGGCCCGGCGCAATGCCTCGGCCTGCGTGCCATCGCGCACTCGATCGACGCCGACCACATATCCGAAGTCACCGGCCCGACCGGCTGTCACCCCGGCGATGGCATCCTCGAACGCCGCCGCCTGTTCCGGCTTGACGTCCAGCGCCTGGGCGGCCGCGAGAAATGCGTCCGGGGCGGGTTTGCCGCGCAGACCGCGGCTGGCGATTTCGACTCCGTCGATGCACACATCGACGAACCGGGTCAGATCCGCGACCGCCAACACCTCATGGGCATTCGCCGATGCGGTCACCACCCCCGTCCGCAATCCGGCCGCTCGCGTCGCGTTCAAATAGGCCAGTGAGCCCGGATAGACATGTACGCCGTCGCGTTCGAGGAACGATAGGAACAGCCGATTCTTCCGATTTCCGAGTCCCTGTACGGTCGGCTCCCCGTCGGCCGCATCCGGTTCCCCCTCCGCTAGCGTGATCCCCCGCGACTTCAGGAACTCGCGGATACCGTCCGCCCGCGAGCGGCCGTCCACATAGCCCAGATAGTCCGATTCGGTGAACGGGTGGAACGGACCGGGGCTGCGACCGGCCAGGAATTCGTCGAAGACCGCCTTCCACGCCCGCCGATGCACCGCCGCGGTATCGGTCAATACACCGTCGAGGTCGAACAGCGCCACCGAGATCGTCTCGGGCAATCCGAGCTCCCGGAGATCATGGCTTGGCGTCATATCCAAGCGGTACCCGAGGACGGCACCGGCAAACGACGCGGCTACTCGAGCAATTGATCGTCGAGGATGTCGGTATCGGCGCCGACGGATTCCAGGCGCAGCGCGACGGCGGTGACCAGGGCGTGCACCAGTCCGGTGAAGGCGGTGAGCGAGCGCAGCACGGTGAGGGATCCGGTTCCGACGTAGAAGGTCACGTCGGCGATGCGGGCCAGCGGGGAGGACGCGTCATCGGTGAGGGCGATGGTGGTGGCGCCACGGCGGCGCGCCGCCTCGACCGCGCGCACGGTATCACTGCTGTAGCGCCGGATCGATACCGCGAGGAGTGCGTCGCCGGGTTCGATATCGCGCAGCTCGTCGGTCAGCAGCCGGGCGGTCGCCCCGAGCTGGCGCACCCGATGACGCACCATCTGCAGCTGGTAGGTGGCGGCGTAGGCGATCGCGAGGCAGCGCCGCAGCCCGATGACGTGCACACCCGAGGCATGTGCGAGCGTCTCCACCGCCCGGTCCCAGTCGCCGCGATCGATTCGCGCGAAGGTACGGGACATATTGGTGGCGTCGTACTCGGTTATCGCGGTGAAGAACTCGTCGTTCGAGCTCGGCGGCGGTGCGTCGGCGGGTCTACGCACCAGATACGCCTCGGCGGCGAGTTGTCTGCGGCAGAGTTCGACCAGGCCCGGATAGCCGGGCAGACCGAGCATGGTCGCGAAGCGCACCAGCGAGGAACGGTGCACCCCCGCGAGTTCGGCGCTCTGCCCGATGCTGCGGAATGCGGTTCCTTCCGGATCGTCCAATACCAGCCTGGCAATGCGCTGTTGGCCCTCGGCCAGTTCCGGTAAGCGCTGCTGCAGGAGGGCGCGTAGTTCCTGATAGGTGGTGGGAGCGCTGTCCCGCACGGTGAGCCTCGCGATCATTCGGGTACTCGAACGATAGGCCGTCACCATAACTGACGGCCCGTCTGGTTCTAGTGCCCCCGGGCAATCACGTTCAACCCACAGGTTTCTACCAGTTTTCGGGGCTATGCGAGCGGGTCCCCTTGCGCCATAAGATCAGGTTCCGCATCCAGAACCCGACCACGGATCGTTGACCAGCCCCATCGGTGAGGCCATCGAACTGTGCGCATGGTCGACCCGTCACTTTCGGAAACGTAGTCGCCGCCCGGCTCCGAGCGCGGGCAGGCGCGGATGCATGTTCACGCCGGTGTCAATGACCGCAACCTTGTGTCCCGTGCCGCGACTGAATGGCGCAGCCGGGCCAGCACCTCACCGATCGGCGAGTATTGTCGGCCTGCCCACCCACCCGCCTACGAAGACCATGGGTTGGGTCCGCCATTCGGATCGAAGTTGTTGAAGTTGGCCAGACGCCGGGTCGACTGCTGCAACGCCTGAAGAAGAATCGGGTCGTCCTGGTGATGGTAGTAGTTCGTGGCCGCCGTCTGGTGGTCGAGCGCCAGTTGCCGTCCGATGTATTGGCGAACATCGCGCCCAGCGTTGCGCCATTCGTCCGGGGTGATGGTTCTGAGCTGATGTTCGTCGCTGTTCAGGACCCGTCGCACAAACGCGTGATTGGGATCTACATGGTTCATCGGCGCAGTGGAGTGCCGTACGAAGTTGTCCGCCGCGACCACAGCCTGCCCAGCGAAGGCCGGCAGCGCGGCGACACCTTGATGGTTCTCCACCGCATACCCCGCAGCGAGGGCCTTCTGTAAGGGCGCGAAGCCGTTCGGGTTGAAGTCTTTCATGCTGGCCTTCTGGACGGCCAGTGCGCGCTGGGCATCGATCACCTGCTGATCGTTCGCACCCATCGCCAGCAGAATCGGAGCGATCATCGCGTCCGGGACCTTGCTGTCACCCAGACCATCCAGAACATTTTGGACGCCGAGAGCGGACCTGATTCCGCCGTCTATTCCGGTCAACCGCCCGGCGGCCTTGACCCGCCAGTTCCCGCGACCAGCGTGGTTGTACTCGTGCAATTGCCGCACCATCGGCGAGACGGCGATGTTGTTGAGATCCATCCCCTTCTTCCTGCGCGACAGCGGGTTCAACGGGCCGACCGTGGCCCCGAGGAGCCACGCGGTCGCGGGCGACGCATTGATCGTGTTGAGCATGCCCAATCCGGACATCAGCCCGCCGTGCATCGAACCGCCAGCCCGAGCATCACCCATACCGAGTGCCGATCCCCCGCCACCTCCACCGCCGGGGCGCGCTCCGGACCCCTGCACGGCGAGCGCGAACCGGTTGGCGATCCAGTCGTTGCCCCGGGTGAGGCTGCGGTTCAGGCGTTTGAGCTGGGAGATGGCGACGATCTCGACGGTGCCCGCAATGACGATCACCGCCATGGTCTGCCCCTTCGCCTGCGCGAACAGATTGCCCATGAACAGCACGTAGATGCCGAGGAAGATGGTGTAGGCGGTCATCCGGCCCGCCGCGACAAAGCCATCGACGATATTGCGGATCAGAAAGGTCTGCGTCGGTCCGTAGACGAATCCGCCTGCGGCGAAACCGAATATCGACATGAACCCGTGGTAGATCGCGTCCAGGGCCGCCTTGATGACCCGGATGCCGAGCACCACCGCGAAGACCAACAGAATGCCGCCGCAGATCAACAGCATCAGGCCGGTGCCGACCTGACCCATGCTCGGATTCTGGGCCTTGGCGTAGGCGGCGGAATCACCGCAGCTCTGCATGCCCTTGCGGACCCGTTCGTCGTCGCCCGCGGTCATCCCCGCGGACCAGGCCGACCGGCAGGCCGGTTGCTCGTCGACCACATGCCCGAAATTCCACACTTGCACCGGGCGGCGGGCGAAGTTGTCCGCCAGATCGCGCTGCATGGTCGTCACCAGTTGGTTCGGATTCGGGTTGTTGTTGCCGTTGAGCCCGGCCGCCACCGAAATTCCGAGATCCCTACCCTTGGCGAGCAATCCGTCCGAGGACAGCACATCGCCCAGCGGCTCTGCCAGGAATACCGGCCCGAGCACCGCGACACCCAGCATCGTGACGATCTGCAGCATCGCCTTGGCGTGATAGCCACGCAACCAGAACCAGGCGACGCAGAAGGCACCGATCGTCGCCGCGGTGATCAGCAGCATCGGCGTCGCGATCTGACCGGTCAGCCGGTCCGCGACGCCGGTCAGTGCCGAGCCGAACATATTGAGCCACTGGAAGCTCAGCGCATTGCCGATCAACCAGATAGCGGTCGTCACGATGGCGATATAGCCGATGAATTCGAAGCCGAGGATGGCCCAGAGGATCGTCGACCCCGGATCCAGCACGCCGCCGTGGTCCGTCGCGAAGGCGTAGTTCGCCAGCGGAACCCCGTACGAATCGTGGATGTGCATCCAGCTGAGGCCGTCGATTTCGGAGACACCGCCGCCCGTCGCCGCGGCCAGGTACTGCGCATTGGCGACCGCTCCGAGGAGCCCAGGAAAGACGAACAGCACGAAGCTGACGGCCAGCACCCAGCCGAGGCGCCGTCGCCAACGAATTGCATGAGACAAGACGGGGCGCGGACAGCACCCCTTCGGATCCTCGGATCCCCACCTCGGCCGGACCGGCCGCCTCTTCGACCGTCTGGCCATACCCTCAGCATGACGCAACTATTGTTGCGTGGCAACACTATTGCGATACCATTTGTTCACCTAGCGTCCACTTCGTACGCCGTCGGAGCCATCGCCGACGGCACATCGGTGCGGCGCTGGTGAAGTGTCTCCGAAACCTCCGCCACCGACATCGAGCACAGGAAAACCCGCACTCCCACAGTGCAATCGCGCTCAGCAGACCGCGTGTCTACGGTCCGGCGCGCCGGGATCCCCTTGGCGCGTCATCACTTCTCCCACCAGGTCGCAAAGCGGGAGAAGTGGTGCGGGACAACGGCCGATCAGCCGAGCTGATCGGCGGGCACCGGTGTTCTCGAGGGTGCGCCGAACCAGTTCGAGAGCGCTTCTCGCAGCGCCGGCGCGGCGGTATCGATGGACTCGTCAATGGTTGCCGCCCACGCGATATGAGCGTCGGGGCGAATCAGCAGGGCGTCGGCTGGACGGTGATCGGTTCGGGCGGTGCGGATTTCGATGCGGTGTTGCCACTCTCGGGCGATCGCGCACAGCTCCGGCCGGTCGGCGAGGACGAGCAGGATGGGCCGTGCGGTGTGCATGAGTTCCGCGACGCTGGTTGCGCCCTGGTCGGTATATAGCGGAAGGTCGGGTGCGAATGTGCCGGTCAAGGCGTGTTCGTTGGGGTTTGTTAGCCGATAGCGGATGTCGGTGCCCGCGATCATGGCTCCAACGCGGCGCAATGGCTGCTCGTCGAGAAGCAGTTCCTGGAAGACCTGCCGAAGCGCTTCGGCGGCCGGGTCTTTACCGCGCCGCAGTGCCACCTGCGCCCGAGTGTGTAGCAGGGTCCGCGCGCCCGCCAGGTGACGTTCGTCGTGATAGGTCTCGAGCAGGCCCGCTGGTCCCCAGCCGTCGATATCGGCGGCCAGTTTCCAGGCCAGGTTGACCGTATCGAGCATGCCCGCGTTGATCGCCACCCCCGTGGCCGGGAACAAGTGGGCCGCATCGCCGGCCAGCAGGATCCGCCCGGCGCGGTAGCGTTCGGCCAATCGGTCCTTGAAGGTGAAGCGCGACAGCCGAATCGGCTCTCCCAGTGGCAGATCCGCGCCGAGCACCCGGCGGACACTGTCCTGGAACTCGGTCAGGGTCATCGGTTCGTCGTCGTCGTACTCGGTGGACTCGTCCTCAGCGGTGAACAGACCGAGCAGTCCGGGAGTGGTCGACCCGTTGGCGAACATACCGCGCTCTGTTTGCGTGAAACCCGCACGGATCCTGCCGAATCCGGGGACATCGAGATCGCCGTTGTCGAGCACGGTCACCGAATCGTGCACCGCGACCTGAACCAGTCGGTTGACCTCCGGATATGTGGTGCCCGGAAATGCGATGCCCGCGATATCGCGGATTCGGCTGCGTCCACCGTCGCAGCCCACCAGGTATCGGGCGGTCACCTGGTACGCCCCGTCCGGCCCGCGCACCTCGGCGGTCACCGTGGCATCGTCCTGGCTCACCGCGATCACTTCGTGTCCGCGGCGAACGTCCGCGCCGAGTTCGCGGACCCGTTCGGCGAGCACTCGCTCGAGTCGATGCTGTGCGAGCGGCAGCGCGTGCAACGGTGGATCCGACAGGTGCGTCAAGTCGACGTGCACACCGCCGAACGGAAAGCGGGGAGCCGGGATCGGATCGGTGTTGGCCGCTTCGCAGCGTTCCAGCAGGCCGCGATAGCGCAGCAATTCCAGGATCTGCCCGCCGATACCACCGGCCTTCGGGATGTCTCGGGGCTGCGACTTCCGCTCCAATACCAGCGGCCGCACTCCGGCCAGTCGCAATTCGGCGGCCAGCATCAGCCCCGTCGGGCCCGCACCCACGATGATCACATCGGTGTCGGTCACATGCATTCGGTTACTTCCCATCTCCGCAGGTTCTGGCCTCGGCCAGCGATTCTGCGGTACGACCCGGGTCTTGCCGCAAGCCCCCGGGTGCGTTATAAGTTGAGAAGGGAAATGAGTGGGCGCGCCCCGTTTCCTAGTTCTTGAAACGACCAGCGAACCCGCGCAGCGGGAGATCCGCACTGGTCAATAGTCCCGGCGGAGCGGCAACCACGGACGCTATCGCATTGAGTGCGGGCAATCCGGTGACGGTCATGCCGATCGAGGCGAAGTTGTCCGGATTCGAGAGGTCGACGCCGGGCTTCGGGAGAACCATATGCTTGTTGTAGACGCACGGATCGCCCTTGATCTGAGTTATGTAGCAGCCCTTGATATTCCAGCTCGGGTCGGTGTGCGGGGTCATCTGCCACTGCAGATGCGTCTCGATCCTCGCGACACCGTCGACCATGCCCTGGTACTTGATGTGGTTACCACCGAGCGAGCCCTTCGGTAGTCGATACCAACCCAGATCGACATCCTTGGTGCAGGCACCGAGTTCATAGGTGAACTCGACCCCGTCGAGTTCCAGCCCGAAGCAATCGGCCATCATCAGGACGCTGTCGGCGAAGACACTGGTGTACTTCTCCAGCCTGCCCGGAATGCTCGGATCCTCGACCGGTAACCCGTAGCCGACCTCGATCCAGGTCTGCTTCGAGTGGTGGCACGAGACGTCCACGGATTCGAGGGTGATGATGCTCTCGATATCGGCGACGTCAGCAGAGCACACCACGCCGAGGATCTGATTCAGTCCCGGATTCATGCCGGTGCCGTAAAAGGTCGAGCCGCCCTTCGCGCACGCCTCGCTCAGCAGCTGCGTCACCGGCTTACCCGACGGATGCGGATGGTTGGTGTCGCGATGCCAACCGGTGATCCAGTCCGCAGTAGTGACGATGTCGATGCCCGCTTCGAGCACCTGTACATAGAGGTCCTCGTCGGGGAATACGCCGTGGAAGGTGAGCACGTCGGGTGCGGCGGCGATGATCTGCTCCACCGAGCCGGTCGCGATGACGCCGTTCGGCGCCAGACCGGCGATCTCGCCGGCGTCGCGGCCGATCTTCTCCGGTGTGTAGCAATGCAATCCGACGAGTTCGAGATCGGGATGGTTGCCGATTCGTTTGATCATTTCGGTTCCGACATTGCCGGTGGCGACCTGGAAGACCCGGATCGGCGCCTTGGTTGGCGTGTTCATCGAAGCCTGCTTTCGTGCGTTGGATAGAACTGCTCGGCCCAGGTGCGGATGGCGTGGAAACCCTGGTACTCACTTCCGGACAGTGCCGGTGGATCCGAGTAGCGCTGGTGCTGCCAGATATTCACGTCCTGGGTGAACTGGCGAATGACCTCCTGGGCGAACGCCTGGGCTCTACGCTCGGCCTGCGCCGGATCGGAGCTCGGCCGACGGCCGATGTACACGCTGAAGCGAACATCGCAGGTGCCGTCGTCGACCGGGGTGACCGCCGTGATGGTCCGGTTGTCGATCATGCCCCAACTCTTGGTCACCGCGATGCCGAGTCCGCCATTGATCGCCTCGACGCCACTGTTGACATCCTCGATGGACTGTCCGTCGTCACCTTCGAAGGTGATGGTGAAGTCGACGTAGGACACCGGTTCGTCGAAGTCGTGCCGGGTGAATACCGGCACGATCGGCGTTTGGTGCACGAACTTGAAATGTGCGAAGTCGACACCGTTTTCGAGCACGTACTGCGGATGCAGTTCCAGTCGCTCCCGGAACAGGGTGGCCGATGGGTAGTAGTCGGCCGGGCCGCTGTCGTCGCCGAATCCGGCGAATACGTCGGGCACATCGAAATAGGGTGAGCGACCGGCGACGTCGTGCCAGATGTAGACCGAATCGTTGCGCTCGACGACCGGATAGGTGCGGATGCGTCTGCCCCGGTTGGGATGTTTCTCATACGGAATGCAGACATTGCGGCCCTCGTGGTTCCACTGCCAGCCATGAAATGGGCACTCGATGACATCGCCCTCGACGTGACCGCCGAAACCGAGATGAGCGCCCAGGTGCTCGCAGTACGCATCCATCACCGTCAGCAGGCCCGATTGCGCCCGCCACGCCACCAACTCCTGGCCGAAGTAGGTCATCCGCCGGACCGCGCCAGCGCCGATCTCGGCCGACCACGCGACTTGGAACCATCCCGTCGGCTTCATCGATAGCGGTGGCTTCGCCATCTCGGTGTCCTCTCCCAACAGATCACAGTGACCGCTGTGAAATTATCACAGTGGGTGCTGTGAAAATATGAAAAGCGGTTCATTCGGCAGGGATTCGGACCGGGCCGGGTGCGCGTCACCAGCTAACATCTGGAAAGTGACCGACCGGGATGGCTATGCGCGACGCACGAATCGACGTGGCGATGCCACCCGGGAGAACATGCTGAAAGCGGCGGTGCGATCGCTGGCAACCGGAGGCCCCGGCGCGGTATCGGCCAGCAAGATCGCCCGCGAGATCGGCGCCACCTGGGGTGCGGTCAAATATCAGTTCGGCGATAACGACGGGCTCTGGGCCGCCGTGCTGCACTACACCGCCGAGCGGCGAGCCGAAATGCTCACCTTCACCGATACCGCGGCACCACTTCATCAGCGAGTCGCCAGCATCATCGACACCCTCTACGCCGGACTCACCTCTCCCGACTCCCGGGCGATCGAGAACCTGCGTGCCGCGTTGCCGCGCGATCACACCGAACTCGAAAGGCTGTACCCGCGCACCGCCGCCGAACTCGCATCCTGGGGCCATGGGTGGCTTCGAACCTGCCAAAACGCCTTCGCGGACCTAGGTGTTGACCCCGACCGCGTGGAGGAGATCGCAGCGCTGATCCCAGGCGCCATGCGCGGCATCAACTCCGAACGCCAACTCGGCACCTACTCCGACCTCGACAAGGCTCGGCGTGGACTCACCAATGCCATCGTCGCCTACCTCGAGGATTCGGGACGCCCGGCGGTTCGACGATCACGCGACCCGGATCAGCAGCGCTGAACCCGCCAGAGATTCACTGGTGCGGGATCTGGTGTGCGGCCCGGCTTTGCCCGTGCACCAACAGTTTTCGTGGTGCCGACGGAAGCGCCGGGCCACGTTCGCGGCAATGCTCCATGAACGACTACGCTCACCGCAATATCGGCATGGGTGACGTGATCAACGAGGGAAGGCGTAATGGAGGATCTCGCCGCGCGATTCGAGGAACTGGGTCGCCTGGTACCGATCCCCTACCCATGGGACATAACGGAATACATCGCGCGGGTCGCCGAGTACCGCGGACGGCCGATCACGTTGTGCCCGATCGACGTCGGCGCACTCTCGGCAAACGGATGCGGCACCGGAAGTGGCCTGTGGATTGCCCGGGAAGGCGATGACGTGATCATGTACGGAGCCGACTCCGAATGGCATGCCGATCACATCATCGCCCACGAGATCGGTCACATGCTGCTCGGCCACGGGACCGCGAGCGGTCCCGCTGGCGCCGCGGCTGATCTGCCGTTGCGCGAATTGATGCCCTCGCTGTCGCTGGAAACCATCCGCAGCGTACTGCGGCGCCAGGACTACGGTAGCGAGCGCGAGCTAGCCGCCGAAACCTTCGCCGACCTGCTGCTGGTGGAAGCGATGCTGCCGAAGCGGTCGGCGAGCCGGTTCCGATCGACGTTCTTCCGAAACCGGCATCGATGAGATGACCTCCCCGATCCCGGGTCTGATCACCTGGCCCGTCCTGACAGGTATCGCGTTGGTGCTCGCCGGTCGGTGGTGGCTGTTGCGGGACAGCCTCGTCGACCGGCTCATCAACCGCGGGCTCGCCGCCGCGCTCTCCGAACACTTGTTGCGGGACGCATGGTTCCAACACTCACTGGCCTGGCTGCTGCCCGGTGACGACAGCGACGTGGTGAACATCGCCCGACAGCTCTCGCTGGGAGCAACCGTGTTGTGCATCTCGCATGTCTACGGCGTTGCCATGTTGTGGGCAGGCGCCGATCCCGCCCACACATGGCGCCGGCAGTGGCGCTATTACCTCGTCACGATCACCGCCATCACCGTCATCCTGATCGCTGGGACGCCCGCCCGCCGCGCCGACCAGTTGATCGACCAAACCCTGGGCTGTCCGGCTGTCGTGGTCTGGGCCGCTTTTTCCCTTCCGCTCGGCGCTACGGCCCTGCTCGTCGGCCGGGTATGCGTGCGCGAGATACACGCCGCAGGCGATACCGCCTGGCAGGAACGTGCACTGCACACAGCGGTCCTGGGCACCGCGGTGGGCCTGGGGATCGTAGCGGTCGTATACCCGGTCGGGACCATCATCGGTCTCATCACAGGCCAACCGTCATTCGATCCCGAGATGCACTGGAAAGCATGGAGCGGTTTCCTTCTCTCGGCCGTCGGCGCTCCCGCCGTGCTCACGGTGCCGCTGATCAGCACCCTGCTCACCCACATCGGATGGGACCGCTCCGGCCGATACTGCCGCCGCCTGCGGCCGATGTGGGCCGATCTCACCGCAGCTGTACCCGAAATCGTCTTAGTGAGCGTCCGGGAACTCTTGTCAGCCGTGGCCGCGGGTGAGTTGCCAACGGATTCGGTCGTGCGGGATTCGATGGTGTCGGGTCGGCGAA
>NZ_JBITGN010000011.1:0-267523 GCF_044457245.1 Nocardia sp. NPDC050630
CAACCAGTTACTGCACCGCCTCGGCCACCACGACCTGCACGCACCCCGACCGCTCGCGGCATAACCCCCGACGAACTAACGGGCGCACCCACTAGCTGAGGCAGATCGCCCGATAAGAACACAGCCATCGTAGGCGGCTCGACCTGTCGCCCATGAAGCTCAGGAATCGGTATCGGCGGCACGGAGTTTCGCCAGCAGCGGTTCGGCCGCCTCGGCGAGGAACCGGTCCTGCTGTTCGTCGCCGATTTCGACGACAGCGATGTCGGTGAAGCCAGCGTCCTGGTAGGGCCGCACCGCCGCCACGATGGCGTCGAGATCGGGACCGCACGGGATCGTCTCGGCGATATCATGCGGGCGAACGAACTGCGTCGCGGCCGCGAAACTCGCCGGCGTAGGCAGGTTCGAGTTGACATCCCAGCCGCCCACCGACCACCGGAACTGCTCGTGGGCACGCTGGATTGCTTTGTCGCGGTCGGTATCCCAGCTGATCGGCAGTTGCCCGGTGACGCGGGGCTTCGCCGCAGCGGAGTCGGTCGCGCGCATGCGATGCCATGACCGAACAAGTTCAGCATCGGGACTGGTGCTGACCATCTCGTCGGCCAACGGGGCGAGTCGCTGCACCGATCGTGGTCCGGATACCGCGACCGCGATCGGCACCGGCTGGTCCGGCAAGTCCCATACCTTGGCGGCGTCGACTCGATACCAGTCGCCTAGTCGGCTGACCGTCCCGCCCGCGTGCAGATCACGAATGATGCCGATGGCCTCCGCGAGTCGCTCCAGCCGTTCCTCGAGCCCGGGCCAGCCCGCGCCGATCACGTGTTCGTTGAGGCTCTCGCCGCTTCCGAGTCCAAGGGTGAACCGCCCTTCGGCCAGGATCTGCAATGTCGCCGCCTGCTGCGCCACAATCGCCGGGTGGTAGCGCATGGTCGGGCACGTCACGTAGGTCATCAATGGGATTCGCCGGGTCGCCTGTGCGACGGCCCCGAGGGTGGTCCAGGCGTTCGGGGCGTGTCCCTGCTCCTCGAGCCACGGTGCGTAGTGGTCGCTGCTGACCAGGAAGTCGAATCCTGCCTTTTCAGCGGCGACCGCATAGCGGACGAGTTCGCGTGGGCCGCTCTGCTCGGTCATCAGTGTGTATCCGAATCGGGTCACTGTCGCTCCTTCTCGCTCGGCGGTGGATATCGGTGGGCTACCCGTCTACCGCGTAGTTATCGGTGACGCTTTCCACGCATGCGAGCAAAGGGAAGTCGCGCCCCTGGTAGTACCGGGACCGCCGGATATGTCAGTGCGCGGTGTCGTCCATCGCCTCGCGCACCATGTCGAGCGCGACTTCGACGGTGCGCCGCAGCACGTCTTCGGGTTCGCCATCGAAGTGCTCATGCCGTGCCCAGGTCACAGTCTCGGCGTGGACTGCCAGCCATACCGATCCCGCCGGTTCACCGTCCTGGGGATCGGGACCGCCCACCCCGGTCACAGCCACGGCGACGTCGGCGCCGAGCAATTTCCGCACACCGGCCGCCATGGCTCGCGCCGCGGTCTCCGATACGACAGGCACCTGGGGAACCCCGAGCACTTGGTGTTTGACATCCGCACTGTAGGCAACCACAGCACCGCGCAACCACTGCGCCGAATCCTGGGCAGCGCCCAACGCCGACGACAACTGGCCGCAGGTCAAGGATTCGGCAACCGCCACCGTCCGTTTCGACCGCATGGCGGCCGCGGCCACTCGGCTAGCACACTCATCGATTCTGGACATCGAACCACCCTATCGACTCCAGCGGATCCGCCGACCTTTCCAGTTGGCGGTTATACGTTGGCCGGAGTCTTGGCCGGCGGGTGTATGACGCCAGTGAAATTTCCGCTGGCCAGGTTGTAGGTGTGCTGGCGTATGGCGTCTCTTTTCTGGGCAACAGGTGAACGCATTGATGTTCGGCTGCCTGAATCCAACTCGCACCTGCGTGGCCAGCTCACCTATTGGAGAGCGCATGGTCAGCGAGTGCGGCGATGACCGGTCCGAGTGTTCTGGCGTAACCGACGGTGAGGTGATTATCGTCGCGGTACACCAGGTTGTCACCGATGATGAGGGGGCAGCGGGCGGCCGTGCAGAACAGCGGGGTCAGATCGGCGTACTGGCCGCCGCCGGCGGTGGCCGCCGCCTGCTCGGCCGCGATGCCCGCGTCATCGACCGCGACCGGCCGTGCCGGCGTGCATGGCGCGGGATCGTCGATATGTTCGGACAGGCATACCGGCACGGTGGTGTGCGGATCGGGGATCGACCCGAGAACCAGGACCGCCGCTCCGGTCGCTCGCAGTTGGCCGACGAGGTGGTTGAGGCTCTCGATCCAGGCCTGGTCGTAAGAGCTGAAGCCGAAGTCGGCGCCGTAGCGCCGGGACATGCTCAGCACGATGAGGCTGGGGCGTTCGGCCCGCAATCGGGTCAGGATCTGGTCGCGCCACTGCTCGCATTCGGTGTACTCCCGGCCCAGATAGGGGCTGGTGATGGGCAAGCCGAGCAGTGGGCAGGTGACCTTGGCCATGGTTTCCAGGCGCCAGTGCCGCTGCGCGGCGATCGGCTCGAACGCCGGATGCCACATCGCGGCATGCGAATCGCCGACCAGGGCCACTGTCGTGGTCGAGTCCGGATCGCCGGAGGCGCACTCGGCCTGTCCCACCTCACGCCACGATCGCACGCAGCCGTCGACGAACACGCCCGCCTTGTCGCCGGGCGCGTCGGCCAGCGAGGGAGTGAGATTCGAAGGGACAGATCGGATTTCAGCCGAGGCAGCGACTGCGGCCTGCGTCTGTGCGGTCAGCTGCCGGACCGCCGCATCACGCGCGTCGGCGCTGGAAGTGGCCGGTGCGGCGGGTGTGGCGAGCGTGAGAGCCGCGGCCGCCGCACCACGGCCGACCGGGACGGGAATGAGCACGAGCAGCGTCAGTCCCGCACAACCGGCCACCGCGGTGATCGCGCCACCGCAGGCGAGGCTGCGTGCGGCCGATCCTCGCAACGCAGCGGCGAAGCGAACCGGATTCTCGACCAGCCACCACGTGAGCATGGCTAGTCCACCAGCCACCATGACCGCGCCCATGGAGCCGCTCAGTCCGAGCTGGTGACCGAGCACACGCGGCGCCAACAGCAAAACCGGCCAGTGCCACAGATACCAGGAGTACGACACCCGGCCGATCGCCCGCATTACGGGCAGTGCCAGTCCGCGCCCAACTCCGAATCGTGTTCCCACACAACCCGATACGATCACCAGGGCAGTACCGATAACTGGCAGTATGGCCGCGGTGCCGGGATATGGTGTCTGGCCGTTCAGCCGGGCACATGCCACGACGATCAGGACCAGCCCGATCCATCCGGCAGCGGCGGCGACCGCTTGCGGCAAACGCGACCACGCAACGGCCGACAGCGCGATCATGCCGCCGACACCCAGTTCCCACGCCCGCGTCGGCAGCGAGAAGAACGCCCATGCTGGCAGATTGCGGGTCCAGATCAGCGAGATGACGAAGGAGAGCGCGGCGACAATCGCAAGAACACTCAGGTACGGGAACACAGCTGCCGCGCCGATTCGGCGGCGCCGCGCGAACCAGGCCGTTACCGCGATCAGTACGGGCCACAACAGATAGAACTGTTCCTCCACACCCAGCGACCAAAAGTGCTGAAACGGCGACGGAGACGTGTCACCGGCAAGGTAGTCGGTGCCGCGCAGCGCGAGCCGATAGTTCCCGGCATACAAGGCACTGGCGATCCCATCGCCGAGCACCTGGCGAGCCTGCAGCGGTGGCAGCAGTACGGCCGCTGCGATCGCGGTGGCAACCACCACGAAACCTGCTGCGGGCAGCAGACGGCGGGCCCGCGCGCCGTAGAACCGGACCAGCCCGACGGTGTCGGCGGAAGCCGCTTGCCGCCAAAGGATTCCGGTGACGAGGAAGCCGGAAATGACGAAAAAGACGTCGACACCGACGAATCCGCCCCCATCCCCGGGCAAGTTCGCATGAAAAAGCACAACGGCTAGTACGGCAACTGCTCGCAACCCCTCGATGTCGGGCCGAAACGTCGCGCGCGGTGTCGTATTGATCGCCTGATCAGCCCGCCGATCTATCAATCCGCCGCTCGCCGCCACCGTCATGCGCGGCATTGTTGTCGATCACGTCAGCTATGTCACGGCAACTCACCGCACGCCAGGCTTCGGCCTTTCGGCCCCACTGGCGATGAAACGCGACCACCACCCGAGCCTGCTCGGTGGCCAGTTCGTTATACACCTCCGCCATTTGACTATAGTGTTATATAGTCAGCTGCGACGTCATCGCATCAGGAAGGCAGACATGACCACAATCGAAGGCGCTATCGCACTGGTGACCGGCGGGCAGCGCGGCCTCGGCCGCGCTTTTACCGAGGAGCTCCTGGCGCGTGGTGCGGCCAAGGTCTACGCCACCGCACGCAAAGTCGAGGCAGGCGAAGACTCTCGGGTCGTCCCGCTCGAATTGGAAGTTACCGACCCGGATTCGATTGCGGCCGTGGCCGATCGGGCCACTGACGTGAACATCGTCATCAACAACGCGGGTGTATTGCGTCCAGCGCCGCTACTGCACGCCGAAATGGCCGATGTCGTCGAAACATTCGAGACCAACGTCTTCGGCCCCCTGCGCATCGCCCAGGCCTTCGCCCCTATCCTCGCGGCCAATGGTGGTGGCGCACTAGTGGATATCCACTCCGTGCTGTCCTGGAGTTCCGGGGCCGCAGCGTACGGCGCGTCCAAGGCGGCCCTGTGGTCTCTGACCAACTCCCTGCGCGTCGAACTGGCGGCACAGGGTACCCAGGTCGTCGGCGTCCACCTTGGGTTCGCCGACACCGACATGGTGAAGGCCATCGATGTCGTCAAGCTCAGCCCCGCCACGGTCGCCGCCGCACTCGCCGACGGCCTGGAACAGGGTGCGCACGAGGTACTCGTCGATGAGTTCACCCGGCAGGTGAAGGCCTCTCTCTCCGGTCCCGTGGAAAACCTGGTCCTTCCGTTCCGTCGCTGAAACTTCGCTTCGTCCAAAGGAATCCACCATGCCGCTCTGGCACATTTACCACCCCCCGAACACCTACACCAGCGAGGACAAGCAAAACTTCGCCCGGGACATCACCGCCTACTATGCCCGCGTCGGTCTGCCGGAGTTCTACGCCGTAGCACTGTTCCACGAACTCCCCGCCGACTCCTTCTATGTGGGCGGCAAACCCACCACCGCCTCGGTGCGCATCACCATCGACCACCTCGCCCGTCAACTCGATGACCCCGAGATGCGAAAGCGCATGACCCGGGGCCTCGACGCCCTCATGACCCCTTATACGCACGACCGCGGCCTGTACCTCGAATTCAATATCAACGAGGTGGCCCGCGACACCTGGATGATCGCCGGCCTCTTCCCGCCGCCGATCGGCAGCGATATCGAGCAGACCTGGGCCGAGGAAAACAAACCCACCCCGTACTGAAGCCGGGGCCGTAACGCAGCTAAGCGGGGCGATGCCGACTGTAGGCGGGGCGGCCGTTCCTCACTGGTTTACGACGCTTTTGGTACCCACCATGCGTACCAAGCTCAGGATCGGCAGTCCGATCACCAAATGTTCGATCGCGGTGGAGATTCCGATCCAGAGGTGGCTCGACAGTGCCAGTGGAATGATCACGGCCGCGGCGGTGAGGATTCCCACGATCCAGTTGAAGAACAATTCCGGTGATGGAGTGCCGAGGCGCAGCAGATACCAGAGCACCCCGGCCAGCAGCGTGCAGATGAAGGCCACGGCCGCGAACCAGTACGCATCCTGGGCCATCGGGTTCCACACCCCGAACTTGCCGCTCTCGGTCACTCGGGTGGCGATGATCTCGATGATCCAGGCGCACAGCCAAGCGGCGAGCGCGGTTACCACCGCAGCCGCGAATACACCGCCGACGAACATACCGATGTTGACGTCCGGACCTTGCTGTCGTCGAGACTGCCGGTCCGGATAATCGGATTGCTGATACGTGCTGTATCCGTGGTCTCGGCTATATCCGTGATCCTGACTGTAACCGTGATCCTGGCTGTAACTGGCGTCTTGGCTGGATCCGTGATCCTGGCTATAGGCGGGGTCACGGTAGTTCCCCGGCTGAAAACCGGATTCGTAACGTGCGGTGTGCTGGTCGCGCGGGTCCCTGGGGTTCAACCGCCGATCACCTCCGTCGAGAGCATGCGTGTGCGTCGAGTGTAGGGCGGCCGCGAACAGGCCGCTGCCCGCTTGTCTTTTCCGGCGTTCCGTTCACTCTGGGTCGGCACAGCTTGACATACGCCGCTGTCGGGTTCGCCCGTGGCTGTCGACAGACATGCGCTGAGCGCCAACAATGTTCGATCGGCCACGAGCGGTGAGCATTAGTCGCGCCAGACGGGCGGGCGCTTCGTGAGGAAGGCCACCATCCCTTCGCGGGCATCGGGAAGTTGGGCGGCGGCGGCCATGACTTCCAGGGCGAGGGCGTAGGCATCTGCTTCGGGCCGGTCGAGTTGGCTGTAGAGGGTGCGTTTGCCGAGCGCCTTGCTGGCCCGGCTGCCTCTGGTCGCGCGGGCGAGCAACTCGTCTACGGCGGTGTCCAGCTCGGCGTCCGGCACCGCTCGGTTGATCAGCCCCCACTGCTCGGCGGTGCGGGCATCGATCGGGTCGCCGGTGAGCGCCAGTTCCATCAGACGTTTACGGCCGACGGCGCGCGCCACCGGCACCGCCGGAGTATGGCAGAACCAGCCTCCCTTGCCGCCGGGGAGCGCGAAACCGGCCGATTCGGCGGCGACGGCAAGATCGCATGAGGCCACCAGCTGGCAGCCGGCGGCCGTGGCCAAACCGTGCACCCGGGCGATCACCACCTGCGGCACCGACTGGATGGTCGACATGAGCTCGGTGCACAGTGTGAGCAGTTCCCGCACGCCGAGTAGATCGCGCGCGGCGACGTCGGCGAAATCATGTCCCGCGCAGAACACCGGACCGTGCGCCCCCAGCACTATGCCGGTGGCGTCGGTCTCCCCGGCAGTCCGAAACGATGCGAGTAGTTCTGCCAGATGCTCGCCTGACAGCGCATTGCGCCGCTGCGGCCGGTTCATGGTGATCCGCACGGTGTCGCCGTCCCGCGCGACCAGCACATGCTGATATTCCAAGGCGGTCATCTGTCCACCGTAGATCGTCGACGCCGCCTCAACAGGGCCTATCGACCCACGACAGTGGGACCAGTGGCCCTGTCCCTGCCACGCTCGAGTAAATACCGTCGGACGAAGTGATCCACGAATGAGCAGGGCAGGAGGGCACGAGATGACATCGGTGAGATCAGATAGAGCCACGTCCGACTTCGTGGTTGCCGATACGATCGAGCACCTTCGACACGACTTCCCCGCTCTCGCCGCCGACGTTCTCCACGCCGCCGCTGCCCGCGCGCGACACGATCTCTGCCATTCGCCAGCTGATTGGTTGCCCGAACTCGCCGAGCGGTTGGCGTGGTGGCGGCTCGAAACGGCTTCGGGTGCGTTCCATCCGTGGAGTCCGATCCGTCCCGCGGCAACAACCTGATCAGGTTCAGCGGTCAAGCTGACGCGGGGTAGAGCTCGGACTGCAGCAGGCGGGCCAGGTGTGCGGCATTGCCGGCAAGTGTGCGCGTGGTGGTGGCGACGGTCTCCGGGGTGCTGTCGAGGTCTCGGAAATCGGTGCTGCCCATGGCTTCTCCGTTCCAGTAGGTGCAACCCTGGGCGGGGATGGTGAAGCCGATGTCGTTGAGTCCCTGGAACAGATCGGCGACGATCTTGTGTGCGCCGTCCTCGTTGCCGACTACCGCGGCGACGGCGACTTTGCCGAACATGGCGGGACGCCCTTGTGAGTCGGTGTTCGAGAGCTCGGCGTCCAAGCGTTCGAGCACTCGCTGAGCAATCGAGGACATGTGCCCCAGCCAGGTCGGGGTGGCGATGACGAGGATGTCGGCGGCCAAGATGTGGTCTCGCAGCACGGGCCATTGATCACCCGGCCCCTCATCCGCGGTGACGCCGGGGCTGACATCGAAATCCACCACCCGCAGCATATTTCCCTTGACCTGATGCTCGGCCAACTCGTCGAGAACTTGTCGGGCGATGGTCTCGCTACTCGACGGCGCCGGCGACTTCTTCAAGGTGCAAACCAGTGCGAGTGCGTTCAATACGGGCATGGTCTCTGCAGCTCCTGTGAATAAAATTGTCCGAACTCAGCTTTCGACGGATACCCGTTCACGCCCGGCCAAACGTATTCGCGGCCGTAGGTTTTCGATCACCGGCGGTGGATCATCGCCGCCGACCACGGCACGCGGAGCGGTGAGTACAGCCCATATGCGGCATCCGCTGGTGCGGCCGCCGGTTTCGCCGTTGAGATCACGCATCGCCATCGCCGTTGCACGCGGACCCACGCTGCCCGGCGGCTCGTCGCAATGCGATCACGAGGCCGCAGATTTATTGCGAGGCAACGGCGTGGTCCGCGCTCACCACGTCAGGAAATGGTGTCGTCAACGGCTGAAAACAGGCCCCGCACCGGGTAAGTGGTGATCATTTCGTGTGGGGTTTGCTGATGGCGTCTTTGGCGCGGTCCATCATCGCCGCGAATGGTCCGACGAGCAGATTCGCGCCCGCGGACTCGACGCCGGGATGCGGACGTGTCGGCGCCATGGCTTCGGCGAATTTCACCGCATTGCGCAGGCGTGCCAGCTCATCGGGTTCCAGCTCGGAACGCAATCGGTTGAACTCCTCGTGCTCCTCGTGTTCGGCGTGCGCGAGCACCCCGTCGCGCAGGGCCGCGAGCTTGGCGTCGAACTCGGGGGAATCGATATCGACCGCTTCGATGTCGGCGAGCTGGCGCTTGGCTTTGTTTTCCTCGTCGAGACGCGCCTGGATGATGTCGGCACCGTCATGGACTTCTCGCCGGAAGCGCGGGTGGATGATTTCTTCCTCGGCGGTTTCGTGGACCGCCAGCAAGCGGCGCAGTTCGTAGAACTTCTGCTCCCGCTGCTCAGCCGTTGGGGCCTGCTCGACCTGGGCGAACAGTTCGCGGATACGCACGTGCTGCTCGATCAGGAACGTGACGACATCATCGGTGGTGTTGATCGACGTTGCTTCCACGATGGTCTCCTTGGACAAGTAGTACGGTCAGCGCGACTTGCGCTGCTGCGGCCTTACCCCTGGAAGGGGACAGCAAACACTTCGCGAGCTGGGGCACCGCTCTGCGATAACGGTGCCGAGCAGCGCGGACTGCTCGGCACCGCGAAAATCCTCTGCAGGCCAGAAAAATCGCTACTCGCCGGCGTCACACCAGGAGGCGACCATCACCGATCTCGTGGCGAAATCTGATCGAACTGGTCAGCCCGGAATGTGCTGTTCGTGCGTGAACGGCTTGCTGCCCTGCACCACGGGCTCACCGCCCGGGTTCATCTGCGTGCCGTGGTTCTCGCGCTCACCGCTGCGCAGCCACTGGCCGACCGGATCCTCGACGTAGCGCCATTCCATCCCTTCCGGCCACGGACCGCGTCCCTCGTTCCATGGCCCGCGCGCACTCTCGGCGCCGTTCGACATGTTGAACGCGACGTTCTGGAAACGATCGTCTCCTGGCAGCGTTCCGGGAGGGAAGTTCACCGGCAGGTCGTTCAGCGCCGCAGTGAACTGCTGGAAATGCGCGACCTCACGAGTCATCAGGAACGACAACGTATCCTGCACACCCGGGTCGTCGGTGAACTGCTTGAGGTATTCGTAGACGATCTTCGCCCGCGACTCCGCCGCGAGGTTGCTGCGCAAGTCCACCGACGGCTCGCCGTTGGAGTTCACGTACGCCCCCGACCACGGCACACCCGCGGAATTGCCCACATCGGGGCCGCCACCCTGCAACGCGAAGAACAACGGATCCGCGGCCACGTGATGGATCGCCTGTTCCCGTCCATCCGAGTTCGTCACGACCGGCATCCAGTCACACCGTTCGTTAGCCTGCTTCAGATCGTCGTTCAACCCGTCCAACAGCATCGTGATCATCGAACCGACGATCTCGAGATGACTGAACTCCTCGGTCGCGATGTCCATGAAAAGGTCGTACATCTTCGGGTTCTTGCGGCGCAGGACAAAAGCCTGGCTGAAGTACTGCATCGCCGCCTTCAATTCGCCGTTGGCGCCACCGAATTGTTCCTGTAGCAGGGTCGCGAACCGAGGGTCCGGTCGATCCACCCGCACCTCGAACTGCAGATCCTTGTTGTGAATGAACATCGCTCTCCTTGGTCGTCGACGTCATACTCCGAATACCTCGCGCCTACTCGCGATCATCGACCGGAAACCGCGCCAGCGAAACTCGGCTACGGCCGACATCCGCGTCACAAACGGCTGTTCGGCGACGAAAACCCGGCACCCCGCCTCTGACGCATCTCGATTTTGTCCGTCACCCGCCGCAGTCGTAGACCTGCGATGCCGCCCCACTGACATCGCTCACTTGGCCCATCATGCTCCCTCCCGACATACGAAGGATCACTATCAGTAAATTTTCAGCAACACTGCCCGATCGTTCACGTCGCGTCCCTTGGCGAAACCGCGGGTTCGGCAGAACGATCTGTCGGCACAGCACGAACTTCATCCGCCCGGGTCCAGGGGTGCCGCTACCTCGCGCCACCCTGACCGGAAGTGATGAATTCTGTTGCAACGCAACGAATCTGCTTTGTCATGTGTGGGCGCCGCCGTGCAGCCAGTCGGACCAGGGGATGCCCCAATCGCCGTTCTGCCAGATGTCGAGGGGGTCGCCGCCGGTATTGCGGACTTCAACGACATCGCCGGGGATCACGAAGTCGTAAAACCATGCGGCGTCGTTGGGGGAGATGTTCAGGCAGCCGTGTGAGACGTTGGTGTTGCCTTGGGCCCACATGGTTGCGGCAAGTTCGTGCACGTAGATTCCGTCATGGCTGATGCGGACCGCATGGTTGATGCTGGTGCGGTAGCCGAGTCCGGAGTTGGTGGGCAGGCCGTAGCTAGCGGAGTCCATGATCACCGGGTCTTTTTGGTCCAGCACGGTGTAGATGCCCGGGCGCGTCCAGAACGACATGGCTCGGCCGCCGATGACCGCGGTGCCGCCCCTGCCCATCGATGTGGGCATGGTGCGCACCAGGTTTCCGTTGTCGAAGACCTCGATCTGTTTGGTGTCGTCATCGGCGATCGCGACGTGCGCTGGCCCGATGATCACCGACACTCGTTGGTCGCGCAGGCCGTAGCGGCCCTCGCCGAGCGCGAGGCCGAACAGTTCGGCCGCGATCGTGATCCTGGTTCCCGGTGCGTGATAGTGCTCTGGGCGCCAGTGTGCGTTCTGATCGTCGAGCCAGTACCAGGCACCGGTGACGGGCGGGTCGGTGGTGACCTCGAGGTGGGGTTCCACGGCTGCCCGGTCCACGGGTTCGTCGAAATGGGCGACAAGCACGAAACCTATTCCGTAGGTGTCGTTTTCGGCTAGTTCAACGAGATTGGCGGAGCGGAGGGAGACGTCGACGAGCTGTCGGGGGCGCACCGTGGTGCAGGTTGTCGTCGCGGTGACATCGCCGGTCTCGCCGTTGGCCACGGCTTTGGCGGTGTAGGTGTGTCCGTAGCCGAGTGGTTCAGCACTGGTCCAGCTGCGGTGATCGGGCGACGATGCGCCCGGCAGTGATCTGCCCGTTTCATCTGTCCAATCGACCGACCGCAGCGTCCCGTCGGTGACGGTGATCGTGGCGTGGCTGCGCGCTTGGACATCGTGGGTGCCGGGTGGGGGATCGAATCCGATTGTGGCGGATGTGGATGGCGGCGCGGAGTCTCGCACCCACCCGCACCCGGTCAGGGCCAGGCCTCCCGCACCGGCGAAGCCGATCAGCAGCCGACGACGTCCCAATGCCACCGTCTATCTCCCTTCTCCGGGGTGCTGGGCCGACCTGTGTCTCGTCAGCATGCGGCAGCTATGTGCCGTCCGGGACACCGACGACCAGCATCTCCACCGATCCGTCGCACAACCGATACCGTTCGGCGATTGATCCGGGTATCCGCTGAGACGGTCATCGGCGGTCCGCAAAACCCTCTGACGGTCACACGGGCTGATTGCGCAAAGGTCAGCTGTAAGCCGACTCGGGGCCGCACGATGCCGACCAGGCTGATCAATGATCAGCGGCTGAAGTGCGGCCGATACCTCGGATGTAGTCCCGGATCGAACGGGTGCACCGGAAGATCCGAATGGCCAGCATGCCGGCTTCAGCCGCTCCAGTGGCCGGATGGCCGTTCTACCGATGCGGGATTCTTTGTCCCACAACCCACCTGCTAGGACACGTGCGTCAATTACACAGCGCCGCTGAGGTTTTCAGTTTGGCGCGGACTCGTTCCTCGACGCCCATCGCTGTAGGTGTTTCCCGAACTGCCGCACCACTTTTCGTGCGCAGCTGCTGAACTTTCTGGAGCGTTACCAGCGTCGTACACGATCAACTTGCCGGGGACGCGAGTTGACTGGCCGGGCCGGTGTCCGGCTCTTGGCGACGCTCCCGATCCGGCTGTTGCGGCACACCGCCATCCACGCGCCGCTGCGTATCGCTGAATGGCGCGAGATCTCAGAATATCGGACTGATGGGCTCCCGCCGCAGCCTCGGCGAGGACTATGCTCGGATAAGAGCGTCAGGGGTGTTGACGTCAGCAGGAGCTATTCGACGATCCTTAGCAGAACCATTCGACTCCTCCGTTGAGTCGGCCGCAGCAATGGTCGCGCAAACGAAGGGGCAAGCGGTCCTCCGGAGGGAGCGGCGCATGCTTGGTGCACTTGGTTCGAACGACCTGATCATAGGTATCAATCCATTCGATGAGCCGAACGCACGGCTGGTCGTCGCCGTGGAACGAGCAGGCGGCCTGGGTGTCCTGGCTCTGAAGGGGGAAACGGCACAGGCAGACCTCGCGGAGGTGTGCACTTGGTGGCCGGGAACTTTCGGGGTTCGGGTGCCGCGAGATTGCGATCTCACCCCGCATGATCTGCCTGAGCGGGTCGACACCGTAGTACTGCCATGTGTGCCCCGCCAGGGCTCGCCTTGGTGGCCAGCGGTCGTCGAGCCAGGTCAGCGGGTGTTGATCGAAGTGATCTCGCAAGTCGAGGCACGCGCCGCTGTCGCGGCCGGGGCGGACGGCCTGATTGCACGTGGCTGTGAAGCAGGCGGGCGAGTCGGTCGTTCGACCACTTTTGTGCTGATGCAGCAACTGCTGGCGGACTCACAGATCACGGTGCCCATCTGGGCCGCAGGTGGAATCGGCGTACGCACGGCCGCCGCCGCGATCGCGGGCGGGGCCGCTGGCGTCGTATTGGACGTCCAGTTCGCACTAACCGCCGAGATGGATCTCCCGTTGGAGGTGTCGAGCGCAATTCGGGCGATGGATGGCAGCGAGACCGCGGTGGTCGGCGGGTACCGCTTCTACGTCCGGCCGGACCTTCCGCTAGCCAGGAGCATGGTCAGTGCCGATGAGGTCGCCCCTGAGACGATCGCCGCTCGGTTGGGCGCAAGTGACCTGCGTGAACAACTGCTGCCGGTCGGTCAGGAAGCCGCCACGGCGGCGCAGCTGGCGTCGCGCCACGTCACCGCGGGCGGCGTGGTCCATGCGATTCGCGGCTCCGTTATGGCCGCGTTGACTACCGCGCAGACATGCCGGCCGCTCGATTCGGGCGCGGCCTTCGCCGTCGCGCACGGACTGCGCTTTCCTATCGCGCAGGGTCCGATGACACACGTGAGCGATAGAGCCGCCTTCGCGTCGGCAGTCGCGGACGCAGGTGGACTGCCGTTCCTAGCGCTGTCTCTGCTGTCCGGGGAGAAAACCCAGGCACTGCTGGAGCAGACTGCTGGGCTGCTGGGCGATCGGCCTTGGGGCGCGGGAATCCTCGGGTTCGTACCGACCGAAATCCGCGAGGCGCAGCTTGCGGCGATACTCGCGGTCCGTCCACCTTTCGCGCTCATCGCGGGTGGGCGGCCGTCGCAGTCGGCGGAGCTGGAAGCGGCTGGCATCCCCACCTTCTTGCATGTGCCATCACCAGGCCTGCTCGACCAGTTCTTGGCCCAAGGCGCGCGTCGGTTCGTTTTCGAGGGCAGTGAGTGCGGCGGCCATGTTGGTCCACGCAGCAGCTTCGCGCTGTGGGAGACCCAGATCGAACGCCTGCTGGCGTTCGGCACAAGCCCGGCTGCGGGCGAGCGGTACTTCGAGGAGCTGCAAATCCTGTTCGCCGGCGGCGTGCACGACGAGCGGTCGGCGGCCATGGTCGCTGTGCTCGGCGCTCCGTTGGCCGAACGCGGCGCCGGGCTCGGCGTGCTGATGGGCACCGCGTACCTCTTCACCGAGGAGGCCGTTGCATCGGGCGCGATCACATCCACATTTCAGCGCGCGGCACTGGACTGTGCGCACACCGTGCTGTTGGAGACCTCGCCCGGGCACTCCACCCGGTGTGTGGACACGCAGTATGTGAGTACATTTCTGGAAACCAAGCGCCGGCTGGCCGCTGATGGAGTCGGACAGCAGCAAATGTGGGCCGAGCTGGAGAAGCTCAACCTCGGCAGGCTGCGCATCGCAAGTAAGGGGCTGCGCCGACAGGGCGCGGACATCGTGCCGGTCGACGAGACCCTTCAAAGCGCCGACGGCATGTTCATGATCGGCGACGTCGCCTCGCTGCGGGCGGCCACGACGACGGTTGAGCGACTGCACAACGAGGTGAGTGCGGGCGCCACCGATATGGTCGCGGCCAGGGCTGCCGAGCTGGGGATCACCTCGCCATCAACTCCGGCCGGAAAATCGGATGCGGACGCATCGACGCTGGACGTGGCGATCGTCGGCATCGCCGGTGTCTTTCCGCAGGCAGAAGATACCGCACGGTACTGGTCCAACGTGGTCGGCGGCGTAGATGCCATAACCGAGGTCTCGGCTGACCGCTGGGATCCCGCCGTCTACTTCGATCCGGATGCGGTGGGGCGCGTCGGGGGAGGTAAGTCGCCGTCGAAATGGGGCGGATTCCTGCCGGACGTTGCGTTCGACGCGCTCGCGTACGGAATCCCGCCCGCGTCCCTCTCAGGTGTCGAGCCGGTCCAGCTCCTGGCGTTGGAGGTAGCCATCAGAGCGCTGCGTGATGCCGGATACAGTGACCGCGAGTTCGATCGGCAACGTACCTCCGTGGTGTTCGGAACCGAGGCGGGAACCGACCTGGGAACGGCGTACGGTTTCCGATCGCTTTTCCCCGCCTATTTCGGTGCACTGCCATCAGCTCTGGACGCCCACTTGCCCGCCATGAGCGAGGATTCGTTCCCAGGCGTGCTCGGCAACGTGATCGCCGGTCGCATCGCCAACCGGCTCGACCTGCGCGGCGTGAACTACACGGTGGACGCAGCGTGCGCCTCGTCGCTCGCGGCCCTCGACTCAGCCTGCAAGGAACTGCGGGCCGGCACCAGCGACATGGTGCTGTGCGGGGGCGCGGACACCCACAACAGCATCTACGACTACCTCCTCTTCGCCGCTGTGGGTGCCCTATCCGGCAGCGGACGGTGCCGAACGTTCGACGCGACGGCCGATGGAATAGCTCTCGGGGAAGGGGTTGGTTGCCTAGTCCTCAAACGTCTGGCCGATGCCGAGCGCGACGGTGACCGCGTGTACGCGGTGATCAAGGGGATCGCCGGCTCCAGCGATGGACGTTCGTTGGGGCTCACGGCCCCGCGGCTCGAGGGGCAACAGCTTGCGATGGATCGGGCTTACCACATGGCTGGCCTGTCGCCCGCGAGACTCGGTCTCGTCGAAGCGCACGGCACCGGCACCATCGTGGGGGATCGTACCGAGCTCGCCGCGCTGACCCGGGTGCTGACCGAAGCCGGCGCCACCCCGGGTGTCTGTGCGCTGGGATCGGTGAAGTCCCAGATCGGCCACACCAAATGTGCGGCCGGTATCGCAAGCCTGATCAAGGTGGCGCGGGCGATCTACGCGGGCGTGCGTCCGCCGACAAGCAACATCACGGCGCCGAACGAATATTGGAAGCGTGAGTCGAGCCCGTTCTTCTTCGATACAGCGGCTCGGCCCTGGCTCGCGCACCCGGCCGATCGGATCGGGGGTGTCAGCTCGTTCGGGTTCGGTGGCACCAATTTCCACGCGGTGCTCGCGGGGTACCGCGGCGCCCCCGAGCCGGCACATGGACTCGACGAGTGGCCAGCGGAGCTGTTCTTTTTCCGCGGCGCCGATGAAACCGAGGCAGTGCGGGAGATGGACCGCATATCCGAACTCATCGCAACCAATGACACCGCCGGACGGCCCTGGCGGCTGCGGGATCTCGCTCGTACTGCATCGGCGACCTCTTCGCAATGCCCGGTGCGAGTCGCGGTTGTGGCATCCGACCTGGACGAGCTGGCGGGCAAGCTGGCTCGCGCTCGGGCTTTCGAACCCGCGCCCGAGGACGGGATTTTCGTTGCGCCGGATGGGAGCGAAACCGGTCAGGTGGCGTTCCTGTTTCCTGGCCAGGGATCGCAGCGAGTCGGGATGCTCGCCGATCTTTTCGTGGCCTTCCCCAGGCTGCGGCGCCACCTACATCTGGGGGCCCAGTGGTACGAAGCGATGTTTCCGCCGGCAGCCTTCTCGCCGGAGGAGACCACTCGCCAACGCGCCACGCTGACCGATACCCGGGTTGCCCAGCCCGCGCTCGGTGTCGCAGAGATCGCCGTGTCGGACCTGCTCGCCATGGTGGGCGTTCGACCTGATGTGGTCGCGGGCCACAGCTACGGCGAACTTGTCGCGCTTTGCGCAGCCGATGCGCTCGACGAGGGGGAGTTGCTCGCGTTGAGCCGGGCGCGTGGCGAGGCGATCCTGGCCGCGGCTGGGGAAGACCCCGGCCAGATGGCGGCAGTGAGCGCCGCACCCGAGCGGGTGCGGGATTTCCTCGCGCGCGACGAGTCGTGCGCCGAACTGGTGGTGGCCAACCACAACGCCCCCGAACAGACTGTTATCGCCGGCGCGACTCGAGCGATCGAAACGGTGCTCGCCAAGCTCGGCGAGCACGGCATTTCCGCGACCAAGGTGCCCGTGGCGTGCGCGTTCCACAGTCCGGTGGTCGCCGCCGCTGGTGCCCTGCTTGCCGACGAACTCGGCCGTTGCTCAGTGAGCGCGCCGAGAATGCCGGTGTGGTCGAACGCGACCGCCTCACCGTATCCCGCCGACGCGGATGGCATCCGTGAGCTACTCGTGCGCCAGGTCGCCGAACCGGTTCGCTTCGTCGAGCAGATCGAGGCGATGTTCGAATCCGGCGTCCGCGTTTTTGTCGAGGCCGGGCCCGGGCGGGTGCTGACCGGACTCGTCGACAAGATCCTCGACGGTCGCCCACACCGGGCGATAGCTTGCGACGTTCCGGGCGAGCCCGGACTGCGTCGGTTGTTGCTGGCGCTCGCTGAACTCGCGGTGGCGGGGGTGCCGGTCGATCCAATGCCGCTGTTCCGCGGGCGAGATGCGGCCGTGGTATCGGCGTCCACAGCGCCGCGCCGACCGGGCTGGGTCGTCAACGGCTATCTGGTGCGCACCTCCGATGGTCAGTATCTCCCCGGCGCGTTTCAGCCGGCGCGGGAGCTGGGGACGCAGGCGGTTCCCGCCCTTCCTGGCATGCCGATCGAGGTCGGCGCAGCCCGCGACAGCACGATGATGGACTTCCTACGCTCCACTCGCGAGCTGATGGCCGCACAACGCGACGTGATGCTGGGCTATCTCGGCGCGCCGGTTGAGCCGCGCCTCACGAATTCCGCGCCGGACAACGTGGCGTCGGCGCCGAACAGCGCAGCCCCCGCTGCCGCGGACGTCCCCTTACCCACTAATGGCAGTGAGCCGCAACCCGATGCCCCGTTGACGCCGGATCACGCGCTGGCGGCGCTGCGGACGATCGTCAGCGAGCGCACCGGATACCCCGAGGACATGCTCCAAGCAGACCTCGACCTCGAAGCCGATCTCAGCATCGACTCGATCAAGCGCACCGAGATCCTCGGCGCCTTGCAGGAGCGGGTAACCGCGTTCGGTGCCGGCCTCGCGGCGGTCGACGAGTCCGGTGTGGAGCAGTTGGGCCGCCTCAAGACGCTGCGCGCCATCGTCGATTGGCTCATCGGTCGCTCGAATGGGTCGCCGGTCCCGGGCGGATCGCATGAGGCTGGCGAAGACGTGGCCCCCAGCGGTCAATCCACGCCGACGAGCGCGGGTTCGTCGCCCGCCGCTGGGTGCGAGCGGTTCGTGGTCGAAGTCGCCGAGCTGGAGGAATCCGTCGTGGCGGCGAACAGTAACGGCGCTGCCCTCGCCGATCGCCGGTTCGCAATCGTCGAGGCGGGGCTTGGCATCGACCACGAACTTGCTGCCCTGCTGGAGCGGCACGGCGCGCAAGTTCGCATTGTGCGCGGACTCGAGGATGGCGACGCGGCGCTGCGGGAGGCCGATACGGTCGTGCACCTCGCTGCCGTCGTTCCAGGGACAAAGCCGGTACTGCCGGATGGGTTTTCCGGGATCCGCGACATCGTTCTGGGCGGAACTCGTAAGTTGCTGATAGCGACCGGGTTCGGCGGTAGGTTCGGCAGGGAGGGTACCGAGAGCGAACTCGTGCACGACGCGGGACTGGGCCTGCACGGATTGGTCCGCGCGCTTGCCCGCGAATTCCCGGAGCTCGACGTACGTGCCGTCGATATCGACGTCAACGACGAGCCGCACCGGATCGCTTCATACCTTCTTGCCGAGCTGCTATGCGTGGATGCCCCCGCTGTTGTCGGTTACCGCGACGGCAAGCGTGCCGCACCGCGTGTCACGTCTGCTCCACTGCCAGTCGCGCCGACCGATGGCGATATCGCGGCACTCGGGCTCGAGCCCTCCTCCGTTGTTCTGCTGACGGGAGGCGCTCGCGGAATCACGTCCGATGTCGCGATCGGGCTGGCCCGAGCGACCGGCTGCCACATCGAGCTGGTTGGGCGAACTCCCGCGCCGAGCGGCCAGGAGGATCCCGAGACGGCGAAGGCAACCGACCGGGTCTCCATGCGGCGCGTGGTGATCGAGCAGGGCATCCGTTCTCCGTCCGAGGTCGAGGCGGTGACCAGTAGGCTGCTCAAACAACGGGAGATCCAGGCCACCATGGCCGAGCTGAGTCGGTATGCCGGCTCGGTGCGCTACCACGCGGCCGACGTGCGAGATTCCGCGGCGATGCGCGGTGTTGTCGAGGACATTTACGGTCGGCACGGACGTCTCGACGGTGCGGTCCACGGCGCCGGCGTGCTGGACGACCGGCTGCTGTGCGATAAGACTCTCGCCGGGTTCGAACGAGTCTTCACGACCAAGGTCGACGGCGCCCGGGCACTCATTGCCGCAGTCCGGCCCGATCTGCGTTTCCTCGTGCTCTTCGGCAGCATCGTCGGTGTATACGGAAACCGCGGCCAGGCGGACTACGCGGCGGCCAACGACGCTCTGGACACCATGGCCCACGCGGCGTCAACGCGATTCGCTGGGCGCGTCGTGTCGGTGGACTGGGGCCCATGGGCGACCGCCGACGGCGGTATGGTCTCGGCCGAACTCGAGCATGAGTACGCCCGTCGCGGGCTCGGGGTCATCGACCACGACGACGGCGTAGCCTGCCTGCTTCGGGAACTGGCTCACGGTGGCGACTCGGGCGCCGCGCAGATCATCTATGTGCGTGGACATCCCGAAGCGATTGTCGGGAATGGGCACACACACGGTAGGCAAGAGCGGATCGATGCCTGAGTCGCCACTCGGGCTCGACGCGGCGGTCGTCGGATTAGGGGCACTCTTCCCGGGGGCGCCCGACACTCCGACGTTCTGGCGCAACATCGTCGAGGGCGTGGACGCCATCACCGAGGTGCCGGCGTCTCGCTGGGACCCGAGTTACTACGAGCCGGACGCACCCGCCGCAAGTGACCGTATGTACTGTCACAGGGGCGGTTTCGTCGACGAACTGGCAACTTTCGACCCCGCGCGACATGGCATCATGCCGGTCGCGGCCGCTGGCGCCGAACCCGACCAGCTCCTGGCGCTGCGGGTAGCGACCGAAGCGATCGACGATGCCGGCGGGGAAGAACGGTTACCGGATCGCAGCCGGGTAGGGGTCATCCTGGGTCGCGGCGGGTACTTGTCGGCGGCCGGAGCCCGCTTGGACCAGCGGGTACGAACCGCGCACCAGCTCATTGCGACCCTTCGTGACCTTGTTCCGGGTCTAGCCGAGGCGGAGCTGAACAAGGTACGGGAGGCCTTCCAGGAACGCTTGGGACCCGAGCGGCCCGAAGCGGCGATTGGTCTGGTGCCGAATCTGGCTGCCTCCCTCGTCGCCAGCCGGCTCGATCTGGGAGGTCCCGCGTATGTCGTGGATGCGGCCTGCGCGTCCGCTCTGATCGCCGTGGATCAAGCCATCGTCGAACTCGCCTCGCGGCGGTGTGACGCGGTAATCGCCGGTGGGGTGCACCACACCCACGACATCGTGATGTGGAGTGTCTTCACCCAGCTCGGCGCTCTCAGCCGCAGCCAGACCATCCGCCCGTTCCACCGTGGCGCCGACGGCATGCTGATAGGCGAGGGCACCGGGATGGTTTTGCTCAAGCGGCTGGAGGACGCCCAGCGTGACGGCGACCGAATCTATGCGGTTATCCGCGGCACCGGAGTGTCCAGCGACGGGCGGGCTTCTACTCTGATGGCGCCGCGGACACAGGGGCAGGTGCTCGCGCTGCAGCGCGCCTGGCACGCTGCCGGCCTCGATCCCACCGCTCCTGCGTCGATCGGCCTGCTCGAAGCGCACGGCACCGCGACGCCGCTCGGTGACGAGACCGAGCTCGACACGCTCACTCAGGTCTTCGGACCTGGTAACGGCACTCGCGAGAAGCGCGGGCCGCACCCGGATATCGGCATCGGCTCGGTCAAATCCATGATCGGGCATGCCATGCCCGCCGCTGGCATCGCTGGACTGATCAAAGCTGTCCTCGCGGTGCACTATGGTGTCCTGCCACCGACGCTGCATTGTGAGGAGCCCCGCCGCGCCCTCACCGGCACCCGGTTCATCCCGGTCACACAGGCCCGGCCGTGGGATGGCCCAGCCCACATTCCGCGCCGCGCTGCGGTCGACGCCTTCGGATTCGGCGGGATAAACACCCACGTGATTGTCGAGCAAGCGCCGGGAGCCTCGACCGCCGCCGATGTGCCGCACTCCACCAACCGGCATTCGGATATCGAGGGCGAACACCTGCTGCTGTTGACCGGCGCTGACACCGATGAAATCGCTCGCAGCCTGGCGGTTGATGACGCGCGGCTGCTCGAGCGGGACGATGCCGCAGGCCACGCGGTGGACGGCGGACCGAGTCGGCTGGCGATCGTCGCCCCGGATCCGCGGCGGCTGGCCTTGGCGCGCAAGATCGTTGCCCGAGGCAGCCCGTGGCGTGGGCGCAACGATATCTATTTCGAACCGTCGCCCTTGCTCAATGCGACTGGCGGGATCGCGTTCCTCTTCCCCGGTCTGGAGCAGGACATCGAATACGAGGTGGACGATGTGGCCGAACACTTCGGCCTTCCGGCGCCGCGACTGCGCCGCGGCAGCCACTTCATCGAGCAAGCGGTCGACGCGATCACTGTCGGCCGTCTGTTCGCTACAGCCCTCGGCGAGTTGGGCGTCGTCCCGAACGTAGTGGCCGGGCATAGCCTCGGCGAGTGGACTGCCATGGTCGTCGGCGGGATCTACACACGGGAGAGTCTGGACGGTTTTTTGGAATCGCTCGGGCCTGACTTCGCGCAGCCGCTCGACCTTGTGTACGCGGCGCTCGGCTGTTCCGCCGAGCGGGCCGTTGCTGTCCTCGGCGACTTGGCGGGCGCGACCAGTGTCGTTGTGTCGCATGACAATTGCCCGCACCAATCGGTTATCTGCGGTCCCCCGGACCGCATCCGAGCCGCGGTAGCCAGATTCCGTGACCATGCGGTGCTCGCTCAACTGGTTCCGGTGCGGACCGGCTTCCACACGCCGATGATCGAGCCGTACCTCGCCCCGGCTCACGACGCGCTGCACCAACTGTCCCTGCGGCCGCCCGACGTACCGGTCTGGTCGGCAACTTCCCTCGCCCCATTCCCGGACTCACCCGACGAAGTCCGCGGTCTGGTAATCCGACACCTGATCGAGCCGGTGCGGTTCCGACAGCTCATCGACAAGCTCTACGACTCCGGGATCAGGGCGTTCATCCAAGTGGGACCCGGCAGTCTGCCCGGGTTCGTCGAGGACACGCTGCGCGGACGTGAGCACCTTGTGGTGGCGGCCGCTGCGCCGGGTCGAACCGGCCTCGATCAACTGCGTAGAGTTGCTGCTGCGCTGTGGACTGCCGGCCGGTCTCCGCACTGTCATCGGCTGCCCGGTGTGCGCGTACCGACCGCGCAATCGGCCACCACCATGCAGCTCGACCTGGGTAATCCGCTCGTTCACATCAACGAAGCGATCGAACCGCTCACGATCTCGACAGGACCGAACTCGCTCCCTGTCGATCACGCGCGCGACCACCCCGTTCTCGCCGAATTCGACACCCTTCTGTCCGATGTGACCGCAGAGGCGAGATCGGTGGTCGATGCCTGGCGCGCCGGCGGGACGTCGACCGCGCCGGTCGTCGGGGACCCCGTCGCGCCTCCTGCCGAGGTCACGATCAGCCAAGTCTGCTCGCTGGAAACAATGCCCGAGTTGGTCGACCATTCCCTGGCCGCCGTACCGGCGGGGTGGCCCGATCCCTCCGATGCGTTTCCGGTGGTTCCGCTGACGGTGATGCTCGAGATGATGGCCGACGCCGCGCGAACGTTGTTCCCGGACCGAGTGCTGGTCGGCTGGGCGAAGGTTCGTGCTGTTCGCTGGCTCGTCGCCGCCCCACCAACGACCGTGACCATACATGCCAAGGTGGACGGTCATGGTCCCGATGGTGTCGAACGGGTCACTGTGCGAATCGAAGGGCATGCCAGCGGTACGGTCCTGCTCGCCGCGAGCTACCCCGAACCTCCCGCCCCGAGCACCGAGCCGCTGACGGGAGAACGGCCGCCGGTAGTCGGCGCGCCAGCGGTGTACACCGACCACTGGGCGTTCCACGGTCCGCGCTTCGCCGGGATCGCCGATATCTTGTGTAGCGCGGACAACGGTCACCGCGGCGTCCTCGTGAACCTGCCGACCAGGGGAGCGCTGTTGGACGCCGCTGGGCAGCTCATCGGCCACTGGGCACAGATCAGCCTGGACGCCAATAGGGTTTGCTTTCCGGTCAGCGTCGAGGCGATCCACATCTACGGGCCATATCCCGACGTCGGAGCGCGGTTGACCCAGACCGTGTGGGCTCGGCAGATCACCGATACCGAGGTGTGCGCCGATTCCGAACTCGTCGACGAGACAGGCCACCTCTGGGCTCGGATGCAGAGCTGGACCGACCACCGTTTCGCCAGCGATGAGGTCACCTGGCCGATGAAGTTCGACCCGGCGTCGACCGGGATCGGCGAGATGCAGCCGGGAGACTGGTGTCTGGTGCGGGAACGCTGGCCCGATACCGGTTCGCGTGAGCTGGCGATGCGCCGATACCTGCGAGCTGATGAGCGTACCGAGTACGAACACTTGCCCCCGCTAGCCCAACGACAGTGGCTACTCGGCCGGATTGCCGCCAAGGACGCGGTACGGAATTGGTCCTGGGGTCGCGGCGGCGGTCCGGTGTACCCGTGCGAGGTCGGTGTCGGCACAGACGAGCAGGGCCAGCCGTGCGTTATCGGTGGACCGGTCCCCCCGGAGTTACGGGTCTGCATCGCGCAGAGCGAATGTCGGGGGCGCGCATCTGGCCTCGGTGTCGCGCTCGCCGGAACGAGGCCGGTCGGCATCGATATCCAGGCAGTGGCCCAGCGAACCGGCACAGCCGACTTCTCGCTCACCGAGAGCGAACGGGCGCAGCTGGATCGTCTGGCCGGGGATCGGACGACATGGTCGACCCGGTTCTGGACGGCTAAGGAGGCAGTCGCCAAAGCACTCGGGACAGACCTGCGTGGCCAGGATTTCGTCGTTTCGGCCACGGCGAGCAGTGATGACGGTGACGAAGTCCTCACCGTGAAGGCGGTCGCCGGCGACTCCACGACCTGGCGAGTCCACACCCGCCTCGTCGACCGCGCGAATGAAGCACACGTAGTCGCCTGGACAGCAACGGACGATCGAGAGGACGCTCAATGACACTCGACAGCAAAGAGATTCGCGTTTTCGACGAAGTGGTCAGCCTGCTGACCCAGGTGATCGGCGCAGATTTCCTGTTGGACGTCGAGATCACCCCGGCTACTACCTTCAGCGACGACCTGGCGATGGAAAGCATCGAGATGGTGGCATTGGGGGAGAAGCTCCAGGAGCGCTTCGGCGCGAACGTCGACTTCGTGGCTTTCGTCGCCGACATGGATATCGACGAGATAATTTCGATGAACGTGGGCCGCCTGGTGACACACATCGAGCGCTGTCTCGCAAGCCCCGCCGCTGACACCGTGCCGGGCCAGGAGCCGGTCCCGACGCCGGAGTGAGCGAGGCGATGGCATTCGTAACCGCACGCGGGGCGCGTTTCCACACGGTGGAGCTGGGGACGTCGGGCCCGTTGGTCGTGATGCTGCACGGATTGTTCACCGGCAGCGTGGCCTCCTGGTACCTGACGGTGGCACCGCTGCTCGCGGCACGGTGCCGGATCCGACTCATCGACTGGCGCGGCCACGGGCTCAGCGAGCGAACGCCGTCGGGTTACGGCTCGACGCACATGGCCTCAGATCTGGACGCGTTGACCGCGGATCTGGAGCCGTTCGCGGTCGTCGGGCACAGCTTCGGCGCGATCGTCGCGTCGCGTTTCGCACTCACTCATCGCGATCGAGTCACCCGAATCGTCATGGTCGATCCGCCATTAGCGGAACGGGCTCGGCCGTGGTGGACGCCCGACGAAAGCTCGCAGGCGCTCGAACAGGCACGAACGGCTGCGGCCGAATCCTGCGAGAACCGCCGGGCTGCACTGGCTCTCGGCTTGGTCGAGCAGACGACTTTGCTGGCCGAACTCGAGGCGGAACCTGCGCTCACCGCCACCGACCTACGGGAATTGGCTCGGATTCCGACCTTGATCGCCGTGGGATCACAGTCCAGGTATCGCGCCGCAGCCGAGGGTATGGCCCGTGACCAGTCTGCGATGACCTGCCGCGTCCTGCCGGGCGGTCACGATCTACACGTCGAATCCCGGCGTCCGCTCGCCGACATCGTGAGTAGCTTCCTGGGGGTTACCGATGACTGAGATCGTCGCCAATCGCCTTCGGTTCCACGTCCAACGGTTGGCACCGAAGGGCCCGAGTTCGGCGAATTCCCCGACGGTGGTGTTCCTGCACGGCCTTGCCGTCGACGACCTGTCCAGCTTCTACTACACGCTCGCGGGTCCGGTGTCGAAGGCCGGCGCCGAGGTGATCCTCTACGACCAACGTGGTCAGGGCCGGTCGCAACGACCGCGGACCGGTTATCGCCTAGCCGACGCCGTGGGGGACCTGTTCGCGATTCTCGACGCCTTGGACCAACGCCAACCGGTACACCTGGTCGGCAACAGCTATGGCGGCATATTGGCCGGGCTCGCCGCGCTCGAGCGCCCGGATCGGGTTGCGAGCGTGGTCTTCATCGACTCCTGCTGCGCGGGCGCGGCGGTCGAGGCGTGGTTGGAGAGCATGCTCAACACCCTCAGCGCGGCGGCCCTGTTATACGAGTACGACCGGCTCGACGAGCAGTGCGCGGCTGTTGGCTGGCGCAAAATAGCCAGGCAAGTGCGCGGCATGTCGGGACTGCTGAGCGAGACCACACTCATCGAAGACCTGGCCGCCAGCCCAACGGTCGACCCGACGCGTTTGGCCGAGATCCGCTGCCCGGTGCTCGCGGTGTTCGGCGAACGGTCCGACATGGTTTCCGCGGCCGGTGATCTGACCCGCCACGTGCCGGACTGCACCTTGGAGATCCTCCCGGGAATGGCCCACACGGTGCTGCGCGAGTCGACCGACGTGCTCTGTGAGGTTGTGGTGTCGTGGCTCAGCCGGCACGGATCGATCGCGCGCACTGCCACCCTCGGAGGCGGTGAAATCCGTTGAGTCGCTTCCTCTTTGTCGTACCGCCACTCACCGGGCACATCAACCCCACGGTATCCGTGGGAGGGGAGCTGGCCCGGCGGGATCATGAGGTGGCGTGGGTCGGCCACACCGAAGCTCTCCGAACTCTGCTGCCCGGGAACACCCGAATATTTTCAGTCGCCAACGACTTTTCCGCCGATCGGCTGCATTCCTTCGGGGATCAATGGTTGCGCCTGAAGGGGTCGGAAGAACTGAAGTTCTTCTGGGAGGAGTTTCTGGTCCCGCTCGGGCACGCGATGCTCCCCGCGGTTACGGCGGCAATCGATGCGTTCGCCCCGGACGTGATCGTGTCCGACCAGCAGGCGCTCGGAGGTGCGGTAGCCGCACGCCGATCGGGAGTGCCATGGGCGACCTCGGCCGTCACATCCTCGGAACTGGTTCGGCCGCTTGCCGCCATGCCTAAAGTCGAGGACTGGGTGACCGAGTGCATGGCTGGCTTCCAGCGAGCCCACGGCATCGCCGATCCGGTCGATCTACGCTGGTCCGACCAGCTGGTGCTCATTTATTCGACCGCGGCGCTGATCGGCCCGCTCGACGGTGTTCCCGCGCACTACGTGTTCCCTGGCCCGGTGCTCACCGCCCGGCCGCAAACAACTCCGTTCCCCTGGTCGTGGCTGGATCCGGAGCGGCGAAGGGTGCTCGTTTCGCTCGGAACGCTGAACACCGACGTGGGCGGCCGCTTCTTTCGTACGCTGCTGGACGCGGTAGCCCAGGAGGGCGAGCGGTTGCAACTGATCGTGGTGGCCTCGCCCGCGTCGATCGGTCCCACCCCGCCACATGTTCTCGTCCGGGAGTCCGTTCCGCAATTATCGCTGCTATCCCGCATCGACGCAGTCGTGTGCCACGGCGGCCACAACACAACCTGTGAGGCGCTCTCTTATGGGTTGCCGCTGGTGGTGGCACCGATCCGGGACGACCAACCGATCGTCGCCCAGCAGGTCGCCGACGCCGGTGCGGGAATCCGAGTGAAGTTCAATCGCGTGCGATCCGCAGAGCTGCGTGAAGCGGTACTCGCCGTTCTCGACGAACCCTCTTACCGCCATGCTGCCCGCCGGGTGCAGGCATCCTTCGCGGCGGCCGGCGGCACCGTTACGGCCGCGGACCATCTGGAGAAAATGACATGACTGATCTTGTCTCGCAGCTGGACGCGGCCCTCGACCTCCGCGTGGTCGGCCACTTCTACAAGAAGCTTCACGGCAAGCACCCCGCTGGATACTGGCATGCCCCCGGTGCGATCACGCTACTCGGCGACGACGATGCCGCGCTGGCGATGGCAGTTCGGTGGGGGGCGATCGCGGCTGTCGAACCCCGCAAAGACGACACCATCATGCTGCGATCGATCAATCGCCTCGGTGAGAAGTACAAGTCGAACCTCGCCGACCTCGCTCCGGACGCATATGGCGTCGGTGCGGCGACTCGAGACTGGGTCGTCGAGCCGCTGGCGGTCCTGTGGGCCATGCGCGAAGCCGGGCACAGGTTCGGCGGCGCGACCGTCACCGTCATGACCGATATTCCGCGCGACTCAGGACCGGCGGTCTCGGTGGCCATAGCGTGTGCGACCGTCCTCGCCTTCCGCGACCTGTACGGGCTCGACATCCGGTCCGCCGAGAGCGTCGAACTCGTCGGCCGCGCACTCAGCGCCTTCCGCGTTCCCGTCCAGGGGCCCGGTGTGGCAGCCGCTTCCCTGCTCCTGGACGGCGGTGTGGCACTTACTCGCGACAGCCGGGACACGACGAACCAATACCTGCCGCTGGACCTCGAGTCGGCGGGCTTGCGCTTGTTGATCATAGATACTCGGGTACGTCAGGGCACTGCCGAGATGCTCCGTACCGACGCCCTGGATGTAGACGAGCGCGATCTGGTGCAGGCGGGGATGGCGAGTCTGCGCCGCGGTGACATCGAAGGCCTGGGTCCGCTTCTCACCTCGGCTCACAGCCGAGCACACGATGCCGGACGGACCAGCGCCGAGCAGAACCTCGCGGTGACAACCGCGGTCGCGGCGGGAGCGCTGGGCGCTCGGGCAATAACAGACCGAATGGGCCGACCGGCGATCGTGTTGGTGCCCACCGCCCAAGTCGCCGCCGTCCGATCCTCGATCGTTCGGGCATTCGGTGAAAGTGGTTGGCGTATACCACGATTCATGACCTCGGCTGCCGTCCGCCGCGCCGGACGCATCGCCGGACCGACTACGAAGACGGAGAGCCGATCATGATCTCATTGGCATCGAACCGAAGTAAGTCGTTCGGCCTGCTGCCGCTGGTGACCGCGGCAGGGATTGTGGGAAATGGGATCCGCATCCGCATGCGCCTGCGCCGCCTGCCGGTCGTCGAGCCATCGACGGAACCGGTCGGGACCGCCCACCGATTTCTTACCGCTGCTGGAGTGCGGTTGGACGACGCGACCCGGCGCGCCGCAAGCGCGCACGCCGCTCGGCGCGGGTTGCAGGTTCTCGACCTCATCCCGGATGGTCTGCCAGCGGAGACGATATTGGAATTGCTGCGCAGGTATAACCCGGCTACGTTCCGTTCCGATCCGTTCGCCCCCGCGCGCAGCGCATCGCACGCGATACTCGCCGACGCGGATGTGCTGGAGCGAGCCGGTATCGGCCAGTTCGAGATGCTCGAGCCAACGGAACTCGCCGGAATCGCACTGCGACTCAAGCAGTACGCAGGAACCTCCACCGACGCTGCCCTTGTGCCTGGTCTGCCCGCCCTGCCCGATCACAGCAATGTGCAGCGTGCGTGGATCCGGGCCGTAACGGATCAGCCAGCGTCCCCTGCCGAGTTGCTGACCACCTTCGCGGGACCACCTTTGACCTTCGCTGCCCTCGTTTTCGGGTGTGCCATGGCCAATCCGGTCTGTGGTGCCCTTGCCGTGTTGGCATTCGGACTGCAGCCGTTGTTGACTTCGGCAGGGTCCGGTTCGATCACAGCTGACGTCTCGGTCCGAGGCGTGATCGGCAGGACGTGGCGTAGGCCGAAGGTGTGGGCGGGGGCCGTGCGAGGACAGGGCGCGGCCGCGCGGTCCGAGCTCCTGGAACAGATCGAAGAACGCCGGCCCGCCTACGAAACCGAGCTGGCCGCCGGAACGCAGCGATTCTTCGAGCCGCGCCGGGAAACCTGTCCGTGGTGTGGCGCGGCGGACTTGTCGGTTCGCCTGGTCACGCCCGACCTGCTCCAGCACAAGCCGGGCAGGTTCACTCTGGAGGAATGCCGCAGCTGCCGGCACGTCTTCCAAAATCCTCGGCTGTCGCTGGCCGGTCTCGAGTTCTATTACCGCGACTTCTACGACGGTCTCGGCGGTCCGGTCACCGAACAGGGGTTTTCGCTCACCAAGGGCACTTATCTGGATCGAGCGCGAATGCCGCTGCCGTTCACCACACCAAAATCTTGGCTCGACGTGGGAACCGGTCATGGCCATTTCTGCACTGCCGCCCGCGAGGTCTGGCCGCAGACGGTCTTCGACGGGCTGGACCGTGCCGACGTCATCGAGGAGGCCGAGCGCCGCCGCTGGATCCGCCGGGGCTACCGGGGAATGTTTCCCGGGTTCGCCGACGAGATGGCCGGCCGGTACGACGTGGTCAGCATGTTCCACTATCTCGAGCACACCCGCGAGCCGTTTATCGAGCTCGATGCGGCCGCTGCGGCTCTCACCCCCGGCGGTCATCTGCTGATCGAGCTGCCGAACCCCGAGTCGAGTTTCGGGCGGCTCCTCGGACGGTGGTGGATGCCCTGGCTTCAGCCACAGCATCAGCATATGATCCGGCCGGACAACTTGATCCGCGCACTGACGGACCGCGGCTTCACGACGGTGGCGGTCCACCGCGGCGAGGCGAACCAGCGGGGTAGCGACCTGACGTGGGGACTGGTCCTCGCCGTGAACGCCATTACCTACGACCCGAAGCTGCCGTGGCTGCCGCAGACCCGGCTGCGCAACTCACCGATGTTCCGAGCGGCTCAATTGGCGCTGCTCGCCGCCGCGTTGCCGGTGGTCCTCGTCGCTTGGATCACCGACTCGGTGTGCCACCAGGTCGTCCGCCATACCGGCGGCGGCAACGCGTACCGGGTCCTGGCCCGCAAAGAGTGCGGGACCGGTGTCGCATGAGCCGGTTCCTGTTCGTCGTCCCGCCGCTGGCCGCTCATGTCCACCCGACCGGAGCGGTCGGGCAGGAACTGGCCGCGCGCGGTCATGACGTCGCCTGGGTTGGGCACTGCGAACGGATCAGGCCGATGCTGCCAGCGGGCAGTCAGCTGATCGAGGTCGGTTATCCCGCCGACGGTTCCGCCGAGCCGGTCGGGTCGCACGAGTGGGGGCGTTCGATCGAGGCACGCAGACGGGGGAGGCGGGGGCCTGAGGCGTTTCGCTTCCTATGGGAGGATTTCCTGATCCCGCTGGCCAACTCGATGGTGCCCGGTATCGAAGCCGCCGTCAGTGACTTCAACCCCGACGTGCTCGCCGTCGACCAGCACACCGTGGCCGGGGCGCTGGTCGCCCGTCGGCGCGAATTACCATGGGCCACTTTGGCAATTATGTCGGCGGAGTTGGTCGAGCCGCTCGGACCCAAACTGCAGGACTGGGTCGGGCAGCACCTCGATGGCTTTGCGCGCTGTTGGGGGCTGACCGAGGATCAACTGCTCGACTTGCGCTTCTCAGACGATCTGGTGCTCGCATTCACGACCCAAGCGCTGGTGGGTCCGCTGGACCGGTTTCCTACCCACTACCGGTTTGTTGGACCAGCGGTCGCCGCGCGAGACGGGGAGTTCCCCTTCGACTGGCTCGATCCAGAGCGTCAGCACATCCTGATCACCTTGGGAACCGTCAGCGGCGACATCGGCCAGTCGTTTCTGACAAAGGCGATCACGGCTGTCGAGGGACTCGGCGACCGGCTCCAAGCGGTCGTCGTCGCCCCGCCTTCGTGGATCGACCTGCCCGCCGAGCACGTGCTAGTGCGGGAGTTCGTGCCCTATTTGAAACTCCTGCCACACCTGGACGCTGTGGTCTGTCATGCCGGCCACACCACGACGTGTGAGGCCCTGGCACACGGAGTGCCGCTGGTGGTGGCTCCGATCCGCGATGACAATCCGGTCGTCGCGGGTCAGGTCGTCGGCGCCGGTGCCGGCATCCGGGTGAAATTCGGCCGCGTCCGCCCGACCGAGTTGCGGGAAGCGATCTCGGCCGTCATCGAAGACCCGTCCTACCGGGTGGCCGCGCGCGCAGTGCAAGAGTCCTTTGCCGCGGCGGGCGGCGCGGTCGCCGCGGCCGACCACCTGGAGAAATTGGCAAGGATTTGACCGCGCTCGCCGAATACGGCGAGCGCGGTCGAGTTTGCTCGGCGGCTGAGCACCGCGACTGCTCGAAGCCTCACCGCGATTCGCGATCATGCCGATCGAAGCTATCCGATGGCAGCGGTTTTGCTGGCGTGCCAGCGGGAATAACGGGCGAAACCGTCCATATCCCGAGGAGTAACCATGAGTACCGACGCGATCGTGCTGCTGCGCGACGACCACAAGGCAATCCGCAAACTCTTCCGTGAGTTCGAGAAGGCCGGGCAGGACGCGTACGCCACCAAGGGCCGGGTGGTCGACAAGATCATCGAGGCGCTGACCGTGCACACCTACATCGAGAACGAGTGCATGTATCCCGAGGTCCGCAAGCTGGCTCCCGACCTGGAGGACGACATCCTCGAGTCCTACGAGGAACACCATGTCGCCGATCTGCTGGTGGGGGAGTTGGCGACAATGAAGCCGGAGGACGAGCGCTTCACCGCTAAGACCACCGTGCTGATCGAAAGCGTGGATCACCACATCGACGAAGAGGAAAACGAATGGTTCCCCAAGGTCCGTGAGGAGCTGGGCCGCAAGCAACTGCAGGAAATCGGCGCCCGCATGATCGAACTGAAGAAGAAGGCGCCCACCTCGCCCGCCCAACCCTCGGCGCTGAAGAAGACCATCGACGCCGTGATTTCCTGAGAACAGCCAGCCCTCGGCCCCGGCAAGTCTCCTCAGCAGCGTTTGGCTGTCCGAATGCGGGTTATCGCCAGAAGACCGGCTGGAACCAGCAGGCCGGGCACCTCCGAACAAAGGGGCCGTAATCATGGGCACTGTAGATAAGGCAAGGAATAAGGCCGAGGAACTCTCCGGCAAGGCCAAGGAGAAGTTCGGTCAGGCAACCGACGACCGGGACAAGAAGCAGGAAGGCAAGACCGAGCAGACCAAGTCCAACCTCAAGGATGCGGGCGAGAAGGTCAAGGACGCCTTTCGCGACTGACTTGTCCATGCGTGCATGTTCATCTCGGCCGGACGCATAGGCGTCGGCATCGGGACGAGCCTGGAAAGGAAGCTGATATGAGCACTGTGGCCGCGACCGTCGATGTCGAAGTACCGGTTCGCACCGCCTACAACCAGTGGACACAGTTCGAGACCTTCCCGCAGTTCATGCAGGGTGTGGAGGCGGTAGACCAACTCGACGACAAGCACACCCATTGGCGTATCCACGTCGGACCCTCGACCCGGGAATTCGACGCGACCATCACCGAGCAGCATCCCGACGAACGTGTCGCGTGGAAGTCCGATAGTGGTCCCGATCACGCGGGCGTGATCACTTTTCATCGGCTGGACGACACCCACACGCGGATCGCCGCGCAGATGGATATCGATCCGGAGGGGTTCGTGGAGAACGCCGCCGACAAGCTCGGCCTGCTGAAGCATCGCGTCAATGGCGACATGCAGCGCTTCAAGAAGTTCATCGAAGGCCAGCAGCACGAAACAGGCGCCTGGCGTGGTGATATTCCACGCCCTGACGCATAACTCGGATTACCTGACGCTCGCGCTCTAGGCCTTCCAGCAGCAAGAGCGCGAGCGGGTCCGGGCCGAGCAGGGCTGGGTAACGGCCACCGTCGAAGAGCCCTGCTCGGCCCGCTGCGCTGAACCGCGAATACTCAACCAGTCTCCGAACCATCGCTACGCCGCGCTCGGTCCTGGGATGCGAAGTGACAAGCCATGGGCGGCGAGCACTCAACTCCCGCGAACGCGCCGCTAGCCATTGTTGAGCGTACTGTCAGCAAACATACGATCGCGCTGCAACTTCGATAAATGGGTGTACATCCTCGGTCCTGAGGCGTCTACTTAATATGCAGCACACAGGTCGATCGTCGTGGCTGTGTGCTTCCCGTGGCCGTGGCTGGGTGTGCGTAGTGACGCGTGCTGGCATTGCGCGCATGACCGATACAGCACCGGAGGGTTTCTGAGCCCTTCGAACACAGCAGCGAAACGAGGTAGCTGGCCATGATCGTTCTCGGAATCATCCTTCTTGTGCTTGGTTTCATATTCAACTTCCCGATCCTCTGGACCATCGGGATCGTGGTTCTTGTCATCGGGCTCGTGTTGTTGCTGTTGGGGTCGACGGGTCGCGCCGTCGGCGGCCGACGCCATTACTACTGACCCCGGCGCGCGTTTGCGCTCCGATCGGGTCGCTGCGACCGCTATCGGCTGAGCGCGCTCGGCGTCGGCGGCGCAGCCGCTAGCGCTCATGAGGCACTTCTCGATCATGGGACCGCCGATCGAGTCGTCGATGCCGCGTTTACGGCGGGCATCGATCCCCTGAGACGGGCATTCCCGAAGGTTGTGCTCAGGATCGGCTGGGCCGCAACGATTTTCCGTTGCGGCCTGGCTCATGCGGACAAGATTATGTGGCGTCGCGATGTGGACGTTCGAGTGTGTTCCGCGCGCGTTCGAGTACCTGTCGTGGCTCGAAATGGTCGGCCTGCCACGAGTCGGTGCCGATACCCACTCTGCCGCGCCAGGCGCGCACGACCTTGGTATGCACCGGCCATCGCACGAATCGGCGCATATCCTCTTCCGATTCCCACACCGTGATGGATCCCCCGCGCAGCGCGGCGGGCCGGCCCCACAGCCACAGGCCCACCGCGCCCTGCATGACCGGCCAGGTGTTCCCCAGCTCGAGCCCGATCTCATAGATGCTGCGGACTTCCTCCTCGGACCGAGCCAGAAAGTCGGTCACGCTGACGAACACACTCCCGGAAACATCCTGGCGCGGACCGGGTTTCCACGGCATGAGCACGATGCCGTCCGCGAACGGCTGCTCGGGTATCTCAATAGTACGCATGTGCCTACAGTACGCACGTGCGTACTATTATGGGAAGCGTGTGGTTCAACTCATTGCGCGCATGGTCTGCGGATCCAGGCCAGCCCGGGACCCGACCTCACGGTCCGATGACCTCCACGGGGCTTCCGTACCGTCCCTGCATGCGGCGTCCGAAGTCCCGCAAGGAGGGGCCGTCCTGCTCTAACCGGCAGCGATGCATCGGTGGCAGCGTGAAATGGGATGAAGGAAGGGATGACGAGAATGGACCACGGACTGCCCGATGATCACACGGTGAAGGCAGCGCTTGCGCTCGCGGTGCGGGCGCCGTCGGTACACAACACCCAACCGTGGCGATGGCGAATCGCCGATCACTGCGTGCATCTGTACCTGGACCCAGCCCGGGCGCTGTCGTCGACCGACCGCGGTCAACGCAACATGTTGTTGAGTTGCGGTGCGGCACTGCATCATCTGCGGGTGGCCTTCGCCGCGCTCGGGTGGTCGGCGCTGGTGCACCGCCTGCCGAACCCGGCCGAACCGAACCACCTGGCGACGATCGAACTGGTGCGGAATCGGCCGAATTCCCAAGATATCGCGCTGAGTGCCGCGATCACCCGCAGAAGGACCGATTATCGGCATTTCAGCTCATGGCCGGTGCCGCTGGGCTATCTGGGACTGGCCAGCGAGCGCGCCGCGAGATTGGGTGCGGTCGTGCGGCAGGTGAGCGGCACGCCGCGTGAGCTATTGGTCGATCCGCTGCGTGACGCGGTCCAGCGTCGGGCCGAGGACCTGGAGAAGTACCGATGGGAACTGGCTGAGTGGAGCGGCAGGCACGGAACACCGGATGCTGTGCCCGCAGGAGGCACTACGCGAGTTCGGGCCGATGATGAATTTCCGGCTGGTCCGCAGACCGGCGAGGTGCCCGAACCCGACTTCGCCGAACTGCTCGTACTCGGCACCTCGGGCGATGACCGACAGTCGCGACTATGCGCGGGCGAGGCGTTGAGCGCGATCCTGCTGACCGCGACGAACGTCGGCCTGGCCACCTGCGTACTGACCGAACCGCTCGAAATCCCGGCGCTGCGCCCCCGGGTTCGCGCCGCAGGCTTGGAAGGCTATCCGCAGGCCCTGATAAGGGTCGGTTGGGCGCCGAGTTCCGATCCGCTGCCCATGACGCCGCGCCGGGAGGTCGAGGAAGTGCTCGATCCCATCGAGGCCAGCGAGGCAACAGCTTGCTAGGGGTCGATTACGTCGATTCGGTGAGCGCGACCTGATACGACGTCGCAGCTCTCAGGACCGGTGCGCGATACGGTCGAGTGTGGTGCGGGCGAGGCGATCCGCCCAGGCCCGCGCTCGTTCCAATCTCGGACTCCTCTGCCGTGGACACTGCTTCGATTTCGAAGCTACGACCGGGCTTATGTCCTAGGACAGTGCCGAACCGACGCTTGCCGAGGGACTTTCGACCATCCCGGTTCCGGCGCATGCTCGATATCGCTCAGCTCGATCGAGGCGCCGCGCGCGGCGAGCGCGTCATCGACGAATTCGGCGATATCGCGGTCGATCCCTGTGCGGTCGTGTAGTGGACCGCGATGTGGGTTGTATTCGCTTCCATACCGACACCGTCGCGCCGTATGGTGCTCGCCAGGCAGAGGCGTGGTGCCCGCAGGGTGGGACCAATGGCGCATGGACGGTCAAGGACGGTTATCGAGGCTGGCGACCGGATCGGGCTCGGCGATCGGTTGCCATTCGATCAGCGATTCGTCGACCACCGGTCGCGCACCGCACAGTACGTCGTATAGCTGCATCGGCAGTACAGCGAAGATCCGATTCAGCTGCCCGGGGGAGAACAGCTCCGACAGCGCCGCCGTGACCGCGCCCGCGACGGCGCCGACCTCGTCCTCATCGATACCGGCCTCGCGGGCGAACTGCCTGATGAATTCGCTGACACCATGCCGGACCGGCACGTGGCCGGGCACCCAGCCCTCGTAGTAAGCCCCACGCAGAATCTCGGGGAGTTGCGCGGTCAAATGTGCCGAGCTGCCGACATTGATGCGGTCGCGCACGGTATGCAGCCAGGCGCGCAGCGCGCGGTAGGCGAATGCCGGTTCGTCGGTATCGAGACTGTCGGCCACAGCACGCAGCCAATCGTGCGCGGTCTGCACGGCGGGCGCTAGGGGATCGGCGTGGTGCGGCATCATTGGCCTCCTGAGTGCTTGCCGGTGGTGTAGGCCCCAGCCTGCGACGTGCGCGGCCACTGGCCTAGGGCCGAACGGTGCCTCGGATGAGCCGATGGTCCCGCATTCGGATCGGGGGCCGCCTTACCGCGGCAGCGTGTCGACGTCAGCTGGGAAAGTCGGAAGTCCCTTCCGTGACGGACGTTTCGCACCGGGCCCGGGTCCGCAGCTGCCATGCGACGCCACCGTGATCAGCGACGAAACGGACTTCGACGCCCGCCGCCGGTGCGACATTCTCACGGCACAACAGGGTGGGCGAGGACCGATCGGCGCGCTGAGCAGGTCTTTAGGCCCTTTCGCCAGATAACCGACGCTGCGAGCGTGACTATCGAACAGTTCAACCAAGCAGGAGGACACCGATGCCGAGCCAAGCCCCTACGCATGCGCCGCTCAACGCGCCGATTGTGGTCGCGGTCGACGGTTCGGCCATATCCCTGCAAGCGGTGGCTTGGGCGGCGGTCGACGCCGCAGTGCGCCGGCGCCGCCTGGAAATCGTGACATCGTTCGCGATTCCGTTCGGCTTCGGACCGTCGGCGACGGTGACCCAAACCGATATCGACCAGCTCCGCGATGACGCCGAACAAGTACTCGACCAGGCCATTCGGGTCGCGCGCGGCGCGGCGCCGGATGCGGCACTGGCGATCACGACCGAATCGATCGACGAGCCGATCATCCCGGCCCTGCTGACCCGATCGAAGCAGGCCAGCATGCTGGTCGTCGGTGGCCGCGGCCTCGGCGCCGTGCGTCGCGTGCTGCTGGGTTCGGTCAGCGCCGCAATCACCCGACACGCACACTGCCCGGTCACCGTGGTGCACACCAACTCGGAGACCGATGCGATCTCGGCGTGCAAACCGGTGCTGGTGGGCGTCGACGGCACCGAAAACAGCGTGGCCGCCATCGAATTGGCCTTCGAGGAGGCATCGCGGCGCAGGGTGAGTCTCATCGCCCTGCACGCTTGGAGTGACGCGAGCGGATTCGTGGCGGAGACGGGCCGGACGAACATTCCGGAATCGGAAAACGCGCTGTTCGCCGAAGGCCTCGCGGGCTGGGCCGAACGCTACCCGGATGTCTCGGTCCGCCGAGTCCTGGTGTGCGACAAACCCGTTCGCTCTCTTCTCGAAGAGTCCGCGAATGCCCAACTGGTAGTGGTCGGCAGCCATGGCCGCGGCGGCTTCGCGGGCATGCAACTCGGTTCGACCAGTACCGCATTACTGCATTCGGTGCAGTGCCCGATCACAGTCGTGCGGGTTGAATGACGCAGCCCGAGTGCGCTGGATCTGTGGACCAGCGGTGTCTGTCTCCTCGGTTCAGCTCCGGCAGACGAGTACCGGGCATGTGGTGTGGTGGAGTAGGTCTCGGCTGGTCGATCCGAACAGCAGCGCGGAGGCGGCGGGGTGGCCGTGGCTGCCGACGACCAGCAACTGCGCGTCACGCGCCATCTCGCTCAACACCGCGCGCGCCAGGCCCGGGATCGGCACCTCGATGACCTCGACATCCGGATATTCCGTGCGCCAGCCAGCCAGTGACTCGGCCAGCAGCGCGCGCTGCTGCTCATTGTGGTCGAGACAGTGGCCAACCGGTTCGATGCGTGAAGGCCAGCAGTGCACGGCGGTGAGCTGCACCTCGAGCGCGGCGGCGATTTCGAAGGCGTGGGAAATGGCCGGAATGCTGAGTTCGGTTCCGTCGATGCCCACCGCCACCACCGCGAACCATCGCGCCACCCGACCGTCAGGGAGCGCAGCGCCATCGCAGACCGGAGCGCCGAGCGCCGATAGCGATCGATCCTGGCGATTTCGGTGTGACTGGTGACGTTATTGCGATCTCTGGGTGCTGGCTGCCGGAAGGTGCTGTGCGCATACGGCTTCCACGAATTCGCCGACGGTGCTCTCGGGCAGCCTCCGGGACAGGTCGGCCTCGGTGATGATGCCGACAAGCTTGCCCGCCTCGGTCACCGGAAGTCGTCGGATCTGGTGTCGCTCCATCAGTGTCAGCGCGGCATCGATATCGGTGTCGGCGTCGACGGTGAGCAGTTCGTCGCCCTGGGCCATTTCACCCGCTGTGGTAGTGCGCGGATTCACGCCGGCGGCAATGCATTTGACGACGATATCGCGATCGGTGACGATGCCGACGGGATGTCCCTCACCATCGCAGATCGGCAACGCACCGACATCGAGCTGACGCATCCGCTGCGCCGCGGTCTCCATGGTGTCGCGGACCGTAATGCTCGCGACATCGGGCTGCATGATGGCCTGTGCGGTGGTCATGGCTGGCTCCTTGTCGAATGAGTCGTGCACTGGTCACTCCCATCATCGACGGTTTCCATGCTGGTCAGCGAGGGCCGAAAGTCACCGCGGCGACGACTCCTCGATACTGGTCCTGGTGGGTACCGACGAGGAGGGTCTTTCGGCTCTGCCACACGATTCACGCGAGCGGCATGCTGGGCTCGTGACCACCCCAGCGATACAGCGACAACCGATCCGGACGATCGACCGGAGGCCGTTCGAACAGACGGTCGAGCGACTGCACCTGGAATTCGACGGCCAGTTCTCCCGAATCCGGGTAGCTTCGACGGTCCGGCGGTGCGCCGGCGATCTGGCGGGCACTCCACCCGGCGCATTGCCCGAATTCTGTGAGCGGTTGGCCCGCCAACGCCTGCTCGACACGATGCCCATACCCGCTGCGTGCGGGTAGAGCTGCGGAGTTCGATGTGGACGTCATTGCCGCCGCGACCACACCGGGACTTCTGGCCCTTGATCACAGGGACGGATCGCCCGAGTCTGAATAGGTGAGAGCAAGCGGAGAGCCCGCACCGGTGATAGATGTACGCCGACACGACGCGGTGATCTTCGATATGGACGGGGTGGTCACCGACAGCGCGTCGATGCATGCCGCCGCGTGGACCGAACTGTTCGACGCATTTCTCGCCGAACACCCCGCCGAGCCGGGCCAGCATCGATCACCGTTCACCGAGGCGGATTACCAGTGTTTCGTGGACGGTAAACCGCGCTACAGCGGTGTGGCGGATTTCCTTGCGTCGCGGGGAATTTCGCTGCCTTGGGGTGACCCGTCCGATCTGGAGCACGACGCCGCCATTTGCGGTCTCGGCAATCGTAAGGATCATCTGTTCTGGGACCGGCTGGTCCGCGACGGAGTCCCGGTTTTCGAGTCCACGGTCGCGCTGGTGCGTGAGTTGCGTGACGCGGGGTTCGGTACGGCGATCTTCTCAGCCAGCTGCCACTGTGCCCAACTGCTCGAGGCCGCCGGTGTCGACGATCTGTTCGCGGTGCGCGTCGACGGGACGGTCGCCGAAGAGCTGGAAATGACCGGCAAACCCGACCCGGCGACCCTGGCAATCGGTGCGGTGCACGCGGTCGCACAGCAGGGCGGGCTGCGAGTAACGAACGGCCGAAAGGTCACCGAGTTGCGCCCGGAGGTGGACTGGGACAAGGGCAGGGCACTGGACTGGATCCTGAATCATCTGCCGGGCCCGGAGCTGCCGATCTATCTCGGCGACGACCCCGCATCTACCGCAACGACAGCCAATAACTGCGCCTCATCATCTCGATAGGCCGGGAAGCGCCGTGGGCTTTCGAGCGTGCGGGCACTTCCCGGTGTTTTCGTAGTGGCCGGTCAGAGATCCATGAGATCAGCTGCGAGACTGGTCAATTCGTTCCGATAGGTCGCGGCGAGTCCGACCAGCGAGTCGGCTTGGGCTTGCTGCGCTTTGACCATGGTTTCGAGCACCATCACCCGCCGTCGAAGTTTCGCGATGATCCTCGCCTGATCGCTGATGATCGCTGCATGGTCGGTGATTCTCGCCGCTGCACCCGTACCGCCGGACGCCGGTTTCTCGGTGGCCAGGACGACTGAACTCGAATAGGTCACCAGGTCCTCTGCTCCGACCGCCACCATGCCCATTTCCTCTTCGGGCTCGACGCCTGTCCCGCCGTCGGTCGCTGCCGCAACTTCGGCTACCTCCCTCTCGGTGGGCGTGCCCTCGTCACCGTCTTGCTCGACCTCACTAGTGGTTTCGCTCTCGGCTACTTCCTCGGGTTCCGCGACCTCTGCCTGGGCCTGCGGCTCTGCTGCCTCCGAAACCGCTGCCATTTCCTCGGCCACCGCATGTATTTCAGCGGCCGCTTCCGCCTCGAGGGACTGGACGACGTCCTCTACAGCGACCTCGATATCACCCACCTCGGCCACAGTCGGGTCCTCGGCGACCTCCTCAGCTTCCGCCACCACAACCTCGGCCTGGGCCTGCGGCTCTGCTGCCTCCGAAACCGCTGCCATTTCCTCGGCCACCGCCTGTACTTCAGCGGCCGCTTCCGCCTCGAGGGACTGGACGACGCCCTCTACAGCTACCTCGATATCACCCACCTCGGCCAGCGTCTCGTCGTCAGTTTGCGCCTCGATTTCAGCAGCCGCTACCTTGGCGGAGGCTTCGGTCTCCACATCCTCCTCAGTGTCAGCTGCCGCGTATTCCTCGGCTGCTTCCACAACCACTGCCGCAGATTCCGCTTCCACTTCGGTCACCGCTGGCGGCTCGTCCTCGGCCTGTCCCTGTTCGACCGCCTCGAAGACCCCTGCGTCTGTAACGGGTGACTCCGCCGCAGTTGCCTCGGCCGCCGGCTCTGTCACTCCGGACGCTTCCGCCTCGGGGACAGTGGCCGGATGTCCTTCGTCGGCCGCTTCGCCCACAACTGCTTCAGCCTCGGCCACCTCCTCGCCGTATGCGGGTGCCGCGCTGTCAGCGGCCACCTCCAACGCAGAAACCTGCTCGGCTTCCGCTTCAGCCTCGGCGATCACCGCATGACCACCGTCCTCTGCGGCGACGTCCACCTCGGCCGGCGTTTCGGTCCTGACGTCCACGCCGTCTTCAGCTACCGCTACCTCACCCGAGGCGTTGCCCATCTCCTCGGCCACCGTCGGCCCCCTTTCGCCGGTGTCGGTGTCTTCGGTGATCTCGACTGCGGCTTCGGCCTCGACTACCGGTTCGGCTTCCAGCACTTCACCTTCGGCGACCGCTTCGCCCTCATTCACAGCAACGGCAGCCGTCTGCGCCACCGACTCCGCACCTTCGGCCGATCCTTCAGCTTCCGCGTCAGGTCGGGCCATGCCAGCTCCACTCGCGGCAACGCCCTCGTCTTCGGTGTTCACCTTCTCCGTATCCTCAGCCGCGTCCGCGATCTCGTCTCCCTCGGCCGCGACTTGTGGCAGTTCGTTCTCGGCTGCTGTTTCGGCTTTGCTCTGGGCGGCAACAGCGTCGGCTTCCGCGACCGGCACCGCAACTTCAGCCTCAGCGTCAGGATGAGCCTCGGCGGTGGCCTCATCTTCGGCGCCGTTCGCCTCCGTTTCCTCGGCCGCGTCGGCAACCTCAGCTTCGGCCTCGACTACGCCCTCCACTTGCGGCAGTTCGTCTTCGGCTGCCGTTTCGGCTTCGGTCTCGGCGGCAACAGCGTCGGCTTCCGCGACCGGCACCGCAACTTCGGCCTCAGTGTCAGGATGAGCCTCGGCGATGGCTTCGTCTTCGGCGCCACTCGCCTCCGTTTCCTCGGCCGCGTCGGCAACCTCTACTCTCGGGTCCACTTGCGGCAGTTCGTCTTCGGCTGCGGTATCTGCTTCGATCTCGGCGGCAACAGCGGCAGCTTCCGCGACCGGCGCTCCAACTCCAACTTCAGCCTCAGCGTCAGGGTGAGCCTCGGCGGTGGCTTCATCTTCGGCGCCACTCGCCTCCGTTTCCTCGGCCGCGTCGGCAACCTCAGCTTCGGCCTCGACTACGCCCTCCACTTTCGGCACATCATCTACGGCTGCGGTATCTGCTTCGATCTCGGCGGCAACAGCCGCAGCTTCCGCGACCGGCACCGCAACTTCAGCATCAGCATCAGCATCAGGCTGAGCCTCGGCGGTGGCTTCGTCTTCGGCGCCACTCGCCTGCGTTTCCTCGGCCGCGTCGGCTACCTCAATTTCGGTCTCTACTCTCGAGTCCACTTGCGGCACTGTATCTTCGGTCGTGGGCTCATCTTGGGCGACTGCCGTACCCTCGACTGCCGCAGTTTCGGTGATCATCTCAGCCTCGGCAACCGGATCGCTCTCGGCGATGGGGGATTCACGGACGTCGGGCGCCTCAGCTACGGGTTCCGCCTCAGCATCGGTGACGGACTTACTCTCGGCTACGGCCGCTTCACTCGGAGCAGATGCTGATTCGCTCCAGGCCGCTTCGGTACCCTCAGTCGCAGCTGCTGGGTCCCACTCGGCCGCCACATCGTGTTCAGCCACCGATGCCGTAATTTCCTGGGCTGCTTCATCTTCTGCAACCACCGCTTCGTCTTCAGCAACCACCGCTTTACCTACGGCAGCCGCCGCTTCGCCCTCAACCGCAACTTCACCCCGAGCGAGCACGGCTTCGCCCGCTGCGGCGGGCGCGTCGACCTCGGCCGCAGTGGCCGTCTCCGGCTCAGTCACGGCCCCCTCGCCGTCGGTAGCTGTCGTCTCTTCCTCGGCGGCGGCCGCGCCGTCGATGGTCTGCGCCCGGTCGTCGGTCGTTGTCATAATTGTCTGCCCTTTCGAACACTGCGATAGTTCCCCGGTTCGAGCCGCGGGGGCCTACAGCGTCGCACGGGATCGCGGTTGCCGGTTCCGAATCCGGCGGTGCTGGTATGCAATTCAACAGAAGTGCGCATTGGACACCGATCTGTAACCCGAAACGCCGGTAACGTCGAGTTGGCTTGTTTCGAGCGGTTGCACCCCGTCACGCGACTGCGTACGCACGACTCCGGTAAGCCGATGATGCTGGCATGTTGCTATGTCAGGGAAAACTCGGTCGGGGCGAACCGGCCGCACCTCATCGAGTCAGCTCTCCAAGCCGCAGTAGCGCAGTCCTAGCCGTAGCGGCCCTGTTGAAGGCCACGTCAACGGATCAAGGTGCTCGAGCGACGATCATCAGCCTCGCCGAGTTCGACCTACTCGCGAAATCCCGTTGAGCAACTGATCAATCCGAGGTCGGGATCATCGAAAGCGAGACCGAGCCTACTGAGCGCACCGACGTGACGGAGAGTCGATGCTAACCGTTCTATTCATCAATGCGGTCCGCTGGCCGACACGAAATCCTGACTTCGCATGCCGCGGAACCTACGGTCTCAATACGTGGTGCGAGCTCCGGGAATGTATTGGGGGAACTCACTTTTGATCGACAATGGCGTCGACCATCTGGTGATCCACCCTGCCGAGGGTGTGCCGATATCAGCCAATGGGCCACCCGCCATCGCGACCCAACAAGGGGATCACCTACGTCGCCTGGCTCGGCACCGACTGCCAGATCAACATCGTCGCCCTGGGCTCCAGGCGGCAGCGGATCGCCGCCTGCACTTTCGCCGCCTCAGCCGTTTCCGTAGATACGATCCGGGACGACGAGAACGACTGCGCGGCGCTCGGCAGCCATGACCCGGTCATATTCGTCCCAGTCGTCGTGCGTGCCACCCGCCGCGGTGAAAACCTCCCGTAGCAACTGCCGCAGCCGTTCGGCATCGATGTCGGGCACGGGGTCGTCGGGACCCGCGATCCACACCGGTCCCTCAACGGCCGCCCACGCCCATCCGACACGAACGACAACGGTCATTCGTGCCCGAACACGGAGATTGTCCAATTTGCGCGTACCACCGCGGACTACCATGCCCACCACGGGCTCGCCGGTCTGCGGGTGCGCCAACACACCCGCGTTGACGAGCGAGGACTGAACAGTGCCATCGGCCCGCGAGGTCGAGACGACACAAAGGCCATGATCGCCGGCGATCAGCCGAGCAAAGTCCGCGATATCGGTCACGGCCGAAGTCTACGGACCGCGGGCGACGATGCGGACCTTCCGATGCCGAGTCCGTGCAATCTCATTACGTCCCCAGGCCTATCCCAGTGCGCGAAAGCCATGGCCCCAGGGGGCGGCACCGGTCGGATTTCGAAGAGCGTCGTCGACACCCGACATCGTCACTGTCGGGGTTTTGAAGGCCGACACGCGCCCCGACACAGCCGATCCAGTGGGACGAATTCGCCGCGGCGCGCAGAGATCATATTGCCGGACGTGGCGAAGTCGGAATTACGCGAGGACACTGAAGGCGTAGCGCCGAATTCAACTAGGAGCAATATCATGGCATCCGACAGGCCTTTCGGGATCGATCCGGAAGAATTCGAACGCGCGCTGCGCGAGGCGGGGATCGAATTCCGTGACCTCCTCGGAAGGGCCAGCGAGTACATCGATCGCACAACCGTGAGTACGCTGGCGTCGCTGCTGGGTCAGTTCGGTCCGCCGCAGCGACAGCGGCCACCGCAACCGGAGGGCGAGACCACCGGCGAGACCGGCAGCGGAGTGTGGGCGATCTACAGCATCGATGACGCCGGCGAGGCCAGGGTCGAGCAGGTTTTTCCGAGTGAGCTCGAGGCCTTGCGTGCGCATCGCGACAATACCGACGAACGCCGTCGCGTGCGGTTTCTGCCCTACGGTGTCCCCACAACCGCGCTGGGCACCCAAGTGCCGGGCTCTGATTGATGGCAGCGCAATAACCGAGTAACCCTTTTCAGCGCCGCACACATACTTCGCAAGCGAATATCACTGTAGTTTTGGACATGAGCCCGGCGGGCTCGCACGGGCGTTGCCCAGCGGCACCGGCGCGCTGCCGTCGTATCCGGACCCATGCGTGCCAGGCTGTCGGGGCTGGTTTCGAACATCGGGTACAGCTGCGGTGTGGTCTTCGCCGATCCAACGGCTCGGTTCGTCGATTCGACTCGCCGCCATGGCATTCCGCCAACGTTCGATATGCTCCCGCGCGGGTTTTCGGAAACCTCTACGCGCGTAGTAGTTCCGGATGGTCCGTATCGTGGTCGTTCGATAACATCCGTCCGGAGCCACACGAAACACGGCTCAGCACTTGGTCTATGGGGTCGATGCGTATTCGCCGCGCTAGGCTGCCGGATCTTCCAGCGGAATTCCGCCGCGCAGCGCCGCGAAATACGCGTCACTCTCCAGATTATCGAAGGCGTTGTCCGATCCTTTTGCGCTATCCATTGTTTGAGCACGGTCGTGATTCGAATACGGATACGCGTGTCGGGGGTGTGCGTAACCGGAGCGAGCGACACTTTCACCGATAGTGATGCTCGGTACGTTGTCCGCTGTTTTCTGCCCCGAGTCATCGGAAAGCCGGTGAATCCGGACGATGTCGAGAGTAAGTACCGCTTGGCCTGCACGGGATCTGCGATGGAAAGCGATCCAGGCATGCTCTCCGGCAGCCCCGGCTTTGTCGAGGGCGAGATGAGCTCGCGGACAATCGCGATCCACGATCCCCAAGTAACCATACAAGTGACCACGCCTGCGTCAACTTCGATTTGCTTGCCTGTCAATGGTTTCCGTACCCAACAAATCCCACTGCCTGTCCGTCGGCCCGCGATGCCGATCACCCACCAGCCTCGACACATCGAACATGATGTACCACCGAAACATCCCAACCGATCGGACGGCAGCGGCATCTTCCTGATCTCCCGGTATCGCATGAGCGACGGTCCCGACGGTCTTATCGTCGGATACGGGGCCATCGCCGCGATCGAGGTCGACCACGCGCTCGACCCGCTGCATACCGCGCTGGAGGGGGCCGGTTAACCACGCGGCACACCGGGATTGTCACGCCCAGCAGCGATTTCACGGTAGCTGCGGATCTGCAGGACACTGAGACGAAGAGCGCCGGTTGTCCGCACGCCACATGCCGGGCCCAGGCGTTGCGGCTGCTCGGAGACGTTCTCCGCTGCTGATCGACCAGCTCGACAACGTCGATCCGGGACGCATTCGCGCGCGACGGCGCTCGCAACCCACCATCGCACACGTTTCACGGGCACCAAAATTGGCCGATACCAACATCTTCCGCGTGAATTGGTGTCCAATTCCACTGTTCAATGGTGTTGCAGATGACGATGTAACCAGTCAGGAGCGCCCTCGTGCCACGTGAAATCGATGCGACCGTCTTCCCACATCTGGATGCGGACTTGGACCGCGTCCGTGAAGTTCTCGGACCCGTTCGGCTGGAGGGCAGGCCCGAACTGGCCGCGCTCACCGACGAAGGACCCGATACCTCTCGCCGTCTGGTCCGCCCTACTTTGACCTTGTTGTCGTACTATCTGCTCGCCGATCCCGCTGCCCCGGCCGACGACCGGGTGGTGCGCGCCGCTGCTGCCGTCGAGTTGCTGCATCTGGGCTCGCTCTACCACGACGATATCGTCGATCACGCGTACGAGCGTCGTGGCCGTCCCAGTGCCAACGTGGTGTGGGGTTCGCATATGGCTGTATTGGGTGGGGACTCGGTGATGCTCACGAGCGTGCGCATGCTGGCCGAACTCGGTCGGCGTGAAGTTCACGCGGGGGCGATCGCGGGTGAGCAGATGTGCGCGGGCATGGTGATCGAGGCCGCTGACCTCTACGTGACCTCCCGAAGCGAGCAGTCCTACCTGGACGCGATCGATGGCAAGACCGCTGCGGTGCTGTCGCTGGCGTGCCGGGTGGGCGCGATGCAGGCCGGTCGGCTGGAGGATGCAGAAGAGGCGCTGGCCCAGTTCGGCCGATACTTCGGATTGGCCTACCAATTGTGTGACGACATCCTCGACCTGACCTCCACCGCCGAAGAAATGGGTAAGCCCGTCAACGCGGATCTGTCCGAGGGCATCTACACACTTCCCGTGATCCGCGCGGCTGCCCGCGACCAGGATCTTGCCCGCCTGCTGCGCAGAGCGATGACGGGTGAGCAAGCCGCACGCGCCCGTGAGCTCGTCGTCGCCTCCGGTGCCGTGGACGAAGCACGGGCCAGGGCCAATGAATTCATGGATCAGGCTGGTGGGCAGCTCGCCAGTGTGCCCGTCGACCCACGCGCCCGCCAGGCGATGATCGCCTACGCCCGGTCCATACTCGACCGGCGCACTCCTGGTCCCGCGGTGTCCCGGCAGCCGACGCGGTCATCCCGAGCCCACGGTGCTGGGCTCTCGCCACAGCTCGCGCAATGGTTGCGAAGCTGGATGGTGGACACCGGACTTGCCGTCTCCACGGCCGAGGCCGACTACCACCGGTGGATGGGAGCGATCAGGATCCCGGCGCAATCCTTGGCCCCAGCAGCGGACCCGGCCCGTGAACAGACCGCCTACGCCATGGCGGTGCTTGTCCTCGCCTGGGACGACCTCTTCGAGGATCCGCAGCTGAGGGACCCGGAAGCCGTTACCGCGCTGAGGCGTGGCATGGTGGCAATGCTGCGCCAGGACCCGCAGAAACCGTGGCGGTCCGGTGCGATCCCGACGGCTTGGGCGAGTTTGTGGCCGCGCCTACGGGAGGGCCGGAGCACCCGCTGGCAGGAGCGGTTCCTCGACGGCATCGAGGACTGGTTCGAAGCCGCCGAACGTGAAGCGCACCATCGCATCAACGGCCATATCCCCTCCGTAGCCGACTATCTGCCGCTACGGATGTCGACCAGCGGGATCGATACCGCCATCGCCTGTATGGAGGTGCGCCAGGACCGGGAACTGCCGTTGAAGCTGCGCAACCACCCCGTGATCCGCCGTCTCGAGGAACTCGCCTTCTGGGTGACCTTCGTGGAGAACGACCTGGTGGGATTGGATCAGGACGAGGCAGATCAAGTCCCTTACAACCTGGTGCGGGCGGTCCGTCACGAGACCGGCTGCACCCGCCGCGACGCGGTCGAGCAGGTGCAGAGTCAGGTAGCGGATCAGCGCGCCCAGCTCGAGGCGCTGATCCGCTACGTCCCCGCGCTCCTGCGCGTGCTTCCCGGCCTGTCGGGCGAGGGGAAGGACTACGCGGAGATGTACGTGAATATGACGAACGTGGGGCTCTGGGGTCGCGAGAGCGATCGGTACGAGCCAACCTCCGCTTCCGCAGCACCGGACTTGGAACGCTTGCGCCGTGAGATCTACTACTGGGCCGACGAACCGGCTACTACCGCGCCGTAAGCCGCCGCAGCCGGCAATCAGGGTGTCCCGCGCAATCCACCGTACTGGTCGCGCGGGACACCGCTCAGTGCTGCCCAGACCTCGTCGATCCGGGACTGCGAGCTTCGGGGATGCGGATCCACATCGTGGATCGAAGGGACGAGCGGGTGCGCAGATGGAAAGCGACCAGTCCGACGAGGGCGCTCGCGGCGAACCAGGCCAGTTGCACCGCGAACCCCCCGAATGGCGTGGCATCGGAGAAACCGGCCGCCGTCGAAGCCTGCATTGCCCCGTAGGAGGGCAGCCAGCGCACGAGCTCGCTGTCTGCCCCGATGCTGGCGATGGGGTTCTGCACGGCCATGTCGAAGCAGCTGATCATCGCGATGGCGAACATGCCCTCCACCTCACGGCGCAGCAGCGCGCCGAGCGCGACACCCAGCGCCCCGTAGGTCATCGCCGCGCCGAAGAGCGCCGCAGCGACCAGGACAGGTTGACGAGGCGACCAATAGCAGCAGATGATCGCGGTGGCGTACGCGCAGACCACCACGGAGGCCACCACTAGGCAGGCGATCTTCGCCAGGCCCAGCGCGACCCGGGGATACCCGGCCATCGAAAGTCGCCGATCGAATGCACCACTGCTGAAAGTCGCCGCGAACATCATGAACCCGATGATCAGTGAGACCGCCATCAGGGCACCGCTGAGCTGGGCGAGCTGATTGCCGTTGGCGCGCAGCACGAGACCGGTGTCTCGAAGCCGGAACGGTACCTCGATATCGGTGACGGCCACTCGCACCAGGGTGATCAATATGGGGACGAAGGCGGCCACCAATAGCATGGCGAACCGGTTACGTGCGTGCTCGATGAGGCCGTAGCGGGTGGCGATCAGAAACAAGCGCATACCGTTGCTCATCCAACCTTCTCTTGCCTGCCTTGTAGGACCCCGTCGTGCAACCGCCACACCTGATCCAGCTTGTCGGTGTCGTGAGCCAGATGTGAGACGACCAGAACGGACCGGCCGGTGTCACGAAACTCTGTGACCAGATCCCAGAAACGCAGATACGTCTCCCAGTCGAAACCTTGGTATGGCTCGTCGAGCAGCAGAACCTGCGGGTCGTGCATCACCGCCAACGTCAGATTGAGTTTCTGCCGGGTGCCGCCGCTCAGCGTCGCGACCCGCTCACCGGTGTACTCGGAGAACCGGAGGATCTCCATGGTCTCCTCGGCCCGCCGCAGATCCGGAACGGCATAAGCGGCGGCGAACAAGTCGAGGTGCTGGCGTACGGTGAAGGCGTCGTTCAGAACGACCTGCTGCGGGCAGTAACCGAACCGCCCACGGTGCCGGATCGTTCCCCGATCCGGTCGCAGCTCTCCGGAGAGCACTTTCAACAGCGTCGACTTGCCCACTCCGTTCTCACCGACGATGCCCACCAGTGTCCCCGCGGGCAACACCATATCGACGCCACGCAGCACCGACCGCCTGCCGTATGAGTGGTGGACGTTCTCCACTTCCATCATCGCCCCTTGCCTGCCGCCGATGCATGGCCCGGCAACCGTTCGCATGCTACCAAGCAGTGACGAAAATCCGTGCGGGGACAGGTAATTCGCGTCACTATGCGGACTTGGCCTGCCGCCTCGCGACCGCGTTGATAGAGCGGGCCCGACCTGCACCCACGTATGTAGTCGCCATTCGGCAGAGGGCAACGCGTCGAATTCGAGATCGAGGGGCGAAATATTCTGCGCTTCAACTTGTCTCACCAACCATTGTTGGTGAGACATCACGGCAGAGAATGTTCGTCAGCCAGGCACAGCAGCTACGGAAACCGGTGCTCGGTCCGGGTCGAGGGGGTCCGGGGAATCAGAGCAGCAGTGAAGTGCCGCGACTGCAAGGGTTTACGGCCTGCTTGGAGCCGAGTCGGCGGCGGGGTAGTAGTAGAGCTCACCGCGCAAGCGTTCCAAATGCGGTGCTGCCGAGGCCGAGCTCTGCGTGTACCGATCGGCGAGCCGCGCCGTGAATGCCACATCTCGCATGCTCTCGTAGAGCGACACGTACTCCTTCCTTCGTCCGGATATACCCGGAAGTACGCGCAGCAGAGCGGGGAGGTAGCGGATCACCCCGTCGATCCGAGCGCGTCTCTCAGTCACCTGACGCTGCACTTGCTCGACGGCTTCACTGCGGGTGCACCCGGTTTCCTGACGGACCACCCGGACCAGGTTGTAGGGGATATGGTCGGCCTCGTCGCGGTCCAGTGACACCAGATCGTTCTCCGCCATGGCCACCCAGGAGATAAGTTCTTCGAGACGGCGGATCACCGGGTGTTTCCGCAGCGTCGACGGCACTTCCCAGTCCTGGCGCACCTCCAGAACGGCGGCAGCGATGTCGAACCCACCGGTCGAGTTCCGCAGCGGTAGCCAGTCGGCCGTGGTGGGGACGTAGCGGTTGATACGGTGGTGCGCTTCGCGTTCGCAGGCTTCGAACCAATCTCCGACGGTTTCCAGGAACCGCTCCTGCCACTCGATGGTGCGACCCTCGCGCACCTGCGGCCACACACCCGCCCATGCCGTCGCGATCGTGCCGGACCGCCACGGTGCCTGCGGATCCTGGCGCAGCACAGTCACCAGGCCACGCCGCAGCGCGGTGACAGTTTCCGGGTCCCGCAGCTGTGGATCATCGAACAGGTCATCCCATACGGCCAGCAGGGTGGTTATGCCGACGAAGGCCCGTTCACGAGCTGCGTCGGCCGGGGGCAAGAACTGGTGCGTCGGCGACCGGAACACTCCCACCCACCGGTGGTTGTGGTCGAACTCGGCCGAGGAGGCGATCAGGCCGGTGTCCATCATGAAGCTCTTCAGCCATGACATGGCCTGCGGCGAGACCGATTCGCCCCCGGCCTCGGACGTCGGCGTCGAGGGCCCCGAAACGGCCGGACGGGAAGTTCGCCGATCGAGTACCGACCGGGCATAACCGGTCATCGCATGGCGAACGCGAGAGTCAACCGGCAGACCGGCAAGCTGGTCCTGAGCCTGGTCGATGAATTCGTCGGCGACCGCCTGTGCCTCGTCCACGGCGCCCGAGGCGATTACGAGCTCACGGGCATGTGCGGCTTGCTCCCGCGTCATTCGCCGACCGAGCAGGCCGGCAAGACGTTGGTCGCGGGCAGCTGCACGGATCACGGGCAGTGTGTAGATGCCTTCGAACAGATCCGTGTTGACCGGCTTGCCCATTTCGTCGGCGGTCGAGGTCAAATCCAGGATGTCGTCACACAACTGGTAGGCCAGCCCGAAATATCGACCGAACTCGGCCAATGCCTGCTCCTGCTCGTCCGGACAACCGGCCTGCATCGCGCCGACCCGGCATGCGAACGACAGCAACGCCGCCGTCTTACCGCCGATCGACTCCAAGTAGGACTGTTCACTGCGGGAGGCCACATACTCATCGGCGGCCTCGATCACCATGCCCGCACACATCTGCTCACTCGCGATCAACCCCGCGGACACTTCGCGATGGCCGAGTTCGACCAGCATGCGCGTGCCCGATGTTGTTACGCAGTCACCAGCCAGTACAGCCATATGCGCACCCCACACCGCGTTGGTGCTCGGGTGGCCGCGACGCTGGTCGGCATGATCGATGACGTCGTCGTGGTACAGCGACCCCAGATGCAGCAACTCCACCCCGGCAGCGGCGCGCACCGCCCGGTGATCTGCCGGTGTCGCGGGATCGGTGAGCAGGTAGTACGACAGCAAGGTCAGCGTAGGACGCACCAGCCGACGAGACGTGTTCTGGCCCTCGTCAGTGAGTGCGGTCAGCTCGGGCCTGCCACGAAACTGTATGGGCCCGAGAACATCACGGACACGGTCCAGGTCCGCATCCAATTGCGGAAAGACCGCGGAATCGATCTCACTTGGCACGCGCACGCTCCTGAGTAGTGGCATCGGTCAGCTATACCGTTGATGCAGTTGAAATTTGACACCATAGCGCGCGGAAAATGTTGGTATCAGGCAATTTTGACGCCACTAGCGATCATCTCCGCCACCGGAGTCGCCGCCCGGCTGGCTGGGACGCCAGCGCGAGCACGGAGGCTTCCCCCTCGGCGATCGCACCCACTACCCAGTGGAGCCGGAGCGGCGTTCTACCCTCGACAGAATGTCTAGCGTTGCTATGATGTCGTCATGTCCGCCATCAGCGAGCGCCGCGAACGTGAACGCGCCCACCGTCATCAGCTGATCATCACGGCCGCGCGGGAACTCGCGGAGACCGAGGGCTGGGAGGCAGTGACGACACGGCGGCTGGCTGAACGTGTCGAGTACAGCCAGCCGGTGCTGTACAGCCACTTCAACGGTAAGGACGCGATCGTGAGCGCCGTCGCCTTGGACGGCTTCAGCGAACTCGCCGCCCACCTGAGCCGCGCACGGCAGGGCGCCGACCCCGGACAGAGCCTGCGCGCCGTCTGCCGCGCCTACCTGGAGTTCGCGACCGATCGACCTGCCCTCTACCAGGCCATGTTCATCCTGCCCACCGATCTGAAGTTCGCGAGCGCCGAAACACCGGCCCCGCTGCGGGCTGCTTTCGACGAGTTCGTGAGCTGCTTCCGGCCGGACAACACGCAACGCGAACTATTCGCCGAAGTCACCTGGAGCGCGTTGCACGGCATGGCCGTCCTGTCGGACAGCGGCCGGATCCCCGCAGACGGACAGGAGGAACGGCTCGACTTCCTCATCGCCCAGATCGCTGACACCCCAGCAAGCCCGTAAGCGGCTTGAAAACGCCAAGACCCTGCCACGCACCGCGCCGGTCGACCCGTCATCACAGTGCCGCGATGACCTGAGTTGCCGCCGAACCAGATCGGCGAGCGCCCCCTTCGCCGCGTTTCAGGATTTGTTCTGCCCCCGCGCACCAGCCCTCTGTCCATGGTCGAGCCGCCCATGGGAACCGGCCAGTTGGATCTCGAGCTTGTGCGGCACGGCTCGACGATTCCGTCCGGCTCACATGGTTATGGGCGGCTTTTCCGGCTGGCTGCGTCGAGGAGCAGTTTCGCGGCCACCGTTGCCCCGTCGGGACGGATCGTGCCGGCCACGGTCCTGGCTCGTGTTCGGGTCTCAGGAGTCAGGGCCGTGGTGAGCGCGGCGGACAGGGAGTCGACGGTCGGTGTCGAACCCGCGTGTGCCGCACCGATACCCAACTCGGCCACTCGGGCGGCCCAGTAGGGCTGGTCCGCGATCTGGGGCACGACCACCTGAGGCGCACCGGCGCGGGCGGCCGCCGTGGTGGTGCCCGCGCCGCCGTGGTGCACGACGGCCGCAACCTTGCCGAACAGTGCCTGCTGGTTGACCTCGCCGAGGACGAAGCAGTCGTCGGCGTCGTCGATCGGGGTCAGCTCGGCCCAGCCGCGGGCGAGCAGGACCCGGCGGCCCTGCGCGCGGACCGCCTCGATAGCCACCCGGGCGATATCCTTCGGGGCGTACGCGGCCATGCTGCCGAAGCCCACGTACACCGGTGGCGCGCCGGCGGCCAGGAACGCCTCCAGCCTGTCCGGTAGCGGGCGTTCGTCGGGCAGGATCCACGCCCCGGTCTGCACGACGTCGAGGTCGGTCATACCGTGCGACGGACACAACGTCGCGTCCGCCGCCAGCCACGGCTGGCCGGTAAGGACGTGATCGCGGACGTTGTCCACCGGTGGCAGGCCGATCGCCGCCCGATGGCTGTTGAGCGCCTCACCGTACAAGGCGTTCACCCGCTGGGCGTCCTGCTCCCACAGCACCCGGTTGTCGGTCTCCTCCTGCGGGGACGGTGTGCCAGGCCGTCTTCCTGGAGGGAAGCGCCGCGACGGCAGCCCGAGAAGGTGAAAGCACGCGAGCACGTAGTGGATGCCCAGTTTCTCGGCCACGTCCCGTGCGCCAGCTGGCATCAGTCCGGTGGCCAGCAGCGCGTCACATCCCTCAGCCGCCGCGGTGAGCGTTTCGAACCGCGCGGCGACCAACGCGGGAGCGAGCCGGAACGCGTCTTGCGCCGTCGGCGGCTTCGGGTTGGCGACGATGGAGTGCACCGTCGGGCCGAGCGGCACCAGCGGCACGTCGATACGCTCCAACAGCTTCGCGAACTCCTCGTCCGGCGGCGCGCACACCCGCGCCTGCGCGCCCAGCTCTCGCAACGCCGCCGCCAGTCCCGCCAGCGGTTCGACATCTCCGCGCGATCCCCACGTCGTCAACAACACTCGCACTTCGCAATTCCCCATTTCCGCAGATTCTGGCATTCGGCCGGTAATTCTGGGGTATGACCCGGGTCTTGCGGCAAGCCCCCCACTCCGATATATGTTGAAGTGGGGAGGAGTTGGGTCTCGTGGTCTTCGCCGATTCTCGTCCACTCTGGACGGACAGCCTCCACAGACAGAACCGTCACGGGCATCGTCGCCGAGGCCGGCTACCGCGCCGGTTGCAGACCTCCGGCGCTGTCCGCACCCGAGTGACCAGACACCCAGGTTGGCGAAGGAGCATGCTTGGTGTCGTGGTTCCGGCTAGCCACAAGGTCGACGGTTGCGGTGGAATCACTCGAGTATCAGGCGGATTCGCGCTCGGCGTGTGGCGCGCGGATCCGGATGCCTCACTGGCTGATGGCAGACAGGTCACGTCAATAGACCATCCTGTCCCGGTCGGCGGCGTTCCAGACGAATCGGTCGAGAAAATCGATCGCTACCAGGCTCCGCCGTCGCGGATCAACGCCACTCGGGCCCGCAAATCTGCCTGCAGGGGATATAGCCCACTGCGGCTTCAGCGCGAAATCCGTCCCGCGCTACCGCTCGAACCCCTCGGTTTCCTCTGGTACGCCCGTACTGCCAGCGCGGTAAGATCAAGGTGAGGGATCTGATCAGTTGGGGTTGAACCTCCAACCCGGGACCTCGGAAACACCCCGAGTGCGGCCATCGACGACTGGACGGCAGGAATCTTCGGCCCATATCTATCGCGCGGGTACGAGAAGAATGCGGGATTCACGCTATGCCTTCCAAATACCTGGTTCCGGTGACAAGAAGCAATCCGACGGATACGGGCTTGGTCGGACCCCCGATTCCGGAATTCGCACGCAGGGGCATATCTTCGCCGACCGACGTCGGCCGACGACCACGGACTGCCCACGTCCGTGTCGTCCGAACGCGGCCGTGTATCGGTGTCACGCTGTTCAGCGTGCTGGGTGAGGTCGACCTGCGCACCGTAGCGGAGTTCGAGCGGCAACTGCTCGCGACGCTGCACACTGCTGCACCGACAATCATCATCGACCTGTCCCAACTCGGTTTTCTCGGTGTGGCAGGCATGGAGGTGCTCGACGACGCGCGGGTGTGGTCGCAGCACACCCACGAGATGTACCTCGTCACCGGCACCGTGTGCGTGGACCGTGTGATCGCGGCCAGCGGTATGTCAGCGTGCTTCGACACCTTCACCAATCTCGACGATGCACTGCGTGAAGTGGCGAAGCGGCACGGTCACGCGTGAAGACACGGTCCTGTGTTGCCTCCCTGAATCGGTAGGTGGTCCGCTTACGCAGGTGATTCGCCCTGATTCAGCAGGGTGCCCAGGGTCATTGCGGCAAGGTGTTCTTCGAGCTGCCGCCTGTCGGGCGGGGGCGCGGTTCGAAATGGGTGCGCGGATAGAAACGACAGCACCATCCGGATTGTGGTGGCGTCCGACGCGGCCCGCCACATCATCGGCGGGCCGCGCCAGCAATTTGGGAGTTAGTGCCGTCCGCCGCTGATAGTGGTCTTCGGCTGATCGATACCGGTGGTGGCCTGCGCGGAGTGGGACCGGTCGAGCCGATGCAGGGCCAGCGCGGCAAGCGCGCCGATGGCTGCGAAGCCGACCCAAACCGCCCAATCGGATCCGGCGGCGTGGGCGGCGCCGACCACTGCGCCGGTGGTGAGGTTGCCGATCAGGATTCCGATGCCGACGACGGTGTTGTAGAACCCGTAGTGGGTGGCCACCAGCCTGCCATGGGCGAGAGAGACGACGGTGTCCATCTCGAAGGGAAACACCGCCGCTGTCCCGATCGCCAGCAGAGCCGCCGCCACCAGGAGTGCGACGATCGCGGCCACCGTCCCGAACCGTTGGGGATCCGGCACTAGCGCTACGGGGAGAAACGACACCGCCAGCAGGCTCATCCCGACGACCAGGCTGCGCCCGCCGCGCCACCGGGTCCGCAACCACGCGGTGATGCGCAACTGTCCCACCACCGCGACGACACCCGAGATCACGAATACCGCCGAGGTCACCTCCCGCGACCGCGCCCCGGCCACGTAGTCAGCTTGCAGTGGCAGCGCGAGATACACCTGGAACGACAGGACGTACGAGCCGATCATCGCCATCGCGAACGCCACGAACCGCCGGTTGGCGACCACAGTGCGCCAGTCCTCGAGCACCGTGGTCTGCTCAGCCCGAGTTTCGGCACGCCGGGCGGGCAGGGCGAACAGCTGTGCCACTGTCAGCACCGCGAACACCAGTGCAGCCGCGCCCGCGGTCACTGGGAAATCCAGCGCCATCAGCGCGAGTCCGAGCAAGGGACCGGCCAGGATGCCTGCCTGGTAAAAGATGTTGAACACCGCGAACGCTTCCACGCGCCGTTCTCCGGTGTCGGCCGCTAGGTAGGCGCGCACCGCCGGATTGAACAGCGCTCCGGCGAAACCTGTTGCCGCCGAGGCGATCAGCAAGCCCGGCAACGAGGTCGCGAACACCAGTAACGCGAAACCACCGGTCCGCAGGAAACATCCGGCCACGATCAGCGGTTTGTAGCCGAACCGGTCGGCGAGTGTGCCACCGATGAGGAACATCCCCTGCTGGGAGAAGTTCCGTACGCCGAGCACGAGGCCGACCGCCCATGCCGCCAATCCCAGTGGGCCGGCGAGGTATCCGGCCAGGTACGGCATCAGCATGTAGAAACCGAGATTGATGCCGAACTGGTTGATCATCAGCAGGCGGGCGGCGAGATCGAAGCTGCGGAACTTGGCGAGCAGGGTCATGACGCCTGCTCCCGACCATGGACGAGGTGTTTCGGATCGATGACGGTGGTGCAGCGAGTCCAGGAGTGTACGACTCGCTCGGTCGGGTGGGTGATGGTGTCGGGTTCGATCGGCGGATCGACATCGAACAGTCCGTGCTGCTCGCAGTAGGTGTCGTTGTAGATGGTGTCGAAGTATCGGTGCGGCCCATCCGGGAACACCGCCGCGATTCGCAATTCGGAATCGTGCGCGCGGGCGGCCCAGCCCGCCACCAGCGCGACCGCGCCTACGCTCCAGCCGCCACTTGCGTGGTGCGTGGCGGCCAGTGCACGGCATGCCCAGACGGCCTCCGACGGTGCGACCCAATGAATTTCGTCGAATGCGGCGTAGTCGACGTTGCGCGGATAGATGCTCGAGCCCAGCCCACGCATCAGCCGCGGACCGGCGGGCTGACCGAAGATCGTCGAGGCCACGGCGTCCACCCCGATCAGCTTCAGATCCGGGTTGAACCGCCGCAGCACCCGCGCCACCCCGGCCGAATGACCGCCGGTGCCGACCGCGCACACCAGCACATCGACACTACCGAGCTGTTCGATCAACTCGATCGCAAGCGACTCGTAGCCGTCGACGTTATCCGGATTGTTGTACTGGTCCGGGCACCACGCATCGGGTTCACGATCGAGCAACTCGAGCACCCGGTCACGCCGGGCTTGCTGCCAACCACCGAGCACATGTGGCTCGGTCACCAGATCGACCTGTGTTCCGTACGCGGCGAGCATCTGCGCCATGATCGGCTCCAGGCCTGGATCGGTGACCATGGTGACCGGATGCCGATACACCAATCCCGCCAGAGCCAGACCCAAACCCAATGTGCCGCTGGTGGATTCGATGATCCGGGCGCCAGGCGCCAAGTCGCCGCGCGCTTTGGCTCGCCGCACCATGTGCAGGGCGGGGCGGTCTTTCATTCCGCCCGGGTTGACCCCCTCCAGCTTGGCCCAGAACCCTCGACCCGCCGGTGCCAGCGGTTCGCCGACCCACAGAATCGGGGTGTTTCCGACCAACGTATCCGGGTGCCGGGCCGGGCCCGGCGCGGCCACCAGCGCCGCGGGAACCTCGGCACGCGTGTTGAGCACAACTTTGTCCATGACTGTCGCTTTCTGTATCGATACCGCCCCGTAGGGCGCAGAGACGTGCGGGCAGCGGACACCGGCCGACAGGGGACAACTCGACGGCCTGGCGCTGACCGATCAGCGTCGGGCGATACAGATACGCGTCAGCAGGGCTCTGCCGCTGACGATAGGCGTGGCCGCGGCAGGAGGACCACGCACTCCACCGGAACCAAGCCGGTACACCGGCGCGAAGATCACGGCCGCGCCCAGCATAAATAGGTACGACAGCAGCGGCACGAGACCGCCGGCGGTTACCGGTAGCGCAACCGTGACGACGCAGTGGACGTCATGCGGCGCACCGTGGTGCTCATCGGGATGGGCGATGGCTTGTGCCGCGTCAGCCACAGCCGAGGCGAAGAGGGCAGTGGTGGTCTGATGGGAGTGCTCATCAGTTCCATGGGAATGGCCACCGGCAGTGAGCAGGGTGCAGTGCAGCAGTGGCGCGATGAGCAGCGCTGCGGCAAGTAGCGCCAGCGCCAAGCCGGCGAGCCGCGACCGACCGGTGGGCTTCACAGCGACCACACGCCGGCATCGGACTCCTTGCTCACCATCGAAGCCTCCTCCCACACCCCGCTCGGACCTTCCGACATCCGTGCTCTCGCGCCGAGAACCCGGAAACACACTGCACGCCTTGTGTTTTCGGCTCGAATCTTCATGCTGTGGTGGGGATTTCAATCCCCGCGGCGTTGGGATCGGCCAGCGCATCAGGCAGTCGGCAGCGTGAACGCGGCGGTGCGGACGACATCGCCGTGCTTGAAGTCCAAGAACAGTCGGTAGGTTCCTGGGCCGGGGACGGCAGTGTGGAAGGCGACGCCCGGGCCAGGAGCGGTCACCCCGTCGCCGGGTTCGCCGTTCGGGTGGACGTGGACATAGGCCAGGTCGCCCGCTCGCAGGATCACCAGATGTCCGTAGGCGGCCAGGTAGGGCTGCAGATCGATGACCGGCTCACCGTTCTTGTGCACGGTCAGTGTGAGCAGTCGGCCGTCGCCGGGCACGAGATCACCCGCGAGGGTCACCTCGTAGCCGTCCACCGTCGCGGTGCGCGCGGCCGCCGGAACGGGTCGCGGTTCGTACGCGCCGGCGACAGCCAGATCCGCGCCGAGGGTGATTGTCTTGCCGAGCGCGCGTGGGGCGATATCGGTGAATACGCGGTACGCGCCCGCTTCCGGCAGCTTCAGCTTCACCGTCCAGGTGCCGTCGGTCTTGAGTTCGGGGTGCACGTGCCAGAACCCGGTCAGCTCCCGTTGCGCGACGATCAGGTGCAGGTCACGGCCGTGGATGGCGGTGTAGTCGGTGACCGCCGCACCGTCCGGCCCGAGGATCCGGAACCGGAAGTCGATCTCACCAGGGGTCGTGATCGGCTCCGCGAGCGCCAATGTGTAACCGTCCTGGGTGATCTGGAGTCCGCCCGGCAGTCCACCGCCGTGCGTGGCGTGGTCGCCGTGACCCATGTGGGCGGGTGCAACGGTGGTGCGGTGGGCATGAGCGTTGCGATCTGCGTGTGCCGCATGATCCCCGTGCGTGCCGTGATGATTGGTGTGCGTCTGCGTGATCATCGCCGTCTCTCCGATCTTGCTCTGGTTCTACCCAAAGGAAAAGTAATACCCCCCGGGGGTACAAGCAATATGGCGGCGTGTGATGCGCCTCACGTCGCCCCCCGGCCCCTGCGGGGATGCGGACCGGATCAGCGACAACAACGCCGGATGTTCGGGCAAGGCAAGCCAGACTTGCTTGGCAACTGAAATCTATTGAGCGACTGAATAAGCGATACGTTCGGGGCGAACCGATTTGCGGATAACCGATCGGCCCGGGAGATGCCGACACATGATCGCTCAGGGCTGCTTGCGGCGCGCGGCCGCGGCCGCGCGGGCTCGGTTCAGCTGATCCGGTGACAACGCGGCCGGGTGCAGCGGCAACTCGGGGGCAGCGTCGGTGCGGAAGCCGTTGAGCTGGACGGCAAGGTACCGCCGCCAGTTCTCCGGAGCGACCGGTTCGGTGATTGCCGCGACGAGGTGGATCATGCCGATGATTGCGAGAACATCGACCGGTTCCATGCTCTGCTCGACCACGCCGGCCTTTTTCGCGCGGTCGAGCAACACCGCGATCGGGAGCATGAGCTCGCCGCGATGGACTTCGAAAAGGATTGCCTCGTTTTGCAACTCGCTCATCGCGGTGGCGAATCCGCGGTTGCCCGCGATGATTTCGCAGGTGGCTTCCACAAATCGCGTGAGCCCTCTCCAGGGGTCGGGGTCGCGAGTCGCCGCTTGGGCCGAGTCGATGATCTGCCGAAGGTATCCCTCGAACAACTCATTGATCAGTTCCCTCTTGTTCGAGAACTGACGGTAGACGGTGCCGACACCGATACCTGCCGCGCCGGCAACGGCGTCGAGCGTCATTTCCATGCCGCGCTCGGCCAGCAACTGTTCCGCGGCGGTCAGGATGCGCTGACGGTTGCGGACCGCATCCGCCCGTTTGCGGCGGGGTTCGACGTCGCGATCGGCAGTCACGGTTTTGCGCCTACCTCGGGGTCGCCGATCGTGCCGCAAGCCCGCGGATGGCCTGGTCGACCATGAGTCGCATCCAAGATCGCTTGGCGACTCGATTCGATTCGTACAGCCACATCAGGATGGTATCCACTATCGACCAGAGGGCCACGGGTCGGAGTCAGCTGCGGCGCTTCTCGGCGACGTCGGCCATACCGTACATGAGTTTCTCGAGCAGGCCGATGAAGATCGTCTGTTCCGGTTTGGTGAGGGCGTTGGCCCACGCCTGCTCGCGCTCGTTGTGCTGACGGAAAGCGTCCGCGATGGCGTCATGGCCCGCTTCCGTCAAGGCGATCCGCACCGCGCGGCGGTCGCGCTCGGCACGTTCCCTCGTGACCAGGCCGTCGCGTTCCAGGGTGTTGACCAGGGCCGACACCGTGGCTCGGCTATTGCCGGACAGTTCGGCGATTCGCTTGGCCTCCATCGGCCCGGCCAGCCACAGGACGAAGAGGATGCGGAAACCGGGCCAGCTCCAACCGTGGGGGCGGTGGACCGACGCTTCGAGGTCGTAGACGAGCGCGCTGGTGACCCGGTGCAGGGTCAGCACCATCCGCATGGCCGTGGGATCGACTTGGGGGAGTTCGCGATTGGCCTTGTTCACCGCGTAGTCGACGAAGGTCAGGTAGTCGAGGTTGCGGGGGGACTCCGGAGCCGTGGTCATGAGCACAGGGTAATGACGTCCGCGCAGCCGGCGGCAGTGACGGGGAACGGGTCTTGCCAATGGTGTGGTTCACGCTACACTCGGCTGAAATTAATCAAACCATTTACTAATGGAGGGCTGATGACCACGAAGGCTTTCGCCTCTTCGGCGGATCTCGGCGAGAAGGTGCAGACGCTCGAGCTGCTCGCCGACGGTGTGTACGCGCTGACCGCCGAGGGGGATCCGAACATCGGCGCGATCGAGGGTGAGGATTTCGTCGTCTGCTTCGAGGCACTGGCCACGCCGGTCGCGGCGCGGCAATGGCTGGCGAAGCTGCGCGAGCACACCGACAAGCCGGTCAAATACCTGATCCTGTCGCACTACCACGCGGTGCGCACACTCGGCGCCAGCGCCTACGACGCGGAAGTGGTCATCGCGCACGACAACACGCGCAAGCTCATCGCCGAACGCGGACAACAGGATTGGGATTCCGAGTATGGGCGTATGCCGCGACTTTTCAAAGAGCCCGACACCATTCCCGGACTGGCCTGGCCCACCCAGACCTTCTCCGACTCGGTCACCATCGACCTCGGTGGCAACCGCGGCAACCTGCAGCTGAAGTTTCTGGGCCGCGGGCACACCGAGGGCGACATCGTGGCCTGGCTGCCCCAGCACAAGATCCTGTTTGCCGGGGACCTGGTCGAGGCCGAGGCCGCCCTGTACACCGGCGACGCCTTCCATCGGGAATGGGCCACCGGCACCCTCGACGCCGTCGAAGCACTGGGCGCCGAACAGCTCATCGGTGGCCGCGGCGCGGTGGCCCGGGGGCGTGATGCGTGCGACGCCGCGATCGAGCAGACCCGGCACTTCCTGCGGGTCATGCTGACCGAGGTGGGCACGGTGCACCAGCGTGGCGGAACCCTGAAGGAGGCGTTCGAGGCCACGCACGTGGCGCTGTTCGACCGCTACGGGCGCTGGCCGATTTTCGAACACTGCCTGCCGTTCGATGTCTCCCGCGTGTGGGACGAATTGTCCGGTATCGAGCGGCCCGTTATCTGGACCGCCGAGCGTGACCGTGAAGTCTGGAACCAGCTGCAGGACTGAGGAATTCGACATGACAACCGATAAGACGGTCGCCGTCATCGGCAATGGGCCGGTCGGTCAGACGACCGCGCTGCTGCTGGCCCGCTGGGGTATCCCCGTGATCGTGCTGGATGCCCGGCCACAGCGCGACGAGATCGGCTCGAAGGCCATCTGTCAGCAGCGTGACGTGCTCGATGTATGGGAATCCGTCGGCGCTGGACGCCGCATCGCGCAGGAGGGCGTTACCTGGACCACGGCCCGCACCTTCTACCGTGATCGCGAACTGTTCTCCTACGACCTGCCGGATTACGGCAAGTCGGCGTTCCCGGCGTTCGTCAATATTTCGCAGACCCGCACCGAGCAGATCCTCGACGAAGCCATCGCGGCGTCCGAACTGATCGACGTGCGCTGGGGCCATACCGTCACCGGAGTCGCGCAGGACGACACCGGTGTCCGCCTGCGCTGCGTCACTCCAGCGGGGGAGGCGGCCGTCACTGCTGCGTACGCCGTCGCGTGCGGCGGCCCGCGCAGCGATGACCTGCGCGGTGAGCTCGGCATCGACTTCGCCGGTGAATCCTTCGATGATCGGTTCCTGATCTGCGATATCCGGGCCGATCTGCCGGACTGGGCCACCGAACGCCGCTTCTACTTCGACCCGGAGTGGAATCCCGGCCGGCAAGTGCTCATTCATCCCTGCCCGGACTCGACGTTCCGCATCGACTGGCAGGTGCCCGGCGACTACGACCTCGACGCGGAGCGAGCCAGCGGCGCGCTGGACGCGCGGATTCGCCGGATCATCGGCGACACGGACTACGAGATCGTATGGAACTCGGTGTACCGCTTCCACTCTCGCGTCGTCGACCGCATGCGCGTGGGCCGGGTACTGCTGGCCGGCGACTGCGCCCACCTGGTGTCGCCATTCGGCGCGCGTGGCTTGAACTCCGGCGTCGCGGACGCCGAGAACGCCGCGTGGAAGCTGGCTTTCGTGCTCAACGGCTGGGCATCGGCGGAACTGCTGGAGAGCTACCACGTCGAGAGACACGCGGCCGCTCTGGAGAATATCGAGGTCACCACCGACACCATGAACTTCCTGGTGCCGCGCGATGACCAGCAGCGCCGGGTGCGCCGCGACACCCTCGAACGCGCGGCGGTGGATCCCGCTACCAGTGCGGCGGTCGACTCTGGTCGGCTGTCCGAGCCGTTCTGGTATGTCGATTCGCCGCTGACCACCCCGGATCCCGGCCGTCCCTTCCATGGTCGGCCGCCCCGTGGCACCGTTGCGCCCACTGCCCCGGGCATCATCGCGCCCGACGCGCCGGTCACCCTGCCCGATGGCGGGCACGGACGGCTACGGGAGTTCGCTCGCGACGGATTGCTGCTGCTGGCCGGACCGGGTGTGGATGTGCAGACCCTGGCGCGGTGCGCGACCACCGCCACGTCAGCGCCGATCCGGGTGCTGGAGATCGCGGCGATCGACCGCGAAGGGACACTTACTGCCGCATTGCGATCCGAACCCGGTGAAGTCTGGCTGGTGCGACCCGACGCCTACATTGCCGCGGCACTGGTCGAACCGAGTGTCGAAGAACTGACCGGTGCGATCCGGCGGGCCGGCGGTGCGCCGGCCGAGGTCGCCGTGGTGGCCTGACGGCGCGGTGCTCGAGTGCTCGTTTCAGCGTTGCCGACCGCCTAAATGGTCAATGATTTGACTATAAATCGAGGAGTTTTCGACATGGCCTACTACCGCCGGGTGGGACAGATCCCACCCAAACGACATACCCAGTTCCGCACCGGCGGCGGTGCGCTGTACTACGAGGAGTTGATAGGGGAGGAGGGATTCTCCAGTGACTCTTCGCTGCTGTATCACCGGCATATCCCCTCGGCGATCCGAGAAGCGGCGACATGGGAGCCCGGAGACCTTTCGCTGAGTCCCAACCATCCGCTCATCCCGCGGCATTTACTGTTGCCCGCGCTGTATGCGGGTGATGAGTGGAAGGCGATCGACGTGGTGACGGGTCGTCGACTGGTGCTCGGCAACGACGACGTCCGCATCTCCTATGTCGTCGCCGGTGCGGAATCACCGTTGTACCGCAACGCCATCGGCGACGAGTGTGTGTATGTCGAGTCGGGCGCGGGCCTCGTGGAGACGGTGTTCGGAGCGCTGCCGGTGCGGGAGGGCGACTATGTCGTCCTGCCCAGGGCGACCACACACCGATGGCTGCCGGTATCAGGAAAACCATTGCGCGCCTACGTGATCGAGGCGAACAGTCATATCGCGCCGCCCAAGCGCTACCTGTCGCGCTTCGGCCAGCTGCTCGAACACGCTCCGTACTGTGAACGCGATCTGCACGGCCCCGCCGAGCCGCTGTTGTCGGAGAAGACCGACGTCGAAGTCCTCGTCAAACACCGGGGACCCAACGGGATCGCCGGCACGCGCTATCTCGTTCCGCACCACCCGTTCGACGTTGTCGGCTGGGACGGCTGCCTCTACCCGTATACCTTCAATATCTCCGACTTCGAGCCGATCACCGGCCGGGTGCACCAGCCGCCGCCGGTGCATCAGGTGTTCGAGGGGAACAAATTCGTCATCTGCAACTTCGTTCCGCGCAAGGTGGACTACCACCCGCTATCGGTGCCGGTGCCGTACTACCACTCGAATGTCGACTCCGACGAAGTGATGTTCTATTGCGGCGGCGACTACGAGGCGCGCAAGGGCACCGGAATCGGGCAGGGATCAGTATCGCTGCACCCGGGCGGGCACGCGCACGGCCCACAGCCAGGTGCGGTCGAGCGCAGCCTGGGTAAAGAATTCTTCGACGAGCTCGCCGTCATGGTCGACACCTTCCGGCCGCTGCAGCTCGGCGAGGGCGCAATGGCCTGCGATGACGGCGTCTACGTCGGCAGCTGGTCGCGGGCGAACTCATGACCGGACTACTGGACGGTCTGGTCGACGATGCCGGACTGTTCCCGCCGACCGCATTGAGCATGCCCGACGCTGTCGCGCGGCACCGGGCCGACAGCCTCGCGGCCAGTCCGGTTCTGACGCACCGATTCCTGTGCCCGGCGAGCCGTATCGGCGAACTGCGCGCCCAACTCGAAATCGGCGACCGCATTCGCGTCGGCCTAATCGCGGACAAAGGCCTGTCCGGACTGGCGACCGCGCTTTCGGACATAGCAGCCGCCCCGGCTCTCGACTTGGCGCTGATCGAGTTCCCACTCGCTGCGGCGAACGTACCGGTGGCGGAGGTGATCGCCCAGCTGCCGGACCGTATACCGGTTTTCGTCGAGCCCACGGCCTACTCCGACATCGCGGTCCTCACCCCCGAACTGGCACGGCTCGGCGTCGGCCTGAAGCTCCGTTGCGGCGGCATTCGACCGGAATTGTTTCCGTCGGCACCCGCGCTGGCGGACGCACTGGTCGCCGCTGCCGGTGCGGGCGTCCCCGTCAAAGCCACCGCCGGTCTGCATCACGCGGTGCGCTACACCGATGAGCGGACCGGATTCACCCACCACGGATTTCTGAATTTGGTGCTCGCGGCCGCGGCCGCCGCCGGGGGCACGGACGCGGAAGCGATCGAGGCCACCCTGCTGAGCGACGACACCCTGCGGTTGGTGCGCGCGGCCACCACCCTGGATGCCGCGGCCGTCGCGGCCACACGTGGCCTGCTCACGAGCTACGGATCGTGCAGCACGACCATCCCGGTGGCCGAGGCCCAGGCCTTAGGACTTATCGACCCGGAAAGGATTTCACAATGACCACCACTTGGGCGCCGGTACCCGAGGGCTCCGGCTTCGGAATCGACAACCTGCCCTACGGAGTCTTCTCGCCATCGGGCGGAGTAACCCGCATCGGAGTCCGGATCGGTGATCATGTGCTCGATCTACGGGCGGCTCTGGACGACCAGGTGTTCGAAAGTGCTTCGCTGAACGACTTCATGGCTTGTGGGCGGGAATTCTGGACAGCGACCCGTCGTCGGATCACCGACTTGCTCACCGACCCGACGCAACGAGCCCGCGCGGCCGAGATATTGCATCCGGTGGACCAGGTCACGCTGCACCTACCGATAGAGGTAGCCGATTACGTCGACTTCTATGCCAGCGAGCACCATGCCACCAACCTGGGCACCATGTTTCGCCCGGATTCGGCTGCGCTGCTGCCGAATTGGAAGAATCTACCGGTCGGCTACCACGGCCGCGCAGGCACGGTCGTCGCCTCCGGCACTTCGGTGATTCGTCCTCGGGGACAGCGCAAGGCTGCGTCGGATCCGGTGCCGACATTCGGGCCGTCGGCGCGCCTCGATATCGAAGTCGAGGTCGGCTATGTGGTCGGCACACCCAGCAAACTGGGAAAGCCGGTGTCCACCAAGGATTTCGCCGACCATGTCTTCGGCGTGTGCCTGGTCAACGACTGGTCGGCCCGCGATATCCAAGCCTGGGAATACGTACCGCTCGGGCCGTTCCTCGGCAAGTCGTTCGCCACCTCGATCTCACCGTGGATCGTTCCGTTGGAAGCTCTGGCCGCCGCGCGGGTACCGACGCCGCCGCAGGATCCGAAACCGTTGCCGTACCTGGCGGAGTCGGAGCCGTGGGGACTGGATCTGCGGCTGGAATTCGCGCTGAACGGGCACACCGTGTCGCGGCCGCCGTACGCGCAGATGTATTGGTCTCCGGCGCAGATGCTCGCGCACATGACGGTCAACGGTGCGAGCCTGCGTACGGGTGATCTGTTCGCTTCGGGCACGGTGTCCGGACCGGCTGCGGATCAGCGTGGTTCGCTGATCGAACTCACCTGGAACGGAACCGAGCCGGTGCACCTGCCCGATGGCGGCACCCGCACGTTCCTGGAGGACGGCGATATCGTGACGCTGAGCGGATCCGCCCCCGGTCCTTCCGGTGCGCTGATCAGCCTCGGCGAGGTCACCGCCCGCATTCAACCACCGGAAGCAGTGCGTTGCTGACGCATTGTTCTGCGCGGCGGCGGGTACCGCGAGTCAGTCCGGGGTATCCGCCGCTGATGCCGCGAGTCCGCGGATAGCCTGGTCGACGAGCCGCTTCGCCAGCGAATCGTCCAGCGGGCCGGTACCGAAGAGCAAATGGAAGTAGATCGGCGCGTAGATCATCTCGGCCGCATCGCCCGGTTCGATGTCGGAACGGAACACGCCCTCGTCGACGCCTCGGCGAATCAGCTTGTCCACCGCGGCGTATCGGTCGTTCCAGAACCGGGTCTTGAAGTCGGCGAGGGTCGCCGGGTCGTACTGCCCTTCGGCAATGATCTGGGCGATCAGCCGCCCCTGCGGTCCGGCGTACCGAGCGACCAGTGACTTCACATGGGTTTCGAGGGCCTCGCGGACCGGAAGATCCTCCGGAACTCGGACCTGTGGCAAATGACCCTCCATGAAGGCGTCTATGACCACGGCGGCCTTGTTGGGCCACCACCGATAGATGGTCGCCTTACTGACCTTCGCCCGCTTGGCGATCATCTCGATGGTCAGCTTCTGGACGGTGGTCGCCCGTCTCCGATCCCGAACCAGTAGGTCCATGGTTGCGTCCAGGATCGCCTGTCGACTCGATTCGCTTCGTACAGCCACAAGAGGATGTTATCCCGAATCCATTGTCAAGCATGGTATTGGCATGGTTCTATAATCCATATACGATACGAAACGTTTCGGATGACATTAAGGGTGGTTAGCAATGAAGCTCAGCCGAATCTCCCGTTCGACGCCGGACGGCGACCAAACCAGGCTCGTCGCGGTCGAACCGGATCGGGATCGAGTGGTGGATCTAGCCCAGGCCTACCGCATCGGCCGTCAGCGCGGGTCGGCGTCCGACGCGGCCGCACAGCGGCTCGCGGCCGCGTACTTCCCGTCGAGCATGGCCGCCGCGATCGCGGCAGGTCCGGTATTCCTCGAGGCCGCGCGATGGGCGGTGGACCAGGCAGGTGACGATGCGTCGCTGCCGATCGGTGAGGTCGACTGGCAGCCCGCTGTCGATCCGCCGGTGATCCGCGACGGCCTGACTTTCCCGCTGCATATGAAGCAGTTCCACGAGAAGGTCGGCGGCGGTCTGCCGAATCCACAGCTTTTCAAGACTCCCGGCTACTTCAAGGGGTCCACCGGTGTGGTCTACGGGCACGACCAAGAGGTGCCCTACCCGGGCTACTCCGAATTCGTCGATTACGAACTCGAAATCGGGTTGATTGTCGGAGGCTACGGCAGCAACCTCACGCCCGATGAGGCGCAGTCCAAGTTGTTCGGTCTCACCATCTTCAACGACTTCAGCGCCCGCGATGTGCAGGGCTCCGAAATGGGGATGGGTATGGGCCCGCAGAAGTGCAAGGACTTCGCCTACGGTATCGGCCCGTGGATCACGACCATGGACGAGTTCCAAGACTTCGACGCCATCACCGGCTCCGTCCATGTCAATGGCGAGCAGTGGACCAGCACCAAGGCCGACGGCATGATCTACACCCCCGCCGAACTGCTGGCCTATGTCTCCATCGGCGACAACCTGCAGCCGGGTGACCTCATCGGCTCGGGCACGCTACCCAACGGCTCCGGCCTCGAAATCGACAAGAAGCTGCGGCCGGGCGATGTCGTCGAACTCGAGATCAGCGGCGTCGGCGTGTTGCGCAACCGGCTGAGCGCCGAACCCACGACCGCGCCGTGGTGGCCGGAGCCGCGTCCGTACCCCTTCGGTACGGCCACAGTCTGAGAGGAAACGCCCAATGACCGAAAACACCGTGATCGCGCCCGTTCGCCGGATCGTGACGGGCCACGACGAGAACGGCCGGTCGATCATCGTCAGCGTCGGCGACTGCCCGAATGTCTTTGTGTCCGAGGATGTTCCAGGATTCGGTGCGAGTGTCGCCTGGCTCACCGAGCCCGGCGATATCTCCAATGCCGGAAACGAGGACACAGCCACCGCTGACACACAGGTGCCCATGTACCCCAAGGTGGGTGGCAGCATCTTCCGGATCGCCACCTTCCCGCCGGATGCCGCATACAGCGACCGCGCGGCGAAGACGATGTTCAGCGAATTCGGTGGCGAGCACGCGCGTGCTGCGGCGGAGCAGGATTCCCGGCACTTCTGGTTCCACCGCACCGACTCCCTCGACTACGGCATCGTGCTCGACGGTGAGATCTGGCTGATGACCGACGAGGGTGAATGCTTGATGAAACCCGGCGACGTCGTCGTCCAGCGCGGCACCAGCCATTCGTGGTCCAACCGCAGCGATAAGCCGTGCCGGATGGCGTTCATCCTGCTCGGTTCGCTGCCGCTGTTCGACGAGGCGCGGCCGTGACCAGTGATGTGGTGTGGCGGCCCAGCTCGGAGCGGGTGGCCGCCGCGGAGGTCACTCGCTTCCGGGCGGGTTTGCCCCCCGAACTTCGGGATGCCGAGTACCTGGATCTGTGGCGCTGGTCGACCGAACATCCGGACCGGTTCTGGCTGGCCATGGCCGACTTCGAGGATGTCCGGCTGGGTGGCGCACCGACCGGTCCGGTCGCTCCGGACGAAATGATTGGTGGCGCTTGGTTTCCCGGCCGCACCGTCAACTATGCCGAGCACATGCTGCGCAAGGCCCCCAAGACCGCGCTGATCATTGTGGACGACGACAACCGGTCGCATACCGTATCGCGCGCGGAGCTGCACCGGCAGGTGGCGGCCCTGGCCGCGGCGCTGCGGTCGATGGGCGTGCTGCCCGGTGACCGGGTGGCCGCGGTACTGCCCAATCGATCCGAGGCCGTGGTCGCACTGCTCGCGTGTGCCGCGGTCGGTGCCATCTGGTCGGTGTGTTCGCCGGAATTCGGCACCAGTGCGATCGTCTCCCGCTTCGCTCAACTGAGCCCGCGGGTACTCATCGCCGCGGACGGCTACCGGCACGGTGGACGCGAGCACGAGCGAACCGTCGAAATGACCGAGGTGGCAGCCGAATTGCCGGATCTCGAGCACGTGATCTGGGTGGATGATCTGCGTCCGGGGCAATGGCCCGCCTTCGACGTTCCGGTGCGAACCTGGGCTGCCGTCACCGACGCAGACACCGAACTTCAATGCACCGATGTGCCATTCGAGCATCCGCTGTGGGTGCTGTTCTCTTCCGGCACAACGGGAATCCCCAAGGGCATCGTGCACGGCCACGGCGGTGTGCTGTTGGAGCATCTGAAGATGCTGCGCATCCACAGCGATGTGCGGGCGGGCGATCACTACATGAACGTCGCCAGCACGGCTTGGGTGGTCTGGAACATGCTGGTCTCCGGCCTGGGCGTCGGCGCGACGGTGGTGCTGCTCGACGGTAGCCCGGTCCGGCCCGAACTGGGCCGCGTCTGGCAGGTCGCGGCCGAACACGACGTCGACGTCATGGGACTCAGCGCTGGCTATATCCACGCCTGCCTGAAGGCGGGCGTGCAGCCGCCCCGAAGCCGGTTGCGCACGCTCCAGGTGACCGGATCACCCCTGTCGGAAGCCGGATTCGATTGGGTCTACGAGCATTTCGACGATATGTGGCTGTCATCGATGAGCGGTGGCACCGACATCTGTTCCATCTTCGTCGGCGGCGTCCCGGAACTGCCGGTGCGCAAGCCGCGACTACAGGCACCGGCACTCGGTGTCGCGGTCGCCGCGTGGGACGCTGACGGTAATCCGGTGGCGGGGGAGCAGGGCGAACTGGTCGTCACCAAGCCGATGCCGTCCATGCCGCTGCGATTCTGGAACGACCCGGACAACAGGCGCTACCTGGCCAGCTACTTCGAGATGTTCCCCGGCATCTGGCGGCACGGCGATTTCATCGAATTCGACGCTGACGGCAGTTCGGTGATCCACGGGCGTTCGGATTCCACATTGAATCGCCAGGGCATCCGGATCGGATCGGCGGAGATCTACCGTGTCGTCGAGGATTTCTCCGAAGTGCGGGAATCCCTGGTCGTGGGGGCCGAACTCGGCGCCGACGACTACGACATGGTGTTGTTCGTGGCGGCGATCGACGGTGTGGATCACGATGCGCTGCGGCCTCGGATCGCGGAAGCGCTGCGTACCTTGCTGTCGCCGCGGCATGTACCCGACGACATCGTGTTCGTGCGCGCCATCCCGCATACGCGGACTGGGAAGAAGCTGGAGGTCCCCGTCAAGCGCATGCTCCAGGGCGCGGCCCTGACCGATGTCGTGGACCTGGGCGCGGTGGACGACAGCGATCTGCTGCGGGAATACGAGGACTTCGCACACCGACGACACACTCTGGAGACAGTATGAGCAACGACGTCAGCTTTCACATCGGCACCTTCGCAGACGGAGACCAGCCGCCATATCCGGGAATCGTCGTGGCCGGGCGCGTGTACGACACGCGCACGGTCCTGCCACATACGTCGACGGCGGCGATGCTTCGCGACTGGGAGCCTGCCCTGCGCTCCTTGCAGGACTTGGCGAATACGGTGACCGGCGACGGCCGTCCGGTGGAGGAATTACGCGTGCTCGCGCCGGTGCAGCGGCCCGGGCAGATCTTCGCGGCGGGCGCCAACTACCGCGAGCACATCATCCAGATCACGGTCGCCCACCGTATCGGAACCCCCGGCGCGTCCGAAGCGGAACTGCGTGAGCAGGCCGCCCGGGAGACCGACGAGCGGGCCGCCCATGGCGACCCCTATGTCTGGGTCGGCGTGCCGACAGCCATCAGCGGTGCCTATGACGACGTGATCCTGCCGTCCGTGGGCGAAAACCACGACTGGGAACTGGAACTCGGTGTGATCATCGGACGCCGGACTCGCGATGTCGGCGTGGCCGAGGCCATCGACTCGGTCGCCGCATACACCATCTGCAACGACCTGACCACGCGGAGTCTGGTGCCGCGCAGCGATATTCCGATGATGGGCACCGATTGGATGCGGGCGAAGAACGCGCCCACCTTCTATCCGACCGGGCCGTATCTCACCCCGGCGAAATTCGTGTCGGACCCGCTCGATCTGGAGATCACCCTGCACCTCAACGGCGACCTGATGCAGAAGGGATCGACCAGCGACATGCTGTTCGGCCCCGCGCAGCTGATCTCCTATATCTCCCGCTACACCACGCTCGAGCCGGGCGACATGGTCATCACCGGTTCGCCCGCGGGCAACGGCTCACACCATGGGCGGTTCCTGCGCGCGGGGGACGTGATGGAGGCCGAGATCACCGGCCTCGGAAAGCAGCGCACCGTCTGCCGATCGGCCTCCACCCAGGGCTGATCGAGGGCGAGCGCACCGAGGGCCCGACCGCAGTACCACCGCGGTCGGGCCCTCGGTCGGTGCCGCCGGGACATCCAGTGCTCGGCACCCGGCGGCACCGAATCTTCCAATGCCGCAACCGAAGAAGGTTTGGTCAGGCGGTGCTGCCGCCGTCGGCAAGCAGCGTGCTGCCCGTCATGAAGGCCGACAGATCCGAGGCGCGGCAGAGGACGACGCGGGCGATGTCGTCGGGAATACCGGGCGCCCACAGACCCCACACATCCCGCGCCGAGTTCTTCATCGGCGCGAGCGCATCCGCACGCGCTTCAGCAGCAGTGCGCTCCCCCCGTCGATGGACAGCGGTACCTATCGGCGGACGAGAAGGCTACCCTGGTGCTCGCGATGATGGACGGCCTGCGCATCCAATCCCCGTTCGATCCGTTTCCGAAACCTTCGGCTGCTCGAGGTGATCATGAAGCCGGTCGTCACGCCCCGGGACCCGAAAAGGGCGGGGGCAGCTGGAAATTCGCTGCCGCCCGCCCGCTGACCGAGCCCGATATCTCACATGGGCGGTGCGACGAACTGGCCCTTGTCGGGGTCGTTGAACATCTGCTTGCTGATCCACTCGTCCGCGGTCTCCGCGATTCCCCACACATCGGAAGTCGCCGGATCGGACACGTCGTAGATGCTGGGGTGCCAGGTGTCCTCGTCGATGGTCGCGAGCTCGGTGGTGTACTCCATGGTGTTGCCGTTGGGGTCGTGGAAGTACGTGAAGGTGTTGTCACCGGCGCGATGCCGGCCGGGGCCCCAGATCTTGGGGACTCCGGCGCGCATGAGACGCCCGCTGCCATAGAGGTATTCGTCCAGTCCGCGCAGTTCGAACGAGACATGGTTCAGCGCGGTATGCGGGCCGCGGGAGATCGCGATGCTGTGGTGCTGGTCGCTGCAGCGCAAGAACCAGAACAGCCCGCCCATCCGGGGATGGGTATTCGTGTCGGACAGCCGGAAGTTCAGATGCTGCTCGTACCACGCCGTCATCTTCTCCGGCTCGGGCGAATTGAAGACCACGTGCGACAGGCGCACCGGGATGTCTTCCTTCTCCTCGATCTTGCGGTGCTTGCGGGTCTCCACATCCGACGACACCTCGATGGTGCGGCCCTCGAGGTCGAAGAATCGGAAACCATAACCGCCGCCGGGGGTTTGGAGGATATCCGGCTCATTGATCAGCTGCACGCCCTCGCTGCCGAGACGGGCGGCGAGTCCATCGACGGCCGCGCGGTCGGCCGCACCGAGCGAGATCAGGTCGAGCCGCTTCTCCGCAGCCTTCCGGACCCGCACGATGTACTGCTCCGGCGAGCCTTCCGCGGCGAAGTAGCTCACGTCGCGCTCGTCACCCGTGGTGGCCAAACCCCAGTGCTTGGCATAGAACTCGACTTGTTTGTCGTAGTCGGGCACGGCGATGTCGACGTGACGCAGATGGGTGATCGGACTGAACGACATTCTTCCTCCTTCGAAATTCAATTTGCCGGTGCCGGCTTCTACGCCACTACGGGCGCGGCGGGCGTCGGCGGTGCGGCGGTGAGCGCGGGGATCATGGTGAGCAACTCCGCGAGCCGCGTCGCGGTATCGGCGGCGCCGAGTACGTACCGGTCCGGCCGCACCACGACGGCGTGCGAGTCGACCGCGGTGAGAAGCTCGCGGACCTGTTCAGGGTTGGTCAGAACGACGATCTCGGGATTGGCCTCGACCTCGATTCGCCGGTCCTCGGGGAGCCCGGCGAATAACTCGGCAGTGGTCGCCAGCAGGAAGCGCGCACCAACGATGTCGTCGAGGCGAGTCCCGTCCGCCAGCATGGGCTGGCGCGAGAGATGTCCTGCGTTCGGATCGTCCGGACCCGCATGCAATCCCGGTCCGAGCGTCGGGAGGGGTGGATACACGTCCTGAGGGTGGCTGCGGATATGCGCGTCGCGACCCGCGGCCGTTGCCGGATCGGTCGTCTGGACGAGATGGGCCATGGTGGCTGCCTTCTCCACCCAGTAGCGGGCATGCGGTAGCCGTTCGCTCTGGTAGGTATCGAGCAGGGTCGGCGCGGCGGTGCCGCGGGCTACCGCTTTCAGCTTCCACGCCAGATTGGCGACGTCGCGCATACCGGCGCAGAGACCTTGGCCCCACAGCGGTGGCGCCTGGTGTGCGGCGTCGCCGGCGAGGAAGACGTTCCCGACGCGCCACTGCTCCGCGACGCGAGCCCGGAATGTGTAGATGGCGATCCGGTCGGGTTCGAAGTTCGTGACCGACAGGACGCCCCGGCTGATGCGTTCGATGGCCGAACGGGTCACGATCTCAGCGGGGTCGTCGCCGGGCATGACCTTGAATTCCATCCGTACGCGGTCGCCGGGCAAGCGGACCCACAGTCCGGGCCGGGAATGGTGTCCGAGGAATGCCATCGTGCCGGGCAGGCCCGGGCCGCCGTGCAGCAGACCGTCGACGACCAGCCACGGGTCGTCGGAACCGAGCTTCTCGGTCTCGACGCCGAGTTGTCGCCGCACCGGCGAATTGGCGCCGTCACACGCGATCATCCAGCGGGCGGTAATGAATTCCGTCGCGCCATCGGCATTCTCGACCCGGCATCGGACAGCGTCGGAGTCCTGCGTGAAATCGAGGAGCGTGCGCCCCGAACACAGTCGTACCTTCGGATGTCGTTCGAGTTCCTCGCGCAGCAGCGCCTCCATATCCGGCTGATGGAACATCAAATCGTCATGCCATGCCTGAGTACCGAATTGACCGGTGGGCAGCTCGAAGATGATCTCGCCCGCCTCGTTCTCCATGCGGAATTCGGTCATCGGCTCGCAGATCGCCGACGCCCGCTCGCCGATACCCAATGCCTGCAGTGTTCGGAGTGTTTCGCCGTCGAAATGCACGGCGCGGGCATGGGGCCAGGTGGCAGCCTCGCGTTCAATTCCGATCGCGGAGATTCCCGCGCGTCCCAGTAGGGCGAGAGCGGTTGCCCCTACCGGTCCGCAACCGATGACAGCTACTTCGTAGTCGTACGACACCATCACTCCCTTGTGTACTAAACGTATCGTATCGAATAGACTGTACGTCGGTGCGGCGCGGATCACAATCCCTTGCTGCGATCGGAGTTCACGCAGGTCGCGACTATTGGGCCGAGCTTCGCTCACCGAGCAGACTCCCGCGCGCCCGGAACTCGGCGACCACTTCGTCGCCGCGCCGGATGGTCACGTCGCAAATGATGGTCCGGCCCGAGCGGGAGCGGATGGCCGCCTCGGCGATCAGGACGTCACCGAGATATGCCGGGCGCAGGAACTGGACGTCGGCGGCCGCGGTGACCGCGGCGGGACCGAAACTGTTTGCGGCACAGGCGAATACTGTGTCCGCGAGAGTGAAGACCAAGCCGCCGTGCAGGATCCGGTGTCCGTTCACCATATCCGGCCGGACCTGCATGCGGGCCCGCGCACGGCCCTCATCGGCGGACAACACCTTGATGTCGAGCATCCGCGACACCTGGTCGGTATCCAGGAGCGCCCACACCACGTCTGCTACCCGGCCGACGCCGTTGCCGATGCTGTTGCCAGTGGCGCTCACGCGGGCACCGCCGCGGCCAGGGGAGCGGGCTCGAAAAGCTCGCCATCTCCGGGTGCGCCGGGTGGCGTCATGTCCAGTTCGGCGCGGATCGAGAAGAGACGCCGCAGCCCGGCGCCGGCCGGCGTGAGGGACGCGGGGGTGACGTGCAGGCTCGCCCGGGCGGCGGGCTCGGTATAGCCGCCTCGGACCAGCACGTCGATCGCTTGCGGGGTCTCGGCGGTCCCGAGCCATCGGCGCGCCCGCTCCAGGCAGGACAGGTACCGGCCGATCGCTTCGGCGGACTCCATCCCGGCTGGTCCGGCCACCAATCCCTGCCCCGGATAGTCGGGCAGTTCGTCACCGACTGCCAGCAGTACCGGCAACCCCTCCTGTCGGGCGAACTCGTACAGCGGCGGCCCCAGTAGGGTCGCCGCGATATCGCCGGCGAGCAGCGCGTCGTAGCGTTCGCGAACCCCACCCACCGGGGTCAGAACATAGTCGCCCGGCATGAGTCCGTGGGATCGCAGGATGTGCCGGAGTACGACGGCGAACCCATTGTCGACCGCGTCCACGCCCAGTTCGGCCCCACGCAGCGATTCGATCGCGCCGAACACCCGACCACCGACCAGGTGCAGGGGTGTGGTCCGCTCGAGTTGCGCGAGCAGCCGAATCCCGGCGCCGGCGGCGTTCCAGACGATCAGATTGTCGATGGCGGTCACGGCCAGGTCGCAGTCACCGCCGACGAGCTGGCCGCGCTGCTGCTCCGAGGAGCGGGTGAGCGTGGTGTCGACCTCGACCCCGGCTTCGGTGAGAAAGCCGAGTTGACTGGCCACGATGCACAGCGGCGGCGGGACGAATACCGACTGGCGTAGTCGAAGAGTCATGGGTCTACCTTTCCTGATCCACCGGATCACACTTATGAAACGGTACGTATAGGACACATACGGCCGCGAGTGGGTGGCGAGATGGCCCTGGAAATTCGCTCATTATGCCTCCTGGTCTATCGGGTCTTTGTACCGTATGCAACGAAACGGATCGTTTCTGTTTCTAGTCCATGCACGATGATCAGGAGAAGAACATGAAGATCAGCGCTGATCTCACTCGCTGCGAAGGCCACGGACTTTGCGTCGAGGCGGCACCCGAGATGTTCGACCTCGACGATGACGCGGTCGTGATCGTCACCCAGGCGGTCGTACCGCCGGCGCTCGCACGCAAAGCCGAGTCCGCGGCCAGGCTTTGCCCGGTTGCCGCCCTGCACCTCGAGTCGTAGCCCAACCCGGGCCCCTATCAAAAGGATCTTATGATGTCCGCTCCCACTTCCGCTTCCGTCCCGCGGTCCGACGTCGACCTGTTCTCCGAGGAGGTGATGGAGGCTCCCTACGAGGTCTACCGTGCGCTGCGCGATGCGGGCCCGCTCGTCTATCTGGACCGGATCGACGCGTATGCGGTTCCGCGCTACGAGCAGGCTCGCCAGGTGCTGGGGGACTGGAAGTCGTTCTCGTCGGCCGATATCGCGCTCAACGAGGCGGCGAAGGAGTTCATCAGCGATCGGGGCGTCATTCGCGCCGATCCGCCCTGGCACGATCAGATGCGCGGGGTGATGGCCGAACGGCTGGCGCCGCGCGCCGTGCGCGCGCTGCGGCCCGAAATCGCTCGGCGCGCTGACGAACTCATCGATCGACTGGTCGGGAAAGGCTCCTTCGACGCGGTGACCGAACTCGCTCACCGCTTCCCGGTCGACATCGTCGGTGATCTGATCGGGCTACCGGAGCAGGGGCGTGCGGATCTGTTGCCGCTGCTCGACGCGAACTTCAACACATTCGGCCCCGACAACGCCCGCACTCGGACGTCGCTCCCGGTCCTGGACACGCTGACGGCCTACGTGATGGTCACCGTGACCCGCGACGTGCTGGCCGAAGGCAGTATCGGCCGCGCGGTCTACGAGGCCGCCGATGCCGGGCGGATTCCAGCGGAGGCCGCGCCCTTCGTGGTGCTGGCCTATATCGCCGCGGGCATGGATACGACGGTGCACGCGCTCGCCCACGCGGTGTGGCTGTTCGCCGAGAACCCCGACCAGTGGCAGGCGCTGCGAGCCGACCCGGCGCTGGTTCCACAGGCGTTGCGCGAGGTGCTGCGCTACGAATCCCCGGTGCAGGTCTTCGGACGTACCGTGCGGACGGGCGTGACCCTCGAGGGCATCGACCTGTCGGCCGGGACACGCCTGGCGGTCCTTTACGGCTCGGCCAACCGGGATGAACGCAAGTGGGCCGATGCCGACCGCTTCGACATCACCCGCGCGAACAGCGACCACCTCGGCTTCGGCTATGGGCTGCACGGCTGCGCGGGGCAGGCCTTGGCGACCATCGAGGGCGAGGCGGTTCTGAACGCGCTGCTGCGCAGGGTTACCCACCTCCATGCCGGGACTCCGGTTCGCCACTACAACAACGTGTTGCGCGGCTTGTCCGCGCTGCCCGTGACCGTGACCACGGCCTGATCCGCCCCGCTCCTGTCAAACGTCTTTCCTGGTCAATCATTTATACAACCATATCGTTGACGTGACTCAACTAACATGGTTATAGTTCGAGACGAAACGGATCGTTTTGTAAGGCGCGGCTCTGCGCGTCGGCCCCAGGCCCACCACATCTGAGCTGGTGGTCAAGCCATCGGGCCACTCTCACTTCACCTCGGTCCAATTCGTTCGGTACGAAAGGACAGTGCATGGCGCACAACATCGAAGAAGTCATCAAGGCCGGCGGAATCATCGACATCCTCCGCAATGCCCAGCATCCGCCGTTCGCGATGCCGCGCCTGCCCGCGGAGTACTCCAACTGGGTCGACGAGCAGCGCTCCTGGCGGGACAGTGTGTGTCTGTACGACCAGTCGCACCATATGACCGATCTGAACCTGCAGGGTCCGGATGTCGTGGCGCTGCTGAGTTCGATCGGCGTCAACGACTTCACGAAATTCCCCGTCGACACGGCCAAGCAGTTCGTCGCTGTGAACCGCGACGGATACGTCATCGGCGACAGCATCGTCTTCCACCTCGCCGAGGACGAGTTCCGCGTCGTCGGCGGCCCGCCGTCGGTGGACTGGATCAACTTCCACGCCGACACCCGCAGCTTCGATGTGAAGGTGCGGCGCGACGACAACTCCTATGTCCGCCAAGGGAATCCGGAGTTCTACCGCTACCAGGTCCAGGGGCCGAAGGCCTTCGACGTGATGGCGAAGGCGCTCGGGGCCGAGCCGCCGAAGCTGAAGTTCTTCGGCATGGGTCACCTGACCATCGCCGGCAAGCAGGTCCGGGCGCTGCGCCACGGTATGGCAGGTGAGCCCGGCTACGAGCTGTTCGGTCCATGGGAGGACAACAACGCCGTGCTGGCGGCCCTGCTCGAGGCCGGCACCGAGTTCGGCATGCGCCGGGTGGGCGGCCTGGCCTACCTGACCAATGCGCTCGAATCGGGCTGGCTCGCCCGCCCGATGCCGGCCATCTACTCCGACGACGAACTGCTGGCCGAATACCGGAAGTGGCTGGAGGCCACCGGCAAGCCGGTCGTGACCAGCCTGGGCGGCAGCTTCTCCGGCGCGCGGGTGGAGGACTACTACCTCACGCCGTACGACCTCGACTACGGGCGCGTGGTGAAGTTCGACCACGACTTCATCGGGCGCGAGGCGCTGGAGAAGATGGTCACCGAGGGCCGCGACAAGCGCCGCAAGAAGGTGACGCTGGTGTGGAACGGTGAGGATGTCGCGCGCGCCGTCGCCATCACGTTCCAGCCGGGTGTCGGTGCGAAGGTCCTGAACCTGCCGATGCCGCTGTATGCCACCTTCCAGTTCGACAAGGTCCTCGCCGGCGGCCAGGAGATCGGGATCTCGGCCTACACCGGCTACTCCGCGAACGAAAAGGCCGTCCTGTCGCTCGCGGTAGTCGACAGCGCTCACGCCGAGCCGGGGACCGAGGTCACCCTGGTTTGGGGCGAAGCACCCAACTCGAACAAGCTGCAGGTCGAGGAACACGTCCAGGTCACCATTCGCGCCACCGTGCAGCCGGCCCCGTTGGCCGAGCACGCGCGCACCACCTATCGGACCGCGACAGTCTGACCTTTGGAGCCTGTCCCTGTTGATCCGAGACCACCTCTGGTGCACGCGGTCTCGGACCTTCGGGCCAGCCCACCAACTATCGGACCGAGGAAAGCAACGTCCCATGACCCTAGCCGCCCCTGAAAAAGCGACCGTCGCATCGGATTACAGCGCGGAAGAAGGCCGGTTGGTCATCCACGGCCGCGACCGGGAGGGAATCGTTTCCGCGATTTCGTCCGTGCTGGCCGACGCCGGTGCGAATATCGTTTCGCTGGACCAGTATTCGACCGACCCGCACGGCGGGCAGTTCTTTCAGCGCACCGTATTTCAGGTTCCGGATTTCCGGCTCGTGCGTCCCGACCTGGAAGCGTCACTCGAACGAGTGATCGGAAACGATCTCGGACTCGACTGGCGACTGATCGACAGCTCGCAGCCCAAGCGGGTCGCCATCTTCGCCTCCAAGACCGACCACTGCCTGCTGGACCTATTGTGGCGGCACCGCCGGGGCGAGTTGCCGATATCGGTGCAGATGGTGATTTCCAACCACCCCGACCTCGCCGATGAGGTGCGGCAATTCGGCATTCCCTTCTTCTGCGTCCCGATCCGCAACGGAGACAAGAAGGCCGCCGAGGCCGAACATCTGCGGCTGCTCCAGGGCAACGTCGATCTCATCGTTCTCGCGCGGTACATGCAGATCATCTCCGCGGATTTCATCCGCGACGTCGGCGTGCCGATGATCAATATTCACCACTCGTTCCTGCCCGCGTTCATCGGCGCGGGGCCGTATCGGAAAGCCAAGGAACGCGGCGTGAAACTCATCGGCGCGACAGCGCATTACGTCACCGAGGATCTCGACGAGGGGCCGATTATCGAGCAGGACGTGGTGCGGGTGAGTCACACCGCGACCACGGCCGAACTGACGCAGCGCGGCGCCGATGTCGAACGGCTGGTGCTGTCCAGGGCGGTCGCCTGGCATTGCGAGGACCGAGTGCTGCGCAATGGCAATTCCACGATCGTCTTCGCTTCATGAATTCCGCCGGAAAGAAGGCCGAACCCGTGTCCTACGACATTCTTGCTGATTGTTCCCTGGAGATAACCGGCAAGGATGTGCCGGAATTGGACACAGCGCGCGCTCTCCTGCCTGCCGGGACCCGCATCAACGTGACCTATCTGGCCAATGAGAATCTCGAATTGCGCCGGGGCGCCGCACTGGCCGCGAAGAGAACGGGTTTCACGCCGGTGCCGCATATCGCGGCTCGCCGGTTACCGGACGAGCACGCTCTGGTCGAATTTCTCTCGGCGCTGCGTGCGGACGGCACGGCGGAAAGCCTATTCGTCATCGGTGGCGACCCGGCTCGCCCCGAGGGGCCCTACCCGGACACCCTGACGATCATCGAGTCGGGACTGCTCGAGCAGCACGGTGTGCGGCAGGTGGGCATCGCCGGATATCCGGAAGCCCACCCCGCCATACCCACCGGTGAACTGTGGGCGGCGCTCGAGAAGAAGGCCGCCGCGCTCACCGAGCACAATCTGTCCGGCGAAGTCATCACGCAGTTCGGATTCGATGTCGACGCCGTCATCGACTGGATCGAACAGACCCGCGCACGCGATGTGACGCTACCGATCCGCGTCGGCGTGCCGGGACCCGCCGGAGTGCGGCGCCTGCTCACCATGGCGAGCCGGCTCGGGGTCGGATCCAGCGCAACCATCGCCAAGAAGTACGGGCTGTCGGTGACAAACCTGCTCGGCACCGCGGGCCCGGAGCGCTTCATCCGTGAACTCGCCGAGCGGATCGATCCGGCGAACCATGGCCGAGTCGGACTGCATTTCTACACCTTTGGTGGACTGCGGACCACCGCCGAATGGATCGACGGTTTTCTCGCCCGAGTCTGAAGGAGATACATGACCGCCAAGCTCATCGACGGCAAGGAGATCGCTCGCCGAGTCCGCGAGGAGGTAACGCGGGAAGTCGCGGACTTCATCGCTGGCGGCGGCCGGGCTCCGGGCCTGGCCACCGTCCTGATCGGCGAGGACCCGGCATCGGAGGTCTACGTCCGCAACAAGCGTCGTGCCTGCGTGTCGGCGGGGATGCGGGACTTCCACCGGCGGCTCCCGGCGGAAAGCACACAGCGGAACGTCGAGGACGTCCTCGACGAACTCGCCGCCGACTCCGAGGTCAGCGGAATCCTGTTGCAGTTGCCGGTTCCGGGCCATCTCGATGCCGAGGCCCTCGTCGCGCGGATTCCACGCGAGAAGGATGTGGACGGGCTGACGGTCGAGAACGCCGGATTGCTCGCCCAGAGCCGGCCCGGACTGCGCCCGTGTACGCCGGCGGGGGTCATGCGGCTGCTCGACGAGTACGAGGTTCCGCTCGCCGGTGCGGAGGTGGTCGTGGTCGGGCGGTCGGTCCTCGTCGGGCGTCCGATGGCGCAACTTCTGTTGGCGCGCAACGCGACTGTCACCATGTGCCACTCCCGCACCCGGGAGCTGGCCCAGGTCGTCGGTCGCGCCGACGTGGTGATCGTGGCTGCCGGGGTGCCGGGGCTGATCGGTGGCGATGCCGTGCGTGCCGATGCGGTGGTGGTGGACGTCGGTATTCACCGCACCGCGGACGGCTTGCGCGGGGACGTCCGGTTCGACGAAGTGGCGGAGACGGCGAGCCTGGTGACGCCGGTCCCCGGCGGAGTGGGCCCGATGACGATCGCCATGCTGTTGCGCAACACGCTGGAAGCAGCGCGGTGGCAACAGGATCCCGTACTCGTCTCCGCGTGACGGTCGCGGCCCGAGATTCCGCTGCCCGTTCAGCACCGCCTTCCAGCGGTCCGTGGGCGCGTTTCGACGACCTGCGTACTGGAAAGGCCCTGCTGTTCCCGGCCGCCCGCAACACGATCATGGCCACCTCGCCCGCGCACGTCGCGCCGGTGCTCGACGAAGTGCGCCGGGCCACCGCGTCGGGGGCGTGGGCCTTCGGGTTCGTCAGCTACGAGGCCGCCGCAGGGCTCGACCCAGCACTACCTGTCCACGCCCCGGCCGCGGACCTGCCCCTCGCCTGGTTCGGGATGAGCGACGCGCCGGTCGAGGTGCCGGTAGTCGGATCCAGCCCCGCCACGACCTTCGGCGCGGGGCGCTGGCAGCCGGCGTGGAGCGACTCGGAGCACGGCGCCGCCGTCGCGGCCGTACGCGCTCGCATCGCCGCGGGCGACACCTATCAGGTCAACCTCACCAGCCGGCTCACCGCGCCGGTACGCGGTGAGCCGCTGGGGCTGTACGCGCATCTCGCCCGAGCCCAGAACGGCGCGTACAACGCCTATCTCGACACCGGTGGCCGGATTGTCGCGAGCGCGAGTCCGGAGCTGTTCTTCGAGACCGACGGCCACCGAATCCGGATGCGGCCGATGAAGGGCACCGCTGCCCGGGGGCGCACCGCCGAAGAGGACGAGGCGCTGGTGACAGCGCTGCGGGCCAGTGCCAAGGAACGCGCGGAGAACCTGATGATCGTCGATCTCATTCGCAATGATCTCGGCCGCATCGCCGCCCTGGGAACCGTCCGGGTGACGTCGCTGTTCCGGCACGAACTGTACGAGACCGTCCATCAGCTGACATCCGAGGTCACGGCCGAGCTGGCGCCGGGAGTCGGGCTGACCGACATATTTCGCGCGCTGTTCCCGTGCGGCTCGGTGACGGGTGCGCCCAAGCGCGCCGCCATGGACATCATCCGAACGCTCGAACCGGGTCCGCGTGGTGTGTATTGCGGCGCCATCGGCGTCGTCGGTCCGGACTCGGCCCGATTCTCCGTGGCGATCCGGACGGCCGAACTGGACCGGCAATCCGGGCGGTGTTCCTATGGGGCGGGCGGCGGCATCACCTGGGACTCCGACCCGGACCTCGAGTATCGGGAGCTGATCACCAAGGCCCGGATCCTGCCGCGTGGTCCGTCAGAGCACGGCGGCACGCAAGCCGATGAGGACGCCCGAGACGACGACGAGCACGGCCGCCGGGAGCGTGCCCACATTGTCGCCGACACGAAGATGCGCACCGACCGCGCCGACGAAGTACAGCGCGACGCCAATCGTGGCGGCGATGGCGAGCGGCGCGAACCAGATGCCGATGATCAGGCCGAGCGCACCGGCGATCTGCGCCGCGCCCAGGAACGGCAGGATGCCGAGCGGACCCGCAGCGCGAGCATCTGGTCGACGAGTTGCTGCTGTTTGGTGAGTTTGCCTCCGGCGGAGAACAACAGCAGAGCCGACACGAGTGCGGCGATGATGCACGTAGGCGACGAACATGTAAATCTCCAATGATTGAGATAATCAATGATATAAAGCTCAAATTATTGATTATATTCTATAGTTGAGCCGATGCTACAATTCTGTGATGATCAGTGATAGGCCGAGCATGTACCTCGCGTTCGCCGGCCAGCAGGCCATGGCCCGGATACACGAGGTGTTCAGCGCCTACGGACTCAAACAGGGGTCCAGTCGCGCGCTCAGCGTCCTCGCCGAGCTCGGCCCGCTCAGTCAGAAGGCGCTGCAGGCGGCGCTCGGCTGTGACCCGAGCATCGTCGTGGCGATCCTCAATCAACTCGAGGAGATGGGCCTGGCCGAACGCCGCCGCGATCCGGCCGACCGCCGCCGCCATATCGTCACCCTGCTTCCGGCGGGAGTCGATATCGCCAAGCGAATTGCCGAGGACCTGACCGTTGCGGAGGAGAGCTTCTTCGCCGCACTAACGCCCGGTGAGATCGAAACCCTGGTGGGTCTCCTCGCGAAGGTCACGGAGGGTTCCGAGTTCGTCGCCGCGGATACCCGCGCCGACGATGCTTGCTGAGCACATACCGTTCCCCGAAAGCGCTGTGGGACAACAGCATCAGTGCCCGCGGGCAACGATCCAGGAGGTCTTATGAGCTTCGACTCGCGCAACGGAACCCGCGGCAGGCCCCAACCCAAGGCGGGACCACTGCACAGATTGATCAACGGACTCGCCGCCAAGTGGGCGCGCCGGGGCGGCAAATTCATCGGTGGTATGGACGGGCTTGTGCTGACGACCGTCGGCCGCAGGACCGGAGCCGAACGCGCCACTCCGGTCGCCGGATACCCCGATGAGAACGGTGGCTGGCTGATTCTCGCCACGGCGGGCGGGCCGGTGAAGAACAACCCCGCGTGGTACTACAACCTCGCCGCGAATCCGGCCAGGGTGTCCGTGGACGTCGCCGGCCGCAAGCTCGCGGTGACCGCCGAGCAGCTGCACGGCGCCGAGCGCGCCGAAGCATGGCAGATGATCACCGCTGCGGTACCCAGTTTCGCGAAGATCCAAGAGCAGACCGACCGTCAACTGCCGGTCATACGCTTGAAACCCCGAACTGTCTGAATCGATTCGGCATGCGCCGAGTCGGTGGCGGAAGTGGTCGATATGGGGTAGTCCAAGTCTATTCCGCGGTCCGTGCGCGCAGTACGTTCTCACCCGCGCGTTTGCGTCAGTGGGCGGCTGCCCGGAGGGAATCGTTGTTCCGCCGCCGCCACTGTGTGAATTCGCGAGGCATGCTCCAGCCCAGCACGGCGGTGACTGCGTCGTCGCGGCGCTGGACGGCGACGAACCGAGCGTCGTCGATGGCCCCCTCGACAATATCGACCGGAAGATCAGCCCGGATGCGGCCGACCATCTGGATCCGGTGGCCGAACTGGTCGGACCAGAAGTAGGGCGGATCGACATGCGGGGCGCAGGGCGCTCCACTCGTGAGGTGAGCGAGCAGCGCCCGCGCCACGGTGGCCGCCATGCCCGAGGCCGCAGTCCAGTGCTCGACTCGGATCTGCCGGTCGCCGCGCTGGAAGCGCGCCACATCGCCGGCGGCGACCACGCCGGCCACATTCGTCCGGCCCCAGGCGTCGGTCAGCACACCGTTGTCGCAATGCACACCGGATCCCTCGAGCCACTCGGTATTGGGGATCGCGCCGATTCCGACGAGCACCAGGTCGGTGGGCAGCCGGGTGCCGTCGTCCAGCACGACAGTCGAAACCCGCTGTGCACCACCGAATTCGGTGACGGTGCGGCCGGTTCGGATCGCGACGGTGTGGTCGCTCATCGTCCGGCGCAGCAGGTCGGCGGCCACTGGGCCGAGGTGCCTGTGGAAGGGCTGTTCCGCGGCTTCGACAATGGTTACCCGTTTGCCGAGAGTGGCTGCGGTGGAGGCGACTTCGGCACCGATGAAGCCGGCGCCGACGATCACCACCTGCTGCGCGGACGCCAGTTCCCGCCGCAGCGATACGGCATCGTCGAGGGTGCGCAGGACGTGGATTCCGGTGAGTTCGCCGCCCATCGGAATGCGGCGGGCGCGCGCGCCGGTGGCGATGACGATGCCGTCGGCGGTCAGGGTTTCACCGTCGTCGACGGTCACCTCGCCCTGGCGCAGGCTGGTTGCCGCCCGGCCGAGCAGCCAGCGTGCTTCGAGGGCATCGCGGGCGGCGTTGTCCGCCAACGCGATATCAGCGGTCTCGATCTTGCCGAGCAAGAAGTCCTTGGACAGCGGTGGACGATCGTAGGGAGGATGGGGTTCGGCCCCGATGATCGTCAACTCGCCGTCGAATCCCTCCGCGCGCAGGGTTTCGGCGGCGCGCAGGCCGGCCAGCGATGCGCCGACCACGGCGATGTGGGTCATGATCGCGCCTCCACGAGGAAGACTTGGCCATTCTCGACCACCACCGGGAACGTGGCGATCGGTGTACGGGCCGGGGGTACATCGGGCGACCCGGTCGCCAGATCGAAGCGTGATTCGTGCAGCGGGCACTCGACGCAGCCGTCCTCGATCCAGCCGTCCGACAACGAGGCCGTCTGATGGCTACAGGTGTCGGCGATACAGAAGATCTCGCCATCGGAGTCGGCCACCGCGAGGGGAATGTCGATCCCCGGCACGTCGGTCACGCGGATGATGCCGTTCGCCGGAACGTCCGCGCGGTCGCAGAGTTTGATTCGAATCATGGTGTCGCTCATTACTTCTCCGTCTGATCGAACTGCACCGGCACGGACGCCGGTCCACGGAACTGCCAGCCGACGAACCGCGGCTTGGCGGCCGGCCGGATACCGGGCAGGTCCAGGATCCGAGGCACGGCGGCGCGCATCATCGCGCGCACCAGATGGCTGCCGAGGCAGAAGTGCGCACCGACGGAGAAGCCGAGGTGATCCTCGAGTCCGGGGCGGTCGATGTCGAACTTCTCGGGATCGGCGAACTTCCGGTCGTCGTAATCGGCAGCCATGGCCAGCACCAGGACGGTGTCACCGGCCTTCAAATCCGCTGCGGGACCGGAGAAGTCCTGGATCAAGCGGCGCGGGTAACTGCCGACCGGTGTCAGCCACCGCACGGATTCGTCGATGGCGCGCTCGAATGCCGCGCTGTCCTCGCGAACCCGCTGGCGGGTCTCGGGGTGGGTCATCAGCAGCCACGGCAGGGTGGCGATCGCGTCGCGGGCGTCGTTGAAACCGCCGGCGATCATGAGCTGGATATTGGCCGCGATCTCCTCGAGGGACAGTGGTGCGTCCGGGCTGGCGTGGGCCATGGCCGAGACAACCGTGGCGTCGGGCTCGCGGCGCACCCGTTCGATGGCCAGCCGGACCACCTCCGTGTTCTCGGCGCGTGCGTCCTCGACGACCTTCCAGACCTCGGGATCGTCGGTGTTGTTGATGAAACCGCCGATATAGGCGTCGGACCAGCGGTGGATGTCCTCGGGCGTGGCGTCCAGGAGACCGAGCACCTCCCGCAGGCATGCCCCGGTGAAGCCGTTGGCGAAATCGGTCGCCAGATCGGCGCTTCCGCGACCGCGCAGTGGCTCGAGATAGCACCGGGCGAGGTCGTCGATGACCTCGGGCCAGGCGCGCTGGATCGAGCGGCGCTTCAGCGGCTCGTCACCGGCGCCCCGGAGGCGGCGGTGCAGATCTCCTTCGCTGCGGATCATGGTCTGCCCGAGGGTGCGGGTGAGCAGCGCGCCGGGGATCTCGGTGGAGAAGATCTCCGGATGCGAGTCCACGAAGACGACGTCCTCGAAGCGGCTGACCAGCCACATTTTCATGGTTTCGGACCAGGTCCAACGGTCGGACTCGCGCAGGGCGGCGAAGGTGGGAAAGGGGTCGACCATCATGGCGTCGAGGTCGAGAGCGATTTGCGGTGTCGGCACCGGGATTCCTCCTCATCGAGGGTGTTGCACCTCATGAGTGTGATCCGCGCCATCTCCTATGAAAAGCACATATATCGGGCATTTGCTCTAAGTTATTCTTATGAAGTCGCTCGACGTCACCTTGCGCCAACTCGAATTTTTCGTGGCCACCGTCGAACGCGGAACATTGAGCGCGGCGGCTGCGGAGTTCCACGTTTCGCAGACCGCAGTGTCATTGGCCATCAGTCAGCTCGAGAAAGCGCTCGGCGTACAAGTTCTGGTCCGCCGACCCGCCAAAGCGCCCGCGCTGACGGCCGCGGGACGGCAGTTGCTCGTCGATGCCAGGCAGGTGCTGGGCCATGTGGGTGAACTCGAAAGCGCGGTGCGCACCATCGGAGGGGATATCTCGGGTCGGCTCGCCGTCGGCTGCTTTCCGACGATCACCCCGTTCGTGATGGGCAGAATTCTCGAGGAGGTGCCGGTCCGCTATCCGGAACTGGAGATCGACCTCGTCGAGGACACCGTCGAAGGCCTGCAGCGGCGGCTCGCCGACGGCCTGTGTGATCTGGCGATCATGTACGACATCGGTTTGGGCAGCGATGTCACGACCCAGCCGTTGTATTCGTGCGCCCCCTACGCGGTGCTGTCGGCCGGACATCGATTCGCCGCGCGGCGCACCGTCGCGCTGTCCGACCTGATAGACGAGCCGATGGTGATGATCGATATGCCGCCCAGCCTGGAGTTCTTCACCGGCCGGATCGCCGAGGCCGGCCTTACGCCTGATATCCGCTACCGGACCAGAAGCGTCGAGACCGTGCGCACTTTTGTCGGCCGCGGTATGGGCTGGGCGGTGCTGCTGCACCGGCCCGGGACCGAGCGCAGCTACGACGGCAGTGCGGTCGCGTCGGTCGATCTCGACGGAATGGGGCCGCCGGTCGACGTTCTACTCGTCATGAACTCCACTGCGCGAATGACCCGGCGTGCGCGGGCCTTCGCGGACATGGCTCGTGAACTGCTGCGCGCCGGCCCGGTACCTGCTCGAATATGAGTCACGGCGGCCGACGCTCGCCGTGGCATCGGACTATGCGCCGGTGATGAATTACAAGGCTGCGGCGATCGGGCGCAGGGCTATGCGATGCACATCGGTATAGATATTCATGGTGTCGCCGCGCAGGAAGCCGACGAGCGTGAGCCCGGCCTCGGCGGCCAGATCCACCGCCAGTGAGCTGGGGGCCGAGACCGCGCCCAGCATGGGAATACCCGCCATCACGGCCTTTTGTACCAGCTCGAACGAGGCGCGGCTGCTCACGATAAGAGCGAGATCCGCTGTGGGAACCCGGTTTTCGCGCACGGCCCAGCCGATAACCTTGTCCACCGCGTTGTGTCGCCCGACATCTTCCCTGACCACCAGGGCCGTGCCGTCGGCGGTGAACAGACCGGCGGCGTGCAATCCGCCGGTCGCGGCGAACACCTGCTGCTGGGAGCGTAATTCGTCGGGCAAGGTGGACAGCACGTCGGAGTCGATCGTGAAATCGCCGTATCCGGGCCGGAATCGGCTTCGGATCCGGACGTCGTCGACCGTGGTCTTGCCGCACAGTCCGCAGGCGCTGTTGGTGATAAACCGGCGCTTCGGCAGCGGTCGCGGCCGACGTAGCTGGATATCGAGGACGTTGTAGGTGTTCTGCCCGTCGGCATCGGTTCCGGCGCAATATCGCGCGGAGACGATGTCGTCGACGGATTGGATGATGTTCTCGCTGTACAGGAATCCGTGGACCAGGTCGATGTCGTTGCCCGGGGTTCGCATGGTGACGTTCAGTGACTCGCCACCGATGCGCATTTCCAGGGGTTCTTCGACCGCCAAGGTATCGGGGCGACGGATTTCCCCGGTCGCGGTCACCCGCACCATTCTGCGGCGTGCGGTCACCTTGCTCATGGCTGCGCTCCGGCCGGGGACGATGCTGGTTCCAGACGGATCGTGACAGCCTTGGAGACCGGCGTGTTGGAGCGTTCGGCGACGTGGTCGAGTGGGACGAGCGGGTTGGTTTCGGGGTAGTAGGCGGCGACATTGCCACGGGGAGTGGGGTAGGGGACCAGCCGGAAGCCGGTAACCCGGCGTTCGATGCCGTCGGTCCACTCCGACACCAGGTCGACAAGATCGTCTTCGGCGAAACCGAGGCCGGCGATATCGTCCGGGTGCACCATGACGACCTTGCGCCCCTGGTGGATTCCGCGGTAACGGTCGTCGAGTCCGTAGATGGTGGTGTTGTACTGGTCGTGGCTGCGCAGGGTTTGCAGGATGAGCCGGCCCTGCGGGACCGGCAGCCAGTGCAGATCGTTGACCGCGAAATTGGCTTTGCCGGTGGTGGTGTGGAATTCGCGGGCGTCGCGGGGCGGGTGGGGTAGCTGGAAGCCGTCGCGGTGGCGCACCCGCTCGTTGTAGTCGACGCAGCCGGGCACCACGCGGGCGATGGCATCGCGAATGGCGTCGTAGTCATGCCGGAATTCGTTCCACGGCACCGGATGGCCGGGGCCGAAGAGCTCTTGCGCGAGTTCGCAGACGATGGCGACCTCGCTGCGCAGGTGCTCGCTCACCGGCCGCAGCCGTCCGGTGGACAGGTGCACCATTGACATCGAATCCTCCACCGACACTTGCTGTTTGGTTCCGGCGGGGGAGAGGTCGAGATCGCTGCGGCCGAGGGTGGGCAGGATCAGCGCCATCGTGCCGTGCACGACGTGGCTGCGATTGAGTTTGGTCGAGACGTGCACGGTCAACTCGCAGTTGCGCAGCGCGGACTCGGTGGTGTCGGTGTCAGGAGCGGCGGAGACGAAGTTCCCGCCCATGCCGAAGAACACCTTGGCGTGTCCGTCCCGCATGGCGCGAATGGCGTCGACGGCGTCATGACCGTGCTTGCGGGGACTGGTGATCCCGAATTCGGAATCCAGTGCGGCGAGGAAAGTTTCGGGCATCTTCTCCCAGATGCCCATGGTGCGGTCGCCCTGCACGTTCGAATGCCCGCGGACCGGGCACACGCCCGCACCCGGTTTGCCGATCATGCCGCGCGCCAACAGCAGGTTCGTGCCCTCCTCGATGGTGGCGACACCGTGGCGCTGCTGGGTCAGTCCCATCGCCCAGCACAGAATGGTCGCCTTCGAACCGGCGAGCCGGGCGGCGGTGCGTTCGAGCTGTTCGCGAGTCAGGCCGGTCGCTTCCTCGACGAGGGCGAGATCCACTGCGCGCATGTGCTTTTCGTAAGCCTCGAAGCCCGCGGCGTGCCGGTCCACGAACTCCCGGTCGACCACCGTGCCGGGTGCGCTATCCTCGGCCTCGAACAGCAGTTTTCCCAGCCCCTGGAACAGCGCCATATCGCCGCCGAGGCGGATCTGGAGGAAGTCGTCGGCGATCTGGACTCCGGTGGTGAGGCCCTTGACCGTCTGCGGGTCGCGGAAGCCGATCAGGCCCGTCTCGGGCAGCGGATTGATCGCGATGATCTTCGCCCCCGCTGCCTTCGCCCGCTGTAGCGCGGACAGCATGCGTGGGTGGTTGGTGCCGGGATTCTGGCCCGCCACCACGATCAGATCGGCCTTCTCGAAATCGTCGATCGACACCGAGCCCTTGCCGATACCAATGGATCCGGTCAGCGCGGTGCCCGAGGACTCATGGCACATGTTCGAGCAGTCGGGCAGGTTGTTGGTGCCGAAGCTGCGCGCCAGCAGTTGATACAGGAACGCGGTCTCGTTGGCGGTGCGGCCCGACGTATAGAACAGCGCCTCATCGGGGCAGGAGAGGCCGCGCAACGCGACCGCGATCAATCGGTAGGCATCCGCCCAGTCGATGGGGGAGTAGTGAGTCCCGCCGGGCCACAAGACCATCGGATGGGTCAGCCGACCCTGTTGGCCGAGCCAGTACCCGGACTTGTCGGCCAACTCCCGCACCGAATGCCGGGCGAAAAACTCCGGTCCGACGGTCCGCACTGTCGCCTCTTCCGCGACGGCCTTCGCCCCGTTCTCGCAGAACTCGGCCGGGCGGCGATGCCCGGCCGGCTCCGGCCACGCGCAGCCCGGGCAGTCGAAGCCGTGCCGTTGATTGACGCGCGCCAGCGTCCGCGCCGTGCGAAGCACGCCCATCTCTCCGACCGCGTGGTTCAAGGCCACCGTCACCGCGGTCACGCCCGCCGCCTGGGTTTTGGGGGCGGTGACCGAGAGTTCGGACTCGTCGGTGTCTCGTACCGGCGCGCTGCGGTGCATGGCTGGAATCACTCTCTTACGAAATGGGAAGAACACTGGGAGGTCAGTACCCGCGGGCGATCCACTCCGACAGGTGGGGCGCTTCGGTGCCGATGGTCGTGCCGTCGCCGTGGCCGGTGTAGACGCGGGTGTGCTCCGGGAGCGTGAGCAGGCGATCGCGGATGGACCCGATGATGGTGGGGAAATCGGAGAACGATCGCCCCGTCGCCCCCGGTCCACCGGAGAACAGCGTGTCGCCGGAGAACAATGTGTCGGCTTCGGGCAGGTGCAGGCACACCGATCCCGGGGAATGGCCCGGTGCGTGCAGGACGTGAATCTCGGTCCCTGCGATGCCGATGCGCTGTTGGTCGTGCAGCGGCCAGTAGGGCTCGCCCGGATGGGTCAGCTGCCAGAGCGGATCGTCGCCGGGGTGCAGCAGGACGGGCGCGTAGGCGTATTCGGCGAGTTGCGGGGCGAAGGTGACGTGATCGTTGTGCCCATGGGTGCACACGACGGCGATGACATCGCGGTCGCTGATGGCCTCCAGGATGGGTTCGGCGTCATGGGCCGCGTCCACGACGACGACCTCATCGTCGTCGCCGATGACCCAGACATTGTTGTCGACTTCCCAAGTGCCGCCATCGAGTTCGAAGACTCCGGAAGTCACCACCCGTTCGACGCGGAGCCGCCCACTCACAGCACGACCACCGACCGCAGCACCTTGCCTTCATGCATGGTGTGGAAGGCACGCTCCACGTCATCGAGGGCGATGCGCTCGCTGACGAACTTGTCCAAGGGCAGGCGCCCCTGCCGGTAGAGGTCGATCAGCATCGGGAAGTCGCGGTCGGGCAGGCAGTCGCCGTACCAGGAGGATTTGAGCGCGCCGCCGCGGGAGAAGAAGTCGATCAACGGCATATCGAGCCGCATCTGCGGGGTGGGCACACCCACCAGCACCACCGTGCCGGCCAGATCGCGAGCATAGAACGCCTGCTTCCAGGTTTCCGGGCGGCCCACCGCATCGATGACCACGTCGGCGCCGAAGCCGCCGGTGAGTTCCTGGACGGCGGCGACGGTATCGGTGGTGGTGGCATTGACGGTGTGGGTGGCGCCGAGGTCGGTGGCCCAGGCCAGTTTCCGCTCGTCGCGATCCACGGCGATGATCGTGGACGCGCCGGCCAGCCGGGCGCCAACGATGGCGGCATCGCCGACACCGCCACACCCGATCACAGCCACCGAGTCACCGCGGCCGACGTTCCCGGTGTTCACCGCCGCTCCCAGCCCGGCCATGACGCCGCAGCCGATGAGTCCGGCGACCGCCGGATCGGCGGTGGAGTCGACCTTGGTGCACTGGCCCGCGTGGACGAGGGTCTTATCGGCGAACGCGCCGATGCCGAGCGCCGGGGTCAGCTCCGTGCCGTCGGTCAACGTCATCTTCTGGGTGGCGTTGAAGGTGTCGAAACAGTACTGCGGGCGGCCCCGCCGGCAGGCCCGGCAGCTGCCGCACACGGCCCGCCAGTTCAGGATGACGAAATCGCCGATCTCGACGGATTCGACTCCCGCGCCGACACTTTCGACGGTGCCCGCGGCCTCGTGTCCGAGCAGGAACGGGAACTCGTCGTTGATGCCGCCCTCTCGGTAGGTGAGGTCGGTATGGCACACGCCGCACGCGGCGACGGCGACGACGACCTCGCCCGGCCCGGGATCGGGGACGATGATATCGGTCAATTCGACCGGTGCGCCCGGCTTGCGGGCGATGATTCCACGGACCTGCTGCGGCATAACTGGCTGTTCCTCCGTTGAATAGATCGAGCCATGCGTTCATGGGCATGCTTGGACAGCGAGGCTGACTCCGGCGATCCGTTCGCGGACCTGGCCGGGTGGAGGGTGATCCCTATCCCTTTGGCGGGCCGACTCGCGCGTGACTCATCCTATACGAATCGTTTCGTTTTACAAGATTTTCAACCGTTTTCGAGCAGTGTGGCCTCGAGAGCCGAACCTGGCGGAATCCGGTAGTCGTCCGGCATTACCCGCAGGTGGACCGCGAGCAGATGATCGCGGGTGGCTGCCACAGCCTCTTCGACGTCGCCCGCCACGCACGCGGTCAGGATGCGCTCGTGTTCGGCGACGGCATTGCCCCGCCGGACGTCGAAGTGCATGCGAATGCGCTCGGCCCGCGCCGCCATGTCACTCGTCAGGCGCGACAGCGTCTTGGAACCGCCTGCCTGGTACAGCGCCTGATGGAACGCGCGGTTGAACGGTCCGAAGGAGTTCTGCGCGGCAGTCGGGTCGGCCATCGCCCTGGCCAGTTTCTCGTTGGCCGCGCGCATGCGGTCCAGATCCGCCGGGCGCAGCCGCGGCACCGCGAGGCGGGTCGCGAACGTCTCCAGGTGGATGCGCAGCACTGCGATGTCCTCCGCCTCGGCCGGATCTACGCCGGTCACCACCACGCCTCGGTAAGGGAGTCGTTCGATTAGTCCTTGCGCCTCCAGTTGCAGCAGTGCCTCACGGACCGGGGTGCGGCTGACACCGAGGGAGGTGGCGACCTCGGTCGGATCGATGCGGTCACCGGGACTGAGGTCGCCGCCGATGATCCGGTCGCGCAGTCGATCGCAGACCTTGTCCGCGACCCGTCGGTGGATCGAATCCATACTCACCACTCCCTGTGCTGTCGCCGGCGCGGATTACCGGCGGATCCAATATCCAATGTCCAACCCTATGGTGCGTCACATCCTAATCCGATACGATCCGTTTAGTATCGATACCGCTCGGAGAGGAAGGGGAGACGATTGACGCTCCTACTGGATGACGCCACAGTGCAATCAGTCTTCGACTGGAAACCCGCCATCGCCGCACTGCGGGAGGCGTACGGGGCGGCGTCCGAGGAATCGCGATTTCCGGAGCGGACGATCGCACGCGGCGGCACCTCTATGTTGCGGACCATGAGCGGCGTGCCGGGCAGCGGCGCGCTGATGGGCTTGAAGACCATCGCCGGTGCGATCGGCGTGCGCCAGTTCTCCTACCTGATTTCCCTGTTCGATCAGCACACCGCGGAGCTCGTGGCGCTGCTCGACGGCAACTCGATCACCGGTTTCCGCACCGCGGCCACCTCCGCCCTGGCGGCCGACCTGCTGGCCGTGCCCGGACCGGTGACCGTTGGCGTCATCGGCTCCGGCTTCGAGGCAAAGAAGCACGTGCGCGCACTCGCCGCTGTCCGCGACCTCGAGGCCGTGCACGTGTTCAGCCCCCGCGCGGAGAGCCGAGCCCGCTTCGCCGCGGAATTGGCGGATCTGAATACCTCGATCATCGCGTCCGAGTCGCCGCAGGCGGCCGTGGCGGGCGCGAATCTGGTGATCTGCGCGGCGCGTTCCTATGACGAGTCGCCGATCCTGCTCGGTGCGTGGCTCCAGCCGGGCACGACGGTCGTCTCCATCGGCTCCACCGTGCGCGAACAGCGCGAAGTCGATCCTGAGGTGATCGCGCGCGCGGATGTCCTCATCGCGGACGTACTTCAGGAAGTGCTGCACGACAGCGGCGACCTCATCGCCGCGGCCGCGGCCGGGGTCGACGTCACCGACCGGATCGCCGCGCTGTCGGATCTCGTCTCCAGACGGCATCCCGGTCGCACGACCGCGGAACAGATCGTCGTGTACAAGTCCGTGGGCTCCGCGGTGCAGGATCTGGCCGTCGCCGCCATGTGCGCGGAGGCCGCCCGCACCACGGGGCTCGGGTCGGAACTGCCGATCCACATCCAGCCCGTTCGAAAGTAAGGACGCACCATGGCAATTCCTCTGACCGATCAGCCGATGCTCGCCGACGTCCTGCTGTCCCGCAGTGCGGCGTTCATCGACGGCGAATGGGTCGAGCACGGTGACTCCGGCAGCTTTTTCGTCGAAAACCCTTCGACTGGAGAACAATTGGCCGAGCTGCCGTCCTTGAGCCGGGCACAGGTGGCGGGCGCCATCGATGCCGCGCATCGGGCGCTGCCCGGGTGGCGGGCGTTGGCCGCCAAAGAACGCTCCCGGATTCTGCGGCGGTGGTTCGACCTCGTGACCGAGCACACCGAGGACCTGGCCTGGCTGATCGTCATCGAAGAGGGCAAGCCGTTGTCCGAGGCGCGGGGCGAGATCGCTTATGCCGCATCGTTCCTCGAGTGGTTCTCCGAAGAGGCCAAACGGGTGCGCGGTGACATCTTCCCGGCTCCGGATGCCGCGAACCGGGTGCTGGTACTCAAGGAACCCGTTGGTGTCTGCGTCGCGATCACACCGTGGAACTTCCCCGCCGCGATGATCACCCGCAAGGCCGCGCCGGCGCTGGCCGCAGGCTGCACGATGGTGGTCAAGCCCGCCGAGCAGACCCCGCTGACGGCGCTGGCACTGGCGGAGCTGGCCCGGCGTGCCGGCGTGCCCGCCGGCGTCTTCAATGTGGTGGTCGGCGAGGCACGCGAGATCGGCCCGGAACTCACCGGCAATCCGCTGGTCCGCAAGGTGAGTTTCACCGGGTCGACCGAGGTGGGACGACTGCTGCTGGAACAGTCGGCGGCGACCGTCAAGAAGGTGTCGATGGAGCTGGGCGGAAACGCGCCGGCGATCGTCTTCGACGACGCGGACCTCGAGGCCGCCGTCGCGGGCGTGCTGGCCGCGAAGTACCGCAACACCGGCCAGGCGTGCATCAGCGCGAATCGGGTGTATGTGCAGTCGGGTATCTACGAACGCTTCACCGCGCTGCTGGCCGAGCGAGTCGCCGAGCTGACGGTCGGCGACGGTTTCGAACCCGGTGTCGCACAAGGACCCCTGATCGATGGTGCGGCGCTCGCCAAGGTCGAGGAACACGTCTCCGACGCCGTCGAGCACGGTGCGCGGGTGGTCTGCGGCGGCGCGAGGCATGAGCGCGGCGACCTGTTCTATCAGCCGACCGTATTGGCCGATGTCGCCGCGAGTATGAAGATCACCCGCGAGGAGACCTTCGGCCCGATCACCCCGCTGATCCCGTTCACCGACGAGGCCGAGGTGATCCGGCAGGCGAACGACACCGAATTCGGCTTGGCCGCTTACCTTTTCAGTCGCGATGCGGAGCGGGTCTGGCGCGTTGCGGCGAACCTGGAGGCCGGCATGGTGGGCATCAACACCGGCTTGATCTCGAACGAGACCGCGCCCTTCGGCGGCATCAAGCAGTCCGGCCTGGGCCGGGAGGGATCGATCTACGGCATCGATGAATACCTGGAGATGAAGTACCTGGCATGGGCGGGCAGCGGAGCGCTCTGAGCGCAGCCGCTCGAGTAATCACCCCATCTATCGAAACAGCGGCAAGGAGGCCCACATGGCCGAGTACAACCTTTCTGAAGTCCGGGACTGGGCTCGGGAAAAGCTTGTCGGTGCGATCAACTGCACCATTCCGTCGTTCACCAACGACCTACGCGACATCAACGAGAACGGCATTCGCCACGACATCCGGCTGGCGAAGGAGCACGGCTTCATCGGCAGTCTCGGTATTTCCGAGGTCAGCATCACGCTGCCGGAATACGTGAATTTCCTGCGGATCGCCAAGGACGAGGGCGGTAAGGACTTCTACATCGTCCACCACGCGAGCTGGAACGACCTCGAGCAGAACATCGAGGCGGTGCAGCGAGCCGAGAAAGTCGGCGCGGACCTGGTGCTGCTGTCGTACCCACCGAACTTCTATCCCGAGTCCGAGCAGGAGATCTTCGACTACACCAAAGCGGTGGCCGATGCGACGAACCTCGCCATCATCCTGTTCCCGATGGTGTCCTGGGGCTTCAGCAGCCGAATCCACCCCTCCGATATCCCCACCCGGCTCATCCGCCGCATGATCGACGAGATTCCCAATGTCGCGGTGATCAAGGCCGAGGGCGGATTCCCGAGCATCCAGAGCGTCATCGAATGCACGCGGCTATTCGGCAAGGAAGTCGTCATCTCGAACCCGATCGAGGGTGAGCTCATCCCGCTCTCGCAGGTCATGCCCATTCAGCTGTCGGCCACCAGTGATCACGAGTTCTTCGGCCCGATGATTCCCCGGGTCATGCAGTTGCTGCGGGACGGCAAGTACGACGAGGCCACCGAGATCTATTGGCAGCTGCACCCGGCCCGCAAAGTCAAGGCCGGCCTCTTCGGCGCGGTGCACGGCGGCTCCGTGCTGAACCGCCAGGCGTGGAAATTCCAGGGGTGGCTGCAGGGCTACAACGGCGGGCCGCTGCGGATGCCCACCATGCGCATCCACGATCACCAGATGGCCGCGCTGCGTAAGGGTTTGATCGATTCCCGTCTGGAGCCGAGCATGGACCCGTTCCGGGAATTCTTCATCGGCCGCAATCCCGCGTAGAAATTTCCACTGATCAGTGGCGTCGGCCGACCGGAGGGTGGCATTTCCGGTCGGCCGCGCCCTTCGGGCATTCACTGACGGAGCCGACTCCGAACCGAGCAGCGGCACGCCGATCTGCGTTCGCAGCCTCGTCACCGACGATGGCCAGCTCCATCTCAGTCGGGCAGTGTTGCGCCGCGGGTTTCCGGTGCGGCGCGGACCAGGCCGATGCCCAGCACGAATACCAGCGCGGTTGCGCTCAAAGGGATGGTGAGAGATCCGGTTTCGTGGATGCCATAGCCGATGAGGAACGTGCCGGCGGCGGCGAACCACCGAGAGAACGTGGTAGTGAAGGCGAATGCGGTGGCGCGCATCCGGGTGGGGTATTGCTCGGGCAGCCAGATGGTGAAGACCGCGAAGTTCGCTCCGCCCAGGCCGAGGATCGGCAGGAACACGAAGATCAGTGGGATCGAGTGGAGCGGGTAGGCGACCGCATACGCACCGATAGCGCCGATGATCATCAGGACGTACATTCCGGCCAGGGTGGCCCGGCGGCCATACCGATTGGCGATGCCGGGGACGAGGAAGCAGCCGAGAATGGTGAACGCGGCGACGGTCATGGAGGACACGCCGGCGAGGCGGACGGTGGCCTCTTTGGTCCATCCGGCGTGCTGGGCGAGCTCGGTTACGGCGGTGGGCACGTAGGTGGATCCGGCCCACAGGCCGATGACACAGACCACCAGCAGAGACAGATTGCCGAGGGTGCGTGCCCGGTACGGGGGAGTGAGGACCTCGATGACCGGCTGCCAGAACGATCGGCGGGTGTTCTCGGTCGATTCCTGTTGCCAGCGTTCAGGTTCCGGGGTCGTTTTGCGGATCAGGAATACCGCCAGAGCAGGTAGCCCGCCGATGAGGAACATGCCGCGCCAGCCGAGCTCCGGCCCGGCTAGCAGGTACAGCGTCGATACCGCGAGCACGCCGACATAGGCGGCCGAATGCATGGCGCCGCCGAAGCGGGCACGCACGCGTTCGGGGAGCACCTCGGCCAGCAGAGTTCCGGCCATGGCCCATTCGCCGCCGACGCCGATGGCGGCCAGGAAGCGGAAGGCGTTCCATTCCCACAAGTTGGTGGCCAGGCCTGCCAGTGCGGTGAATACGCCGTACATCAGGATGGACAGCGTCATCGCGGGTTTGCGGCCGAAGCGGTCGGCGATCGGGCCCCAGATTGCCGAGCAACCCCAGCCGAGGAGGAACAGGGCGGCGCTGATCTGGCCGTACCAGCCGATGTTGGCGGCCGTGGGCTCGATGCCGGCGCGTGGCAGCAGGGCGGTCATGGTTGGGGCGAGGACGAGTCCGAAGACAGTCCAGTTGAATCCGTCCATGGCCCAGCCGCCGAAAGAGCCCCAGAAGGCGCGGCGCTGGATGGAGGTGAGCCGGACGGGGTCGTCGGTGGTGGTGATGGTCTGTATGGGATCGTCGTTGATCTGCACTGTATTCTCGATTCGCAGGTGGAACTGGAGATAGCCCTGGGGCGCAGGGACATTCGGTAAGCTGCCGGGTCAGCTCGCGGTGTCGATCCGGACCAGAAACTTGCGCATTGTCTTCTCCTGACCGAGAGGAGAGAGGAGTCGGGCGGCCAGTCCGACTGCCCTCGAATCACGTACCCACGCCGGCGAACAGGTCGGCGTAGCGCTTCCGCAGTTCGGCTTTCTGCACCTTCCCCATGACATTGCGGGGCAGCGACTCTACGACGCGGATCGCACGTGGCTGCTTGAATCGGGCGAGGTCACCGGCGATGAATTCCAGCAACTCCCCGGCCTGGGGCGCCCGGCCCGGAGCCGGGACGACGACGGCGACCACGGTCTCCCCGAAGTCCGGGTGGGGGACCCCGATCACGGCGGATTCCAGCACGTCGGGGTGGGTGTCGAGCAGCTCCTCGATCTCCTTGGGGTATATGTTGTAGCCCCCGGAGATGACGAGGTCCTTGTCTCGGCCGACGATGCACAAATAGCCGTCCTCGTCGATACGGCCCAGATCGCCGGTGATGAAGAAGCCGTCCGCACGAAACTCGGCAGCGGTCTTCTCGGGCATCTGCCAATAACCGGCGAAGACATTGGGGCCGCGGACCTCCACGACGCCGACCTCGCCGTCCGGCAGTGCCCGACCGCTCTCGCGGTCTACTACTCGAATCTCCGTGCCGGGCAACGGTTTCCCGACGGTGCCGGGCTTGCGCGGTCCGCCCTCGTAGGGGTTGGTGGTGTTCATGACGGTCTCCGTCATGCCATAACGCTCCAGGATGGCGTGGCCGGTACGGATTTCGAAGGCCTCGTGGTCGCTCGCGAGCAGCGGGGCGGAGCCGGAGACGAACAGCCGCATCGAGGCGCAGGTCTGCGGGGTGAGCCGGTCGTCTTTCAGCAGGCGGGTATAGAAGGTGGGCACACCCATGAGCACAGTGGCCAGGGGCAGCAGATCGATGATCGCCTCGGAGTCGAACTTGGGTAGGTAGTACATGCTGGCGCCCGCCGCCAGAGTCATGTTCGCCGCGACGAACAGCCCATGGACGTGGAAGACCGGCAGGGCATGGATCAGCCGGTCCTCGGCGGTGTACTGCCAGGCCTCCAGTAGCGCACCGCAATTGGAGGCGAGGTTGCCGTGGGTGAGCACCGCACCCTTGGAACGACCTGTAGTGCCGGAGGTATAGAGGATGGCCGCCGGGTCTTCGGCTGTGGCGTCGTAGACCTCTTCGTAGCGGTCGTCGCCCTCGAGGAGGGTGCCGTCGCCGGAGACGCCGAGGGTCTCGACAATGAGCCCTTCCCCGTCGCGGTGGGCGTGGTCGGTTCGGCGATCCGGGGAGCAGACGAGCACGCGCGGCTGTGCATCGCCGAGGAAGTAATCCATCTCCGCCCCGGTGTAGGCGGTGTTCAGCGGCAGGAAGACGGCTCCGATCCGCAGGGTGGCGAGGTACAGCGCGATGGCCTCCGGAGATTTCTCCACCTGCATGGCGACCCGGTCGCCCGGCGTGACGCCGTCGGCGACGAGCCGGGCGGCAATCCGTCGCACAGCCTCGGCGGTCTCACGGTAGGTGATGCACCGGTTGTCGGGCAGTTCGAACAGTGTCTTGTCCGGCCGCCGCCGCGCTTGCTCGGCGAAGGATCGGTAGATGGTCGGGAAGGGCGACATCCGGGGGTTGTTCCTCTCTCGTCGTCTGTGGTGATGGCGGTATCTCACAGCTGGGACGCTGCCGGAGATTCGGTGAACATGTCCCGCAGTGGCCCATCGAGTGCCACGATGCGGCGGCGAACGAAGTCCTCGTGCTGGCGCTCCAGCTTCGCCGGGTCATAGCGGTAGTTGATCATCGCGCCGTAGGACTGCCGCCAGGCCTCCGGTGAGGGGTTTGCCGGCCAGTTCAGCCGCCAGGCCGTGGCTCCGTTGCTCGAGTGGAATCGCGCTACCGGGTCGAGAGGTCGTCCGTCGTTCTCCCGCTCGCCGGCGATGTAGTGGGCCAGCGCTTTGCAGAGCCGGGCATGGATCTGCTCGATGTCCGCCGCACTCAGATCCGCCGGCGCTGCCATGTCCGCCAACTCCTGGACGATCCGTCGCAGATCCTTATCCTGTTCGGCCTGCCTGTCGAGCCAGCGCCGGAATCCGGGGATGGGCGAAAGTGTGACGAATTGCGTCAGATGTGGCAATTGCTCCCCGATCTGCTCGATGACCTGCTTGATGAGGAAACTGCCGAAAGAGACTCCGGCCAATCCGTCCAGGGCATTGTTGATCGAGTACAGCGCCGCCGTATCCGCTGCCGAGGGGTTCAGCTCCGGGCCGGGTTTCAGCAATGGGGTGATGGTGTCCGGTATGCCCTGCACCAGGGCGACCTCGACGAATATCAGTGGCACGTTTCCGGTCGCTGGATGGAAGAAGGCGTAGACGCGGCGATCCGCGGGCTCGAGGCGACGGCGGAGTTCGGCCGCGCTCGCCATGGGGTGGACCTTCTCGTAGTGCAGGAGATGCTGGTGCAGCTCCGGCGGTGAATCCCAGCTGAGTTGCTCCATACGGAGGAAGCCGCGATTGAACCAAGAGGTGAGTAGATGGTGGAAGTCGTGGTCGAGGGGGCGCAACTCCGGGTGACGGCGCAACAGCCGCCGCAGGTCCGCGCGCATCTCGACCAGGGCCAGGGTGGCGTCGGGGGCGTGGTTCATCCGGCGGAGCAATTGCTGGCGGGCCGGTTCGACCACGTCGAAGAGCCGGACCAGCTCCTCCTCGCCCCCGGATCCGGCGTTGCGTGCGTCATCCCACCGCCGGAAGGCGGCCCGAACCTGATCGCCGTCGACATCGTAGGTCGTAGTGATGTGGGTGAAGAAGGCGAGTTTGTCGTTGTCGTCCAGCTCGGCGTAGGCGGCGAGGGCCCGAGTCGCGACCGCGCGCATCGAGGCTTCGCCCATATCGCTCATCAGCACCTCGCAGGCGGCGAGCAGCTGGTCCAGCGGGGACACGAGCGAATCGGTGTCCGCCGGGTCGCTGCCGTGCTGTCGCCCGAGAGCTCGGAACAGGTCGGTCAGCAGCCAGCCGTCTTCTTGCCCCATCGCGATTTCCTTTCCACCGTCTCTGTATGCATTAGAGACCGTGATGTATACAACAGGGACGATAGAGTATAAATGTGAGGCGCGCCACCCCTGGTGGTCGAGTAATCTGCTCTCGGAGGTGCACATTGGCTCGAGTCCCGGAATCCCAGCGTGTACGCGACGCGCTCGAGGACGCCGTCGTCCACGGCCGTTATCGACCCGGCGAACGCCTCGATGCCCTACAGCTCGAGCAGGAGTTCGGATGCTCTCGCACGCCGATCCGAGAAGCGCTGCTGGCCTTGGAGCGCTCCGGACTGGTGCAGATCCGCCCCAAGCAGGGCACCTACGTCACCGAGCTCAGCATTTCCGAGCTGGCCGAACGCTTCGAGGTCATGGCCGAACTCGAAGGGATGGCGGCACGGCTCTGCGCGCGCCGCATCGAACGGGCGGAACTCGATGAACTCGAACGCGCGCTGAAGGAGTGCGAGAACCACGCGACTACCGGCGATGCCGACGGCTACTACTACGCCAACGCCCGGTTCCACGGCGTCATCTACGACTCCTGCGGCAACGAGTATCTGCGGCAGCAGGCCCTCACCCTCAAACGAGCCCTACAGCCGTACCGGCGGCTACAGCTGCGAGTACCGGACCGCATGCGTAGATCCTTGACCGAACACCGTGAGATCGCCGACGCCATCGCTTCCGGAGACTCCGAAGCCGCGGAGAACGCCGCCCGTGAACACGTGCTCGTGCAGGTCAAAGAGTTCAGCCAACTGGTGCGGACTTGGCGGCAGCTGACGGGGCGCTGACCGAGGCCGAATTGATCGGAATGCTGGCCCGCACCAGAGCAACGGGCGACGAATCGTCGGGCGTGGCCAACCATTTCCGAAGCCGAACAGTAGTGCCTCGAGCCGACCGAGTGGACGACACCGGGCGCGGCGACCTGCTTGTCGACGCCGACCTCGGGCGGTCCACGCCCCAGTAACTGCCGCATCCCGAACCATGCTGGGCGGGACCCGAAAAGACCCGCCGACATGCTCGGGACGAGCCCAGCCATGGAATCGACCCGGCCACACGTGCGTTCGCCGCATTGCCGCACGTGACGTGAAATTCGACGGATTCGTCCGTTGTTCAGTAGCTGCCCGGAACACCGAACACCGCTCTGCTCCAACGGGTTTCATCTCTGATCACCAAACGAAACGGCTCGGACGTCCCCCGGTGCGCTCCGAGACCCGTTCAGATGCCATAGCTTCCAGCAGTTCTCGGCGTGTCCGGGTGGGCTTGCTGCCACACTGGGCGGGTCAGGCCGATTCCAGCCGGACGGAACTGCACGAATGCCGGGTGCCGAACGTATGGATGGAGCGTGATCGCATGTCGCAGAGTTCGAATCATTCCGGTGGCCGCGCAGAGGACGCCGTACTGCTCGCGGCCGGACTCGCGGATCTGGCGCTGAGCCGGGTCGGGCCCGCGGTGGATCGGCTTCGGGGGCTGCTGCGGCGGTCGGACTTGTCGGGGCTGGCGGGTGAGGTGGAAACGGATCTGAAGGCGCGCGGACGCCTTGCGCTGGACCGGTATGCGACAGTGTCCGAGGCGCATCTGGAAATCCTCGCCCGGCAGGTTGTGGCGCGACGTGGCACCTCCAGTGATGTCTGATCACTACGATCCGGGCGCCTTCAAGGCTCGCGTGGATGCCGCGCTGGAACAGTTCGTCGGACAGGAGTACGACCAGTTCCTGACCATCGACCCGCAACTGCGGCCGGTGGCCGACCAGATCGTGGTGGCGACCACGCACGGTAAACGGCTGCGAGCGGCGTTCTGCTACTGGGGTTGGCGGGCGGCCGGACAGCCGGATAGTGACGCAGTCGTGCGGGCTGCGGCGGCAATGGAATTGGTGCACGCCGCGGCGGCTGTGCACGACGACATCATCGATGACAGTCACCTGCGGCACGGTCTGCCCACCGCGCACGTCAAACTGCGGGAACCATTGTCGGATCGACCGAGCACCAAATCGTCCGCCCGGGCACTCGCGATGCTGGTCGGGGATATGTTGATGGCGTTGGCCGGACAGCTTTTCGTCGCCAGCGGCCTGCCCTCGGCGTACCTGTCGCGAGCGCGGCCCCTGTGGGCGTCGCTGGCTCGGGAATTGATCGCCGGGGAGTGCCTGGAAATCCTCTGCACCGGTGCAGCACCGGACATCGCCGAGTCGTTGAAGGTGGTGCGATACAAGAGCGCGAAGTACACCGTCGAGCAGCCGTTGCTCATCGGCGGCGCACTGGCCGGCGCCGACCCCCGGCTGCTGAAGGCATTGTCCGCGTATGGATTACCGCTGGGCGAAGCGTTTCAACTGCGCGATGACCTACTCGGCCTGTTCGGCGATCCAGCCCAGACCGGTAAAGCGAGCCTCGACGACCTCCGCACTCGACGTCCGACCGCCCTGCTCGCCGAGACCTGGCAGGCCGCTGACCGCACACAGCGTAAACAATTGCGGCGCTTGTTGAATCGATGCGACCCCAGCAACGACGACCTGCACGAAATCCGCGATCTGATGACCCGTGTCCAGGCTCCTGCCCGAATCGAATCGATGATTACCGCGCGGGTCGAGGAGGCCACCTCCGCACTGGGCGGCGTCGGCGTTACGACACACGCCGCCCGAGCACTGACCGAACTCGCCCATGCCGCGACCGCACGCCGGCATTAATCCTCGCCTGATATCAGGAGCCCAGATGACCTACACCGAAACGTCATTGGATGCACTGCGGCAATACGGCGACGAAATCGCCGACGCCACCGTTACCACGATGTTCGAACGCGGCGAGGTGGGCAAGTTCAACACGCTCATGCGCTATGTCTCCACCGCGGGCGCGCCCCTGCCCGACGGTCTGCCCGACGTCGCCCGGGACTATCTGCACGAAACCTCAACTCCCCCAGCATGGGTGGACTGGGATGAGATGGAGAAGGCCAGGCAGTTCTTCATCGATAACAACGTGCACATCTCCACCGCACTGTCTTTTGCCGCGATGCCGGCCTGCTACGTTCTGCCGCCGGTCGCGAAACTGCTGTCGGCCACGCATTCGCTGGAGTACCCCTCCAAACGCATGGCCCAGACCGGGCAGTTCACCGTCTACCTGATGCAGCCCGATGCCTTCGAGGCAGGCAGCCGTTTCATACCCGCGGTCCAGAAAGTGCGGTTGCTGCACGCGGCGATCCGTCACCATCTCTACCAGGAAAACCGATGGGACATTGATACATTCGGCACTCCCATCTGCCAGGAGGACATGATCGGCGGCCAGATGCTGTTTTCCCTCCTCGTGCTCGACAGCCTGCACCGACTGAACATCCACATGAGCGTCGACGGCGCGGAGGCGTACTTCTACGCCTGGCGCGTGGTCGGCGCCATGCTCGGCGTCGATCAGCAGCACGCACCACAGGATGTGGACTCCGCGCGGCAATTCCACGACCTCTATATGACCCGCCATATGGGCCCCAGCGACGAAGGCGTCCGCCTCACCCGACAGCTCATCGACCTCTACGAGGAAGTCGTACCCGGAACCTTCTTCGACCCCATCGTCTCCGCACTGATCCGCTACCTCATCGGAGACACCTGCGCCGACTGGCTGCAAGTGCCGCGCACCGCCTGGGATACAGCCGTCAAGACCGCGCCCACCCTGCTCGGAATCCTGGAAACGATCGAGGACAAATCCCCGATGGGCGCATGGGCCCTCGATCGCCTCGGCCATTTCACCACCCTTTTCGAACTCAGCTCCCTCACCCGCGGCCGCGTCATGCATTACGCCATCCCGGACCATCTCAAGGCGGAGTTCGGTGTCTCATCCACACTTTCGCGTACCCGTCGCTGGACACCCCCGCCCGTCTCCATCACTACCTGACACGATCAGTACATGCGCGAGGCGACATCCGTGTAAGTGCGTGCTCATGCGGCGCGTCGCGGACGAATGCCAGATTGCCATTGTCCGCGTTCGGGATCCACGCTCGCACATTCCGATGAGCGAACGCCCAGCACCGCAGCTGCCGATTGCGACGGTGTGCCCAGGGCATCGTTGCGCCCAGCTTGTGTTCAACGATTGCGTTGTGGCACTCCACCCTGTTGTCGATCGGGAGTGCGCAGGGGAGCGCCGACGTGGTGCAGGTGTCTCAGCGCCTCGCGGTAAGAGGAGATCAGCCCGGTTTCGTGGTACGGCACTCCGATTTCGGTGCAGTAGTCGCGAACGATCAGCTGGGCGTGACGCAGGTTCGGCGTCGGCATGCTCGGGAACAAATGATGTTCGATCTGATAGTTGAGGCCGCCGAGGGCGAGGTCGGTCAACACGCCACCCCGCACATTGCGGGAAGTCAGCACCTGACGACGGAGGTAGTCGGGACGTTCGTCGCCGATCAAGGTTGGCATGCCCTTGTGGTTCGGGGCGAAGATGCAGCCCATATACAGGCCGAAGAGGCCCTGGTGCACAGCAAGGAACGCGAAGGCTTTGTCGGCGGGCAGGACCGCGAACAGTGCGACCAGATAGGCGACGAAGTGTCCGAACAGCAGTGTGCCCTCCAATCCGCGGTGTTTGACCGATCGATTTCGGAGTGCACGGACGCCGGCCACATGGAGGTTCAGGCCCTCCAGCAACAGAAGGGGGAAGAACAGGAACGCCTGCGCCCTCCCGATGAGACGAGGCAGACCGCGGCTGGACCGTGCCTGCTGTTGTGACCAGACCAGAATGTCGGGCGCGACATCGGGGTCGAGTTCCTCATGGTTCGGGTTGGCGTGATGCCGGGTGTGCTTGTCCTGCCACCAGCCGTAACCCAGGCCGATGCCGACATTGCCGACAAGGCGGCCCACGAGCTCCGTCGGCTGCCGTAGCCGGAAGACTTGGCGGTGCGCGACATCATGCATTACGAGGGCGACCTGAGCGAACGTCACGGCCATGAACCCCGCGACCAACAGCGTCCACCACGAATCACCGACGAGGACGAACGCCACCCAGCCGGCCGCGAACGCGACCCCGACGAGGCTGAGCCGGACCGCGTAGTAGACGAGACGTTGGTTCATCAGCCCCGCGTCGGAGATCCTGCGCAACAGACGGGCGTAATCACCGTCGGCGCCGCGCCGCGGTGACCGTGGAGATGACTCGGGGACCAAGGCAGGTGTCGTCATAGATCTTCCTGAGAGCTGAGTCGGAGACGCCACCTCCGTCCGTCGACGATGCCGGCCGGTCGACATCGGAGGGGCGCCGATTTCGATACCCCGAAGCTATCGGCACGATTCTCGTTACCCGTAACCCTTTGGTATGACATCGGATCGGACTGCGGTGTGATACCGGATGCGTACCGCGGACCAAGGCGGCTGACCAGTTACCACCTAGCCGTCAATGAGCCCTTGTATCAAAGGGTTTCCACTCGGCGGTGCTCGATAGCGATGCGTTCGATGTCGCTGGGTGTTCCGGCCATGATGATGCGCGTGTGTTCGGCCACCAGCTCGGCGGGCCAGGTCCACCAGGCGGCACGGCGTAGCCGTTCGATGTCGGCACTATCGAAGCGCTGCCGGATCGGCTTGGCGGGGTTGCCGCCGACGATGGTGTAGGGCGGCACGTCGGCCGTGACCACCGCACCGGCCGCGATGATGGCGCCGTCGCCGATCCGCACACCGGGCATGATCGTGGACTGGTAGCCGAACCAGACATCGTTGCCGACGACGGTGTCTCCTCGGCTGGGCATGGAAGTGACGATATCCAGCGTCTGCTCGGCCCACCGGCCGCCGAACATGGTGAACGGGTAGGTGGACACGCCCATGGTCGGGTGCTCGGCACCGGCCATCAGAAACCTGGTCCCGGCCGCGATAGCGCAGTATGCTCCGATGATCAGTCGCTCCGGTCCGTACGCGTAGAGCACGTTGCGACGCTCGAAGTCCGTCGCACCGTCGGGGTCGTCGTAGTAGGTGTACTCGCCCACAACAATATTCGGTGAGCTGACCAAGGGTTTCAGAAACACCACGCGGTCGTGCGCGAGCAGAGGATGAACAGTGGTGGGATCCGGTGACAATTCGAGGTCCTCGTATTCGTGGATGTTGGTGGGACGGGCGGTCACGACAGTGCCACCGAGATTCGATGGCCGCTACCCACGGCCAGGAATGCGCAGTGGACGCCGAGCTGGCTGCGGTAGCGCTGCTGGGCACGGATCCGGTTGTGTCCCAGCGAGCTAGCCGCATCCTACGGCCGATCGGCCCCAGATTTCCCTCGCGGAATTCGACCCTGTGGCGGCAACCCAAGCTTCTGATCGCGGTGCGGTAGCCGCTCGGCGCTACATCTTGGCGCTGCGGGCCATGACGAAGCTGTAGAGCCCGTAGGTGATGATGCCCGCCCCGGCAATCAGGAGCAGGACCATGCCGAAAGGTTGCGCGCCGAGCGTTTTCACGGCCCCATCCAAGCCTGCGGACTTATTCGGATCGGATTCGGTCGCGGCGAGGATCACCAGCAACCCCGCCGCGGCGACGGCCAGCCCTTTGGCGATGTAGCCCGCAGTGCCCAGCCTCCGCACGAAGGCGCTCGGGACTCCGCGCAGATCGTCGAGGAAATTCTGCTTGGCTCCCTTGTACACGTGGTAGCCGCCGACCGCGATGATGACCAGCCCAGCAGCGACGAGCACAATCGTGCCCGCCGTGTGCTGCATCAGACGTGCGGTGAGCCCGACACTCTGGCTACTGCTCGGCTGCCCACTGCCCTGCGCGAAACGGAACGCGGTGATCGCGAACGCGAAATAGACGACGGACAGCGCCAGCGCTTTGGCCCGATCGAACACTTCGGACTTTCGGCTGTCGGCGCCCGGCTCGGACGCGCTGCCGAAGACGGCCTCCGCCAGCCGCCAGAGCGCCATCAGCACGAACGCGACCACACCCACCCACAGGGTGAACTTGCCACCCGGTTTATCCGCCAGTTCCGCCATGGCCCCGGATTGATCAGCGTTGCCCCCACCGCCGAACGCGAGCCGGATCGCGATGTAGCCGATGAGCAGGTGGACGAGGCCGGACATGACATAGCCGGCGCGGGCCAAACGCGCGAACACGCTGCTCTGGGCGAACTGCCCGACGGTATGGGATAGACCGGGGTGGGTCATGCTGCTCCTCCATCCAGGTATCACGGCGCGAAGCCAGCGCAGGACATCGACCGGATACCCAGGTGCGCGGAGAAAGCACCTCGCCGGCCCGGCGCCCAGGTCGTGCCGTTCTGTTTTGACCGGGCAAACACCGAGTCATCAGACCCACTCCCATGATCCCCGTGCCGAGCGACGGAAATGTTCAGCCCTTCCTCCCGAACCGAGCGAGGTAGTGCCAGACCTTCTTCAGCTCCTGCGCGTTCGCCCGGGATCGAGCGGTGCCGAGGATGCGCGGGGGAGCACCCCGTGTTCGGCGACAGCTCCGGCCAGTTGGACCACCGGTTGGCCGCGGTAGCCCGTCCAAGTCGTGCCGGTTCCGACCCAGCGGCCACGCCCGGTTCCGACCCAGCGGCCACGCCCGGTGCCGGACCAGCCGCCGTATCCGAGGGCGAGCGTTCGATCCGGCAGCAACAGTGCGCACCGTCTCGGCGGTGGTCTCCGGCGGTATCGGCATGCTGCTCCTCTCGCAATCGGCCAAGGACGGTGGGAGGGGCGGTGTTTCGAGGTCAGCTCAATATGAAGTGGCGCAACCATAGATACGGTGCGGCGACCACGATGGTGATCGCGGTGACCACCGCACCCTTGCGGGTGAACTCCCAGAACGAGATCGGCGCCCCGGCGCGGGCGGCGATACCGAGCATGACCACGTTGGCGCTGGCGCCGACCGCGGTCAAGTTCCCACCGAAGTCCGAGCCTAGGGTCAGCGACCACCACAACGCGTCCGCGTGTACTGGATTGTCGATCCCACCTGCGAGGTCGGCGACCAGCGGGCTCATGGTCGCCACGTACGGGATGTTGTCGATGATCCCGGACAGTAGCGCTGAAACCACCAGGATCAACATCACCGCCACCAGAGCGTTACCGCCGGTGGCGGTGGCGGCCCAGCTGGCCATCGTCTCCACGACCCCGGTTTCGACCAGAGCTCCGACCATGACGAATAGGCCGGCGAAGAACAGCAGTGTCTCCCATTCGACCCCGGACAAGTAATCCTCGGGCTCGGTCCCGGAGACCAGTACCAGCACACCGGCCCCGAGCAGCGCGACCACAGACGGATCGATATGCAGGATCGAATGCCCCACGAACCCGGTGAATACCGCCAACAGCACGACCCCGCACTTGGCCAGCAGCCGCAGATCCCGAATCGCTTCGCGTTCGTCGAGGGCCATCACGTCCGCGATCCGCTCGGGCGCCACATCGAAAGAACCCCGGAACAAGCGCGGCAGCACGACGATGAACACGGCCAGCTCGAGCGCCACGATCGGGGTCATATGTACCAGGAAGTCGTTGAACGACAAGCCACTTCGGCTGCCGATGATGATATTGGGCGGGTCACCGATCAACGTGGCCGCGCCACCGATGTTGGACGCCAGCACCTCGGCGATCAGGAACGGCGCGGGCCGGATGCCGAGCCGGTCGCATACCAGCAGGGTGACCGGCGCGATCAGCAGCACGGTGGTGACGTTGTCCAGGAACGCCGAGGCCACCGCCGTGATCAGCGTCAGCATGATCATGACCCGCACGGGAGATCCCTTGGCGCGCTTGGCCGCCCAGATGGCGGTGTATTCGAACACCCCGGTCTGACGTAGCACCCCGACGATGACCATCATCCCGAACAGCAACAGGACGACATCCCAGTCGATACCGGTGTCGTGGGAGAAGAACGCCTGCTCGGAATCGAGCACGCCCACAGCCAGGACAACTGCGGCACCGGCGAGCGCGGCGATGGTTTTGTGGATGCGTTCGGTCGCGATCAGCACGTAGGAGACCACGAACACGACAATCGCGATCGCGGTCACCGCGGGCCACCCGCGCAGCAGCTACCGGTCAGGTCTTGGCGAGCGCCACCTGCAACAACCGGGACGCGGTGATCACCCCGATCATCCGCTTGCCCTCGACGACCGCGATCAGCGGACACCGGCAGCGCGCCATCAGCGCCGCCACCTCCACCACTGTGTCGTCGGCCCGGGCCACCGGCACGATCGGCTTGCCCGTCGATTCCGGCAGTAACTGGCCGACGGTCTTGCCCTGCAACGCCTCGGCGATCCGGTCGGCCACCGACTCCGACAACACCCCCGCCAACGACGGATCGTCCTGAACATATCCCGGGACCAGGAACCGCACCACCTGCGAAGCGGGCAGCACCGCGCGCGGCACCTGATCCGCATCCGTTACCACGATGCCCGGCAGCCGATGCTCGGCCAGCAGCCTCGCCGCGGCCAGCGCCTCGGAATCCATGGTCACCGACGGATAGTCCTCGGCTATCTGACTTGCGTGCACACCAGTACGATACGACCGCCGCGATCCCTACCGCGGCACATCCGGGCTCGCCGCCACCGGCAGCCCTTATGGGCTCCGTCGAAGACAACACTCGCGTACGCACCATGTCAGTCCCCATCGCCGGACGGCCCGACCCGAAGCAGGGCCGGGTTGCCGACCAGACTTCCCGGCGCACCTACCGTAAAGATGCCGTAAAGATGCCACCAAGGCAAACCGCGAATAGTCGTGAACCGTCGATCAGAGCCCAGCGCTGCACGGTGAGGTGTGTCTGCCGCCGTCGGCTTGCTCGGCGCTGCCAGTCAGGCCACCGCAAGCAGGTGCGATAGCCGATCGCAAGCACAGCGCTGCCCCGCCGATCACGATCGCGAGGCAACGCTGTGCGGAGGTGCCTGACCTCGGTCTCGAACCGAAGGCTCAGCGGGGAATCGGGAAGTTGGCGCGGAATACGCCGTGTGGGTCGCGGGCCTGCTTGAGCTTTCGCAGCCGGTCCAGGGTGCCGGTGTCGAAAACCTCTGCGACACTGTCGCCGGCGGACAGGACGGTATACGGTTTGCGGCCGCTGACTCGTGCGCCCAGATCGGTGATGATGCGCTTCTGAGTGGCATGTACCGCGGCAACCGTGTCGGGGTCCGAGCCGGTGGCCTGCAGAGACAGTGCATAGGGCTCCGCGAACGGCGGAACCGCGCCTCGGGTGGGCACGGCGAGCGCACCTCCCAGCTGCCGGAGCTGGATGCCCATCAGCGGATCGATCGGTGCGTGCAGCAGAATCTCGGCGGCGGTCTCGTCCAGGGCGGTCAGCAGCTCGGTTCGGAGCAATCCGGGGCCTGGGGCGGTGGGCTCGTTGACGATGGCGCCCAACTCGGCCGGGGACAATTCCCGGCGGGTGTCCGCGAGGATGCCGTCGATCGTGTCCACCCGTCGCAGCAGGTCCCGTCCGTGCGCCGGTTCGCCCAGGTAGGCGGCGGCGATCGCGATTACCGGCGGAGCCTGCGGCAGCTCCAATCGATTGAGCCAGACCGTGAGTTCGGCCGGTGCGTGATCGGTGATGTCCTGGAAGGCATCACGGACGGCCTCGGTCTGCTCGGCCGGCCAGACGATCAGGCCACCGAACAGGCCGGGAGCCGCGAACAGATCGAACTCCACTGCCGTCACCAGTGCGAAATCCCCGCCGCCGCCACGCAATGCCCAGAACAGCTCCGGGTCGGACTCCGCGGTGACCCGCGCTCGACGACCATCGGCATCGACGATGTCGAAGGACCGGACGCTGTCGGCCGCCCAACCGTATTTACGGCCGAACCACGACAATCCGCCACCGAGGGTATAGCCGACAACGCTGACCACCGGGGAGCTTCCGGCCAGCCCGGTCAAGCCGTGCGGGGCGGCCGCCGCCTGCAGCTGGCCCCAATTGGTTCCCGCGCCGACGCGGGCACGTCGCCGCGCCGGATCCACCTCGATCCGATCGAGCCGGCGCGTGCGCACCAGAATGGTGCCGGCGGTATCACCGGAAGCGCCGTGGCCGTTGGGCTGAGCGGTCACCGACAGGCCCGCGTCACGCGCGTAGCCGACCACGGCGGCCATATCCTCCGCGTCTTCGACGTGCACGACAGCCGCGACCGGCTGGTCGATATTCAGATTCCACGGCGTCCGTGCCGTATCGAACTCTTCGTCACCCGGCAGCAGTACCCGTCCGCGCACGGCGGATCGCAATGTGTTGTGTGACATTTGGATTCCCTTCGCTACAAAAATGTTCACCGTGTCGTGCCCGAGCCACTGGACGGAGCCTGGCCCCAGGCAGGGTCCCGGGTGGCCGGGTCGGTTGCCGGGGAGATGGGCGTGGGCATCGGAAAGGCCACTTCGATATGGGCGGCGGCAGTCAGCGCGCGGCGCTCGGCGAATGGGGCGGTGATCAACTGGACCCCGATGGGAAGCCCCTCGGCCGAGACGCCCGCGGGAACCGTGACCGCGGGTAGGGCCAGGTAGTTGGCGGCGATAGTGAGGCGGTGCGCCGCATACATGGTCGCGACTTGTGCCGTGCCGCCGAGGTCGTAGCCGACCGGCCAGGGCAGTTCGTCCGAGACCGGGCCGAGCACGATCGGATGCTCCGCGAGGAAGCGGGACCAGGCCGCGCGGCGGGTGAGGCGCTCACCCAGCGCGGTCATGTAGCCGGCCAGATCCAGCGGCGGGAACAGGTCGATCGCCGCGTCGATGAAGGTGTTCAGTCCAGCGCTGCCGACTCGCCGCATGACTTCGCGGCGCTGGACCACCACCTCGGTGGAGACCAATCGGCCGTAGTCCGCCGCCACCTCGCCCAATTGCGGCGGATCCAGTTCGGTTACCGGATATCCCGCGCGTTCGAGGGCGTCGGCGCAGCCGAGCAGCGCGGCCCGCAGCTGCGGATCGATATCGTCACCGAGCGTGACGGCGACCGCGGGCCGGGCGGTATCGGTCACGTCACGCACCGGAATCCATCCGGGATCGCGCAGATCAGCGCTGTCACTGAGGACCTCGAAGGCGGTCGTCAGATCGCGCACGCTGCGCGCCAACGGTCCTGGTGCCGCGAACAATTGGTTCGTCGGTGCGGGTGCGGCCCCGGACAGACTCGAGGCCACCGCTACCCGGCCGGGTGTGGTGCGCAGGGAGGCGACTCCGCAGAACGCGGCGGGTATGCGCAGTGAACCGCCGAAGTCGGTGCCCAGGCCGAGGGGTGTCATGCCCGCCGCTACCGCGGCGGCGTCACCGCCGCTGGAACCGCCCGGGCTGCGAGTCGGGTTCCACGGATTCACCGTCGGGCCCGCCTCGTCGTTGTCGGTGTGCCAGCGAGTGGCGAAGTCCGGCATGTTCGTTCGCCCGATGACGATCGCCCCGGCTCGCCGCAGTGCGGACACCGCGGGTGCATCCGCTGCCGCGACAGCCTGTCCGAAGGCCGCCACGCCCCAGGTGGTCGGGCTGCCCCCGACATCGAGGTTGTTCTTGATGGTGACCGGAACCCCGTGCAGCGGCCCGATCGGCACCCTGCGGTCGGCTGCGGCCGCCTCCGCGCGCGCGGTCTCGGCGAATACCGTGGTAAGCGCGCCGATTTCGGAATCGACCTGCTCGATGCGCTCGAGATGCGCCTCGACGACCTGGGCCGCGGTGACCGCGCCCTCGGCGATCAGCGTCGCGAGCGAGACCGCGTCCCGCGTCCACAGCGCGCTGTCCTGGCCGGTGTTCACGATGCCTCCTGTTCGGCGAATACCGCTGCGGTGCGCGGTGTTCGGCTGTCGTCGATGGATTTGCCGAGGGTGATGAAGAAGAGGATCAGCCCGGCGGTAAGCAGGATGTGGCCCACACCCGCGCCGAGCGCGATCGCCTCACCGCTGCTGCTGCCGAGCACGGTGCGGGTGCCGTGCAGCGTCATGACCGCGATGGTGATGACAAGGCCGATGTTGTACAGCCAGAAGAACCAGGCGTACAGGTTTTTCCGGGCGCTGAGCGTGAACTGCTTCTCCAAGGCCAGCACGATGAGGAAGAACAGCATGCCCAGCGCCAGCACGTGGGTGTGCACGACACCGAGCTCCGATCGCCCGGTGAAATGTTCGGCCTTGGTGATCTCGCGGTAGTAGAATCCGGCAATCAGGCCGATGATCATGTAAATGTGCGCGGTATTGAACAGCGTCTTCATCGGGCGCTCAACGGTTTTCACGGCGCAGCAGCAGCCCGCCGGTGGCGGCTACCAGGGCGGCGGTGAGGCCGTGCACACTCAGGGCGGTAGCGGTGGAGCCGCGGCGGACCAGGATGGTGAGCATGTCGCCGGTCGGGATGAGGGCGATGGTGAGCAGGGTGACGCCGAGGGCGCGGCGCTGCCCGGCCGCGAGCAGGGCCAGCATGATCAAGCCGGTGACCACATCGCGGACGCCTTTGACATTCAGGAAGCCGTCGGCGTCACCGCGCGGCCAGTCGGTGAGGCCGAAACCCGGGGCCAGTCGCTGCGGGGCGAACAGATAACCGCCGCCGACGGAGATGATGAACCCGGCTCCCAGTACGGCGCCTGCCGTACCGAGACGTTCGCCGAGCCGGCGGGAACCACGCACGGAAACAACTGATTCCGTGTTCGAGGGAATGGACATGAGCACTCCTGGATCGATGGGATACGCGTCCCGAGCATCCAGTGCGGCCCGTACCGTTCGCTGACAGTCGTTGTCAGCGAACGGTACGCAGCAGTTCGAGCACCGCCTCGTCCGGAAGCCGGGCGCCCGCGAGGAACTCCGCGCCGAGGCGCACAGGCCCGAGCGCCGCTTCCGCCTGGTCGAGCGCCCGCCGCCGGAACGGGCCGATGCGGATCACCCCGGCCCTCCGGTTGATCCGGTCGGTGGCGCCGAGAATGCGGGCCGCGCACTCCGGGGCACCCTTCGCCAGAGCAACCAGGGCATAACCGATACCGATCTCGGCCAGCAGCGCCGCCGAGGTCTGGGCGGCCAGATCGCGGGGCATGGCCAGCTCTCGCAGCGCGTCGTCCGGCCGTCCCGCCGCGACCAGGGCCGCCGCGTGCGCGGTGCTCACGAAGGCGAGGTTTACGAAGCGGACGGTATCGTGGCGTCCTGCGGGTGGCGGGCCGGCGGGCAGCGGTTGCTCGGACATTCGCCGGTACAGTTCCATCGCACGGTCGTTGTCGCCGCGCAGGTGCGCCAGGTGCGCCTGCATCGCCGCCAGGAAGCGCCCGGGCGCAGGGACGATGTGCGGGGTGATCAGGGCCTCGGCCCGGTCGATATAGGTTGCCGCGCCGTCGGTATCGCCGCCGACTAGGTGCATATCCGCCGTGAAGAGCAGCACGCCCATGCGCTCACCGGCGCCCAGGTCGGCGCTGAGCAGTTCCAGCGCGCTCGCGATCAGCGGGCGGGCGCTGTCCAGGCCGAGCATCCGGGTCCGGTAGCTGGCCAGGGAGATCAGGGCGCGGCTGTGTGACCGGTTGTCACCGTGCGCGCTCAGGCAGGTCAGCGCCGCCTCGAGGGTAGGCAGGGCGCGGGCCGGATGGTCGCCGCCCAGTTCATCGAAACCTCGTGCTATCAGCGCATTTCCGCGTAGCCATGGATCGTCGGAGGTGGTGCACGCGGTCAACAGGCTGTCGTCGTCGCCAAGCAGGTCACGCAGCGCCAGTATGAGCACGAACATCGGGTGCGGGGGCCGATCCTCGGTGAGGGCCGCGCGGGTCAGCCGCTCGAATTGCCCTGTGTCATCCCGGATTTGGCCCCACCAGATGTTGGTGAAGTACGCCGGCAGCTCCTCGGCGTATCGGCAGGCCAGATAGGCCCCGGTGCACCCCGGTGGCGGTGTGTCGCCGAGCAGGGCGAGGACCTCGCGGCGGCGTTCGGAGATGTCGCCATGCAATCCGCGCAGCAGCCAATACCAGACGAGATTCGCGTACAGGCGAACCGCACGCTCGCCGTCGCCGACGTCCAGCGCCCACCGCAGCGCGGTTTCGCAATTGCCGTGTTCGGCGATCAGCCGCGCGAGCCAATCGGGTTGTGCGGCAGTGCGTAATCCCTGGGCGGCGGCGTCAGCGAATTCCAGGAAACAGTCGGCATGGATGCGGGCGACCTCGTCCGCATCGCCGGCGGCGGTCAATTCCGCTGTCGCATAGGCTCGGATGGTCTCGGCCATTCGATAGCGCTGTCCATCGAAGTCTACCAACGACTTCGTCACCAGTGAGGTGACCGTGTCAATGGCGTCCGGACCACACACCCGGGTGACGGCGTCCAAGGTCGCCCCGCCCGCGAAAATCGAAAAACGCCGTGCTGCTGCGGCTTCCGCATCGGTGAGCAGTCCCCAGCTCCAGGCGACGGCCGCGTGCAGGGTGCGATGGCGCGGGACCGCGTGGCGAGTACTGTTGGTGAGCAGCCGGAAGCGATCGGTGAGCCGCGCGCTGAGGTCCGGCAGCGGCAGGCTCCGCAGGCGAGCGGCGGCAAGTTCGATAGCCAGCGGCATGCCGTCCAGGCTGCGCACGATGGCGCGGATATCCGCGGAATTACTCTCGGACAGCGCGAAATCCGGGAGCGCCGCGGTGGCGCGGTCGATGAACAGCCGGACCGCGGGCGATGCGGTGACCGCCACGATACCCGCGTCGGCTTCCGGCAGGTCCAAGGTCCGGACCGGATACAGTCGCTCGCCGTCCACGCCGATCGGCTCCCGGCTCGTGGTGAGCACCCGCAGCAGGGGCAGCCGCTGCAACAGATCGTCGATCAGGCGCGCGGTCGCCTCCACGACATGCTCGCAGTTGTCGAGTACCAACAGCATTCGGCGGCCGGACAGCGTCCGCTCCAGTACATTGGCCCATTCCGTGGACAGTTCGTCGGGTCGCTCGAACTGAGCGAGCGCGTTCGCTATCGCCACTCCGACCGCGTTCATGGCCGGCCGGTCGGCCCGTTCCCGCTCGAGTGCGGCGAGTTCGACGAAAGCGTAACCGTCCGCCCAGTCCATGGCGTGCGCCCCGAGCGTCTCGGCGGCCAGCCGGGTCTTCCCGACGCCCCCGGTGCCCGACAGTGTCACCAGTCGGGCCTCGCGAAGCGTCCGTCGCACTCCTTCCACGTCGCGTCCGCGTCCGACGAAGCTGGTGAACCGCCTGGGCAGCAGCGGCACGGACACCTTTGGTGTCCCGCTGGTCCGGGATGCTGCCGTTCGACCCGATCCGGGCGTCGTATCGATGGCAGGTTCGTCGACTGCGGGACTACGGGATGCGTTCGTGTGAATGTCGGCCAGGGCCGAACGCAGCACCTCGGCGGGTTTCGTCCCGAGCTCGTCCAGTAACAGGGTCTCGGTTCGTTGAAACTGTTGTATCGCCTCGGATGTTCGTCCCGCTGCCGCCAGCGCCCGCACCAGTCGTGCGGCCAGCTTCTCCCGGAACGGATGTGCCGCTGCTTCCGTGCGGAGCTCACGCAATACCTCGCCGCCTCGGCCCAGGGCACGAAAGGCGTCCGCTCGCAGTTCGACTGCCTCGAGCCGCTGTTCGGTCAATCGTAGTGCCGCGGCGCGCAATGCCTCCGATTCCCCCGCATCGATCAACGGCTCCCCGCGCCACAAGGCGAGCGCGGCATCGAAGCACGCGATGGCTGGTTCGGCCTCACCGGCCGCCAGCAATGTCCGCCCCGCCTCGACCTCACGCGTGAACCGATGCACATCGACGTCCTCGGGCGCGAGTTCGAGCACATACCCGCCCCCGTCATTGCGCACCGCGCCCGGTGCCGCCGCGCGCAACCGACTCGCCAAGGTCTGCAACGCATTCCCGGTCCCCGCCGGCGGGTTGTCCCCCCACACCCCGTCCACCAGCCGCGCCGCCGGCACCACTCGCCCGGCTTCGAGCGCCAGCAACCCCAGCAACGCCCGCACCCGCGGCCCCCCGACTGACGCCTTCGTCCCGTCCGCGGCCTCCACCATCACCGGCCCCAATAGCCTTACCAGCATGAATCGTCCACCTCGCGGTCGATCCTGCGTGGCGCCCGGCCCGCTCGTCAAACCGGGCGAACCTCCGACCTCGCCGCATTGCGGCTATCGAACCGCCTCCGGCGGAAGCCGACGGCCGCGAGGACCCGGTCGGTGTCCGGCCGTAGCTGGTGGATCTGCGTCGAAAGGCCGACACAGTCGCCTTGCGCCCTGCCGCCCGGGGCAACCGCGTGGCCCCGCTGCCCGGTGAGGCGATTCATTCCTGGGTGCGATTTGAGGCAAACGCCTCATGCGACCACGGAGGCGGCGGACCGATGATCAGGGCATGACAAATCGAGTTCAGGAATCATGGAGATCACCGGTCATGACCGAATTGACATTCGAACCACCGACCGTCGAGCGGTTCGGTAAGCACACTTCAGATCACGCACGTGGAATGCCGGGCGGCGGGCGGGTCGATGCGGTCAACGTAAGCCGGCATGTCGGGTCGCGGCAGATTCTTCAGGAGCTGTCGTTGTCGATCGAACCAGGCGAGTTGGTCGCCATTGCCGGCGGCAGTGGAGCAGGAAAGAGCACATTGCTGGAGATCCTCGCGGGACTGCGACCACCGTCTGCCGGGGAGATTCGGCATGACGGCGTCGTTCGCCGGGCCCGAGTCAGTGCCGATTCCCGTATCGGCTACGTGCCCCAAGAGGACATCATCCACCTCGAGATGCCCCTGCGCCGCACACTGCACTACGCGGCGCGGCTGCGGCTGCCCGCAGGCACATCGGCGGCCGAGGCGGACCGGATAGTCGAAGAGACCATGGATGACCTCGACCTGGCCGATCGGGCCGAGGTGCCGGTCCGAGCGCTCTCCGGCGGCCAGCGCAAGCGGGCCAGTATCGCCGTGGAGCTACTGACCCGGCCACACCTGTTCTTCCTCGACGAACCCACCTCGGGGCTAGATCCGTCGACCGCAGCCGACGTGATGCGCCTGCTGCGCCGACTCAGCCAGCGCGGGGTCACAGTCGTCCTCACGACGCATGAGCCGGCCGGCATCGACCGGTGTGACCGGGTGGTATTCCTGGCGCGCGACGGCCACCTGGCCTTCACCGGCAGCCCGACCGAGGCTCGGCACTACTTCGGCGTGGAGGATCTCACCGAGGTGTACGACCGGCTGGCTCGTGAGCACACCCCGCAGATCTGGGCAGAGCGATTCGCCGACAGCGGTGGAAAGTCGAAAGCCCGACCTGACTTGGCTCTACTGCCCATCCCTGCCACCCGTTCAGACGTCAAGCACACGGGCACGGTCCGGCAATGGTGGCTACTTACCCGACGCAATGTCGATGTTCTCCTTCGCAACCGGCTGACCCTGGCGGTCCTGCTCGGCTCACCGGTGTTGGTCACTGCGATGATGGCGACGCTGTTCAAGCGCGGCGCGTTCGATCCGCGTAGCGAAGCCGACATCGGCCCGGCCCAGATCGTGTTCTGGATTGCATTCGCAGGCTTCTTCTTCGGCCTTACGTACGGCCTGCTCCAGATCGTCGGGGAGATGGCCATCTTCCGGCGGGAGCGCCTGGCCGGCCTCAGCGTGGGCGCCTACGTGGCATCCAAGGTGACAGCACTCTTTCCGGTTCTGGCTGGAGTGAGCGCGTTGCTCCTGGGTGTGCTGCGGGTGCTCGGTCGGCTCCCCGCCGTTGGATGGGACGTGTACGCCTTCCTGTTTGTGACGATTGTGATCGAGGCGACCTCGGCACTGGCCCTCGGATTGCTCGCGTCGGCCGCGGTCTCCAACGCCGCGCAGGCCGCCCTCGCCCTGCCGATGCTCTGCTTCCCTCAGGTTCTGTTCGGTGGCGCCATAGTCCCCGTAGACGAGATGGCCTTCCCGGGACGCGTGATGAGTCTCGGCCTATCCAACCGCCACGCATTCGAAGCGCTGGGTCGCGACCTGGATCTCGACCGGTACACCGCCACGCTGCCGGCCATGTCCGCCTACGGCAACACCTTCCACGGAGGCACGGGCGCCAATCTCATCGCGCTCGCCTCGTTCGCCGTTGGCCTCATGCTGGCCACGGTATGGGTGTTGGACCGGAGGTCCCGGCCCGACGCATCCCGGCGATGAAGGCCCCGCACAGTCGGTCCCGCCAGATGTCTGAACAGATGTCGGCGGGCACCGGGCGTGGGGCACCAACGATGTTCCACTTCCGGGTGCACAGCCCGACGTTCAGACCGGCCTGTCAACTGTCAATGCCGTCCACCCGGACGCGCACCGAATACGCGCTGAGCCATGTGACATCGAATACCGCACCGGGCAGCATCATTGGTGGTTGCCGAGCTGAAGTACCTGGCGCAGTGGATGCTTCAATTTCCCACAGCCGCATTGACCGGGAAGCCCGCCAGACCCCGATCGATCGCGGCGAGACTGGCCTGTGTGCGGTTGTTGACGCCGAGCTTGGCGTAGACACGTTCGACGTGGTTGCGTGCCGTCTTCTCGGCGATGAATAGTTCGGCCGCGATTTCTCGGTTCGACCGCCCCTGCGCGACGAGTCGCAGGATCTCGACCTCGCGGTCGGTCAGCCCGGCCGGCCAGGGCGTCCGCCGCGATATCCGCGGACCGGCCACCGCAAGCACGGCCGCAGCCGACTCGGCGTCCAAGCGTCCGGCGCGCGCCTGCTTCCGTAACTGATCGGCAGCGCCGCGAGGATCGAGCGGCGGCCGGTGGGGACGCGGCTCGAGCAGTCGCTGATAAGCCTCCGCCGTGGCAAGCAGCCGGTCCAACGCGGTCAACTCCGCGCCGGCGATCCCCCGGGGAAAGCCGGACCCGTCGATCCGTTCCCGGTGCTTCATCGCGACGGGCACCACCGACTCCAAGCCGTTGACTCGGCTCAGTATCCGGCCGGTCAGATCCGGATACATCCGTACCCGTTCCCATTCAGCCGTAGTGAGCGGCCCCTTCTTCTCCCAGATCTGGTTGGACACCCCCATTTTGCCGAGGCCGTGCACGAGGCCGGCACGGTAGAGATGCTTGATGTCCGACGGCGACATACCCAGGTATTGGGCTGCCCCGGCCACCAGATTCGCGACGCCACGCGAATGCCCCAGAGTGAACGGAGATTTGAGATCGACGAAATCAGCCATGGCCTCGAGTAACTTGTCGCTCTCCTGGTCCGTCAGGGTTCGGTCACGATCCGGTGCTTGGGCCAACGCCACGGTCCAGACGTCCATTTCGAGCAACCCGTCCACGATCGCCGCCGCATCACGATCGAACACCGCCGCCACGGCCGGGCTGAACTGACTGCCGCGCCGAGAGCGGAGAACAGCCTTCGCTTGCTCGAGCCCACCTGTCCTCAGGTGCACCTCGACCACGTCTGCGACGTGAGCGATGTGGATCTCGACCGGGATATCCTCTCCGCGAGAACCGTTGGGCAACCCCCGGCCGTCCCAGCGTTCGAAGACGTAGGCCAGGGCCTTTCCGACCTGCCCGTCCAAGCCCATCCGATCGGACAGAACCCCGGCGGAACTGCAATGCGACTGGATCAGTGTGGCGACCTGGCTGCGAGCTGTGACCAGAAAGGCGGTGGCACGGATGCCCCGCTCCCAGCCTGGCAATCCGCGTCCAACATGGCTCATCATCAGCCGCAGAAACGGCAGGCCGGTCGTGTCCACCGCGTAGGTGCCGGCCCGGAAGGCGATATCGTCGCCGAAGAGCGCCGAGAGTTCGTGAGAGTCGGCGTGACAACCGATCCAACCGACCAGATTGGTGTAGTACACGGTCGCTCGCTGTTGCAGGTCGAGCCCCATTCGCTCGGCGATCCGTGTCGCGATCAAGGACGATCGAAGCATGTGTTCCATCGGTTGACCCAGACCGAGGTCGATCGCAAGCGATATCGCGGCGAGCAGTTCGGCTCTGCTCAGACCCTTTTCCGAGCCGGGCAGCCTCCCGTGCGGGTGCATCTTCCCATTGTCCACCCGAATGAACAACGGCCATCTCAGCACGAAAGACGAGACACCGGCCTCAATGCCCCCACGGGCCCCAGCGGATCTGACTGCATTTCCACGAGCTCATGTGCTTTCCCAAAATCTCGAGGGCTTTTCCGACGTCAGCGCGGCAAAACCATCGGCGGCGCCGCCGTCGCCGACGAGGCCATGCTCTCCATGGCGTTGCACCTGCGCGAGAACGGCCACAGCCTGCGTGACATCGCCGCCCGCCTGGTCATCACCCACGCCGAGAAGAAAGGCCGCCACCCCTCGCCGGCCACCGTCCTGCGGCTGCTGCGCGACCACGACCAGAGCGCGGCCGCCGCTGCGGCGGCCTCTCAACACGAGTGATCCGGCGCGAGCACGGCCAAGACTGATCGCCTGGTTCGTCTTTCGATCGCGTCTGCTCAGGTGCCAGGAGAGTTTGGGTCGCGGGGTGCGTGGGTCGGACTGCTGCGGCCGAGGCGGACCATGGCGCGGTACAGGCGGGCAGCGGGACGACCGCGATGTCCTCACCGGAAGCCCGAGGCGTGCGACGATCCAGGGGAGCGACGAGGTGCAGGCCGCCGAGGTGAATTGCCAGGTGTGGCCGCCCTGCCGCCGTGGGCAGCGACCAATGCCGGGCTAAAGGTGGGTCTGTGACCGAAGGGCTGGGTGAAAACCATTGGCCGCCGCTACTCGGACCATTCGTTGGTGCAGTTCGCGAGTGGCCTGATCGGCGAGCGGATGGGTCGAGCGGCTACCGGCCCATGCGCAGTGCCCGCCGACGTACACCGCACGCAGGTTGCGTGTCGAGCAGGCCAAGACGTAGGTGGCGACCGGATCCCAGACTGGTCCAGTGTCGGGGTCGAACGGATCGACGATGATGAAGTCCGCGAATTTTCCGACCTCCAGCGAGCCGATCCGGTCTGCTGCGCCAATGGCCGATGCCGCGCCGAATGTGTGCAGTCGGAGCATCTGTGCCGGTGTCAGGATGGCTGCGTCGCTGTGCAGCGCGCGTTGGGTGTACAGGCCGGTGCGCATGTTTTCGAAGGGGTCGGACACGTCGGTGCACGATTGATCGTCCAGCCCGATCCCTACACGCATGCCGGTGGCCGAGATCCTTGGTATATCGGCGATCCCGGATCCGAGGCGGCCGTTGGACATCGGCTGCCACACCATCGCGCATCCGGTCTCGGCCGCGCGGTCGATCATTCGGTCAGTGGGATGGACGAAGTGGCCGAACGCGAAATCCGGGCCGAGGACTCCGGCTTCGTCGTACCAGTCGAACTTGGCTTGCTGGATGTCGAGTTGTTCCGCGGTTTCGACGAAATGGGCTTGGTTGGTGACACCGTGACGGTCCATCATGGTGCGTTCACGCTCGGCGGTGGCAGGCGAGGTCGACCACTGTACGGATCCGTAGACCGAGCCCCCCAGGTAAAGATTCGGCGGCACCGTCGTTTTCGCGTAATCCATCACCGCACCGAAGGTCCCGAGCGCTTCGTCTTCGGGCAGTTGCTCATCGTCGAGCCGGACGCTGGCGACGAATCGGATGCCCGCGTCGCTGGTGGCGTCGATCTGGCGGGTGAGAAACTCGAGCGGCCGAACAGCGGCGGCTTTCATGCTCGAGGAGGCGTAGTCGAACAGCGCCAGCACCCGGCTCTGGGTGAAGTTGTAGGCCGAGGTGATGCCGTTGGCGAGAAAGTCGAACGACCCGGCCAGGGTGAGCCAATACAGGTCCTCGGCGCCTGCGGCGAGCAGCATCTCGGTGTTGCGGGTGACCCACGGGTAAAGCGTGCTGTTGGCGGCGACACCCCGCATTCCACCGGTGAAGATATGGCTGTGCGCGGAGACGAAGCCGGGCCCGACCATGGCGCCCGCCACGTCGCGGACCTCACCACCCTCGGCAGGCGGATCTCCTTCTCCGACACCGGATATCCGGCCGTCGGCATCGACGGTCATCCAGCCGTGCAACCACTCGCGATCTCCCGCGACGGGCAGCAGCGTGGCATTCTTGATTGTCAGTACGGTCATCCGACGCGTCCGGGATCGAAGGTGCTGACCTCCGGGATGGCCTGCACCAGGGAACCGACTGTGCTCTCGAATAGTTCGGCGCCGAACGTGGCATCCGCACCGGTCGGATCGCCGATCACGCCGGACTCGGCGAAATCGTCGGCGAGCCAACCGAATCGGACCCGTTTACCGAATCCGACGTGCTTGTGACCCGCGATCGAGTGCGGTACAGCCGCTTTCGCCTTGGCCATATCGACGAGATCGGGGCGCACGTGCAGCATCATCGACGTCTCGGCCCATCCGGCGTGGATGCCGAAACCCTCCTCGGTCGGCCCTGGCCGGGCAGGCGATGCGTAGAGGAAGGTCTGCAGGTCGAATCGGCGGCGCAATTCACGTAGCGCCACCTCGAGCAGGGCCGAGTTGCCGCCGTGGCAATTGACGAACAAGACCCGCCGCGCCGGAGTCGCGGCGATGCTGCGCCCCAGATCGACTACGACGCGCATCATCGTCTCCGCCTGCAACCACATCGCGCCGGGCAGATTGGCATGCTCGTCGGACTTGGTGTATCCCAATGCGGGCAGCAACCATACGTCATTGCCCTCGGCGGCGGCGCGATCGAGCGCGGCGCCGGAAACGGCCTCGGCCAGCACCAGATCGGTGCGCAGCGGCAGATGTGGGCCGTGCGGTTCGATTGCGCCGGTGGGCAGCACGAGCACGGAGTCGCGGCTCAGCGCCTCGACGACTTCGGCCGTGGTCAGATCGGCGAAGTGCCGGGTGGATGTGGTCACCGCTGCCACCTTCCTGGATTGAGCAGACCCTTCGGATCGGTGCTGCGTGCCAGCGCCCGGACCCGATCGGCGTCGAGATCGACATAGGACTGGTGCGGCGAATGCACAGCGACGCCGAGCGCCTCGAGCGCGGGCACCCCGGCGAATACCTGTTCGGGATCGTGGTAGACGCCGTTGATCATCCCGAACATGGTCTGATGCCCGACTTCCAAGTGCAGCATCCCGCCGTCATAGACGTCCTCCACCTCCCGAAGCCGGGTGACGAGCGCGTCGCCTTGGCATTCCATGTGAAAGTAGGTGTCCGGCACGGCTTTCTGCAGCCACCAGGTCGGGTGGTTGTAAGAGAGGGTGCTCAGCCGCATCGTCTGCGCCAGCCCCTCGCGCACCGCCTCGATTCGGCCGCCACCGGCCTCCAGCACCGCAACCGTCTCGTCGAGCGCCGCGGCGTCGACGATGCCGCGGACACTGGCCCTGCCGAGCACCAACGCGGGGTCCGACGGCAGTGCGTCGACGATCATCGCACCATCGGCGGACAACAGCCGCGGCTTCGGTTCGATCGACGCGGCGCGCATGGCGGCCGGGAATGCCTCGTAATGGGACCCGAAGCTGGCGTACACGCACCTCCAGTCTTGCAGTGGTTCCAACCGGACCGTGGCCGAAACGATGATCCCCGCCACCCCATAGGTATGCACCATCGGCTGTGCCGCAGCACCTTCGAGGTGGAGCAGTTCGGCATCTTCGTGGCCGTAGACGACATCGACGGATTCCACGAAACCCATGTGGTTGCGACCGTGCACGATGGTGCCCGTACCGGCGGAGCCACCGGCCAGAAATCCGCCGAGGGTGGATTGCGCGGTCGACGGGTACATCCAGAGCTGCCGTCCGGCATCCCACGCGGCCTGCTCCAGGTTGATCATCCTGGCGCCCGCCTCCGCGGTGATGGTGGTGTCGGTGATGTCCTGGATACCGGCCAGCGAGGTCATGTCCATGACAAGGCCGCCGAAGCGCGGCACCACTTGGCCGTAGTTGCCGGTGCCCTTGCCGCGCGTGGTGATCGGTACGCCGCGACGCACCGCAGCCCGCACAATCGCCGGAACCTGTTGGGCCGTCTTCGGATAACACACCGCGTCCGGCCGCCCGAGGGGTTGCTGGGCCGAGAGGATCGGGCTCATCCCCGACCCGTCACGGGAGGCGCGGTCCAGAGCGCGGTCGAGAGTACTCACGCCGCGCGGGCCGAGCAGCGCGAGCAGGTCATCGACCAGGCCGTCGAGTTGCTCGGGGCCGAAGTCGGGACGATCACCGGCCTCGATCATGGCGGCGGTCACGACGCGAATCCGATCTTGGGATCGATGAATCGGTCCGTCGCGATCTGTTCGGTCGTCAGTCCTTGTGGGACCGAGACTTTCTGCTCGGTGTAGATCGGCCGAGTGATGTCGATGACCCGCTGAACTCGCGCGGTGTCGAAATCACCGACCGTGGCATTGCCGCCGTTGCCGACCACACCGGCCTCGCGCATGCGCTTCGTCGCATAGGCCGCGTTACCCGCGTCGTATACCCAGCCGGTGTCGTACTTGTCGACTGCCTGCACGATCAGATCGTTGGCCGTGGCCGGATCGGCGAAATAGTCGAGCTGGGCCTGCTGCATTACCGGAACAAGGCGTTGCAGGCACGCCGAATCCGCCTCCAGCTCCCCGGACCGGACCGCGAGCGCGGACTTGTAGACGGGGAATCCGGTGTCGTGCAGCAACTGGTAGGCCACCGGCTTGTGCCATTGGGCGATCTTCTGTTCGTAGAGATAGGGTTCGGTGCTGATGAACCCCTGTTGCGCCTTGGCGCCGCCGGCAGCGACGAAGTTGGCCGGTGTGCCGTCGTAGCTGCCGTCCACTTGACTCTTGTCGAGAATGCCGGCACCGGTCAGATAGTCCATATAGGCGGCGCCCTGGAAGTACAGCACGGTCGCCTTCGCGGCTTTCAGGTCGCTGATGGAGTGCACATTCGGATAGGTCGCCGGATCCCACATGATCATCTGCGGGTTGATCTCCAGCGGTGCGAAGACGCCGGTGGTCGGTTTGGTGGCCGCGGACTGGATGGACTGGTCGGTGTCGACGAAGCCGAGCATGATCGAGTCGTCCTGATACATCTGCGATGTCACGGTTTGGAATCCGATCGCGGGGCCACCGGCGCGAATCTCCAGGTCCACCCCGGTGTACTCACCGTGGGCGAAAAGCGGACCGGTGACCTTCTTGCCCGCGGCGTCGATCGCCGGGTTCGGACCGAGTAGTTGATAGAGGCCGCCATGTTCGGCCTCCGGGTTCCAATCGCTCTGCACCACGATTTTCGTCGGGCAGACCTGCTTCAAGTCGATCGCGCCGATCGGGCCGCTGTAACCGGAAGTCGCTGTCGGGCTGTCGGTTTGGGCACAGCCGGTCAGTACGGCGAGGCCGATGACGGTCGCCGAGACGGTCAGGCGGGCCGAACGCGGCAGACTAAGTGTTCTCATGTTTCTCCCAAAGGGGCGCAGCGGCAGGGTGGGATTTCAGTTGCGGGCGGAGTCGTACCAAGCGCCGACCAGCCGGCGAGACAGCCAGCTGAAGAACGCGAAAACTACGACGCCGAGGCCGGAGGCCAGCAGGATCGAGGCGAACAATTCGGGTGACTGCAGCCGGGATCGGTAGTTGTCGATCAGGATGCCGATGCCGGGATCGCCCTGCTTGAAGAAGAAGTCGCCGACGATCGCGCCGACCACCGCGAGCCCGGCCGAGATCCGGACACCGGCGAAAATGGCGGGCATCGCGGCCGGGAACTCGAGCTTGCGCAGCACCGTCATCCGGCCAGTGGCACGCAGCGCGAACAGTTCCCGCAGGCCCTTGTCCACCGATTTCAGCCCGAACAGCGTGTTCGACACCACCGGGAACAGGGCAATCAGCACGCAGACGAACACCCGCGCGGTGAATCCGAAACCGAACCAGAAGCCGATCAGCGGAACCAATGCCAGGATCGGAATACACTGCAGCACCACCGCATAAGGAAACAGGGCAATCTCCGCCCAACCGGCTTGCGACATCAGCACCGCCCAGACGATCCCGAGGACCACGGCGATCACCAGACCGGCGCACGCCACGGTCGCGGTCCGCCGCAACGCCTCCCACATATCCGGCGCTCCCGGACCGAGCAGGCCTTCGGTTACCACTTCGTGCGGCGGCGGCATCAGAAACCGGCGCGACGGTGCCAACACTGTGTAGGTGACCAGGTACCAGGCGCCGATCACCATGGCCAGGACCGCGAGCGGAGCAAGGACCGTACGCAGTTTGACCGTGCGCGCCGGGGCGATGGTCACAATTGGATCGGATACTGTTGCGGCAGTGAGTGTTTCGACGCTCATGTGTGACTTCCTCGCAGCGCCTGCGAGACTCGGCTCGCGAGTGCGGTGAATTCGGGGGTGAAGCGGATATCCGGTCGGCGCGGAAAGTCGAACGGAATGTCGATCTCCTCGACGACGCGGCCCGGCCTGCCCGACATCACCGCGACGCGGGTCGAGAGGTACACGGCCTCGGTCACCGAATGCGTGATGAACAGGCCCGCGAAGCGGCGGTCGTCGAATAGTTCGGTGATCTCGTCGCCGAGCCGCTGTCGCGTGATCTCATCCAGTGCGCCGAAAGGTTCGTCGAATAAGAACAACTCGGGATCAACGGTGAGCGAACGAGCCAGCGACACCCGCATCCGCATACCGCCGGAGAGCATGCGCGGCAGGTGTTCGGCGAACCCAGCGAGACCGACCAACTCGATGGCATCGTCGGCACGGCGATAGCGTTCGGCCTTGGCCATGTGATCGAGTTCGGCCAGTAGCGCAACATTGTCGCGCACCGAGCGCCATGGCAGCAGGGTGGCGTCCTGGAACACATAGCCGATCCGATTCGCCCCGACCTGGGTGTAACCCCCGGTCGCGGACTCCAGGCCGGAGGCGATTCGAAGCAGCGTCGACTTCCCGCATCCAGAGGGCCCGACGACGCTGACGAATTCACCGGCCCGGACTGTCAGATCAACGCCCGAGAGCGCGACCGTGCCGTTGGGATAGGTAAGCTCGGTCGATTCGAATCCGAGCACCTGACTGCCGGGGCGAGGCGGGGCGGCGCTCATGGTTGGCATGCTGGACATCAGACCTCCAGTACTGCGAAATCGGCTGTGCGATGGTCGGTTCGGCTGATGGATACGATCGCGCCGTCGCGAATGACGATCCGGTCGGCAGGTGCGTTCGCGACAACATCGAGCAGACTGCTGCCGCGTACGGCGAGAAATTCCGCGCGGGCGCCGGGTTTCGCGCCGGCCTCGGGCAAGCCGAGCACCGCGCGCGCACCGTCGGTAACCAAGTGCACGGCCACTTCCGGCGCCAGATGACCAGCCGTGATCAGCAGTGCGGCCGTTTCGAGTGCGTCACTGCGGCCGATCGGGTTGAACGGATCGCGGACATTGTCGGCACCGGCCGCGACGGGGATGCCCGCGTCGAGCAGCGCGGCGAGCGCGGTCAATCCGCGCGGCATAGCGACCGGGTCATCCCAGCCCTGCAGATACAAATTGGTGATGGGCAGGCTGACGATCCCCACGCCACTGCGCGCCACGGTGGCCAGCAGCGCGGCCAGTTCGTCCGCGGCCATGGTGCCGAGCCTGCAGCAGTGCCCAGCGGTGCGCGTCCGGGCGGCGGGCCACCCGGCGACCCGCTCGGCGAAGTGGGCCAGTGTGTGGTGGTCGCCGCACAGGAACTCGTCGACGTGTAGGTCGGCGCCGACTCCGCGGGCCTCGGCAATATCGAGTAGCCGGGTGAGTTCGGCGATCGGGTCCGGCGCGATATGCGGTGCGCCACCGATCAAATCGGCGCCCGCGTCCAGGGCCGCGTGGAGCAGTCCGGGATCGGCCGCCGGGGGTGTCAACGCCACGATCTCGATGTCGACGAGCCCGGACAATCGCCTACGTACGCTGTGCACCGCGCGGATACCGCGCAACGGGTCCGTGCCACCGAGGATGTCGACGTGCGACCGAATGGCGGTCGTGCCGTTGCGCAACAGGGCCGATGCCGCCGCGGTCGCCCGGCTGCGGAAAGACTCCTCGGTCAGTTCTGCACTGCCCTGGCGCCATGTGTCGATCGCCGCTCCGAGATTGCCGAAGGTCGGCGTGAGCGCATCCCAGCTCAGCGCCTTGTCCAGGTGTGCGTGTGGCTCGGCGGGTGCGGTCAACAGCACGAAACCGGTCAGATCTATTGAGGTGTCGGAGGTTTCGCCGATCCGGTCCGGTGCACTCGCGCGAACCGCGGTCACCAGCGAGTGCCCGCCGTCGCGTCCGATGTCGAGATCGACCACCGAGCCGTCGGGCAAGGTTGCCCCGCACAGGCGCGAAACACGCTGCGGTAGCGGATGATCCATGGAGGTCCTTCGAGAGAGAAACAGGTCGTGGTGGCCCGCTCGTGGCTGGTCGGCGAGACGTTACGGATAGAGCTAATGTTGATGTGATCAACATTTAGCACTATTCAGCCGCCTTGTTTCGGGTAGATGAACGAGCCAGCTACGGTCTTGTTAATTCGCCGACGTGACAACGGGTGGTCTAGCGTGCGGGTGCCCGTCCGTGACGCACTTCGACGATCGGTGGTGGGATATGAAGGTGGAGAACGTGACCAAAAAGGCGACCGTCGACGCGCAAACCATGCTCGGGGCCGAGATCCGCCGCCGCCGGCGTGATCGCGGACTCACCCTGGTCCGGCTGGCCGAGCAGGCGCAGATCTCGCACCCGTTCCTCAGTCAGCTCGAACGTGGCCTGGCACGGCCGAGCATGCTGACACTGGCTCGCATCGCCGAAGCGCTGGGAACCACCCAGGTCGAACTGATGCTGGCGGCGGACACCCGCGGCGGTGAGGACGCCGAAGGGACCGCCGAGGGGCAGGTGATCCGATCCCACGAGGGCGTCCAGTTGCCGCGGGGTATCGCCAGATCGGGGCAGGAGGAGGGCTCGACCCGGCTGCTGGTGCACGGGCGCGCATCGTTCTACCCGCAAGAGTTCGTCGATGTGCATGCCGAGTTCGGCCCCTACTTCGAGCACGACGAGGACGAGTGGGTGTACGTCGTCGAGGGGGCGATCGTGGTCGACCTCGGTGACCATGGCCACGCGCGACTCGCCGACGGTGACAGCCTCTACTACACTGGCGGCACACCACACCGGTGGCGTGTGGTGGGCGGCCCGCATGCCAGGCTGATTGTCGTGAAAGCGGCTGGGCGCGAGGCGGATTCCCGTGGCTGGGACAAATAACTAGGCGGGGCCCGTATTTCCTGGAGGCCCTGATGAATGATTCCGACTCCATCACCGTCGTCGTACGCGACCGCCGCCGAGTGGCCGAGAACATCGACGAGTTCACCCTCGGCCACCCGCACGGTGACCGGCTACCGCCGTGGCAGGCGGGGGCGCATATCGACCTACTACTCGGCGACGGGATCGTCCGGCAGTACTCGCTGGTTTCCGATCCCGACGACACCATTTCCTATCGGATCGCGGTACTGCGTGAGGCGCATGGGCGCGGCGGTTCGGTCCGGGCCCACCAACTCCTGTCGATCGGCGCAACGGCCTCGATCCGGCCGCCGCGCAATCACTTTCCGCTCGTGCGTGCACTCGGCTACGTGCTGATCGCCGGCGGTATCGGGATCACGCCGATGCTCGCGCTCGCCGCCGCCGCGCAGCGCAGCGGGCGGCCGTGGCGGCTTATATACACCGGCCGTGACGAGTCGGCCATGGCTTACCTGCGTGAGCTACGCGAACGCTACGGCGATGCGGTCCTACCGCATCACTCGGCGCGCGCGGGACGCCTGGATGTGGCGGCACTGCTCGCCGATTCGACGCCGGGAACCGCGGTAATGGCCTGCGGTCCAGCAGGGTTGATCGCCGCCGCGGAGGACGCTTGCGCGGGACTCGAGGCGGTCGATGTGTTCGCTGAGCGGTTCGTCGCGCGAGATTTCGCGGAGTCTGCCGCGGTCGCGTTCGAGGTGTCCCTCGCGATGTCGGGGCTGACGCTCACGGTCCCGGCGACTCGATCAATACTCGAGGTGGCCGAGGAATGCGGCGTGGTCGCACTCTCGTCATGCCGGGAAGGGACCTGCGGAACCTGCGAGACGGGCGTGGTGAGCGGGGAGGTCGACCACCGCGACTCTGTGCTGTCGCCGGAGGAGCGCGCCGAGGGCGAGTCCATGATGATCTGCGTATCACGCTGCGCTGGAGCACGATTGGTGCTCGAACTGTGAAGCGCTGAATGCCCGATCGAATTCGGCGGCACGAACGGAGCGGTAGTACCGGGCCACTGGGGCTGCCTTATCCAGCCGCTGGGGCCGCCTTCGCCGCACCGGGGCGAAGGCGGCCAACGCGCCGGCCGCGCGATGTCCTGATGTAGGGGGTCAGCTGGTCTTGATGGTCCCGCCGTCGATGACGAGGTCGGCTCCGACGATGTTGGTAGCCTTGCCCGAGACCAGGAACGCCACGAGGGCCGCGACCTCTTCCGGTTCGGAGATTCGGCGCGAGGCGATGTCGAACTGGTCCGGCAGCGCCGCCAGCAGCTGTTCGTGCGAGATGCCCTGTGCGGCGGCGAGCTTCGCGCCGACCCATTCGGAACCGCGCCAGATCCGGGTGCCGACCACGCCCGGCGAGACCGTGTTGACGCGGACTCCCTGCGGACCGAACTCCTCGCTCAGGCGCTTGCCGAAGGCGGTGAGCGCGGCCTTGGCCTCGCTGTAGCCGACCGGCCCGGCGGACGGGAGATGTGCGTTGATCGAGGAGACGTTCACGATCGCGCCGCGACGGTCGAGCAGGCTGGGCAGGGCGGCACGGGTCGCCCAGACGGCGCTGAACAGGTTGACATCCAGGAAGTGCCGCCACTGATCGTCGGTACTGTCGAGGAATCCGCGCAGCGTCAGTTGGTCGGCGTCGCCGCCACCAACGTTGTTGATCAGGATGTCGATGCCGCCGAGCTCTTTCAGCGCGGTGTCCACGAGCGCAGTGGCGCCGTCTTGCGAGCTCAGATCCACCGAAGCGGTGGCCACGGTGGCCTTTTCGAGTTCGGGTGTGATGGTGCGGGCGGCGCCGACCACGCGTGCGCCCGCAGCGGACAACGTCTCGGCGACGGCCAGGCCGATGCCGCGGCTTGCTCCGGTGACGACGGCGGTCTTGCCGGTCAATTCGAGATCCATGGAGACTTCCTTTCTTGAACTACAGGTCAAAAACTGGGGTATGCGAGAGCCACCGCAACGTGGCGGATCGGTCAGAGGGCGGTCAGGGCGACGTCGATAGTGCGATACAGCGCTTCGGTGTCGCGGGTCTTGGCCATGATGCGCAGGCCGACGCTGGTGTTGAGCAGGAACTCGGCCGTGGCCCGCGCATCGACGTCGGGGCCGACGTCGCCGTCGCGTCGGCCCTGTTCGATCCGGGCGGCCAGCACGGCGACGATGCCATCCTCGATGCCGCGCAGGGCTCGGGTGATCTCCTCGTCGTGGCCACCGAGCTCGGCGGCCGTATTCACGACCATACAACCCCGCCGAACCGGCTGTGCGACATCGGAATCCACGGTCTGACGCAGGTACGCGCCGATGCGTTCGCGGGCGGTTCCCGGTTGGAACAGCAGCTCCTCGGCGTGCTCCACGCCCATCCGTCCGTAGCGGGCCAATACCTGGTCGAACAGTTGCCGTTTGCTGCCGAACGTGTGATACAGGCTGCCCTTGCCGACGCCGGTGGCCTCGGCGAGTTGCGCGGGAGAGGTACCGGCGTACCCGTGGGTCCAGAACTCCTCCATCGCGCGCTCGACCACGGTATCGGTTTCGAAGTTCCGTGGCCTGCCCATGCGACGACTCTAAATGTTATTGACCCCTAGGTCAAGAAAACTGGTGGCCGCGGCCGTCGACCTTCCGGGTCGCTCAGCCGACAGGCCCGAACCGGTTCCAGTGCAGACCAACCCACACTCCCGACAGCAACTACCGCCGTCGAGAGTGTCACGGACTCCCGGTCCGTTGCCGGAACCCGGCGGCGTATCACCCAACCCGGCGGACGTTCGTCGTCAACGCACTAGACGCAGGCGAGTCCACGGACGAGGTCCGCAGCGGTCGCGGTGAACCCGAAACACTGTCGGACGTTGTACGTCGTTGCCGCCATACAGTATTCGGGCGAGGTGGTGGCCACCGCATCGGTGAGCAGCACCACGTCGTAGCCGATGTTCGCGGCGTCCATCAATGTCGACAACACGCATTGATCGGCGTTCACACCAGCGAACAGCAGGGTGTCGACCCGCAGGTTGCGGAGCACGGAATCCAGAACCGTATCGACGAATCCACTCATCCGGTACTTGTCGACGCGAATGTCTGCTGGCGCGATCTCGAGATCATCGACTACGTCCGCGCCCCAGCTGCCCGCTTCGAGCACTGCGGTGCTCGAAGCGGTTGCCACACTGCCGATTCCGACGCCAGTGCCGGCAGGATCGTAGACGTGCAGCACACCGGGCGGCAGGTTGGCCTGATCCGGCCGGTTGCCCCAATTCACCCACACGACCGGGATATCGGCTCCGCGCACGGCCGGCAGCGCCGCCCGCAGAGTATCGACGGCCGCACGTGCGGGCGAGACGTCCACTCCGATGCGCGCAAGCCACCCGTCGACATGACAGAAGTCGTTCTGCAGGTCGATGACGATCAACGCGGTGCGCGCAAGATCGATGCTCACCCGTTGCGGCAGAGCATCGAGCTCCAGCGAGTGTGGCGGAGGGATGGGGCGACGCAGATCCGCATGGTCGCCGGACAGCGACCAGGAGTTTCGGGACATCAGGTGTGGTCCTGTCGGTCGAAAGGTGGAATGGCGAAGGTGAGCAGGGTGGAGTCCTGTCCTGGTCCGGCCAGCAGACACAACCCGACCGGCAGGTTCCCCGCCCGGAGATGGGGCATCGATAACGCGGGCAGACCTGCCAGCGACGCGAGGCAGGTCAATCGCAATGTCTGCTGCCGCACCGCTTCCACCTCCGCCGACGAAGCGTCTCGGCGTGGAGCCGCCGACGACGCGGCGGGCAGCGCGAGGACGACGCCGGGGGGAAGTATCCGCCGCAGCCGAGTGCTCATGTCGTCGAGCAGGCCGCGTGCTTCGGTCTCGGTTGCGGTGTCGATCTCGCGGCCGACGTGGAATCGAGCGGCGACATCGGGCGCCAACGCGGTCGGCTGAGCGGACACGAAGGTGCCGTGCGAGCGCCAAGCCTCGGCGGCCTGAACCGTGCGGAATGCCATGAGAACCGTGTCGAGCCCGGCGCCGCCGGGGTAGTCGAGCGCGATGGTCTCCGGCGGTGGCAATACGTTTCCAGCGGCCGCATCGCGCAGCGTCAGTGCCTGCACTGCAGCCCAAAAGGATTCGCGTGCCGCGGGGTCCAGCAGATCGACCAGTTCCGGTGCCACCACCACCTTGGTGACCGGATGTACTTCTTGATTCGGCAGCAGCGCCCCGCCCGCCCGGGCGAGCAACGTCGCATCGCGGGTGAGCAGGCCCACGGCATCGAAGCTCGGCGCCAAACCCACCAGACCCGTCCGCGCGACCACCCCGTGGGTCGTGCGTAGCCCGTAGAGCCCGCAATATGATGCCGGGACGCGAATCGAGCCTGCGGTGTCGGTGCCGAGGCCGATATCGGCGAACCCGGCGGCGACCGCGGCTGCCGGACCGCTGCTCGACCCGCCGCTGACTCGGTGCGCCGCAACCGGATTCGGTGTCGCGCCGTAGTGAATATTGGCGCCCGCAAGTGAGAATGCCAACTCGTCGGTGGTTGCGATACCCGTGATATCGGCCCCGGCCGCCAGCAATGCGGATACCGCCGCGGCGTGACGGGACTCCACCGGCGCTGCCGCCAGCCAGGTCGGGTTCCCCGCTCCGATCGCATGTCCGGCCACCGCGAACAGATCTTTGACGGCCACCCGCGCACCACGGAGCGGTCCTCGGCCGCCGCGCACGAGCGGCGCCTCGTCCGGCGCGACACGCCAAATTGATGAGTCGGGGCTGACCGTGCTGCCGTCGGTGGGCGCGGCACCGCCGGACACATGCGCCACGGTGATGGTCCATCGACCGCCGCTGTCGCGCTCCCAGACTTGGGTTTGGACACCTTGTGAACCGTCCGTTCGGCGGGTCTCCGCGACGATCGCCGAGGCATCGGGGCCGAGTCTGCGCACATATACCCGCACGAGGGAGCGGGTCGGTGCGCCGGCTCGCCCGGCCCGGAACTCGGCGATCGCGGCGTGGCCGACCAGCGCGGTTGCCGGATCGCTGCGGATCGGCCGAGGACCGTCGGCGAATGCGGCGTCCAGTTCGGCGAGATCGTTGGCCATCAAGGCCCTTTCATACCGCGCGAATGCCGAACGTAGATCGGCGTCGAGGTCATCGAAGGGAGAGATCACCGGTCAGACGGTAGCCATGAATGTTGATGTGATGAACATTGTTCACGTAAAGCTGTTGTGAACCTTTTTGCCGCGACCGGTTGATGGACTGCGATCTTCGCTCCGTTCGACGGTCGGTCCGCAACCTTTACTTCCCGGAAACGCGGCGCCCCTACATTGGCAAATGTAACTGTCATCAACATTTGAGGAGCCGCGGTGGCCTCACGAGCTCCCACCTTCTGTGCCGAAGCGGAGTCCTGGTTCCACGTTCGAGACATGGGGGAGGGCATCCACCTGATCAACGAACCCGGGCATGTCGCCAGCTACCTCGTCATCGGCGAGCACACCGCGCTGCTGTTCGATTCCGGGCTCGGCATCGCTCCGATATCCGAAGTGGTGCAGGCGTTGACGGCGCTGCCGGTGTTGGTGGTGTCATCGCATCACCACATCGATCACCGCGGCGGCAATGCCGACCTCGCCGCGCAGGTCGACGTTATCGACTTCGCCGCCCACCCCACGGCTGCGGACCCGAATTCCGGGTGCCTGCACACCGCCGCCGATCCAGCGTTCCTTCGTATGTATGCCGCCGCCGTGTCGCGGGTGGTCGCGGAGTTCGACCGGTTCGCCCTGCTGGATGCCCAGTATTTCTTCACCCTGGCGCGGGTCGGTCGGTTACGTCCGCTGCCGGACCTGACCCAGTGGGCGATACCGCCGACCCCGATCAGCCGGGCGCTGGCCGACGGCGAAATCATCGACCTGGGTGGACGACAGTTCGAGGTACTGCACACGCCCGGCCATGCGCCGGACACCCTGTGCCTGTTCGACCACACCACCGGCACGCTGCTCTCGGGTGACACGGTGCTCGCCGCCGCCCACTGGCTGCACGGCGCCGGAGCCGACCCCGTCCGGTTCGCCGAATCGACGCACCGCCTGTCGAAGCTCCCGATCACCCGAATTCTGGCCGCCCACAACCTTATCTGCGAACTACCGGCCAGTGCGGCCACCGAGGTCGCCCATGCCGCGGCGGCGATGCTGGAGGGAACAACGATCGCCGGGCCGGCCCGCGACATGCTCGGCCAGCCGGTAACCCGCCACGACTGCGGTCCGGTCACCCTGCTCACACCACCCGTCGCCTGAACCGCGTTCCGCGGCGATAGCGACATCTACCCGAAAGGATCCGATATGGCTGGGGCACCTCCCGTCGTACGACACCTCGCCGACCTGTCGGCAGCTCTCATCTCACCCGCGGACACGGTACGGCTGTGCACACTCGCTGGACCCGAACACGGCTCCAGCGCAAGCGTATTCCTCGAAATCTGGGAGCCGGGCGGTGCGCAACCACTGAACTCCCATGAGGATTCGGCCGAAATCTTCATCGTGCTGGCCGGCACTGCCCGCGCACACAGCGACACACACGCCGTCGACCTCGGCGCGGGCGACGTACTGATCCTGCAACCGGGATCCGAACACCGCATTCTGAACACCTCCGACACCGAACGGCTGTACACGATCACCGTGATGGCGGATGACGCAGGATTCGCTGATCTCGTCGACCGCGGCACACCCACGCGGCTGTCCGACGCGGATATCCGCACTCTGGCAACAGGATTCGACTCCGCGCCGAGTTATTGAATTTGCCGCCGGTCCGAAACACTCAGCACTGCAACGCAAATCTCACTACTCATCGACGTCTCATCGGCAACGATACCGACGGTGTGATCGGCAGTTTCGACGAGGCCGGGGTACAGCGGGTGATCGACGAATTCGCCTCGATCCTGCGCCGCGAATATACCGAACAACCTGCGCGCCGAAGACATCGTCATCAAGGAATTCCTCGACCCGTCGATCAACGTCGGCAGCTGAAAACCCCACGCAGACAAGGACTGACAATGACCGAAAGCTACGACCTGTCCGAGGTATCCCGCGAGCAGCAGATGGGCGGCCTCGGCGTGGAGACCGACGCCCGCGATATCCGCGTCATCGACCTGACCGATTTCGCGGACCGCCGCGCCGAGATCACCGATCAGCTATGGGCCGCGGCCACCGAGATCGGCTTCTTCCAGCTCTCCGGGCACGGCATCCCGCAGCACCAGATCGACAATGTATTCGCCCACACCGCAGTGTTTTTCGCGCTTCCCGAGTCGACCAAGGCGCGATATCCACTGGTCAAGGAGAATAACGCCGGGTGGGAGATCCTGAGTCAGGTACGCCCATCCATCGGCGTGCCCGATCAAAAGGAGTCCTACCAGATCACCCGCCCGCATATGGCCGAGCTGTGGCCGAGCGAAGCGGAGTTGGTCGAATTCCGCGCCGACATGCTCGATTTCGAGTACCAGGCGTGGGCTGTCGCGATGCGCGTACTCTCCTGCTTCGCCGATCGCCTCGGCCTGGACCGCAATCACTTCACCAAGGCGCATGATCCGGAATCCCCGCAGTACCAGAGCACGCTTCGGCTGTTGCACTACTTCGCCGTTCCGACAGAACTCCAGGGCGCGCCGGGTCCCTGGCGTGCGGGTGCGCACACCGACTTCGACTGTCTGACACTGCTTTTCCAGCGGGACGGGCAGGGTGGCCTACAAGTCTGCCCCGGCAAAGAGATGCAGGAGCAGCAATGGACGTCGATAACCCCGTCGTCCGCACTGATCACCTGCAATATCGGTGACATGCTCACCCGCTGGAGCGATGACGAACTGCCGTCGAACTTCCACCGTGTCCGCAGCCCAGGCGCGGGCGAATACCAGGGCGACCGCTACAGCATCGCCTACTTCGCCCAGGCCGACCGCGACGCCGTCATCCAGGGGCCGCGCCACAAGTACCCGCCGGTGACCGCCGCCGACTTCCTCGCTCAGCGTGTGCAGGCCAACTACCGGCCGCGAGGGTAACTTCACCACCGAGACGAAGCCGTCGAGGATCACGTCGAACAGGCCCGACCACACGGTCGCGTTGGATGGGTTGCCGAGACGGTACGAGGAAGCCGAACGTTCCGATCATCGCATCGGCGGCAGCGAGGTAGAAGCCACGTCGCCGTGGGTGAGATAGCGGAGGTGTTCGAGCACGTATTTGCGTAAATTTCGACGCAAATTACGTGCTCGCGGACAGGCATGTCGACTCGCGTGGCTCATCGTTCAGTCGGGTGCCTCGGCCGACGCGGACCGCTCGATGTCGTCGTTGTTCGCGGCCCAGCTGGCCAGCAGGTTCAGGGCGTCCTGCGAGGGGGACGCGGGCTCAGCGGTGTAGGTGAGGAGGAACTGGCTGGGGCCGTCGCCGAGTGGGAAGGTTTCGAAGGGCAGGTCGAGGTCGCCGACGACCGGGTGGTGGAGGAGCTTCACGCCGGTGGTGTGCATCCGGACGTTGTGGGCGGCCCAGCGGCGCCGGAAGTCCTCGCTGCGGGTGGACAGCTCCCCGATCAGGTCCGTCAGCCGCCGGTCGTAGAGATCGCGGCCGGCCTCGGCACGCAGCATGGCGACCGTGTCCCCTGCGACCTCGTCCCAATGGCGGAAAAACTCGGTCGCGTGCGGGCTGAGAAAGACGAACCTGGCGTTGTTGGGCGGCCGCGCAGGGTCGATGTAGACCGGCGAGAACAGCGCGCGCCCGAGATGGTTGGCGGCCAGGATGTCACCGCGCCCGCTGAGGATGAACGCGGGTGTGCCGCTCATTGAGTCGAGGACGCGCTGCACCGCAGGCCGCACCCGCTGCTGGGTGGGCCGACGGCGTGGCAGACGGGTTGTGCCGGCGCCGCGAAGGAGGTCGAGCAGGTGGATTCGTTCGGCCTCGTCGAGCTGAAGTGCTCGCGCGATGCCCTCGATGACGCTTTCGGAGACGCCGGTGGCGTTGCCGCGCTCCAGCCGTGTGTAGTACTCACTGGAGATTCCCGCGAGCAGGGCGACCTCTTCGCGGCGCAGCCCGGTAACCCGTCGGCGGTCTCCGCCGTAGAGGGGTAGTCCGGCCTGCTCGGGGGTGACCCTGGCTCGTCGCGTGCCCAGGAATTCCCGGATCTCCGCGCGGAAATCAGCACGGATGTCACGGTTGGTTCCTGCCATGGGGTCCACCCTACGAGCGCTTCCGCCGGGTTGGGGGTCCCTGTCAGTGACCCCCTCATCAGGGACTCCCACGCTCTCGTGACAACTGGTTTTGTTGGTGGTGCACCTGCCACGGCAGTGCGAATGGCCCGGATACGGCGGCTGGCTTGTGCGGCTGGTCTCCTGCCTCTCTGCGGCGCCGTCGGCGCTGCACGGATCACCACCACACACCCGGGTGCCGGATCACGGCGCCTGAAAGGAATCACATGAGCAAGGTCATTCTCGTCACCGGTGCCGGACGAGGTCTAGGTACGGACATCGCTCGCGAGGCCCTCGCCGCCGGTCACCAGGTCGTCGCCACCGGCCGCCGCCAAGCAGAGATCGAGAAGACCCTGGGCGGGCCGCAGGACAACCTGCTGGTCACCAAGCTGGATGTCACCAGCATCGAGGATGCCGAGGCCGCGGCGCAGGCCGCCGTCGACCACTTCGGCCGCGTCGACGTACTGATCAACAACGCCGGGAACCTCTTCACCGGCTACTTCGAGGAAATCTCGCCCGCGCAGATGCGCCAGCAGTTCGAGACGAACCTCTTCGGTCCGATGAACGTCACCCGCGCCGTCCTGCCGATCATGCGCCGGCAGCGCGCCGGCCACGTAATCACCATCACCTCGACCGCCGGACTGGTCGGCATGGAGTTCACCGCCGCCTACGCTGCCTCCAAGTTCGCAGAAGAGGGCTGGATGGAGTCACTGCGCTACGACGTCGAGCCGTACAACATCCACACCACGGTCGTGGAGCCCGGCTACTTCCGCACCGAACTCCTCGTGGACGGCTCCACCACCTGGCCCGAGCTGTCCATCGACGACTACGCCCCGCGGACCGCCCCAAGGATCGAGGGCATGAAGAGCATGAACGGTCGGCAACCCGGCGACCCCGCCAAGCTCGCCCGCGCCCTACTCATCATCGCCGGCCAGGACAAGCCCCTACAGCGCTTTGTCGCCGGCACCGACGCCATCGAGGCCGCCGAGGCCAAGGCAAGGGAACTCCTCACCCAGGCCGAGGCATCCCGCGAACTGGGCAACAGCCTGGCCTACGACGACGCCCACGCCTGAGCAACACATACACCCCGCCACCCCAGCCGAGGCAGAGCCGCCGGATGCATCTAGGGAAGCTGACCCGCTACCGGGAACGACGCCTGTCGGCAGCGCGGACCACCGAAGCACAGTCCGCCAGCTGGCGCGGCACCGACCATGACTACCGACCGGGCCTGACGGCCGTCACGACAAGGAGAACCTGATGAAGCACGTATCCCTGGGTGGGCTTGATGTCTCCCGCATCGGCCTGGGAGCCATGACCATGGCCGGCACCTACACCACGGGCGGGGGGCTCGATGACGCCGAGTCGATCCGCACCATCCACCGGGCTCTGGACCTCGGGGTCACCCACATCGACACCGCCGAGATCTACGGCCCCTTCCACAGCGAGAAAATCGTCGGCAAGGCCATCAAGGGCAGGCGCGACGACGTCGTGGTAGCGACGAAGTTCGGTCTCGTCTCCCACGCCGGCGGCGGCCCCGGCGTCATCGACAGCAGCGCCGGCAACGTGAAGGCCGCGGTCGAAGGATCGCTGCTGCGGCTGGGCATCGACCACATCGACCTGTACTACCAGCACCGCGTCGACCCGAAAACGCCCATCGAGGAAACCGTCGGCGCGCTAGCCGAGCTGGTCGCCGAAGGCAAGGTGCGCCACATCGGACTCTCGGAGGCCGGCCCCGAGACGATCCGCCGCGCGCATGCCGTGCATCCGGTGGCCGCGCTGCAGACCGAATACTCTCTGTGGACCCGCGACGTCGAGGCCGAAATCCTCCCGCTGCTGCGCGAGCTCGGTATCGGGTTCGTTCCCTACTCGCCGCTCGGCCATGGCCTGCTGACCGGGCAGATCCGCACCGTCGACGACTTCGCCGACGACGACTGGCGCAAGACCAACCCGCGCTTCACCGGCGAGAACTTCCAGCGCAACCTGCGCATCGTCGATGAAGTACAGGCCATCGGCGCCGAGGTCGGCGCCACCCCGGCACAGACCGCGCTGGCGTGGCTGCTGACCCGCGGCGACGACATCGCCCCCATCCCCGGAACCCGGCGGGTCTCGCGCGTCGAAGAAAACACCGCCGCTGACGCCATCGAACTCAACGCCGCTCAGCTCGACCGCCTGAACAACCTCACGCCAGCCGCCGGCGAGCGCCACGACGAGGCGAACATGGCCACCATCGACGGCTGACCGTCGGCGCCGCTGCGCCCGCCTGTCCCAGTCGAAGGCAACGCGGCTCTGGTGGACGCCGTCCGACGCCGACGCGCTGGGAGGCCGGCCCGGTCGGATAGGAAATGTGTCAGTCCTGCGATCTGGTCCCCGTGCGCGGTGATTACGGGATCGCATATTCGTCGGTTATATACACCAGCTGTGCAATGAGTTTGAAGCATGTCCTGGCTATTGACTGTGAGGTGACCGAAGGTCTGCAGAGATCTCGCCGGAACCGCGGACCAGTAGGCGAGTGGGTATCACCTCGTGGCGGGGGAGGCTATCGTCACCATCCAGGCGGGCGAAAAGGATTTCGGCGGCGACGCGGCCGATCGTCGCCGGATCCTGGGTGATGGCGGTGAGCGCTGGCTGCAGCAGTTCGGCCAGCGGCAGATCATCGAAACCGACAACGGCAATCCGGTTTTGCAAGCCACGCTTCCGGATCGCTTGCAGCACACCAACGGTCACCAGATTCTGGGCGCCGAACAGGGCGGTGGGGCGGTCCGGGCGGTCGAGCAGCGCCCCAGCGGCGGCCTCGGCGGCCGCCGCGGAGTGCAGGTCGGCGCAGATGAGTTCCGGATCGAGGGGTATGCCGGTGTGGGCAAGGCCCTCGATGTAGCCGGCGTAACGTTCCGCAGCGGTCCAGATCGTATGCAGGTCACCGAGATAGGCGATGCGGCGGTGGCCTGCGGCGGCCAGGTGTTCGACGGCAAGGCGTGAGCCGGTGCGGTTGTCGACCGTGACGCTGTCGATTTCAGTGGTGGCCGGCATGCGGTCCACGAATACGACCGGGGTACCGCGACGCTGCTCGTGCAGCAGAGAGCCGTGATCGGTGCCCACCGGCATTACGATCAGTCCATCCACTCGTCTGGACAGCAGGGCGTCCAGCACCTCGCGCTGGCGGGCCGGGTTCTCGTCGCTGCTTACCGCGAAGACGAGGGTGCCCCGGCTGTGCGCGAAATCCTCGACCGCCCGGTGCAGCGCCGAGGCGTACGGGTTCGCGACGTCCATCAGTACCAGACCGATCGCGGCGGTCTTCTGGCCGTGCCCGCGCAACGTGCTGGCCGCCAGGTTGTGCCGATAGTCGAGCATGGTTGCCGCATCGGTGACCCGCGCGGCCAGTTCCGGCGAAACGCCGCCTTCGCCGCGGACCACGCGCGACACCGTTTTGATACTCACCCTCGCCAGCGCCGCCACGTCGCGCATGGTGGCGCCCCGGCGTGGCGCCTGGGATTCTGACAACGCTGACATAGCAACGCTCTCCGTTCGCTTGTGTTCGATCGAGAACCGTCAAATACGCTAGAAGAAACTTCTAGACGTGGCGTAGATCACGTTATATGGTCTCTGACAACGTTGTCTAAGTAGTACCTGCAGGAGTACACCGATGTCCTCTCGTGTCGTCCGCATCGCCGCCGTCTGTTTCGCGGTCACTTCCCTGGCCTTCTCCGTCGCCGCCTGCGGCAAGGGGTCGAGCAACAGCAACAACGGGCAGGTCGTCGTCGGGCTCATCACCAAGACCGACACCAACCCCTTCTTCGTGAAGATGAAGGAGGGTGCCCAGAAGCAGGCCGATGCCGCTGGCGTCAAATTGCTCACCGCCGCAGGCAAGTTCGACGGTGACAACGCCAGCCAGGTGACGGCGATCGAGAACATGGTCAATGCGGGAGCCAAGGGCATCCTGCTCACTGCCAGCGATACGAAGGCGATCGTCCCAGCAGTTGAGAAGGCCCGTGCCAAGGGTGTCGAAGTGATCGCTTTGGACACCCCGACCGATCCCCAGAGTGCGGTCGACGCGCTGTTCGCCACCAATAATTTCACCGCAGGCCAATTGATCGGCACCTATGCCAAGGCCGTCCAGGGTGACAAGCCGGTGAAGATCGCGATGATCGACCTCAACCCCGGCGTGACCGTCGGCGTATTGCGGCACAACGGATTCCTGTCCGGTTACGGCGCTGCGCAGGCCACTCAGGACATGGCGCAGTACGTCACCGCCCCGAACGTGGTCTGTGCGCAGCCCGCTCAGGGCGACCAAGCGAAGTCGCAGACGGCGATGGAAACCTGCCTGCAGAAGGATCCGGACATCAACCTGGTCTACACCATCAACGAGCCGTCCGCACTGGGTGTCTACACCGCGCTGAAGACCGCCGGCAAGGAGAACCAAGCGATGATCGTCTCCGTTGACGGTGGATGCACCGGCGTGCAGGCGGTCCGCGACGGCAAGATCGCGGCGACCTCGCAGCAGTACCCGTTGAAGATGGCCAGTGCGGGCGTGCAGGCGATCGTCGATTATGCCAAGAACGGCAACAAGACCAGCGGCTACACCGACACCGGCGTCACGCTGATCACCGCCAAGCCGCAGGTCGGCGTCGACTCCAAGGACGTGCAGTACGGCCTGGACAACTGCTGGGGCTGAGAACCCCTGTCCCCAGCCGGAAAGCACGCCGGGACGGCGAATGAAGCTGCGCCGTATGCCGGGATGGTGACGGCCCTCGTTGTCCCGGTGTGCGCTCGGCCCGGTCCACCTGATTTCGTCGACGAGCGAGGATTCGCATGACCGCAACTACAACGTCTCCCGCGCCGCCGGAGCCGAAACACTCAGCGCTGAACCGGATTCTGTCGGTGCCGAACGTCGGACCGGTGATCGCGATCCTGATCGCGGTGGTCTACTTCACCGCCCAGTCCGACCGGTTCCTGGCCGGTGACAACTTCTCGCTGATCGTGCAGCAGGTGATGGTGGTCGGCACGCTGGCGATCGGCCAGACGCTGATCATCCTCACCGCCGGTATCGATCTGTCCAACGGTGCGGTGATGGCGCTGGGCAACATCGCAATCACCAAGCTAGCCGTCGACACGGGTTTGCCTGTGCCACTGGCGATTCTGCTCGGGCTGGCGCTGACGGCCGCGTTCGGGTTGCTCAACGGCACGCTGGTGAGCCTGATCAAGTTGCCACCGTTCATCGTCACTCTCGGCACGTATGGCATCGCGTTCGCGCTCACCCACATCTACTCGCAGGAACAGACGATTTCGGGTCTGCCGGACGCATTCACGTTCTTCGACAAGACATTTCCGCTGGGCGAGACCGACATCACTTACGGGTCGGTGGCGATGCTGGTGCTGTTCGCGATCACCTGGTACGGGCTGCGGCTGACAGCGGCAGGGCGGCACGTCTACGCCGTAGGCAATAACCCGGAGGCGGCGCGGCTCAGCGGCATCGACACCCGCCGTGTGCTTCTCGCCGTCTACACGGTCGCGGGCCTGATCTACGGCTTGGCGGCGCTGCTGCTGGTGGCCCGCACCGGCGTCGGTGACCCGAATGCCGGCCAAACCGACAATCTGGACTCGATTACCGCCGTGGTACTGGGCGGCACCAGCCTGTTCGGCGGACGTGGCAGCGTGATCGGCACGCTACTGGGCGCGCTCATCGTCGGCATCATCCGTAACGGCCTGCAACTGACGGGGGTGCCGTCGATCTACCAGACGCTGATCACCGGCATCCTGGTGATTGCTGCGGTGGCCGTGGACCAGCTCAACCGCAGGAGGCAGAAATGAGCGAGACAGCCACCGCAGGCGACGCCACCACCGTAGGCGACGGAGCTCAGGCCGCGGTACAGCCGGTGCTGCAGGCAACGGGCCTGGTGAAACGCTACGGTCAGGTCACTGCGCTCGACGGCGCGGATTTCGACCTGCTGCCGAACGAGATCCTCGCGGTCATCGGCGACAATGGTGCCGGGAAATCCTCGCTGATCAAGGCACTGTCGGGGGCGCTGATCCCGGATGAGGGCGAGATCCTGCTCGACGGCAAACGGGTGCGCTTCCGGCGTCCGACCGACGCCCGCCGGGCAGGTATCGAGACCGTCTATCAGGAGCTGGCGGTGGCACCAGCCCTCGATATCGCCGACAACCTGTTCCTGGGCCGGGAACTGCGGCGCCGCGGCATCCTCGGCTCGGTGTTCCGGATGATCGACAAGGATCGCATGGTACGAGAATCGCAGCAGCACATGTCGAATCTGAAGATCGGGATCCGATCTATGAAGCAAGCGGTGGAGACACTGTCCGGCGGCCAGCGCCAGGGTGTCGCGGTCGCGCGCGGCGCGGCCTTCGCGCGGCACGTGGTGATCATGGACGAGCCAACGGCAGCGCTGGGTGTCAAGGAGACCGGTATGGTGCTGGATCTGATCCGCGAGGTCCGCGACCGCGGCTTGGCCGTCATTGTGATCAGCCACAACATGCCGAACGTGTTCGAGATCGCCGACCGGGTGCACATCCAGCGGCTCGGCCGCCGAGTCGCGGTGATCCGCCCGCACGAATTCTCCATGTCCGATGCGGTGGCGATCATGACCGGTGCGATGGCCGGCGCGGAGGTCGACAACAACCGTGTCCACCACTGAGGCCGTGGCCGATCGCGGCCTGATCGCGGTCGCGGGGGAGGCGCTGGTGGACCTGGTACTCACCGACGCCCCCGATCGCTTCCAGGCGGTGCCCGGTGGCAGCCCCGCGAACGTGGCCGTCGGCTTGGCCCGGCTGGGCGTGCCGGTTCGGATGCTGGCCCGCTTGGGCGGCGACCCGCTGGGCCATCGCATCCGAAACCACCTGCGGGACAACGCCGTCGCTCTCGATCATGTTGTGGACGCCACCGAGCCGACCTCACTGGCGATCGTCGATGTCGACCCGGATGGCATGGCGCACTATGACTTTCGCGTCGACGGCACGGCCGACTGGCAGTGGACCGACTCCGAACTGTCCACCGCTCTCGACGGCAGCGTGCTGGCCTTGCACACCGGCTCACTGGCGCTGACCGTGCCCCCTGGCGCCGACGCCTTGACCCGCCTGGTGGACCGTGCCCGGTCTAGGGCCACCATCAGCTACGACCCGAATTTCCGCCCGCAGTTGATGATTCGCGACAACATCCTGGACCGAGTACACGCCATGATCGCTCGTGCCGACATCGTGAAGGCTAGCGCCGAGGATCTGTCTTGGCTGTACCCGGGCCGCAACCCCGAGGAGGTGGTCGCCGACTGGTCCGCCCGCGGCCCTGCTCTCGTGATCGTGACACTGGGCCCCGACGGCGCACTTGCCGCCACTGCCATAGACGCCACTCCCATCCATCGCCCCGGCCGCCCCGTCGAGGTGATCGACACGGTCGGCGCCGGAGACGCATTCACGGCAGGCATTCTCGCCGGTCTGCGCGATCACCATCTGCTCGGCGCCGCATGCCGAGAAGCCCTGCGTGCCATCCCGAAGCACGTCCTCACCGCCATTCTCGACGAGGCCACCATGGTCGCAGCGCTGACCTGCGGCCGCCGCGGAGCGGACCCGCCGACGGCCGCCGAGCTGTTCACAGGTCGGTGACGGATCGGGTGGTTCGGCCAGCCATAAGTCGAGGCATTGAGGGGGCTATCCCGGCAACAATCTGAAAAATCATGCGAGATCCGGCGCTGTGCATGCCGGGTGCGGCTGGTGGTGTCGGTTTCGTCCAAGACAGTGGGCGCGGCTGTTCATAGGCTGACCGCAGGCAAATCCGATGCTCATAAGTGGGAGGAACTGATGACACGCGAACTCGTCTACACCGGCTTCATGTCGCTGGACGGCGTCGTGGACTCGCCGGGCGGCAAAGCCGAGGGGCACCGCAGCGGTGGGTGGGTGATGGAAACCGAGTTCGTGCCCGAGGCGTTCTCGCTCAAGGGGGAGGAACTCGCCGACACCACTGCGTTGATGTTCGGCCGCCGCAGTTACGAGGCGTTCGCCCCGATCTGGCGCGATTCGGACGATCATGCCGCATACAAGGACCTGCCCAAGTTCGTCGTCTCTTCCAGCCTGACCGATGACGCGCTAATCGACGGGTGGGGCCCGATCACGATCCTGCGATCGGAAGACGACGTCGCGAAGCTGAAGCAGACCGACGGCGGCGCGATCTACATTCATGGCAGTGCCGAGCTGGCCCGGCGCCTGTCGGACGCCGACCTGATCGACCGGTACAACCTGCTCGTGTTCCCGGTTCTTCTGGGGGCGGGTAAGAGCCTGTTCGGCCGGTCGGACCGCGACGAGCAGACGCTGCGGCTGCGGGAGTCGGCGACCTACTCCAACGGAGTGGCCAAGCTCGTCTACGAGGTCGTGCACTGAGCGGGATCGAGCGCGATCGCGCCGCCGGTCTGGGCGCGCAGCTGCCGGGCCGTCCGCCCGACGTACCGGCGCAGCGCGCGGGCGAGATGGGGCTCGTCGTAGTACCCGAGCTTGTTGACGACCTCGCCCGGAGCCTCACCCGAGGTCAGCAGTAGTGCGGCGGTGCGGGCACGTCCGATCTGCCGGACGGCACCCTGCGTAAGCCCCGTCACCGCCCGGAAACGGCGCTCGAGCGTCCGCTCGGCCACTGCTGGCGGCGAACCCCGTAGTGTCGCAATGGTCCGGTTGCCGCGGGTTCGTGCCCCCGGCGGGACGCGCTACAGATGGGAACGGTGACGACCGGCGATTTGTTCAGGGTCAACTGACCGTCGAAGCAGACTTTGCGTTGTGATCGCGGGGCGTCATCGGTTCCAGCACAATCACAGGGATCTCACGATCGCCGGCTTCGGCACGGAAGGCCGCGAAGTGGGACCACGCGCGGTCGGCGACCACCCACCAGCGCGCTTTCTCCTCCCCGCGCACCTCGCGAGCCCGGAATCGGTGGATCATCTCACCGTCCTGCAACCACACCTCCGGGTGTGCGATGAGGTTGTGGTACCACGACGGGTTGGTGGTGGCTCCGCCGTTAGACGCCACGGCGACGTAGGTGTCGCCATCCTTGATCCGCATTATGGGGTTCTTGCGGATATGGCCTGTTCTGGCTCCTGTGGTGGTCAGGATGACCACTGGCCGCCCATCCAGCGTGCCTCCCTCGCGCCCGCTGGTTGCCTCATACCGGGCGGCCTGCTCACGCGCCCGGTCATGTGGGCTGGGCAGGTACACGGCGGTCACGCGATTCCCGTAATGGACTTCACGGCCGGCGATCGATCCCGGGTCGCCGGGTGCAGCCACGTCGCGATATTGCGGACGTAGTCCTTGTAGATCGCGAGCCGAGATGGGTCGGCCTTGATCTGCGTGCCCGGTGTCTCGCTGACGAAGGAGGGTGCCCAGCGGTCGAGATCCCAGTTGTAGTCGGCGAAGTGGTGGAACGTCGATTCGGCGAGTGCCCGGCCCATCGGCCGTCCGTCTGCCGCGACCTCCCCGTCCAGCACGACAGCGAGGTTGAATCGGCGGCCCGACACCGTGCTTCGGCCCTGCGCGAGCACGGTGGCGTACGGCACGCACGCCGATACCGCGCCTTCGTGCGGGTGGGCCGGGAACCATTCGATGCGGCCGCTGGCAGATGCGTTGGTGCGCAAGAGATCGTGCACCGGTTCTTCGGTGAGGACAGGTTGATAGTCGCCGTTGGCGCCGGAGTGGTAGTTGGGCCACGAGATGGTCGGCGTGTCCTGGTCGTCGCGCATCCTGCTGGTGTCGGGATTCTTGTCGTGGAAGTGGTTCACCTCGCCCAAGGATCCGAGTCTCAGCAGGCAGCTACCCAGGTCTTGGTGGTCACGCGCGGTGAGCACCCCGCCCCCGTTCGCGCGGAACCGCACGATTGCCTGCGACTCGGTGTCGGTGAGGCCGTCCCCGACGTCGACGGCCAGCAGCCACAGCTGGTCGAAGTTCAGATTGTCGAGACGGCTCAGGATCGGGTCGTTCTCGCCGTGGCTGACCCGGTTGCGCGCGGTGACGTCGTGCCCCGCGGCGCGCAGCTCGTCGGCCAGCAGCGAGAACCGGCTGATGTCCCAGTCATCGGCGTGCTCGGTGATCGTCGTTTGCAGCAGGATTTTCGACATCGAAATGCCCTTCCTTACTTACGCTTTCGGCTTGGTCGGGACGCGACGGCCGCCGTGAGCGCGCAGTTCCTCGTCGTCGACGAGAACGAGCATGGGCTGGCCGGGATCGCAGATCATGGTGACGACGAAACGGAGTCCGACGTCGTCGCGGTTGTTGCCGTCCGAATAGTGGATGACGTCGCCGCCGGGCTCCCAGAAAGCTTCACCGGCCTTGACGACGCGAGGAGGCTCACCCTCCAGTTCGAACAGCATCTCGCCTTCGATCACGTAGCCGAACGCGGGGCCACCCGGGTGCCGGTGCGGCGGCGCACCCGGGTCGCCCGGGGGATAGTCGATGACAACGGTCCTCGCGTGTGCCCCTTGCGGAATGAAGGGCGGCGTGGCCTCTTGAACGACGGTGAGTGCCGTCTCCCACACGCTGTTACTTGCCTTCGACGCTGCTGTTCCATGGTTCATCGGGGTCCCTTCGCTCGTTGTCTGTCGCTGGGTCGACATCTAGGACCACGGACGGCTCGGCGTTGTGACAGCAGGCCAAAAGGTCTCGTAGCTTGTCACAGATTGCCGGGATGCCTTGTCCAAGTTGCCGACACAACCTGACGACTTGCCGAGAAGAGGTTCGATCATGGGCATCGGTGGCGCTCACCCCATCGAGACATTGGACGATCTACGTCGCCATCTGCAATGGGCGATCGAGCTCGAGCATGCGACCATACCGCCGTATCTGTGTGCGCTGTACTCCCTGGAACCGGGCAGTAATGCCGAAGCGGCACAGGCCATCAGCAGTGTGTTCGTGGAGGAGATGCTGCATCTGGCGCTGGCGGCGAATCTGCTGAACGCCGTGGGCGGCAAGCCCACACTCGACGCGCCCGAATTGCTGCCGCAGTACCCACATCCGCTGCCACACGGGGACCCGTCCGTACAGGTGAATCTCGCACCTTTCGGACCGGAGGCTCTCGAACTGTTTTTGAAAATCGAGAAACCCGCCACAGCCGACGCGCCACCCGAAACCGATGGGTACCACACGATCGGGCAGTTCTACGTCTCCGTCGAAGCCGGCATCCGCACTCTGGTCGACACCCTCGGCGAAGAGGCTGTCTTCAGCGGCGACCCGAACCGACAGCTCAACGAGATGCATTTCAACAGCGGTGGCGGACAGGTGATTCCCGTACATGACCTCAAGTCCGCGCTCGCCGCGCTGGCGGAGATCGTCGAGCAGGGCGAAGGCGCGGCACGGACCGAGGTGTGGGACGGAGACAAGGACGTTTTCCACCCCGATCGCGACCAAGTCGCCCACTACTACCGCTTCCTCGAACTGAAGAAAGGCCGACGTTTCCGCCTCGGTGACACTCCACATTCCGGACCTACTGGTGAACCAATCCTGCTCGACCCCAGCAAAATTCAGCCGATGCGACCCAACCCGCGGACGACCGATTATCCGGAAGGCAGCGCGATCCGCCGCGCGCAGGAGGAATTCAACAACACCTACTGTCTTGTGCTCTATCTGTTGGAGGACACTTTCAACGGCAGCCCGTCGCAGATGAGAGACGCGGTAGGGGCGATGTACGCCTTGAAGTCCCAGGCCCAGGCACTCATGAAGATGCCCAGCGGTGACGGACGGACCACCGCGGGCCCGACCTTCGAGTACGTGGCACCCGAGGATCGCGCGTAATCGAATGACAACGACTCCACGTTCTTCCAACACCACACCCGGCCCGATCAAGCAGATCAACGCCGGTGTACTCGATGTCGGCTACGCCGAATACGGGCCCGGCGCAGGTCAACCCGTCATCCTGTTGCACGTCTGGCCCTATGACGTCTACAGCTACGCCGACGTCGGCTCGCAACTGGCAGCGGACTGGTACCGGGTGATCGTCCCGTTCCTGCGCGGCTACGGCCTGACCACCTTCCTGTCCGCGCAGACAGTGCGCAGCGGCCACCAGTCGGCGATTGCGCGCGACATCGTCGACTCTGCACATCGACGCCGACCACCTCTGAACCGGAGTGCTGTCACGGAATCGTCGACCGTCCTGTCCTTGATGCAGCGGAGTCTCGCCGGACCCGCAGCAACGTTCGAACGGAAGGATCGATCATGAAGATCGTCGTTATAGGCGGCACCGGGCTGATCGGCTCGAAGCTCGTCGCACGACTGAGTGAGCATGGCCACCAAGCGGTTGCGGCCGCGCCCAACACGGGCGTGAACACCCTCACCGGTGAGGGCGTCAAAGAGGTACTCCAGGACGCAAACGTGGTGGTCGACGTCTCCAACTCGCCGTCGTTCGCCGACAACGATGTCATGGAGTTCTTCCGGACCTCCACGACGAACCTGCTCGAGGCCGCCGGTACGGCCGACGTCGGACACTACGTCGCCCTGTCGGTGGTGGGTTCGGAACGGTTGCCGGAGTCCGGGTACTTGCGGGCGAAGGTGGCGCAAGAGGAGCTGATCAAGGGGTCGGCCCTGCCGTACTCGATCGTGCGCGCCACGCAGTTCTTCGAATTCGCGGGTGGCATAGCCGATTCCTCGACCGTTGACGGCGAGGTGAGGCTCTCGGGTGCCAGTATGCAGCCGCTGGCCGCGGACGATGTGGCGGCGGCGGTTGGCCGCATGGCGGCGGGCGCCCCGATGAACGGCACCATCGAGGTCGCGGGTCCGGAGGTATTCGGCCTCGACCAGTGGATCGGCACCGTGCTGACCGTGCGTTCGGATCCACGCACCGTGGTCACCGATCCCCAGGCTCGGTATTTCGGGGCGCTGCCGAAGCTCGAACTGCTGCCCGGCCGTGACGCACAACTGGCGCAGACGCGGCTGTCGGAGTGGTTGGCCAGCAACTGACCTGATCGCGCGGGCAGCAGACAGCCGCCCGCGCGTACTGCCTCCATTTCGAAGGGAACGAATCGATGATCAATTCGTACGAACGTCAGATTGCGACGTCGGTACTCGTCATCGGCACCGGCGGATCCGGCCTTCGTGCGGCGATCGAACTGGCAGAGCGCGGCATCGACGTACTGGTGGTCGGCAAGCGGCCGAAGGCGGACGCACACACCACGCTCGCCGCCGGTGGTATCAATGCCGCGCTGTCGACGATGGACGCCGAGGACAGCTGGCAACAACACGCCGCGGACACGATCACGGAAAGCTATCTGCTGGCGCGACCTGATACCGCCCGGATCGTGGCCGAGAACGCCGCGCGTGGAATCGAAGACCTCGAGCGCTGGGGAATGCCGTTCGCTCGCGAATCCGACGGGCGGATCTCGCTGCGATTCTTCGGCGCGCACACCTACCGGCGCACGGCGTTCGCCGGTGACTACACCGGCCTCGAGATCCAGCGGACTTTGGTGAATCGTGCCGCCCAACTCGGCATCCAGATCATCGACACCTGCTATGTGACCCGAATCTTGGTGCGCGACAACGTGGTATTCGGTGCGTACGGGTTCGATCTCGACACGGGCGAGCGCTACGTGTTCCGGGCCGATGCCGTGATTCTCGCGGCAGGCGGGCATACCCGGATCTGGCGTCGCACCTCCTCCCGGCGTGATGAGAACACCGGGGACTCGTTCCGGCTGGCCGTGCTCGCGGGCGGTCGTATCCGTGATCCGGAGCTCGTGCAATTCCATCCGTCCGGGCTCATCGAACCCGAGAATGCCGCCGGGACACTGGTTTCGGAAGCCGCACGCGGCGAAGGCGGCATCCTCCGCAACGCCGAGGGTGAGCGGTTCATGAAGCGGTACGACTCGGACCGGATGGAGCTCTCGACCCGCGACCGCGTCGCACTGGCCGCCTATACCGAGATCAAGGAGGGCAGGGGCACCCCGAACGGCGGTGTCTGGCTGGATGTTTCACACCTGCCACGCGAGACGATCATGCGGCGGCTGCCGCGGGTCTACCAGACGATGCTGGAACTGCAAATGCTCGACATCACCCGCGATCCGATCGAAATCGCCCCCACCGCACACTATTCGATGGGCGGCGTGTGGGTGCGGCCGGAGGATCACGGCACCGGCGTCGAGGGCCTCTACGCGATCGGCGAAGCTTCCAGCGGTCTGCACGGCGCCAACCGGCTCGGCGGCAACTCGCTGATCGAACTGCTCGTCTACGGCCGGATCGTCGGTGAGGCCGCGGCGCGGTACTCGGCCGAACTGTGCGCCCAGCGGCGGTCGGAGGGTGCGCTCTCCGAAGCACGCGCCGAGGTCGACGCGCTCTTGGCGGCGGACGGCGGGGAGAATGTTCGAGCTCTGCAACGCGCCCTGCGCAACACCATGACCGAACATGCCGGTGTGGTCCGGGACGAGGCCGGGATTCGGGCCGGGCTGTCCGAGCTCGATGAGACCGAGGATCGGATGGCGAATATCGGCGTACATCCCGACGCGGCAGGCTTCCAGGATCTGGCGCTCGCCTTCGATCTGAAATCGTCGGCACTCGCGGCGCGCGCCACGCTCGAAGCGGCCCTGCAACGGCGCGAAACCCGTGGCTGCCACAACCGTTCGGACTACCCCGAACTCGATCCTGGGCTGCGCGTGAACTTTGTGTGGTCAGGTCCCGGTCGGCTCGAGCGGGAGGAGATCCCCGATATTCCAGTCGACATCGCGCGGCTGATGCGGGACGTCTCGGCGGACGGGAAGCTGGTCGAATGATCGCGGCGTGCGGGCGTTCTCAGCGCCCGCATTCCGTATGTTGACCGAGCATGGGCACCGGTATTCGTGCGGTCGCGGGTGGCGAAGTACGTCGCGGCGTTCACCTCACGTTTCTGGATCAGGGTCACCATCGGCGGGGTCCGTATCGCGCGTGTCGTCGCGGCCCAAGGGGATTCCGCCACGCAGCGAGAGGGCCAGGGCCGCGGTGGCAGCCAGCGCAATCGCGGCAACGGTCGAGTTCGGGATCTCAACCGTGGCAACCGGCGCGACGAGAACTGCTGCCGCCGTTGTGAACAGCACGCGCGGGCGAATCCGCGACGTTAACGCCAGGCCGGCGTGAGCCGCCCACAGCAATACCAGGAATACGGCGGCCGGAATCGCCACGGCATAGCCTGCGACAAGCGGTGAGCCGCCACGATTGTCGCTGTTGCGCACAGCGACTTCCAAGCCAGCACCGAGTGCCGCGAGCGACGCGAAGATCGCATAATGGCCATAGCCCCACAGGAACGACCGAGTTCGCCGCTCCGCCAGCCCGTCACCACCGGGCTGTAGCTCATACAGCCACCACAATGCGAACAGCAGAACCAGCCCCGACAACGCGACCACAACAAGCGACAGGCGGAAACCGCCATCGAGTGCGTCGGCCACACCGGTGGATACCGCGAGCACGCTCTCACCAAGCAGAATGATCGTGAAAAGCGTGTAGCGCTCGGCGATGTGGTGCGGATGCCATGCGGTGCCACGCTCCCGCTCGGCCCACACGGGAACCGCGAGCTCCAAGGCGACGAGCGCGACGAACACCAGCCGTGACGCCGCTCCCGGCAGCGCCCCGAGTTCAGCTAGTACCAGCCGAGCCAACCACAGCACTTCCAATGCCGCGATGCCTGCCGCATACCGCCCAGCGGTCCGTCGGCCCGGTGGGTCCTCGCGAGCTGCCCGGAGCCATTGCGCCACAAGACAACTCCGCATCACCAGGTAGCCGACGGTGATCGCGGTGTAGTTGTCGTGCTCGAACGCGGCGGGGACACCCGCGGCAAGCACCAGCACCCCGACCATCTGAAGCAATGTCAGCAGGCGATACGGAATGTCATCGGTGTCATAGGACGATGCGAACCATGTGAAGTTCATCCACGCCCACCAGATGGCGAAAAAGACCTGTAGGAACGGCACCACAGACGACGCCGGATGACCTTCGCCGACAGCGTGCCCGAGCCGCGCCACAATACCGGCGACAGCGACCACGAAGGTGAGGTCGAAGAGCAATTCCAGCTGCGTCGACGCACGATGGGGTTCGTCGATGGACCGACCGCGCATCCGAACACGCAGCGGTCCACCGCGTTTACTGTCGGCCGGGAACGGAGATGGTGTCATGTTCATCTGCGGCGACTCCTGAGATTTGTCCAGGTGTTGGACCGATGGGGTGCCCGGGTGGCTGGGCGGGTGGCCCGCTGCCCGGACACCGGGCAACGACAGCTACCGCGACGAAACGGTCGCGTGCACGGCGTCGAGGATCGATGCCGTCACCGCGTCCGGTTGGGAGACGCTGAGGGCGTGGGACGCACCGGGTACCTCGCGGGTCGCTTTGGCGCCCGCTCGGTCGGCCATGAAGCGGTGCAGGGCTACCGGAATGTTGAGGTCCGCGTCGCTGTAGACCAACCACGACGGGATCGACTTCCAGGCCGGGGTTTCGGTAGGCAGTCCCGTGGTGAGGACGATTTCGGTGACGGGGCGTTGGGTCGCACTCATCACGACCGCCTGACCATGGGGCACATCGGCGGCGAACTGCCGACGAACACCACCGCGGCGTTCGCCCCGACAGCCAGCTCGCGGACTAGCCGGTCATGGGTGCCCGCGTCGCCGAGAATCCAGCCGCCGCCATGGATGTAGAGGACGGCCGGCAACTTGTCTTCGGGGCCAACGGGTTCGACGATGCGGAGCCGCACGTCACCGACCTCGGCGGGGCCTGTGACCCACTTCTCCCGCACGGGGATCTTGTCGATCGGCGCAGCCTGGATGTCGTCGAGCACCTTACGCGCGCCGTCGGGCCCGAGCTCATACAGGAACGGAGGTTGGGCGGTGGCGTCGGCGAACTTCAGCGCCAGCGGTTCGAGGATTGGCTTCTTCATCTGACTGCCTTCTGTGCTGTCACTGATACCAAGGACAGTGCATCCCTCGGGTTCTGTGACGAGACGGCACGAATGCCTTGCCCGGCTTACGGTCTCGTCGCCATGACCGCTTTCAGGTGCTGTCGGCTCATCTTCCGATCAGGCACGGAATGGGAAACGACGTCGTGGGCGAGCAGACGTTCCAGATCTGCTACAGCGCCATCCTGAGCGGCGTCGAGGATGGCCCTCAGCAACCGGTCGCGGGCCGCCCGATGAACAGGCTCGTGCCGTGGCCCGGCGAGGTGCGCGCGAGCTCGCCTCCCGATCTGGCGCGCGTTGGCCTCGCTGATCCGGAGCTTCTCGGCGATATCGCGGAACGGATAGTCGAACGCCTCGCGAAGTACGAAAACGGCGCGCTCAGTGGGTGACAACCGTTGCAGCAGAAGCACGACGGCGCGTTCGAGGTCCACCGACCTTTCGGTCACCTGTGACGGATCCTCGGAGGCGACAACCTGCCCTGGTAGCCAGTGATCGACAGAAACCTCGCGGCGAGCGCGGGCCGAGCCGACGGCATTCAGGGTGACCCGTGTCGTGATCGTCACCAGGAACGCGATCCGATCACGCACGAGTGCTCGGTCGGCGCCCTGCCAGCGGAGCCAGACGTCCTGTACGACGTCTTCGGCGTCGGCCACTCGCCCCAGCATCTGGTACGCAATCCCGAACAGGCGCGGACGAACGCCCTGGAAGTCCGCCACGTATCGGGCGGCTTCCGGCGAAAGACGACCAGGCGACGAATCAGGCTCGGACGTGACGTTGGTGGTGCTCGTCAAGCACATGTGGGTCGTCCTTTCGTGTGGCCTCGACCGCCATCCGGCTCGGCGATCGCTATGGGCGGCTCCACTGAGCCGCATAGCCACCGTCGCCCCGCACGGGGTCTGGTCGCGCCCTTGGCAATCCCGGGCAAATCCCTGGGGACGCGGGGCCAGGGACACGTGCCCGTCGTCTCTTCCCTGGGATCGCTATTGCGGCCAAACGCACGTCGGCAATGGCCGCGGCGACGTTCCGATGGCAAGACTGTGCGGCAGGCCACCCAGGTGGCTCTGTAGACCGTGCTCACACGGGTGAGATCATTAGCGGGCCTGCCGCTGACTGCGTAGGGCTCTTGTAGATTCGGCGGTGGTGGTGATGTCGAGCAAGCATTCGCTGCGCGGGCTGCGTGGCAGGCGTAGTGAGTGTGAGGCGCTGGAGCGGTTGCTGGCGGAGGCCGGATCCGGCCGGAGTCAGGTCCTGGTGCTTCGTGGTGAGGCGGGAATCGGCAAGTCCGCGTTGGTGGAGTACCTGGCGCGAAGCGCGACAGGCTGCCGGATCGTGCGGGCTGCCGGTGTCGAGTCCCAGATGGAGCTGGCGTTCGCCGGGTTACACCAGCTGTGCGCGCCGATGTTGGAGCATCTCGATCGCCTTCCCGGGCCGCAGCACGAGGCGTTGGCCATCGCGTTCGGTCTGAGCACGGGGAGCGCGCCGGACCGTTTCCTGGTCGGGTTGGCGGTGCTCAGCCTGCTGGCCGAGGTGGCGGAGGGACAGCCGCTGGTCTGCGTGGTGGACGACGCTCAGTGGCTGGACCGGGTGTCCGCACAGACGTTGGCCTTCGTCGCGCGCCGACTGCTCGCGGAGCGGGTGGCGCTGGTATTCGCGGTGCGAACCCCGACGCCCGATCCGGACGATGACCCGTTGGCGGGTTTGCCGGAGCTTGTGGTCCGGGGTCTGCGTGACGGCGACGCCCGTGCACTGTTGGAATCGGCGGTTCCCGGGCGGCTCGACGAGCGCGTCATGGACCGGATCGTTGCCGAAGCGCGCGGTAACCCGCTGGCTTTGCTGGAGTTGCCACGAGGATTTACAGCGGCGGAGCTGGCCGGCGGGTTCGGGCGTCCGGACGCTCGGCCTGTGGTGAGTCGGATCGAGCGGAGTTTCCTGCGGCGTATCGCCTCACTTCCGGATGCGACACAACGGCTGTTGCTGGTGGCAGCAGCCGAACCGGTGGGGGACGTATCGTTGTTGCGGCTGGTGGCCGACCGACTCGATATCGGGGCCGACGCTGCGGCGACAGCCGAGGCGTCGGGGCTGGTCGAGTTCGGCGCGCGGGTGCGATTCCGCCATCCGCTGGTGCGTTCGGCGGCCTATCGCGCGGCGGATCCCGGACGGCGCCGGGACGTGCATCGCGCGCTGGCCGAGGTGACCGATCCAGTATCGGACCCGGATCGCCGAGCCTGGCATCGCGCCAGCGCGGCGGTCGAACCGGACGAGGCGGTGGCGGGCGAACTGGAACGTTCAGCCGACAGGGCCCAAGCCCGCGGCGGTATCGCGGCGGCGGCCGCGTTCCTCAGACGTGCGACCGGTCTCACGCCTGATCCGGGCAGACGTGGAGCGCGGGCGGTCGCGGCGGCGCAGGCCGCGTTCGAGGCCGGTGCCCCCGATGCTGCGCTCGAGCTTCTCGCCGCGGCGGAGATGGGCCCGTTGGACGAGCTTCAGCGCGGGCGGCTGGCCCGGCTGCGCGGCCAGATCGTGTTCGCGCGCAGGCGTGGCGGTGATGCGCTGCCGTTGCTGCTCGACGCGGCCGATCAGCTGGCACTCCTCGACGAGGAGCAAGCGCGTGAGGCGTACCTTGAAGCAATCGGATCAGCGGTTTTCGCTGGCCGCCTCGACGAAGGCGGAGTGCGACGGGTGGCCGAGGCAGCTCGCACCGCACCGCCCGGGCCGCGACCACCGCGGCTGGTCGACACGCTTCTCGATGGCCTGGCGGCGCGGTTCGCCGAGGGCTTCGTCGGGGGTGCGGCACTGTTGAAGCTTGCTCTGCGGGCGTTTCGGAGGGGTGCCGGTCACAACAGGGACGACACCATGCGCTGGCTCTGGCTCGCTGGGCTGGCCGCCGCCGACATGTGGGATGACGAGACCTGGCATGAACTGACCACGTACGGGGTCCGGACCGCGCGCGAGACCGGTGCCCTCAACTTCCTTCCTCTGGCCCTCACCTACCGCGCTGCCGTGCATCTGCACGCCGGAGAGTTCGAGATGGCCTCGGCGTTGGTCGAAGAGTCCGACGCGATCACGAAGGCGACCGGCAACTCGCCCCTCGGATACGCTTCGCTGCTGCTGATTGCCTGGCGTGGGCAGGATGCCCAGGCTTCGGCGCTGATCCAGGACAAGGCACGATGGGCGACCACCTGGGGCGAGGGGCGAGCAATCGGGTTGCGCGACTACTTGCTCGCGGTGCTGTACAACGGTCTCGGTCAGTACGAGGCCGCCCTGGCCAGCGCGAAAAAGGGCTGCCAGCACGACGATCTGGGGGCTTTCGGCTTTTCTCTCGCCGAACTGGTGGAAGCGGCTGCCCGTGCCGATGCCCACGAGGCTGCCGCGACAGCGCTGCGAGAACTCGAGGAGCGAGCCAACGCCAGCGGCACGGAATGGGCCCTCGGCATCCTGGCCCGGTCGAAAGCGCTGCTCAGTGACGGCCAGGCCGCCGACCTGCTGTACCGCGAGGCGATCGAGCACCTCGCGCGCAGCCGGGTCGCAGTGCACCTCGCGCGTACCCACCTGGTGTACGGCGAGTGGCTGCGCCGCGAGAATCGGCGCGTCGAGGCACGCGAGCAACTGCGAACCGCCTACGAGATGCTGAACCGTTTCGGCGCAAGCGCTTTCGCCGAGCGCGCCCGTCGCGAACTCCTGGCCACCGGCGAATCGGTACGCCAGCGCGCGGTCGAGGCACGTGCGACCCTCACCGCGCAGGAAGCCCAGATCGCCCGGCTCGCCGGAGATGGACTGACGAACTCCGAGATCGGCGCCGAGTTGTTTATCAGTCCCCGCACGGTCGAATGGCATCTGCGCAAGGTGTTCACCAAGCTCGACCGCACCTCGCGGAAAGAGCTCCGCGCAGCGCTGGACAGCTGAGGATAAAAGGCGTCCGGCGGCGGGGTAGGACCAGCCACGCTCTGCTTGACGCATACTCCGAGGAGCCGCCTGAAACCCGGTGTTCCGTGCTCTTACCTCGTGACTCGGCCGGACGCCTTTCACGATCAAGGACAGCGCGGCCCCGCCCGGATGTGACGTGCCTGCTACCATGTTTGCCCGCCTCCCCGGAGCACTATCTCGTTGACGGCCACTCGCCGATCGCGCGTGACGATGTAGGCGATCGTGTCCGCGATGTCCTCCGGCCGCAGTGCTTCCCTCCGGCCCACCTGCCGGCAAGCGGCGTCGTAGGCGGCCCCGCCTACGACCCCGGGCGCCACTACACTGACCCGCACGCATTCGGGAAGCAGTTCCTGGCGAAGCGATTCGGTGAACCCGTTCAGGCCGAACTTGGTCAGGTTGTAGACACTGCCGACGGGCCGGGCGACCCGCCCGGCCGCCGAGCCCACGTTCACCAGGTCCGCGACCCGCCGTGGCGATGTCGCGGCCGCGTCGATCAGGTACGGGACTGCGGCGTGTGTGATGTGCAGGAGCGCCGACACATTGAGCGAGATCATCCGGTCCCACTCCTCGATCGGGGAGTGCAGCGCCGTGTCGAGCACCATGATGCTGGCGCTGTTGACCAGGACGTCCAGGCGTCCGAGCCGATCGTGTGTGTCCTCCACCGCTTGGTAGGCGAGCGCCGGCTCGGTGATATCTGCCGCCACCGCGACGGCATGACCGCCCAGGGTCATGATGTCGTCCGCGACGCGGTCCAGGCGGTCGCCGCCGCGCGCGACCAAGGCGACCGACGCTCCCTCACGGACGAGTCGCCGCGCGGTCGCCTCGCCGATGCTGCTGCTGGCGCCGGTGACGAGCGCGACGGCTCCGTCCAACGGCCGATCTGACATAGACTGCCTCATTTCCCTGGGTCGAGGACGCGTTCGGCACGTACAGCCGACGCGGTCAGACTCGCGCGTCCGGCTGCCCGGTCGCCCCCGGGAGAGCCCCTGGTCCACGCAGACCAGGGATTGGCACGGGCATCATTCGCCGTGTGGCAAGGCACCCCGAAGCTGTCGACGGGAAGTGATCGACAGCTTCGTGAAGATTTTGCGCAGATGCCACTCGACCGTCCGTGGGCTGAGAAAGAGCCGAGCGCCCACCTCCGGGTTGGAGAGGCCTTCTCCGACGAGCAACGCGATCTGCCTTTCCTGCGGCGTCAGCTCGTCGCGCGATGCTTCGACGGTGCGCTTCTTGACCTTCTCACCGCTGGCGAGCAGCTCGCGGCGGGCCCGTTCGGCGAAGGCCGCCATGCCGATCGAGACGAACATGTCGTAGGCGGTGCGCAATTGATGCCGTGCGTCGACGCGCCGTGATTGCCGGCGCAACCACTCGCCGTACAGCAGATGGGCACGCGCCATCTCGGGGCGCAACAGCGTCCGGCTCAACCGCTCGATCGCTTCGCGGTAGAGGTCGTTCGCCGTGGTTCCTTCGGCCAGCAGCGCCTGGCAGCGCGCCAGGATCCCCTGCGCCCAGTCCGTGTCGGCCGCCGCTGCCGCCTCGACCAGACGCTCGAGTGCGCCGCCGGCAACCTTGTCGTCGCCCGCGCGCACTGCCGCCTCGATGAGCTCGGGCAGTACCCACACCGAGACGATCAGCTGGGCGATCCGGGTGCTGGCCTGGGCCGCCGACAGCGCTTCCTCGTAACGGGCGAGGCCGTTGTAGAGGATCGCGGCCGCCCAGTGCGCGGTGGTGACACCGGTCAACTGGCCATCGGCTCCGGCCTGTTCGATGGTGGCGTCGATCAGCGCCGACGCTTCGGCCTCCTTGCCCTGCATCGCCGTCAGGATGATCGTGGTGTACGGGGCGAGGGGGATACCCGTGGCGGCCGCGATGCCCTCGGATTCGGCGACGATCCCGGCCGCGCCGGCGAAGTCCCCGATCAACGAGGTCGCTGCCCCCAACGAGGCGAGATAAATAGGAAGCTCGGTCAAGATCCCGGCGGTACGCACCACCTCGGCCGCTCTGACGTACGTCTCGATCATGACCTGTTCGTCCCAGACTGCCGGGCTCAGGCCGCAAGCCGCCCAACCCCATTTCAGGAGGTCCGGCACGGGCAGGTCCACAAGTGCGGTCATCGCGCTTCGCAACGTGGTGATCGCGGTGCTCCGACCTTCGGTGACGAGCAGCGCGCAGCCCGCGAGCACCAGATCGATGGGACGCGGGCTGCCCTCGCGGGGAGGGAGGTCCCTTATCGCCCCGGAGATCGCCGCGAGGCTCTCACCATCACCGGCACCCCACGCCGCCGCACCCCAGGCGAGAAGATAGGTTTCCCGTGCGAGATCCATGTCGAAGGGCTCGAGCCGCCGCGCCGCCGCCAGCAATATCGGCGGCGCCTCGTGATTGAAGCCCGCCGCGTGCGCGATGCGACCTCTTACCAAATGGGCTCGCGCGCGGATCAATTCGCTTCCCGCATCGAGCTCCGCGATGTCGACGAGTCTCCGTGCGGCATCCAGGTCACCCGCCCGGACGCTGGCGTCCGCGGCCGCCACGGCGCGCTCGGCGCGCCGCGAGGTGTCGATGGTCAGGGCAACGGACCGCTGTAGGAAGGCGGCAGCGGCGGCCAGCCCGCCGCGCGCCTGCGCACGGTCGGCGGACCGCTCGAGTTCCGCCGCGACGGTCTCATCCGGTTCGGCGGTGGCGGACGCCAGGTGCCAGGCACGGCGGTCCGGGTCGACCCGCGGGTCGGTGACCTCCGCCAACGCCAGATGCACCGCCCGGCGATCCTCGTCCGTGGCGGCTCGGTACACCGCCGACCGCACGAGTGGGTGGCGGAAGGTTACGCGAATGTCGAAGGACAGCAGCCCTTCCGTCACATCGTCGAGGGCCGTCGCCGGTGTGAGACCGAGCCGTTCGGCCGCACGCCACACGAGTGCGGGATCACCGACGGGCTCGGCGGCGGCGATCAGCAGAAGCAGCCGACTCTGCTCGGACAGTCCTTCGATCCGCGCAAGGAAGCTCTGTTCGATCCGGTTGGGCAGTGTATCGGTGTGCAGCAGGCCGAACCCGCCCGCCAGCTGGGTGACGGTGCGCTCGCGGGGCAGCTCGAGCAGGGCGAGCGGGTTCCCCCTGGCCTCGGCCACGATCCGATCACGGATGTGGTGATCGAGCCGGGTCGGGGTCGCCGAGTCGAGCAGGGCGTGGGCGTCGGTCTTGCCGAGCCCCATGACCTCCAGCTCCGGTAGGCCGAGCAGATCCTGAGTCCACTTGCGGGTGGCGAAGACCAGCGCGACCGACTCCGCGAGCAGCCGACGGGCCACGAAGCCGAGGACCTGTGCCGAGGCCCGGTCCATCCACTGCGCGTCGTCGACCACGCACAGCACCGGACCGCTCTCCGAGGCATCCGACAGGAGACTGAGCACCGCCAGTCCGACCAGGAAGCGTTCCGGCGGGGTGCCTGCTCGCATCCCGAAGACTGTCTCGAGCGCGTCGCGCTGCGGCGCGGGGAGTTCTTTCAGCGAATCCAGCAGCGGTACACACAACTGGTGCAAGGTGGCGAACGCCAGCTCCATCTCGGACTCGACACCGACCGCACGCAGCACCCGCAGGCTAGTCGCCGAACTCTCCAGGTACTGGAGCAGCGCGGACTTCCCTACTCCCGGCGCGCCATGCACGACGAGCACACGGCTCTCACCCATGCGGACGGCCACGATCAGCTGATCAAGGGCAGCGCACTCCGACCCCCGCCCCACTAGTTCGAGATGCCCCCGAAACGTCACCCTCGCCTGCCTTCACTGCGGTAGATCTGAGCCGGTCCAGCAATCATGGAGTGATCATCCTGACTCGAAAGCTTCGCATTTGGAAGCGGGATGACGGTGCGCAACCTGCGCTACAACGAGATACGGGCGGCCGTCCTGCTCAGTATCCCGCTGCTGCGGATGGCGCACCGGCTACAGCTACCGCCGGAGACCGCTGTGACCGCGTTCTGCGCTGCACGGATCGAGCAGCTGCTCCGCGACCCCTAGGCCGTGGATCGTGGATCAGAACAGCACGTCCGCGTGACGCTCACGGTCGAACGCGGGGAGCGGGCCGCCGGAGCGGAGGGTATTGGCCAGGGCCGGGTCGGCCAGATGGAGGCGACCGATCGCGACCAGATCGAACTCCTCGTCCGACAACCGCCGGTACATCTCGTCGAGCGATGCGGGTTCGGGAATGCCGTTCTCGCGCAACGACTTACTCAGACCGATGCTGCCGACGGCCATGCTCGGCGCCCCGGTCAGCTTCTTGGCCCAACCGGCCAGGGTCAGGTCGCTGCCGTCGAAGGCGGGCTGGTCGAAACGGTGGGTGCTGGCGTCGAGAACGTCGACGCCCGCCTCGACCAGGGCGGTGAGGATCACGGCCAGCTCGTCCGGGGTGCGGGCGATGCGGGCGGTGTAGTCCTGCTGCTTGTGCTGGGAGAACCGGTAGAAGATCGGCAGGTCGGGGCCGATCGCGCGGCGGACCGCGCGCACCACTTCGACCGGAAAGTTCGTCCGTCGGCGCAAGTCGCCGCCCCAGTGGTCGGTGCGCTGGTTGGTGGCGTCCCAGAGGAACGCGTCGAGGAGGTAGCCGTGGCCCGCGTGCAGGGCGATGCCGTCGAAGCCGACGTCGACGGCATTGCGCGCCGAGCGTACATAGGCGGCGATGACGTCCTCGATGTCGCGCTCGGTCATCGCGGCGGTCGGGGTGGTGGCCCAGGTCAGGTACCGCTGCGGGTATCCGGTGCGGCCGACCCGGCCCCACAACCCGGACGGGCGCAGCGGAGTCGGTGTCGGGTCCACCGCACTCATCGCACCCCACAGCGGGCCAACGTGCCAGAGCTGCGGCACGATCCGGCCGCCCGCCTCGTGCACACCGTCGACCACGTGCCGCCATCCGGCCAGCGCCGATTCACCGTGCAGCCGAGGCACTTTCACACAGTCGACCGCCGTCGGGTGATCGATCCCGATGCCCTCGGTGATGACCAGTCCGGTGCCGCCGTCGGCTCGCCTGCGGTAGTAGGCGGCGACGTCGGCGCCGGGTACTCCGGCCGGCGAGTGCCGCCGGGTCATGGGGGACATGACGATGCGGTTGGGCAGCGTCAGCGATCTGACGCGCAGCGGCGAGAACAGGGGGTCCACGGCGACACCCTGCCAGTGTCGGGGCTTTCGGGCAATCGGCCGGGTCCCACTCGAACAGCGATACTCGCGGGACAACGACATTCCACGCGCTCTCGCGTGGCAGCCAGGAGGCCGAGCTGTTCGTGTCGAGGATGGCCGACGCGCTGTATGCGCTGGTGGCCGCGGGCAGGACGGCGCAACAATGAAGATCGGTCTCCAGCTGAACGGTCGTCGCGACGAAGCCGTCTCGCGGGCAAACGAATTGGTCGCGTGCGGCGCCGACGGCCTGTTCACCTTCGAAGGGCCCCACGATGTCTTCCTGCCGCTGACCCTGGCGGCGACCGGTGCCGAACCCTGTCCGTAGTCGAGAAGGTCATGACCGTCCCGGAATGGCAGGCCCTCGGCGAGCGCGGGCGCGAGCACATGCCCAAGGATCGCCAACCGCCCACCCGAAAACCGCAGGTCGTCCCCGTTCCCATGTTCGACACGCCCCGCCAAGGCGCCAACCTGCGAAGCGTTTCCGCAGTTCAGAGCGCGCGCCCGGTCTCGAGACTAGGGTGGCGGACATGTTCGACTGGCGATTCCTTCGGGGCGTCGGCATTGCCGTCGCGATGCTCGCGGTGGTCCTCGGCGTATTGGTCGGCTCACGGCTGATGCTGACTGACACGGCCGGTCCGATCGTCGACGGGCTGGCCGCTATCGGCTTCATTTAGTCCGGCTGCCGCGAGAGTGGCCGGATCGCGGCAGTGGACGCCGAAGCCGTCGGCGCCTCGTGATCCTGCCCAGCTCAGGCCTGGTGATCCGCTGCGGCGGCAGATTTGGTCGGCCACAGTGCCATACGGTCGATGAGCCGGTCGCGCAGCACGAGGGTATGAAACACGACTGCACTCATGTGAGCGGTAAAGGTCAAGAAGAGCAGGAACGCGAGAATTGAGTGGCCGATTCGCAGCACGCCGTACAGGGTGATGTTGTGCGGCGCGATACCGGGAAGGTGGAGCGGCCCGAAGAGGATGATCGGGTAGTGGGCCGCCGCGAGCATTGCCCAGCCGATCAGGGGTTGCACAAACAGTAGCGCGTACAGCAGATATTCCGACCACGTCGCGATCTTGCGTTCCCGGCGGCTCATCGTGGCCAGGAATGGCGGCGGCCGATGCGTGAGTCGATTGACCAACCGCACCACTGCGAAAACGAGGATCGTGATGCCGAGCGGTCGGTGGATGGCCAGCAGCAGGGGGTAGTAGCTCAGCGACGCCACCATGGTGACGCCGAGGAGCAGTTGGGCGATGACCATTGCCGCCATCGACCAGTGCAACAGTCTCGAAAGAAGGGTGAAGCGGCCGGGGTTATCGCTCATCGCGCACCTGGGCGACGTTGACCTCGCTCGGCCGCTTGGGCTCAGCGGCGCGGCGGGTGAATGAGCGGGCGTAGACGGCAGAGCGCGCGCTCAGCAGCGGATCGTCGGATACTGCGATGCCGTCGGGTAACACGGTCGGGTCGAAGTTGATGTCGCGTGCGTTTCCTGCGGCCTCGGTCTGGACGGCGTTGATCGTGATGGTGCCGGCGTCGATCGTGGGCCGTGAATCCGGCCACCGCTTGGTGGCATCGTTGGTGGGGTCCTCGGGGTCGCCGATGGTCAGGATCAGCCGCCAGCTCAGCGGACCGCGCGCCACCGCGTCGATCAGGGCGTCGAACAGGTAGTCGTTCCGTGCCGACGGCGGGGCACCGGTGGGCTGACCGTTTTGTAACGGGACTGCCACCCAGCGGACGGGAGCGGTGGCGCCCGTGTCGTTGGTGAAATGAAACGCGTTGAGCCCGTGAAAGGTGCTGTTGGCGAACCCCGAACTGGGCGGGGACTGGTTGATGATCTTCATGGCGGCGGAGGACTCGGGGTGGCGGTCCAAAAACGCGGCCATCAGCTGCGGGTCGGGCTTGCCGGTCTCTAGCACCGGCTTGGTGGCGAGCAGTCGTTCGTAGAATCCCTGCGGTGTGCTGTCGACGAAGACCGGGATGTTGACCATCGCGGTGCGCCACTGTTGGCCACCGGGCGGTAAGAACAGCAGTGCCAGGCCGCGAACTGTGTCCGGTTTGTCGGGCTGATCGGGCAGCCCGCCGGAAAGCGAAAACCGGCCGATCACCGGAACCGTCCCGGCTTTGAACACGGTCGCCTTGCACACCGCGGTAGCGGCACCGTTGCTTTGGAAGGTGCCGCTGGCGCTGAGGCCCTTGGCATGGTTGCGCCGGAAACCGTCGTGACGCCCGTACGCATGTTCGAACCGGTCGACGAACCGTCCAGGTGTCAGCGCGTCGGGCCGCAGCCAGCCGCCCGCGAAGGCAAACGCACCAACGTCCACCGCGGCGACACCGGCCACCGTCGTCATCCCCATCAGCGCGCTTCGCCGGGTGAGCGTGACCCGGTTCAGCCATCGATCCGGTGCGGGATCGGCACCGTGGTCGGGCTGGGTGTCCGACTCGTCCCGATGGCCGGAATCATTGCTGCCTTGCACTCGCCACCTTGCCTTTCCGCCGCCTGCGCTACTGGTCTCGATGCCGGATCCGGAGCGGTTCACCTATCGCGGGCGATCGCCTGGACTCCTTGCCTGCGATGCGCCTCAGGTCGATGCGGCTGTGATCAGTACTTGGCCGCGTGGACACCTTTGTGTGCGTGAACGTCGTGTTCGACTCGGTCCCCCAGGCTGGTATCGACGTTGCGCAGGTATTCGAAGACACGCTTCAGGACCGGCTCGGTCACGTCGGCCAGCAGGTGGCTCACGATGTTGTCGACGAGGCGATCGCGTGCTGCAGCATCCCTCACGGTGCGGACGAGGGTTCCCGCTTGGCCCCAATCCTCGTCTTCGCGGTGTCGTTCATAGGCGGTACGCACGATGTCGCCGTCGGTGTACCAACTGGCGGGTGGGTAGTGCTCGCTGTCGGCACTGAGGTCACCGGTGACCTCGAACCGGCCGAACGCGCCGCTGCCCTTTGCGTGCGGTTGCCGCTCGGTGATCCGCTCCCGGTTGAACTGAGCCATCTGCTCGATCAGATAGGCATCCTGCAGCAGAATCGGGCCTCCGGGATCGACAGTCAGCGAAAGCTCGTCGCTTTCAACCGGAATACCCGAATCTGTTGTCAGTTTCGACTGTGAGGTATTCATCTCCCGACCTCCGATGTGTGTGGAAATCCGGGGCAGTGACCTAGCGCGGCGAACCTGTAGCTCACAAATCGACATACCGTCGCGACATCACACCGCGCAACATATAAATCGCCGATCATCGTCAGTGCTTCGAGCGCCGAAAACGCCGCTACACCCGCACTGCTCTGCGGAAAAAAATCCTACTCTTCCGCCAATCAGACCGAGGGCCTGTCAGTGAGATCACCGCTGTAGCGGGTCGAGGGTGGCTGGCGGCCATCGGGCGTCGCCGACTGGAAGCGACACCGTCCGGTGTCGATGCGTGATCGGGCCTGGCCGATCGAAACACTTTCCGCCGCTACACAAGCCGCCGCCGCGTTGACCGCTACCGCACCCCCGGAACCAGCCGCCGAACAACCACCGGCACCAAGCGGAACCAGTACGTATCCCGTCTGAGAGATCGCGATGCCCCTGCGGGCGTTGGTCGATCGGCCCAACTTTTATGGCGCCTGGCGCGAGGCGTGTCGCCGATATCGAGGCAGTGCGCCGAGCCGCGGGTATCGATAGCTGGGGGTGCTGGGCCACTCTTGGGGGTCGGCCTGGCAGTGCGCTACCTGTTGGACTCCGAGGAGGTCGCCGCGTTTGTCTCGCCAGGGATCAATCTGCAGCCGGACTTCAGTTCCCGTACCGGATCCGTGGAAGTTCCGACGCCGGCGGTGTGATATCGAAACTTGCTGAATTGGCGGTTCAATGCACCTGCACGCCCGCATCCGAGGCGACCGAGTCTGACCGTGCATACGTGTTCAAACCAAAAGCACAATAGTGCAGGCGAGTTCGTGACATGCCGATGTTCGAAGTCCGCCGCAAACAGAGCCGAACCCCCACGTCAGCAGTACAGACGAGTTCGAACATTCACAAGCGGCACAGGGTGTCTCGCGAACGTTCGTTACCGGACGCTGCCATCAGTTTCCGGTGTGCATGATCGTCTGTGCGCGAGCCCTCAGCCGAACCAGACGACCAGTCGAACGTTGTCATCCCCGTGCTCGGCAGCGAGGTCCCGCATCGCCGTCCAGAGTCGGGCCCAGCGCCCCTCGTCCGGAGGAGCGAGCATCCTCGCAGTCAGGACCACCGGCCGGTACACCGCGCCGTCCAGACACACCTCACCACCCGGCGGCCACTCCGACGGTGTGCCGGGATGATCATCGCCGAAGGTGTCGTACGCCGCGTCGAGTACATCGCCCCAAGCCGCCTCTACAATGCCGTGCAGGACAAGTTCGCCGTCCTCACCTGGCCGCCACTCGCCTGCATAGTAAAAGGCAGGCCCGTCGGCAAGCGGTGCGTCCCAGTCGACTGCAGCGACCTCAGCCCACGTGGCGTACGTGTGGCTGTGCTGGTAGTCGCTGTCGGGGTCAATGCTCATCTCCCGCACCGGATCCGAGACGTCGTTCGGCAACCCTCTGTCGGCGAAGAGCGTACGCACACCCTCCATCCCGCGGACGTCGAAGAGGCAGCCCCACGCTCTGTAGTCCCGCCCGAGCTGTAAGTCGAGCAGGCCGACCTCTATCTTCCACGACCCGTCGGCCGAGCGGCTCTCGATGACCCCGTCAATGTCTGTTCCCATCAGGACAATGCTCTCAGCACGCCGACGAGGGGGATAGGCGCCTGCAGAAGCGCACTCATCTGGTCCGGCACATCGACCGCGGTCCACGCGGTCGAATCGACTTGGGCGTTCGTGCCGGCCACCCGCAATACCCTCATCTTCGGCGCAACCTAACAGCACAAAAACACCGCCACCGAACGCTGCGAGTCACACACTCGGTGCTGGGGATGGCGAATCCGAGCAGCAGCAGCGCCCGGTCTCGGAGGACACCGTTTCCTCTGGCCGGGTGAGGATCGCGCGGGCTTGGCGGATCTACTCGGCGGTCATGGTCGGCGGGCGGCCCAGCCGCCAGGCCAGCCCCGCCGAAGCGGTGTCGATAAAACGTGTCGAAATGTATGGAGCTGCGACGGTGGCATCCCGCCCGAACGAACGTCTTTCTATGCCGCCTATCGCACGGTCGGCCGTTGAGATGTTGATGTCGGCAGACTTCGATCTCCCACAAGTGGATGAGCCCGGTGGCCGGGAGCGACGAGCCTCACAAGAGATCCGGGGCGCGGATGTCCGATGGCGCGTTCGACGATGTGCACTGATGATAGCCATCTACAATAAGTGCTGGCCGAAAAACGTTGCGGGACCTATCTCGTGGAGGCGTTATGAGCACAGCTCTGATCATCGTCGACGTACAGAACGACTTCTGCGAGGGCGGTTCGGTGCCCGTCACGGGCGGAGCCGCGCTGGCCGAACGGATCAGCCAATATCTACACGCCAGCGACTACACCGCGATCACCGCCACCCGCGACTACCACATCGACCCCGGTGCACACTTCTCCGACAACCCAAACTTCGTCGACACGTGGCCGCCGCACTGCCGGATCGACACCCCCGGCGCCGACTTCCACCCGAACCTCGACACCGCGCCCATCGACGAGGTCTTCTTCAAAGGCGCCTACGCCGCCGCTTACTCCGGATTCCAGGGCGCCACCAAGGACGGCACGGCCCTCGCGGACTGGTTGCGCACCAAGGGAATCGACACCGTCGACGTCTGCGGCATCGCCACCGACCACTGCGTTCGCGCCACCGCCCTCGATGCCCGCACCGCCGGGTTCGACACCCGAGTACTCGTGAACCTGTCCGCAGGCGTTTCCCCCGCCAGCATCGACCGGGCACTGGACGAACTCCAGGCCGCGGGCGTGGAAATCGTCGCAAACACCGACAGTTGACCGACCGCTCATCGGGCCGTCCCATAGCCGCCCCTGGTCTGGAGGATGGTCGTAGCGGGTGTCGAGAGGCGCGACGCTTCGGCGGCGTCCCGCCCAGGTGACGTCCAGTAGCCGCCCACCGCGCGTTTTGGTGGCCGCTGGGGAGACATCGATGAAGGTCAAAGGTTCCTAATTCACTGGTGAAGGTCATGTATTCGAGGAATGCGCTATTCCCGGCGAAGTCGTACTGGTGTGCCCCGGCGTCGGCCACCGGCTGGCCCATATGTCGCCAAGCGGACGTTGAGGGATGGCCGGGTCAGTGAAAGTCGTGTCGGCGTGTCAGCGACGGAAGCGTGCGACGAACGCGCGGTGATACCGAGACCGCGCACGCAGAAGGGCCGCCGTGTCGGGATCGGTGTACCGCGGCTTGGCGCCGGGACAGGGCGCTAAACCACAGAGATCTCTCACATGTCATGGGAGCGAGGCCTGACCCGGCCCAGTAGCGTCCAGGGCGAACGAAGGAGATCGAACATGACTGGTGGGCGCAACGGATTGCTGCTGCTCGGTGGTGCGGCGTCGGTCGGGGCGGGCGCGTTGCACCTGTTCGCCGCGGGACTGCATACCGAGCACGCCACCCTCGCCCGGCTGATGGTCGTGCTCGCGGCAGCACAATGCGCGGCCGGGTTGCTGGCGTCGGTGAGCACGCGAAAGGCCATGCCGGTCACAGTGATCGGGGTGAACCTCGTGGCGGTGGCGATCTGGGGGTACACCCGGTTCGCGGGGCTGCCGTGGCCCGACGGCCTCGACACGGCGCAGGCGCCGCAGTTCCTCGACAGCACGTGCGCGGCGCTGGGGCTGCTCGCGATCGCCGGTGCAGCCCTCACCCTGGCGCGCCCGAGGGCGACACTGCCCACGGCACCGACCGCGACCGCCGCCGGTCTGGCCGGCGCCCTGGCCGTCGCGGCGATGCTCGGCGGCGCCGGACACGTACACAGCCACGACGTCGGCGACCACACCCATGCCGCAGGCGGCGACCCCACCGACCACGGGACCGGCACCGCATGGCCGCGGCCGTGGGATCCGGCGACCCCGGTCGATGTGTCCGGCGTGCCGGGCGTGACCGCCGCGCAGGAGCAGCGCGCGACCGCCCTGATTCGCAGCACCCTCGACCAGCTGCCCGCGTTCGCCGACGTCAGTTCCCTCGGCGCACTGGGCTTTCGCTCCATCGGCGACTCGGCCACCGGTTACGAGCATTACATCAACACCGGCTACATCCGCGACGACCGATTCCTCGACGCCACCCACCCTGAGTCACTGGTTTATCGGGTCGACGGCGCCGATCGGACCCTGGTCTCGGCGATGTACATCGTCAAGGGCAAGAAGATCGACGACACCGATCTGGTGGACTACGGCGGGCCACTGATGCAGTGGCACGTCCACGACAACCTCTGCTGGAAGACCGGCGCCGACGGTCCTCAGGTCGCCGGTGTTACCGACGCCCAGGGCACCTGCCCGCCCAACTCGATCAACCCCGGCGCGGGCAATCCGATGGTCCATGTCTGGATCACCGCCAACCAGTGCGGACCGTTCGCGGCCCTGGAAGGCCACGGCGCAGGGCAGGCAGCCACCACCGTGAACGGCCGCCGCACCGACACCTGCTCCCACGATCACACCGGCGGGCACCGCTGAGCGGCCCCCGCGCCCTGGCGTGACATTGTCCGAGATGCTGGAGTCGAGCATCGGTTCGCCGCCGCGGCCGTTGCTCGCGGTCGTCTTCGGTGCTCGATCAAACAGCGGCTCTGTCCGATTCGGTCGGCAAGCTGTTCAGCAGGGTGCGCACCATGGTTGGTACCTGGACGTCGAGTTCTGTGGGTATCGGCCGATCGGCTGTGAGGTATCGCCGCACCGCGGCGTAGGGCAGGTCGACAACTGTGAGAACGATCGTTGCCGTGGACAATCCGGTTTCGGTGCGTAACGCGTGGACGAGTTCGCGAATGGCCGCATCCCACCGGGCTGTTTCGCTGGCGCGCTCCTCACGCGCGGTCGCGGGCCAGCTCTGGGGAGCGAAGTGGTGGACACCCGCGAGCAGAACCTGCGCATCGAGCGGGCTGCTCCGGCACCACCGCACGATGTGGCCTGTGATCGCGGCGGCGGCCTCGACCGGATCGTCCACGTCGAACAGGACGTAGGCGTCCCGATGCAGGTGCCCGACGGCCCTGTTCCACAGGGCAGCCAGCAATGAGGGCCGGTCGGCGAAGCGATGGTAGACCGACCCGCTCGGTGCACCGGATTCCCGGATCACACCGGACATCGTGACGCCAGCCGGACCCTGCGCAGCCAGCAGCCGGGCAGCAGCGTCGAGGATCGCCGCGGTGTCGTGTACGAATCTCACCACGCTGTAGAGATTACTCTCCAGACATCCTTGTAGAGTGAAGTCTCTACAACGATGAGAGGCCGACCATGACCATCACCACCGAAGACGTCTACCGACTTGCTCCGTTCGTCCGCACCCTCGGAGTGGAATTCACTGAACTCACCCCCGCCGCAGTCGCGGCCGGCCTGACCCACACCGTGGAGCTGTCGACAACAGGGGGTGGCCTGCACGGCGGTGCCCTGATGGGGTTGGCCGATGCGGCTGCTGCGGTCTGCGCGGTGCTCAATTCCGCCCCCGGGGCGCTGCCCGCGACGGCCGATTCGACGACGCACTTCCTGCGTCCGGTCCGCGGAGCGGCGCATGCGGTCGCCGAGCCGATGCGCATCAGCCGCAATGCGGTCGTGGTGGGCGTGCGAATCACCGACGAATCCGGCGAGCTGTGCGTCCATGTGATCCAGACAGTGCAGATACACGTTCCGCGCGTAGCCGCCTGAGGTCGAAAGATCAGCGATCCGAGCCAAGCCACGGCGCAGTAGCACTAGCAGGGCGTGGATCGCGGCTACCGTGGGCGACCTGCGCCAGCGATGCGCCGATCGCTAGATCGATGAAATCGGTAGGTCACGCCCTGGTTTCACCTGCCGAACGCCTACCGGCCTGATCCGAATCGCTGGCCCTTCGACCGTCAGAGGCCGGGTTGTGAAGCGTTAGGCCCACAAAAATGCCAGGTCAGACTGTCGTGCGGCTTCACATGTAGAAGACGTAACGGCCTTGCGGACGATCCTTGGGGCTGAGGTGTCGCAGGATCTGGCCGACGCGGTCTGCGGTGCGCAGGGTGATGGGTTGTCTGCCGTCGAGTTGGGTCTGGTTCCAGTTCATTTTGGTCAGCGCGAGCAGTTCCTCGGCAAGGTGTTCTGGGCTGGACTCGGTATCGATCATGCGGAACGGCCCCGCAGGTTGATGTGATGCCTGACGAAAGGCGAGAGGCGGGCCACATCCTCGTCACGGACGTCGAAGCCGTCCGCGCGCAGCTGCTTCACCGCAGCGTCCATGTACCGCGTTGAACTCAGGTCTGCGGTGCGGCATGGGTCCGGCGCAGGCCGAGGTGGCTCACAGCCCGCATCTGCCGGCGGTAAGTGCGGTGATTGCACACTCGGCGGCATGCCGTGCCGCGAGTGCGGAGGGCAAGGGCGCACAGCTGTGGGAGGCACGGTCGACCGGTCCGCTGGTGATCTGCCACTGCCAGAGGGCACGTGCGGCGGGCGGTGACAGGGGGTCCCAGACAAGTGCCGCAGCCGGGGGAGCGTTCTGCGCCGTCTGGACCAGCACGTCGTACATGACCCCGTCGCCCACTGCGGTGGTGACATACCTCCCGCCGTTGTCGTGAACGGTCCAGTCCATGGCTGTCGGGGTCGACTCCGACACTTCAAGGAGGGCGTCGGCGAGGTCGGCCAGAATCCGGTACAGCGCGGCGCGTACCGCCTCGGTGTGGTCTCGGCCCCACTGGCACGGAGACCGTTCGGCGACCTCCTCCGCGAGGGTGTGCGCGGCGAGTTCGTCCAGCAGGGCTCCGGCGCCGGGATCTCCTCCCGCCAGGACCGCAGCAGCCCCCCAGGAGAGATCGTCCCGGGTCACGGCCGAGAAGCGTGCCAGTTCCCACAGGTCGGCCGGTCCCAGGTCGTCGACCGTGCGCCGGATGCAGAGGGCGGCCGTGTCCGAGGGGGCCGGGATCTCGGCGTTCAAGAGGCCCGCGCGCACGTCCGTGGCCGCGCACACATCGCCCGGCTCGAGCATGCCCGGCGGCACCGAACCCACTGTCTGGAGGACCTGCTCGTGGATGCGGCGTACGGGATGAGGCCCGCGGGGAGGTGCCGGTCGTCCGATCAGTGCGCACAGGGCCTCGAGCAGGTACGCCGGCGGAACCCTCAGACTGGTGCACGCTCCTGCCAGATGACCGGCCATCCTGATCAGTCGCCCAACACTGCCAGGGCGTCGATCTCCACGAGCAGTCCCGGCGGGAGCTGCATGTAGACGGTGGTGCGGGCGGGGAAGGGCTCGCCGACGGCTGCCGCGTACGCCTCGTTCATATCGGCCAGGTGGGCGGGGTCGGTGAGGTACACGCGCAGCATGACGACGTCCTCCAGGCCCGCCCCGCCCGCCTCGAGTACGGCGTTCACGTTGCGCAGGACCTGTGCGGTCTGCTCGGCGACGGTGGTACCGACGACCTCGCCGGTGTCCGGGTCGAAGGGGAGCTGTCCGGCGACCTGCAGGATGGGGCCCTTGCGGATGCCCTGGGACAGCGGGGCGGGCAGAGAGGGTGCGTTGTCTGTAGTGATGACGGTTCTGGTCATGGTGTTCCTTGAAGCGGTGGTGGTCCTTGGAGGGGATGCGCAGGCGAGACCGGTACGGGCGTCAGCTCCAGACCTGTCGTTCCTGGCTGCGGGGGTCGTCGATCTGGGTCCACTCGACGTCGATGTGCATCGTGGCCCTGCGCTCGGTGTCGTAGGGGTCCCAGCCGGGGTCGCCGGTGGTGGCGAACCGGATCCAGGTCTCGTGCATGCGGTCCGCGAGATCCGCCGGGGGCTTGTCGGGGCCGAGCAGGGCGGCGGGGCCGTTCAGCTCGGGCCGGTCCGCGAGGTCGAAGACGAAGGGCAGCTCGACGGCGTGGGTGGCGCCGAGCTCTCCGTCCAGGGCCTGGGAGCGCCAGGCGAACTCGTACGCGTAGGTGGCGGACTTCGGGTGGGCGGCATGGGCGCCGACCAGAGCGCGGCTGCCCGCGCCGAACAGCGCGTCGGCCATGATGGCGGAGCGCAGCTCCGCGAAGGACGCCTCGGGGCGGGACTTGCGGTAGGTCTCGACGAGCTGCACCGGATTCGGGTGCGAGCGGGCCGCCGCCTCGTCGACGTCGGCGGCGGTCGAGGTGGCGTACTTGCCCACCGGGACCAGGTAGAGGTTTCCCTCTTCGGTGTTGGTGCCGACGAGCAGGTCGACGTCGGAGCTGTGTCCGGTGGCGACGGCTTCGGCGGGCTGGGTGTCCAGGACCAGGCTGAAGGGGCTGAGCCCGATCAGCGGGTCATGGTGGGTGGCGGTCTGCAAATCGATGCCCGCGAGCTTGGAAGCGGCCTCCACCAGACGCTCGTCGGAGATCCCCGCGAAGGCGTCCACGTGTGGCTCGACGCCCAGGACGTCGGCGGCCGCGGAGGTGACGCGGGCGGCCTGCTCGGTGCTGAACGCCCCCAGGCCGCTGCCACTCTGCACGATCGCCCTGTGGAACAGGCCCGCGGCCTGTGGGGCGGCCAGGACGCCGCCGACGACGGTGGCCCCTGCAGACTGGCCGAAGAGCGTGACGTTGTCCGGGTCACCGCCGAAGCCGGCGATGTTTTCCCGCACCCAGCGCAGCGCGGCGACGACGTCGAGCAGGCCGCGGTTGGCGGGCGCGCCGGGCAGATCGAGGAACCCGGCGATGCCGAGCCGGTAGTTGAGGGTGACGAGGACCACGCCGTCGCGGGCAAAGGCGGACCCGTCGTACATCGCGGACCGTGTCGAACCGGCGACGAATCCGCCGCCGTGCACGAACACCATGACCGGCAGGTCGCTCTGCGCGACGGCGGGCGTCCAGACGTTGACGGTGAGGTAGTCCTCGCCCCGGCTCCAGCCGGTGCCGAAGTAGGGGGTCATGTCGATGCTGCCGAGCTTGCGCTCGGACTGCGGCGGGTTGGGGCCGGGCACGGTGGCGTCCCGTACGCCGTCCCACGGCTCGTGCGGCTCGGGCGGCGCGAAGCGGCCGGCGCCCAGGGGCGGGGCGGCGTAGGGGATGTTCAGGAAGGCGGCGGTGCCGTCGTCCTGGCGCAGACCGCGGACGGCTCCCTGCGTGGTGGTCACGACGGGTTCGGCGTGGTGGTTCATCTCTGGTGCCTTTCCGCGGGCTTCAGCCCTGCTCGGTGTACGGGGTGAAGGGCGCCCAGCCCTTGACGGCGAAGGTGCTTCCCTCGCGTACGACTTCGGTGGCGCCATGCCCGCCCAGGTGTGCCGGGATCACGAGCGCGTTGTTGTCGGCCGCCCAGCCCAGCACCTTGCGGCGGGTGGCGCGGGCTTCGGCGGGGTTCTCGCAGAAGCAGCTGTTGGCGTCCGGCTCCAGTATCTGCACCGGGCTGTGCAGCATGTCGCCGACGAACACCGCACGGTCCGTGCCGGAGGTGAGAGTCAGCACGGAGGAACCGGGGGTGTGCCCGGGAGCACTGTCCAGGCGCAGGTTCGCGTCGATCTGGAGGCTGTTTTCCCACAGCTGTGTCAGGCTGGCCTGGTGCACCGGGGCGACGCTGTCCTCGAAGACGTTCTGGTTGCCGCGGCCGAGCAGCGGCTGGTGTCCGTTCTCTGGGTTCCAGAAGTCGAAGTCGTCCTTCGGCATCAGGTAGGTGGCGTTGGGGAAGGTTGGCACCCACTGCCGCCCGTCCAGGTAGGTGTTCCAGCCGACGTGGTCGATGTGGAGATGCGTGTTGATCACGATGTCCACGTCCTCCGGCTGGACACCGGCCCGCGCGAGGTTGGCCAGGAAGTCCGTTTCGAGGTGGCTCCAGACCGGGGCGTAGGGACGCTCCTTGTGGTTGCCCACGCCGGTGTCGACCAGGATCGTCTTGCCCTCGCTGCGCAGCAGCCAAGTCTGGATCGCCGAATTCACGATGTTGGTCTCGGAATCCAGGAAATGCGGGGCTAGCCAGTCGGTACCGGTCTCCCAGACTTCCTTCGAGCTTTCCGGGAAGAAGGTGTCGGGCGTCATTTCGACGGAACCGAAATACTCCCATACCCGTGTGATGGTGACGTTGCCGAGCGTGATTTGTTCCATGGGGCGTCCTTGGCAGTGTGGAGGTTTTCCTGGAACCGTACGAGCGGCCTCGGCGCGCGCGGTATCCGTAACGTGACTGCACCTGCGCGCATGGCCTGGGCACTGGGCCCGGCCGCTTGTAGCCTGGGCGGGCCAGGGCAAGGCGATTCCGATCGAAAGCCGCAATTCCGGGAGACTCCGTGGACGAGGACACAGGCGACCGCGGTGCGGTCATGGGACCGGAGCCGGATCCGGGGGAGCTGCTCGTCGGCCGGGACGCGGAATTGGCACGCCTCTTTCGTGCGGTGGACTCGGTGTCGGCCGACCCGGTGCTGATGCTGGTCGGTGACATGGGCACGGGGAAGAGCGCGCTGCTGGAGCACGCGGTGCACCGGGCTGAAGCCGGCGGCGCTCGCGTACTGCGGGCCGAGGGGAGCGAGTCGGAGTCGAGCCTGGCGTTCTCCGCACTGCATCAGTTGCTGCGGCCGGTGCCGGCCGAGGTGGACGCACTGCCAGGGAGGCAGCGCGCGGCGCTGCAGGACGCCTTCGGCGAGGGGTCGGCCACGCCGGGACCCGATCTCATGCTGGTCGGGGTCGCCGTCCTGAGCCTGTTGTCAGGCCTGGGCGACCACCATCCCGTGCTCGTGGTGCTGGACGATGCGCAGTGGTTCGATCGTGCTTCCCTGGATGCGCTGTCCTTCGTTGCCAGACGGTTGGAAGGTGAACCGGTCACCATGCTGATCGGTGCCCGTGGCGGCGATCACCTTCCGGGATTCGACCGTCATGTGCCGATGCTCACCCTGGGATCGCTCGACAAAGCTGCGGCCAATCAGCTGCTGGACCTGCAGCCGAAGAGCCCCACCGGGCACACCAGGTCGCGGATCCTCGACCAGGCAGGCGGCAACCCGCTGGCGCTGTTGGAACTGACGAGGACAGCCTCGGCACAGGACACGGCTGCGGGGCTGCCGTCTGCAGGTCCGCTTCCGCTCACCGATCACCTGGAGCGGATCTTCGCCGCTCGCCTGAACAGTCTCCCCGCCTCCACCATGCGGACTCCGCTGCTCCTGGCCGCCATGGACAGCGCCGACTCCGCGATCGCCGTCTCGGCGGGGCTCCCGCGCGCCGAGGACGCGGCCTGGCTGCCAGCCGAACAGGCCGGGCTGGTCCGGCGGACCGGCCGGGACGTCCGCTTCCGCCACCCACTGGTTCGGTCCGCCGTGTATCACGCCGCGTCGTTGAGCGCCCAGCGCGAGGCTCACCTCGCGCTCGCCGAGATGCTGCGGGACGAACCGGACCGGCGTGCCTGGCATCTTGCCGCCGCCTGCCCGCACCCGGACGCGGCCGCGTCGGCGGAGCTGGAGCGGACCGCCGGCCGGGCCCGCCGCCGCGGCGGCCATGCGGCGGCGGCCCAGGCCCTGCAGCGCGCCGCGGAACTCGCACCGCAACGCGAGGACAGTGCCCGGCTGCTGGTCGAAGCCGCCGCGGCGGCCGTGTTCACCGGAGACATCGCCTGGGTGGAGGAACTGGTCGCCGCAGCACGCGCGCGCACGGATGACGCAACCCTGCTGGCCTCCGCCGCCGTGCAGGCCGGACGGCTGGCGGTCCTGACCGTGCGCCACACCGTGGTCTTCTCCCGACTGGCCGACGACGCCGAGCAGTTGGCGGCCTCCCAGCCCGACGCCGGGCTGGACCTCGTGGCCGGCGCCGCCGTGGTCCGCTTCTACTCCGGAGAGGACACCCAGCGCCACCGCATCCAGGACGTCCTGCGGCGCCTTCCCGAGAACGCCTCACACGCAGGTTTGCGCACCTGGGTGAGGGCTGTGTCGGACCCCTTCGACGACCGGGCCCAACTCGTCGGCCTGCTCCCGCAGTTGGCCGCCGAGGCGGAAGCCCGGCCGGAGCGGCTCACCGCCGTCGGGATCATGGCGTGGCTCCTGGACGAGACCCCCCAGGCCGTCCGCGCCTTCGACGAGGCCTTCGACCGCTGGGAGTTGCAGGGAGCGCTGCCCGAGGGTCTGGGCGGCGCGGTGGCCTGGGCCTACCTGGAGCGAGGAAGGTGGGAACAGGCCCGTGAGGCCTGCGCCCGCACCACCGCAGTCGGCCGGGCGGCCGGCCTCGACCACGCCGTGGCCTGTGCGGCCACCGTGGATGCCACCGTGCTGGCCTTCCAGGGCGATGCGTCCTCGGCCCGTGCCCGGGCCGAGGACGCGCTCGTCCTGATCGATCCGCTGGAAAGCCGCTCGGTCTCCGTTTATGCCCGTCGTGCGCTCGGTGCCGCGGCAGCCGCAGAAGGCGCCTACGAGACCGCGTACGGCCAACTCCGCATGGTCTTCACGGTAGACGGCGCGCCCGTGCACTACCACGCCTCCTACCCGGCCCTCGCGGATCTGGCCGCCGCCGCTGTGCGCTGCGGCCGCCATGAGGAGGCTGTCGCGATCGTCGAGCGCTCGGCATCTGCGCTGGCGGACAACGCTTCACCTCGTCTGCGTGCGCTGATCAGCCGAGCCCGTGGCCTGCTGGCGGACCCCGACGACGCCGAACCGCACTTCCGGGCGGCTCTGGCGGATCCGGTACTGGGGTACTGGCCCTTCGAACGCGCACAGACCCTGCTCGACCTCGCCGAGTGGCTGCGGCGCCGTCGGCGCATCGCAGAGGCGCGTGGGCCGCTCACCGAGGCCCTCGAGACCTTTCGGCGCCTGGGCGCACGCCCGTGGATCGAGCGCGCCCGGGCCGAATCGCGCGCCGCCGGCCTCGACGTCACAGATGCGGCCCCCGACGCGCTCGCCGAACTCTCCCCGCAACAGCAGCAGATTATCCGGCTCGCCGCCCGCGGGCTGACCAACCGAGAGATCGGCGAAAAGCTCTTCCTCTCCCCGCGCACGGTGAGCTCGCACCTCTACCGCAGCTTCCCCAAGCTGGGCATCACCGCCCGATCCCAGCTGCGCGACCTCATCGAGGGCACCCTCGCGACGGCCGGCCACCAGGAATAAGGGCACCCTTGGCCGTGGAAGCAGTCACCTGACGCATACCGCCCGCCATCCCGCCGGACCAGACTGGCCACACGAGCGAGGAAGCAGTAACCGGCCAGGCGACCCCTTCGCCCCGGTACCTCGAGGTCCCCACTTGTCCCCCAAGGCCTTGCGAAAACGCGGGCCCCAAGCCAGTGATCCCGGGCTGCACACGGCCCCGCTCGTCGCGGCGGACGGAGTCGCCGACCACGACGAAGGAACGGAAATCCACGGTGGCTGCGAAAACAGCGTCGCTACGGGACCGGGTTGCCGCAGCCGACCCGGGGCTACTGCGTCTGACCGCCGGGCTGCGTGCCGTCCTCGGCCTCACTCTCACCCTGGCCGCGCTGACGGTACGGGATCAGCCCTCGGTCGTACTTCTGGCCGGCGGCTTCACAGCGGTGGTCACCTCGTTGGCGAGCAGCGACCTGCACCCCCGCAACCAGTTCCTCACTCTGCTCGCCGGGGCTCCCGTGACCCTAGCCGCCTTGACGGCCGGGGGCCTGCTGGCGCCTTTCCCCTTCGCGTCCCACCTGGCCTTCCTACTGCTGATCTTCACCGCGGTATATGCGCGCCGCTTCGGACGACGGGGCCTGGACCTCGGGATCTTCGCCTTCATGGCCTACTTCCTGTCCCAGTTCGCCAGGATTCAGCCCCACCAACTCCCGCAATTGACGGGGGCGTTGGCCGTCGCCTTCGCGGCAGCCGCAGTCACTCGCTTCTGTCTGGTGCCCACGACGTCCTACGGAATCGTGAGGCGCCTGAGGGCGGCATTCAACAGACGGCTTCGTGATGCACAGCAGGCCTCGTCAGATCTACTCGCAGACGGCGGAGCTGGCGTCCGCAGAGTCGAACGACGTCTCGACCGGCTGCACACCTCCGCGGTGCTGCTTCAGGAATTCCTGTACGAGGCTCCCGTCGGGCTGCTCCGAGACACGGCGGCGGAGCTGGAGCGGACGGCACATGCGGACGCGACCGCACAACGCCTCGGCGTACTCGCGATCCGCGCAGCGGAGGATTCGACCGGGTCCTCCGCCAGCACGATGAGGGAGGCGGAGACGGCGGACTCGACCGACCGGACAGAGCGCGACCGTGTGGCGCTGCGTCCATGGGCAGCACAGCCTTCAGGCCCGTGGCGGCATACGACGCGGCAGGCGTTCCAGGTGACCGCCGCGGCCGCGCTCGCCGTACTCGGCGGACATCTTCTCTCCCCACACCTGTGGTACTGGGCCGTGGCCACGGCATGGGTCGTCTTCATCAATGCCGAGCACACCGGGGACGTCCTGCTGCAGAGCGGCCGGCGGCTGATCGGCACCGTCGCCGGGGTGCCGTTCGGATACGGCCTCGCCGCCCTGGCCGACAGGCACACCACCTTGGCCCTGGCATTTCTCCTCGCCTGCGTCTTCGGGATGTTCTACACCCCCTCCGGCAGCTACTGGGCGGTGACCTTCTTCATCACCGGCTCGCTCAGCATGGTGCTCGCAGTCCTGCATACGCTCTCCCCGCAGCTGCTCGCACTTCGCGTCCAGGAGACCGTTCTGGGGGCCGGGTGCGGGATTCTGGCAGCCGCGCTGGTCGTACCCATAGCTGTCCGCACGGTCGCCGAAATGCGTCTGAGGGAGCTACTTTTCCTTCTCGACCACCTCGTGCGCTGCGGGCCGCAGGCCAGCGTCCCGAAGCCCGCACTCGATGCACGTGATCTTGATCAAGCGCTGGAGGCCTTCCGCACGGCTTGCCGTCCCCTGGTGCATCCACTCAATCCCCGCCGCGCCGAGCGCGCCCGGGTCCGCCGTGTTCTCGAACGCGTGGAAGCCACCTCCTTCCACGCGCGAAGCCTCGCCACCGAGACGGGACGCGCACGAGACGCAGCAGCGTGGCCCGCGTCTCAGCACTCGTCAACAGCTCGGCAGGACCGAACGAACCAAGCCATCTTGCCCCCGCAGCCCTGTACTCCCTGCCCATACACCGCCCGACCTGACAGCTGATAGCAGCCACAACCCGTGCGCGTAGCCCTACCTGTCCGGGCATCGCGTACGGGTCCCCCTGCGCCGCCGCTCAGGATTTTGCGAACCCGTGCGCTTCCGACCGGGCGGCTCAGAAAATCCGCCGCCTGGAGCAGGGCCCGCTCAACGAATGAGCTGCGACGAAATCGGTCAACTGGTGGATGCTCGGTGGAATCCTGGCGATCCTGCGGGCTGCCGATCCCGGCGACAAGCCGGAGGTATACCGAGAACTAAGCCGCGCTTTCGAGGTCAGCCGCGGGGCGACCGTTCTGCGGGTGTCAGGCGGTGATGTGGACGGCGGTCGGCCATGCCTTGGGCGGTCGCATGGACGGCCAGATCGGGCCTGATCGACGGAGGCATCCGGCCGATCAGCTCGAGAAAGAACGATCGTCGTCGTAGTCACCAAAGGGGCCGCGCCCGGTCAGTGCACGCGGCGAATCGCGCCCTCTGACCGGAGGTCCGCGATGGTGGGGTAGCCGTCGATGGCCATGAGCAGGTCGGCCTCGGCGAGGATCGACCTGATGTGGTGAACCACGCCGTCCTCGCCACCCAAGGCGAGGGCGTAGGCGTAGGACCGGCCGACGCCGACGGCGGTCGCTCCGAGTGCCAGGGCCTTGACGACGTCGGTGCCGCTGCGCACTCCGGAGTCGAACAGCACCGGTGTGCCGTCGGCCGCGGCTACGACATCCGGCAGGGTGTCCAGTGCGGGCAGTCCGCCATTGGCTTGTCGCCCACCGTGATTGGAGCAGTAGATGCCATCGGCCCCGAGATCGATCGCCTTGCGGACATCCTGGGGATGACTGAGACCCTTGAGGACGATCGGCAGGCTGGTCGCCTCCCGGATCCAGCGCAGATCCTCCCACGACAGTGAATAGCCGAACTGGCTCGCCCACTCCGCGGCGGCAGCTGAGATGTCGTCTTCGGGCTTGCCGGTCAGCCGCCGGAGGAAGTTGTCGTCGGTGAAGTAGTTGGCGAGACAGTATCCGCGCAGCTGCGGAAAGTTCGCGCTGTTCAAATCCCGTGGCCGCCAGCCGGTGACCCAGGTGTCGAGCGTGACGACGAGTGCCTTGTATCCGGCAGCCTCGGCGCGGTGGATCAGGCTGAGCGCGAGGTCGCGATCCTTCGGCGTGTACAGCTGGAAGAAGCCAGGGGTGTCGCCCAGCGCGGGGCCCAACAGCTCCATCGGATCGGTGGACAGCGTGGACTGCACCACCGGCACACCGGTGCGGGAGGCGGCGCGGGCCACGTGCAGATCGCCGTGGAAATCCTGGGCGCAGATGCCGATGACGCCGATGGGAACGGTGAACAATGGTGTGGGAAGGCGCATTCCGAACAGGTCGACCGACAGGTCGCGCTCATACTTGCCGTTGAACATGCGAGGGATGAGCCCCCACTTCTCGAAGGCCGCGATGTTGGCCCGTTGGGTGTGTTCGGTACCGCAGCCACCCGCGACGTACGACAGAATCCACTCCGGCAGCATCTCGGCGGCTCGGTGTTCGAGGGTGTGAAAGTCCACCGGATAGCGCGGGAGGTGTCCCTTCGTCCCGGCACGGTAGATCTCGAGCTGAAAGTCACCGTATTGCTGTGTCATGTGCTGCGTCCTTGTCGATCGGGTTGTCTTGGGTTCAGCGAAGTCGGTCAGCGCCGACGTAGGCGAGTGCGTCGTCCACGTAGCCAGCGGCTTCGCGCATCGCATTCCGGTCGCGCTCGGGTAGCGGCCAGTCGAGCACCTCCGCCGCACCCGTCCGGGTGAGTCGGACCGGCACACCGATGGCGGTGCCGTCGATGCCGTACTCTCCGGCGAGAACCATTGATGCCGGCCAGATCTCGCCACTGTCGGAAGCGATGGCGCTGGCCATCGCGGAAAGGCCATGGCCCGAGGTCCAGGTCGAGGTGCGCGGCACCCCCAGGGCCACCCATCGCGGGTACCACTCGAGCAGGTAGGCACGTGCCGCACGCTGTTGCGCGTCGTCGAGTGCCACCGCCCGACCGTCGATCTCTACCCGGTCGAACAGCGGCACACAGTGATCGCCGTGCTCGCCGAGCACCCATGCCGATACTCGATGTGGTTGCACGCCAAGAACTTCGGCGATCCCGTATCGCAGTCGCAGACTGTCGTTGACCGTGTACCCGAGCACGCGGTGGCGATCGATCCCGGTCATTCGCTGCAACGCGGTGACCAGTGGATCCACCGGGTTCGAGGCGACGATCAGCACTCCGGGCCAGCCCGGAGCGGCCGCGAGCGTCTGCCCGGTTTCCCGGGCGATGGCGAGATTCTCGGTGAGATATTCGATGCGCGGGCTGTCCTTGCGCGGTGGCGCGGCGGCCGAGAGCACCACGATGTCGGCGTCGGCCACCTCGGTGACGGTGCCCGCGCGAACGTCGAAGGGGCGGGCCGAGACGCGCAGCTGCTCCAGATCCCACACGTGCGTCTGCAAGGTGTCCGCGTTCCGGTCGACCAGGACCAACTCGTCGCCGGTCCCGTTCAGCGCCAGGGAGTAGGCCACGGCGGAACCGATCCCGCCCGCCGCTCCGATAACCACGATCTTCATAGCTGCCGCCTCCCGCACTCTCCGACTGAGATGCCCGGTTGGAGAGTCGCGTGCCCGGGCCGCATGATTGTGTCACAATCGATGGATTGTGACACAAAAATTGTGACACAAATCAGGAAGGGGACTGGGCGGGACTTCTTGCGATACTGGGCACTGTGAATGCCGAGTCGAACGCTGCGGAGAGGGTCGCCGCTCGCCTGCGTGAGGAGCTGCTGTCCGGTTCCCACCGTCCCGGAGAGCGGCTCAGGGAAGAGGAGTTGGCGGCACGTTTCGGTACCGGCCGCTACACGGTTCGGGCGGCACTGCGGTCTCTCGTCGCCTCCGGTCTGCTCGATCACCGCCCGAATCGCGGAGCGATCGTCCCGCTGCTGTCGCGCGAACGTATCGATGAGCTCTACGACCATCGAGAGGTGCTCGAGATCGGCGCGCTCCGGCTGGCACAGCGACACGGCGCCGATCTCAGCCCCGTCGTCGAGGCGACACGCGCGCTACAGCAGCTGTCCGACGACGCGTCCTGGGTCGACGTGATCGTGACCCACCAGTGGATTCACCACGAACTCGTGGTCGCGGCAGGAAACAGCAAGCTGCTACAGGCCTACGCGCAGTGCGAGGAAGAGCTGCATTACGTCGTGTCGACGGTCCGCCCGGACTTCACGGCTTCTCGTCTGGCGCAACTGCATACAACGCTGCTCACCGAACTCCAGCGCGGCGGCGCTGCCGCGATCGCCGCGCTGGAGCGCGATCTGAAGATCGGTCGTTCGGCCGTACTGGACGCTCTGCCCGGTCGTCACGAGGAAGCGTCCTAGCCGCCCGCCTCGGCCGATGACTCTTTCGGCAACGCGTCAGCGGGGGAGCGTGCCATCGTCGTGCACCACGCGGCCGCTGATATGGGTCCGCAGTACGCGGGTCGCCGGGAGTGCGTCGATATCGCACGCGATCGGGTTGCGGTCGACTATGGCGAGGTCGGCGTGGCTGCCCGGAGCGAGGGTGCCGATGCCGTTCCTGCCGAGCAGCTTCGCGCCGTTCGCGGTCCACTTCGCGAAGGCTTCGGCACGCGAGGGTGTTGGTGCCGGATACGTCGTCCCGGCGTGGCGGTTCGCCTATACCGAGTCGGCGGCGCCGAGGATCTCGGCGAGCTGGCGCGCGGCGCTGCGGACCGGTTCCGCCGCCATTTCGGTGTCCAAACCGTCGATTGCGACCACACCGACGCTGCATTCGATGCCGGTGCCGCGGGCGACCTCCGGCGGCAGCATGACACCGGCCGCGATTCCGACGGCACCGCGCTCGAGTTCGCCGCGAGTCACGATGACCCCCTCACGACGGGCCTGCTGGACCGCGGCCGCATCGCGCGCGTTCTCCGGGCGCAGAGCCAGGATGGCGAGACCGGCGGCACCGCGATTGAGCGGATGCCGTAATCCCACTCGGTATCCGACGTGTATCGCCGAACCCGGGGGTGAGGCGACCATGGTCACCACGCATTCGTCACCGTGGGCCGTCGAGAGGAACGCGGTGGCACCCGTTCGCGCGGCCAAGTCGTCCAGCACCGGTCCGGCTTCGTCCTGCAACTGCGGCGCGAACCGGGAGGCGAGGACGGCCAACCCCGGCCCGAGCCGAGTGCGTCCGTCCGGAAGCCGGGTCACCAGCGCGTGCTCTTCCAGGGTCGTGACGATGCGGTAGCAGATCGCCCGATGGGCGTCGAGCTCCTTGGCCAGTTCCGCGACGGTGATGCCGCGCGGGCGCAGCGATACGAGCTCGAGCACCCGCACCCACGGTCGAGGGTTTGCAGCGCGCTCATCGGACCTCCTCGGTCAACAGCTCGGATCACCGCCGCCGAAGCGGCTCCCAGGCATCGAGGCTATTTATAGCAGCGGAGACAGCCGCGACCTACAGCGCGAGCGTGATGGAGGCACCGCGGGCGCGTGAGCAACAGGTCATCATGGATTTCCCGGCGGCTCGCTCGGTGTGGGTGAGCACGAGGTCGCGATGGTCGAGTGAGCCGTCGAGAACCGGCACCTCACAGGAACCGCAGATCCCTTCCTCGCAATCGCTCTGCACATCGATATTGGCGGCCCGCAATGCTTGCAGCACGGTCTGATCGGCGGCGACCGGCACGGTGATTCCCGAATCCTTCAGCACCACATCGAAGGCATGTTCTTTGTCGGGGTCGAGTTTTTCGACCGTCGAGGTGAAATGTTCGACGTGCAGGGCATCCTCGGGCCAGTCGGCCGTGGCCTCGGCGAGTCCATCGAGAAGCCGCCGCGGGCCACACGAATAGATGTGGGTACCGGCCTGGGGTTCTCCGAACAACGCCGACAGGTCCATGCGCGCGCTCTCGCCTTCGTCGCCCGGATGCAGGACGAGGTGCTCGTCGTGGTCGCGGGCAAGGCGGTCGAGAAATGCCATGGAGGTGCGCGAACGCCCGGCATAGTGAATGTGGTAGTCACCACCCTGTGCCTTGACCTGGTCGGCCATCGCGATAACCGGAGTGATTCCGATGCCTCCGGCCACGAAGATGTATCGAGCTGCCGTGGGGTCCAACGCGAAATGATTGCGCGGCCCGCGCACTCGCACCGTGTCGCCCACCCGAAGCGTCTCGTGCACCCACCGTGATCCGCCGCGGCTGTCCGACTCCTTCAGCACCGCGATCTGCCATGCGGAGCGGTCCTGTGGATCACCGCACAGCGAGTACTGGCGGGACAGCGTCCCGCACTCGATGTCGATATGTGAGCCCGCCGTCCACGCCGGTACCGGCCGTCCGGTCGTGTCGGCGAGAGTGACACGGCGAATACCGTCGCCGACCTCGTCGAGCGCGGTGACGGTCAGCATCCGGGCGAGTGCCTTCTTCGACGGCTCGCCGATCCGCACCGCATATTTCGCGCGCAGGATTGTCGCGTCGGCGCGTTCCGGGTTTGCCGCCGGATCCCACTGCACCCACACATGATCCGGGCCACGGAACGAAGTGTTGGGGAGATATGTGAACTTCTGATCCGGAATGAGCCGCATACGCGGCAGCCGCCGGGTCAATTCCTCCAGGAAGATCTGCATCTCCATGCGCGCCAGGTTCTTCCCCATGCACTGATGGCTGCCGTACCCGAAAGTAAGGTGGTCGCTGGCATTTTCGCGGCGGATATCGAAGTCGTCGGGCTGCTCGAAATGCCGCTCGTCGTGATTGGCGGAGGAGTTGACGATGAGCAACTTCGCTCCCTCGGGAATGAATACGCTGATGGGCGAAGAAGGGTTCTCGTCTGATTCCTCGCTGCTCTATCACCGCCACATCCCGTCGGCGATCGTCGATGCGACCGTGTGGCAAATCCCCGACCAGCGCACGACGCCCAACCATCCACTCACGCCGCGACACCTGAAGTTGCACAGCCTGTTTCAGGAAGAGATCATGGCCTCCGGGCAGGCCCGGTGGATCGAGGCACGCGCGCGCATCACCGAACTGATCGAGACCCACGCCGTGCCCGCCGACGCGATGCATCCCCTCGACAAGGAACCCGTCACCCTCGGCGATCAGACCCGTATCTTCCTCGAAGATGGTGACACCGTGGCGATTTCGGCGAGTGCCCCGGGACCGTCGGGGAAACGCATCGGATTCGGCGCCGTGACCGGATGCATAACGCCGTCACTGTGACCGGCCCGGCCGACGTTCACGCGTTCGCGGGCAGCGACTCGGAGACGATCAGCGGTACGCCGACCATTTGGCGCAGGTCGTCGATCGAACACGAGGTTGGCGAGACATCGACCCTGGTCACCTTGGTCGCCGGTGGACTCGGCGCCGCGATAGTCCCTGAGGCTGTCACGGCGCTGACCCTCGAAGGCGTCACCTACCGGCCGCTGGCCGGGCCCCCCACCACGATGGAACTCGAGGTCGCCCATCGCCCGGACCGCACCGAGCCGCACCTCGTCCGTGCGGTAGAGGGTGATTCAGCGACTCGTTATCGGGTCTGGCTTCGCAGGCCGAGCAGGCGCAGCGGGTTCTCCTTGAACACCAACGGCGATTTTCCTCGAGCTGAGCGCCGCCAGACCGAGACACTGCGAGCCTCGTTCAATCCGGCATGGTCCGCCCTGCGGGACTAGGAATGCTCGATCAGCCATCGCCGTGCGATGCCGCCAACTCTCCTCGCGAGCGAATGCCCAACTTGGCGTAGATATTTGTCAGGTGGTACTGCACGGTCTTGGCGGAGATGAAGAGTTCGGCCGCGACTTCCCGATTGGGCAGGCCCCGGGCGACCAATTGCGCGACGGCCTTCTCCTGCGGGGTCAGTTGGCTGTCCGTTCGGTCGGCCCGGCGGATATTGACGCCGCCCGCTTTCAGCTCACGGTCGCAGCGGGTGACGTAGGTCCGGGCGTCCAAAGCGGCGAAGAGATCCCGGGCGACCGAGAGTTCCGTGTCGGCTTCTCGGCGTTTTCCGGCGCGGCGCAGAATTTGACCATAGGTGAAGCTCACCCTTGCCCGGTCGTAGCGCAGAGGTAGCCCCTCGAGCTGCTCGAGGGCGGTGTCGAACGCGTGACGGGCGTGATCCAGTTCACCTCGGGCGCCGAGGAGATGGCCTCTCGCGGCGCTCAATCGGGCCTGCGCCGCGCGGCGTCCGAGATCGGCGGCGCGGCGTTCGTGCCGGGTCAGGAAGGTGTCGGCGTCGTCGTATCTACCCACGGCGACAAGGGCATTCGTGTACATATCGGCCCACGGCCACTGGCCCGGGTCGTCGACCTCGCCCGCCGCCCAGGCCTGGGTCATCGGGCGCAGCGCGCGCAAGACACCCGCCGGGTCCACGCTGGCCTCGGCCCAGTGCGCGTGTGCGAGATAGGAAGCAACACGCATGATTTCGTAGTCCTGCGGGCCGGAATCAGCGCGCCGCAGGGCAGTTCGGGCCTCGGTCCAATCGCCGCGCGAGGAATGTATGGCCGCGGCCGTCCAGTGCAGGAGCGGGTCCGGTAGGACGATTCCGGTGCGATCGACCAGCTGTACGGACTCGTGCACGGTGCGCAGCGCGTCGTCCCAATCGCCGGTGAGGAACTGAACTCGGGCCAGCCAGGCGCCGGCCCACAATGATATTCGTGTCGAGCCACCGAGAAACGTTGTGGGAACCGAACTTTCGAGGTCGGAACGGGCGTCGTCGAATTCGTCGGCGAGTAGATGGTGCCAGCCGCGTCCCATGACGATGCGCTGCACCTGCGCCCCGGTCCGAACCCGTTCGGACAGTTCGGCATAGGACCGCCGCGCCTCCTCGGTGTGGCCGTAAGCCAGGCCGAGTCCCCGGATCGCCGCCGCCTCGAGGGCGGCCGGGCTGCCCGCCGCGACCAACCCCGCCGTTCTGTCCGCCCATGCCACGAGTTCGCTCGGGCGGCAGCGGCACAGCGCGTGGAGCACGTACCTTTGGCAGATCGATGCCGCGGCGTCCGGGTCGCGTTCGGCATTGACCAGCTCCCATGCGCGGGCGAGCCGTATCTCCGCCTCCGCGGGACGCCCTCGGACAATCGCCAGATAACCCAGAACGGCATTGCGGAGCGGAGTTTCGCGCAGACTCTCCACCTCGGGAATCAGCGCGGTGGCATCGAAGACATCGCCCGCGCCGACCAGCGCGTCGACGGCTCGGGTGAGGCGTGTTTCACGGAGCAGCCGGTCGTCGGTGAGTCGGCCCGCATCCCGCAACAGTGACGCGGCGGTTCCCCACGCGCCTTCGGACGCGGCCGAGGCCGCCAAAGCGTCGAGGCGGTCGGCGAGTCCGGAGTCCGGGATCGGCGCGGCGGCCACCAGTAGGCGAAGCCGCCGCACCGGATCCTCGGTCAAGTCGGCCGCGCGACGCCGCAGGGCTGCCGTCGCGGCCGGGCCCATATCGGCGAGGACGGCTGCCCTGACCATAGGATTCACCGGGCCGATCGCTGTCAGGCCATGGGATCCGAGCTCCACCAGCTCCGCGGAGACCGCTTCGTCGACCGCGTCGAGCAGGCCGTCGTCGACCACGGCCAGCGCCGCGACATCCCGCAAGGGCGTCTGGGGTCCGAGAACGGCCGTCGATTCGATGATTCGGCGGGTTGTCGGCGAACAACAACCGAGCGATTCGCGGACCCGGGCGGCAATGGCGGCCGGGGCCGGGAGATCGGGATCGAAGTCCGACCACACCTTCGGCGGCACCTCGGACAGCAACTGGTCGATCTCGCGGGTGCCCCCACCGGTATGGCGGCACAAGCGCTCCGCCATCGACGGATGCAGGGCGATGCCGCGCCGTGCGGCGAGACGAATCACCTCCGCCGCGGTGAGTGGCTTCAGTGGGACAACGCTCGCCGCAACCCGTTGCAGAAGATCGAAAGTGGAGGGTGGAATACTCGGGTCCCCGGCGACCGTCGCCGCGACGACGAGCACGCGTGCGTCGGTATGGTGTCGGATGACCGAGGACAGCGCCTGCAGGGTCGGCGCATCGGCCCAGTGCGCGTCATCGATGATCGCCAGGGTGGTGTCCTTCGATGTGGCGGCCAGTTGTCGCGCGATGTCAGCGGCTACCTCGACCGGATCTCCTGCGGGCACCGATCCCGGGATCAGTTGCCGCAGCACCCCATACGAGTAGTCCCGTTCCCACGACGCGGCGGTCGACCACAGCACCGGGCCCTCGTGTGTATCGGCGAGCGTCCGCAGCAGCACGGTCTTCCCGGTCCCGGACCGTCCGGTAATCAGCACGATGCCCGAACCCAGGGAGTCGACCTGGCGTACGCGATCCACCAGGGTCGCCAGGGCGACCTGGTGCACCACCGACGGGGCCGTTCCAGTCACTCCGTCACCGTAATCCTCGCGCGCGGCTTCGGCGCGCATCCCGCGCACCGCCACGACCGACCGGACCGTACCGCGCCATGCGTGCGTGGTACGGCCGGGTGGGCCGAATCAGCCCAGGTCCCCACCGGCGACCGGGAGGACGGTACCGGTGATGTAGGACGCCTCGTCCGAGGCCAGGAAGGCAATCGCGGCGGCTTGCTCGTCGAGGGTGCCGTAGCGCTTCATCAGGCTGGAGTCCAGGGTCTGGTCGATATGCGCCTGGAACCAGGTCCGTTCCTGGTCCGTCTCCAGCGGCGACCCGCCCCGCGAAATCCGTCGCGGCGGCGCCTCGGTCCCGCCCGGGGCGGTCGCGACCACGCGAATACCGGTGTCGGCGTACTCGAGGGCGAGGGATGCGGTCAGCGCGTTGATGCCGCCCTTCGCCGCGGAGTACGGGATGCGGTGCACGCCACGGGTGGCGGCGGAGGAGACATTGACGATGACGCCACTGCCACGGGCCGCCATGGCGGGCAGCGTCGCGCGGCACGAGAACAGTGTCGTCATGAGCGACCGGGTGATCTCGGCCTGAATCTGGGTCGCGGAGAATTCGGTGAACGGTTTGAACCAGATGGCGCCACCGACATTGTTGATCAGCGCGTCGATGCGGCCGTATCGCTCCACCGCGCGAGACACCATGTGCTGCGCGCCTTCCCATGTCTCGAGGTCGGCGATGACCGCGACCGCCTCCTGGCCGTCCCGGGTGAGGTCGTCGGCCACCTGGTGCACCATGTCCGATCGATCGACGAGCACCACCGTGCCGCCCTCGGCGCTGATCCTTCGCGCGGTGTGCTCACCGATGCCCTGCGCGGCGCCGGTCACCAGAACGACCTTGCCGTCGAATCGACCCGGACTGATGAATCGCGGCCGTCGCGCCCGCGGCATGCGGGAGTCCAAGGTCGGCCAGATCGGCTGTCCCGCGATCTCGCGGGCGGACCCGGTCGGCAGCAACGGCGCACCGGAATCCATGTCGCGCAAGCCATTCCCCGCGGACCACATGATCTGACCCGCGATCGCACGGATGGCGGTCGAGTCCTCCGGTGAACGAACGCCCGCGCCGAGCGACTCGTGGAGTCCGACATCGAAGATCCGCTGGCCCGCGATCGCCCGTCCGTCGCTCCACACCGCGGTCGGCTCTGTCACCACGCTCGCGGGTTCGGTGACCGGGACCGGCTGTGGCGCAACCGTTGTCGCTGCGGCGGGTTCGACCTGAGCGGGTGCGGCAGTGGCCGGTTCGGTTACCTCGGTCGGGCTTGCCGTGCCCGACAGGGCGAACTTCTCGAAATAGAATCCGGCCGGGTGGATACCGCGAGCGGTGAAGTCTTTCCGCACCGATTCGACCATCGCGGGAGGACCGCACAGATAGACCGCGGCATCGCCGCCATGAAGGTGCTCGTCCCGGATCAGGCTGGTGACGTACCCCTTGTCCGGCGCCGCACTGGCCGGGTCGGCGACGCAGTAGCCCCAGGTGAACCCCGCCAGCCGGGAACCCAATTCGGCGATGGTGTGCATTTCGACAAGATCGTCGTCGGTGGAGACGCCGTAGATCAGATGCGCGGGCCGGGTCGATCCGGAGGCTTCCATGGTGCGCAGGATCGCGAGGATCGGGGCGAGCCCGGTACCCCCGGCCAGCAGCAGAACCGGCCTCTCGCTCTCGCGCAGGAAGAAGCTGCCATTGGGGCCGGTGAAGCTGAGTTCGTCCGACACCGCCGCCCGCTCGGTGAGGTACTCGCTCATCACGCCGGCGGGCGTGAGCTTGATCAGAAAGGTCAGGCTCTTGTCATCCGGGGCGTTGCTGAACGAATAGGACCGGCTCTGGTCCGTGCCGGGCACCGCGATATTCACGTACTGGCCCGGCAGGAACGCCAGTTTGTCGCGATCGGCGATTTCCACGGTCAAGGCGACGGTGGTCGGAGACAACCGGTCCAATCCGGTGATCGACCCGGTATAGGTCGCGGATTGTGTCTTGGCCACCGCCGACGTACTGCGAATCTGCAGCACCAGATCGGATTTCGGTTTCATACTGCACGGCAGTACGTAACCGGCGGCGGCCTCGTCCGCGGTCAGTGCGTCATCGATATAGGTGCCACCGTCGTAGGCACCGGACTCGCAGAATGCCTTGCAGGTGCCGCAGGCGCCATCGCGGCAGTCCAGCGGAATGTTGATGCGCGCCCGATACGAGGCGTCGGCCACAGTCTGGTCCGCGGCGCAGGTGATGAAGCGGGTGACGCCGTCCTCGAAGGACAAGGCGATCCGGTGATTCATAACAGGCTCTCTCGCGGCTCTCAGAAGTGGTAGACGTCGACGACATGGTGGATGTAGTCGTTCTTGAGCACCACGGTCTTGCGGCGGATCAGCGGAGCGGCACCGGAGAAGTCGATCGTGTAGAACGAGGTCCCGTAGTACGGATCGATGGTCTTGTACCGGAAATACATGGTGTGCCAATTGAATCGAACATCCACGAGATCTCCGCGGCGCTCGATCACCTCGACATTAGTGATGTTGTGGCTGGTCCGTGGCTCCGGGAGCGACGTGGCCGACGAGCGTTCGGTGCGAATGCGGAAGACCCGGTCCTCGAGACCGCCCTTGTTCGGGTAGTAGATCAGCGAGATATCGGTCTGCGGGTCCTCGGTCAGCAGGTCGTCGTCACCCCAGGACGGCATCCAATAGACGACGTCGTCGGCGTAACACTCCAACCACTTCTCGAATTCGCGGTCGTCGAGGTAGCGGGCCTCACGGTAGAGGAACTGCTCGATGTCGTTGTGGGTGATGAGTTTCGAGCCGGTGGACTCGGTGGTGGCGGTCATTGGTGGAGCTCCTCAGACTTCGGCGCGGTCGGGGTCGGACGAGTCGGCTGATCGTGCCTGCTCGCGCTCGAAGCCCTCGTGCATCCGGGTCAGCCAGTATCCGTGTTGGACCGGGAAGAGCCCCTCGTCCTCGTTCTTCACACCGGCGGAGATCACGCCGTGCATACCGAGTGATTCGGCTACGGGGTCGGGGCCGGTGAGCCAGTGTTCGGCGCCGCGGCTCATATCGTTCCAGGGGGCCGCACCGGCGCGGAAGGTGAGCTGGCAGGACCGGAATTCCTCCAGGTCGTCCGGGGTAGCCATACCGGAGGCGTTGAAGAAGTCTTCGTACTGCCGGATCCGCCAGGCACGGGATTCGGCGCTCTCGCCCTTCGGTGCGATGCAGTAGATCGTGACCTCGGTCTTGTCCGGTGCGATCGGGCGCAGATGGCGGATCTGGGTGCTGAACTGATCCATCACGTACACGTTGGGATACAGGAGCAGGTTGCGGGAGCCCTTCACCATGAAATCGCCTCGCGCTTCGCCGAATTGGGCCTTGAGCTCGTCGAGTCGCGGCCAGAGCGGCCGGTCCTGCGGGTTGCCCGCCCAGGTCCACAGGCACAGATGTCCGTGCGGGAAGGACCAGTAGCCGCCGCCGGATTTGCCCCACTGGCCCGCGTCGAGCGTCTTGGTGTCGTTCTTGGACGCACCGGTGTTGCGGCGGGAGGTGGTGGCCGCGTAGTTCCAGTGCGTCGCGGTCACGTGATAGCCGTCGGCGCCGTTCTCCGCCTGGACTTTCCAGTTCCCGTCGAAGGTGTAGGTCGAGGACCCGCGCACCACCTCCAGGCCCTCCGGTGACTGATCGATGAGCATGTCCATGACCGCGGTGGTGTCACCGAGGTGCTCGGCGAGAGCCACGACGTCGGGGTTCAGGCTGCCGAACAGAAATCCGCGGTAGTTCTCGAAACGGGCGACCTTGGTCAGATTGTGTGAACCGTTCTTGTTGAACGACTCCGGATAGCCCGCGTCCTCGGGGTCCTTGACCTTGAGCAGCGTGCCGTCGTTGCGGAAAGTCCAGCCGTGGAACGGACAGGTCAGGGTCATTCGATTATCGGTCTTGCGGCGGCAGATCATCGCCCCGCGATGCGCGCAGGCATTGATCATGCAGTGCAGTTGCCCGTCCTTGTCCCGCGTGATCATCACCGGCTGCCGCCCGATGTAGGTGGTGAGGTAGTCGCCCGGATTCGGAATCTGGCTCTCATGGGCCAGATACACCCAGTTGCCCTCGAAGATGTACTTCATCTCGAGTTCGAAGATCTCCTCGTCGGTGAAGATCCGCCGGTTAGCGCGGAAGATTCCGGCTTCCCGGTCATCGACAATCGCGTCGGCGAGCACGCGGCTCAGATGATCGAACGTACTGGTCATGGGTCCTCCAACGGCCTCGACGACTGCCTCCTGCGGTGCCGTCGGGCCGGAAATCGGCCGATACCCGCGGTGGCATGTTCTGTCGATCGTGACAGGGTGTGACGCCAGTCACCCCGGATGAATGCCCAGTGTCGACCAAGGGTGCAATTAATTGGTAGAGCGTATCAATTGGCTGGAAAATAGTATTTGTTCCGACTCAATATTCATATCTACCGTGACTCAATACGCATCGGTCTGTCGCGGTGAAGCGGAAGGAGACTCGCACATGGAGCTACGTCACCTGCGTTACTTCGCGACCGTCGCCGACACCAAACATTTCGGACGGGCCGCTGAGCGCCTGCATATGGCCCAGCCCGCGCTGTCCCAAGCGATACGGCAGCTGGAAGCCGAACTCGGCGCCGCGCTGTTCACCAGGACGACTCGACAGGTCGCGCTGACACCCGCCGGAGAATTCCTGCTCGGCGAGGCTCGCCGGGTCCTCGACACCGTAGAGGACGGCGTGCGCGGTGTCCGCCGTATCGCCGATGGCAGCCTGGGCATGATTCGCCTCGGCGTCACAGGCACGGCCGCGCTGTCACATCTGCCGCGGATCGTCCGTCGGCTGCAACGCGAATTACCCAGTGTCGCATTAGAAATCGAATCCGACCTGCTCACCACCGAGCAGTGCGACCGGTTGCGTGCGGGAAGCCTGGACCTGGGAGTACTCCGGCCGCCGCTCTCGGGCGAGGGCCTCGATCTGCGGGTGCTCGAGGTCGAACCACTGATCCTCGCACTCCCGATAGACCACCGGCTGGCCGTCGAACCGGTGATCGCCATGGCCGATCTGCGCGCGGAGAACTTCATCACCTACGCGGGGCGCGGTTCGGTCATCAACGCGGCGGTCATGCGCAGCTGCCGCGCCGCCGGATTCACCCCGGACGCGACTCGTGACGCACGCGGTTCCGCGGTCATGCTCGCCCTGGTGGCGGGCGGTCTCGGTGTGGCGGTCGTGCCTGCCTCGACTCGAGTGCTGTCGCTACCGGGCGTCGTCTTCCGCGAACTGGCCGATGCTGAGACGGTCGAACTGGCCTTGGCCTGGCGACGGGACGCCGAATCGCCGGTACTCGTCTCGGTGCTGGATGCCCTGGCCGGCGACCTCACAACCGACGAACAACCCGTGGAGGCCCATCCATGAAAATCACGCGTGTGGAGGCGATTCCGTTCGCCATCCCGTATCGCAAACCGCTGAAGTTCGCCTCCGGCGAGGTCCATATCGCCGAGCATGTGCTGGTGTGCGTCCACACCGACGACGGGATCGTCGGCATCGCCGAGGCACCGCCCCGCCCCTTCACCTACGGCGAAACCCAGGACGGGGTGATCGCCGTGATTCGCAAGATCTTCGCACCGCAACTGGTCGGCCTGAGCCTGCTCCAGCGCGAAGCCATCCACGCCCGGCTGTCCCGCACCGTCGGTAATCCGGTCGCCAAGTCGGCCATCGACATGGCCGTGTGGGATGCGCTCGGCCGCAGTCTCGACCTCCAGGTCACCGAGCTGCTGGGCGGTTTCACCGACCGCATGCGGGTGTCGCACATGCTCGGCTTCGACGAGCCCGCCGCGATGGTGGCCGAAGCGGAGAAGATGCGCGACCGGCACGGCATCACCACCTTCAAGGTAAAGGTCGGTCGGCGGCCCGTCGATCTGGACATCGCGGTGGCGCGCGCCCTGCGCGAAGCCCTCGGCGACACCATTGAGCTGTACATCGACGGCAACCGCGGATGGACCGCCTCGGAGTCCGCGGTGGCCATGAAACGGATGGCGGACCTGAATCTGCTGTTCGCCGAGGAACTCTGCCCGGCCGATGACGTACTGGGACGCCGCTGGCTGGTATCGCAGCTCGATATCCCGTTCATCGCCGACGAGTCGGTGCCCACACCCGCCGACATCACCCGCGAGGTGCTCAGTGGCTCCGCCACCGCCATCAACATCAAGACCGCGCGCACCGGATTCACTGTCTCCCAACGCGTTCACCACCTCGCCGAAGGGCTCGGCCTCGAAATCGTCATGGGTAATCAGATCGACGGTCAGCTCGGTTCGATGTGCTCGGTCGCCTTCGGCGCCGCCTACCAGCTCACCGCGCGCCGGGCCGGTGAACTGTCGAACTTCCTGGATATGAGCGACGACCTGCTCACCGAGCCCCTCGATATCCGCGGCGGTGAACTCACCATCCGACCCGGCGCGGGACTCGGGGTCGACATCGATCCCGACAAGCTCGCCCGCTACCGGCAAGACCATTGAAACATTCAGCCCCATCACTGAATACGGCAAGGAATCAAAGGAGAATCCGATGAACGCCAGTACTACCGCCGCCGCGACGGCCGCCGACTCGGGAGCCCGCGCCACCGAGCGCTTCAAGAGCGACAAGACCATTGCCGCAGCCGGCACGTCACAGGAGCGGGTGGATCTGCTCGCCCGCGAGGTACTCGACGCGGTGTACGGCACCATCCGCAAGCACAAGCTCACCTACGCCGAATACAACGCGGTCAAGGCGTGGCTGATCGGTGTCGGGCAGGACGGCGAATGGCCGCTGTTCCTCGACGTGTGGGTGGAGCACGTGGTCGAGCAGGTCGCCACCGAACACCGGCACGGCAGCAAAGGCACCATCGAAGGCCCCTACTATGTGCCCGGCGCGCCCGAGATCGGCTCCAGCGGTTCGGTTCCCATGCGCGAGAACGAATCCGGCACGCCGCTGGTGTGGACGGGCACGGTCACCTCGACCGATGGCACCGCGCTTGCCGGGGCGACGATCGAACTGTGGCACGCTGATTCCGATGGGCTGTACTCTCAGTTCGCCCCCGGCCTGCCCGAGTGGAATCTGCGCGGCACCTTCACCACCGATGCCGAGGGCCGCTTCGATATCCGCACCATGCGCCCCGCGCCGTACCAGATTCCGACCGACGGCGCGTGCGGCAAGTTGATCGCCGCCGCCGGTTGGCACGCGTGGCGGCCCGCGCACCTGCACGTGAAGGTGTCCGCCCCCGGCCACGAACTGCTCACCGCGCAGCTGTACTTCCCCGGCGACCAGCACAATGACGACGACATCGCCTCGGCGGTCAAGCCCGAGCTCATGCTCGACCCCCGGCCGGCAGCCGACGGCGGCGAGACCGTCGCCTACGGATTCGTTCTCGATCCCGCCTGAGATTTCCAGCGCCCGAACAATTTTCGCTCGAGGAGAACCAGCCCATGCTCTTCCATGTCCGGATGGACGTGCACCTTCCGCACGACCTTCCCGCCGATTCCCGCGCCGAGATCGTCGCCAGGGAAAAGGCGTACAGCCAGCGATTACAGCACGCCGGAAAATGGCCGCAGCTGTGGCGGATCGTGGGGGAGTACTCGAACTACTCGATCTTCGACGTCGACTCGACCGATGAATTGCACGAGATCCTCTCCGGGCTACCGTTGTTCGGGTACATGACCATCAAGGTCACGCCGCTGGCGACCCACCCGTCCAAGATCTGACGCGAGACCCGTACAGACCATGTCGATTCTCACCACCGAGTTCGGTCCCGTCGGATTCTCCGACCACGGAACCGGCCCCGCCCTGGTGTTCGTCCACGGCTTCCTGTTCGACAAGCGGATGTGGCAGCCCCAGATCGACCACTTCGTCCCACTGGGATACCGGGTGATCTGTGTCGATATGGTCGGTTTCGGCGATAGCGCCACCGACGCGAACATCGTGCTGATGGCCGACCAGTCGCGAGCCGTGGCCGCGGTAGTGGACGCGTGCTCAGTCGACTCCGCAGTGCTGATCGGCTACTCGATGGGCGGTCAGGTCGTGCTGGACTTCGCCGATCGGCGTCCGGGACAGGTTGCGGCCGTGGTTCTTTCCGATACCTTCGCCAGCCTCGATCCCGACCAGGGCCGAGCTGCACGGCTGGCCCTGGCGGATCGGCTGGAGTACGAGGGTGTGCGCGACTACGCGGAGGAATTCCTCCCCTTGGTGCTGAGCGAGCGCAGTGTGCGGGAACGAGCGGCGGTCGCGGACCGCGCGCGAGAGATGATGGTCGATGCCCACCCGGCGGGCGCAGCCGCCGCACTGCGCGGTCGCGCGCTGCGGCCGGACTACACCGGCAACGCCCGCCGGGTAAGTGTCGCGGCGCTGGTCGTGGTCGGCGCGGAAGACGCGTTCGACCGAGGTGTGCTCGGCACCGAATTGGCCGAGAACCTGCCCCAGTCCCAGCTGACGGTCATCGCCGAAGCCGGTCACACTCCGAGCATGGAGCGGCCCTACGCGTTCAACACCGCACTGTCGGAATTCCTCCACTCGATTCCCTTCCCCCTGGACATCGTGGGCGAGAAGACGACGGTGCCCGGCGTCTGAACTCGAACCACGCTCGCCGATCGACCGCGCGGGGTCGACGGGCGGCGCGGTGTCGGTCATGGCTCTCTTGATGGTTCGCGAATTGCTCTCGGGTAGTGGCTGATTGGAGATGAGTAAGCGGTTCGATTGCCGCGCCGTCCGAAGCTACGGCCGATGGAGCGTGTCGGCGAGGCTTGAACTCGACGTGAGCAAAAGACTGGCTACCCAAACGGACTCGAGGCGTCTTCGGTCGGTCGGCCGATAGTCGCCTGTGCCTGCACGAAGGTCCGCAGCCGATTGCTGAGGGAAATGGCAATCGGTAATTCTACCGATACCGCCCTCGACGCGGCGGATATACGTTACCCGAAACGAATCTCACGTTCTACAAGCGTGAATTCACCTGTATGGCAGGCGAAAAGAGCTGTCGCAACGAGTGACGGGAATGGCGAATGAGCGAAGAACTGTGGCGTTGGTCCGCGACGGAGACAGCGGAAGCAATCCGGGTCGGTGCCGTGTCGGCGGTCGAGGTGGTCACGGCCGCGCTGGCACGGCTCGAGAAGACCAATCCGGTATCCAACGCTTTCGGTGAGATCGCTGAGGACGCACTGGACCGAGCCAAGGAAGCCGATGCCGCGATAACGCGCGGGGATGCGGTGGGACCGCTGCACGGGGTGCCCACGGCGATCAAACTCAATACCGAAGTCGAGGGGCTGCCGACTCCTGACGGGGTGGCCGAGTATCGGAAGTATCCGGCCGCGGAAACCGCGCCGGTGGTGCGGAATCTCGCTGCGGCGGGCGCGATTTCGATCGGACGCACGAATTGTCCGCCGTTCTCCACCATGTGGTCGACCCACAGCGAACCGTTCGGCATCACCCGCAATCCGTGGGATCCCGCCGTGACACCCGGTGGATCCAGCGGCGGCGCGGCCGTCGCGCTGGCCACCGGTGTGGTGAGCATCGCGCACGGCAACGACCTCGGCGGCTCGATCCGTTACCCGGCGGCGGTATGTGGTGTGGTCGGTCTGCGCCCCACTTACGGCCGGGTGCCGATATGGCATGCGGCGCCGGGCCGCGGCATGCCGCTGTGCGTGCAGCAGTTCGCTGTCGAGGGCCCGCTCGGACGCACTGTCGCCGACGTACGTCTTGGGCTGCGGGCAATGGAGGGGGCGGATCCGCGTGACCCCATGGCAGTTCCGCTGCCGCCGGCACACCCTTCCGAGGGTCCGATCCGGATCGCGATCGTCGTCGATCCCGGCGAGCAGCCGCTGGCTGGACCGGGTAGTTCCGAGACCACCGACGCCGTACGGACGGCGGGCTCCTGGCTCGCCGAGGTCGGATACGAGGTGGAAGAGGTCGCGCTGCCCGCGCTCGGCGCGGCGGCCACCCTGTGGTGGCAGCTGGCGTTGACCGACTTCAAGGTTGGCGGCATGGTCGGCGAGGTGCACCGGGTGGGCGATTCGACCATCCGCGCCTGGTACGACCACATGTACTCGGTCTACGACGACGTGTTCGGTGAAGTCACCTTGGCGGACTTCGCCGACGGCTACGCGCGGCGCTCGCTGATCCGGCGGCAGGTGTCGGAGTTCATGGATCGCTATCAGGTGTTGTTGCTTCCCGCCTCGGGCGGACCGGCGTACGCGCTCGACGGCGAACTCGAGTCCACTTCGCGAGTCGCCGAACTCCTCCGGCAGCAGTGGCCCAACACCGCGATCCCGGTTCTCGGCTTACCGGGCCTCGGTCTGCCGGTGATCAGTACGCAGGGCGCTCCGCTGGGCGTGCAACTCGCCGGACGCGCGTTCGACGAGGAGACCCTGCTACGGGTCGGTGAGGTCCTCGAAGGTCGGGCGAACATCGCCATCCCCATCGACCCGAAACCGCTGTGAACCGGCATGGATTCCATCGTGGAGAAACTGGCCGAATTCCTGGGGAATCAGGATCTTTCGAATAAGGAGAACACATGACCACATCTACGCCTCGTGAGCTTCAGCAGAAGTTTCTGGAGCACTTCCTGGCCAGCGATCTCGAGGGTTTGCTTTCGCTGTACGAAGTGTCGGCAGCGTTCGTCACCCAGACGGGGGAGACTCTGATGGGAAGCGAGGACGTGCGCGCATCACTGGCCGGTTTCGTAGGTATTCCGCGCACGTCCTTCACCTACACGCCGACCTTCGCGGCAGAGACGGACGGCGTCGTGCTCATGCATGCCGATTGGTCGCTCGAGGGAACCGATCCCGACGGGAAGCCCCTCATGCTGGGCGGAACGACGATCGAGGTCGCCCGCCGGCAGGCCGGCGGTACGTGGCGCTATGCCGTCGACAGCCCATTCGGAATCATCTCCTGAAGGCTTGAACCGCATCCCGGTCGACCGGCCCGCGCCCTTGCTCGTCAGGCGTGGGCCGGTCGTATGGGTGGCCACAGGTGCGGTGGAGGTTCAGGTCGACACCACGCCGATCAGGCGTTCGATCAATGTGGGGGAGTTCGGATCGATGCTGGGCAGTATGGTTCCGTCGCGGACTGCCCGCACGGCGGCGGTGGTGCGGCAGGGGACGTTCAGCTTCTGCAGAATCCGTTCGACATGCGTCATGACGGTGCGCTCGCTGATGCCCATCGTGCTGGCGATCCGGCGGTTCGTCGCGCCGGTCGTGAGCGCTGTCAGTACCTCCAGCTCGCGGGGCGTCAGTTGCCAGGGGAGCACGGTGCGGCGGCAGGCGACTATTACCGCCTCGTCGGGTCCGTCCTCGCGGACGAGTTGCACATCGGACCAGCCGTCGGGCATCCGCCACAGGAATCGGAGGGTTCGCATCTCCTGGCGGCCGAAGCGTCGTGCGATCTCGAGGACGACAGGGTCCGAGGTGACCGTGGCCGCGGGCCGGTAGGCGATGGATTCGACCGCGTCGCCGCGGACGCGAGAGACGGAGTACCCCAGAGGAATCGGTACACCGGCCGACGGTCGCGTGACGGCCTGAGCCAGCGTGGGAGTCAGTGCGTCGAGCAGTTGGCGGTGGTCTTCATCGAAATGCGCGGCCTCTCCGCTGGCCAAGTGGAGTAGGCCGACGACCGATCCCCGCGGGGTCGCCAACGCCATCGACACACCGTCGGTGATTCCCGCAGCTTCGAAATATTCGCGGTAATAGCCGGATTCGCGGAAGCCGAAATCCGTGGCGAGGCACGCCGTGCCCGAGCTGAATAGATAGCGTCCGAAAACTTCATCTACCGGAAGTTCGTCGGAAACAAGTGCGGCGATAGTCGGCGAGACGCCGATCGCTGAAATCGACGTGGCGCGGAAACCGTCCCATACGTCCAGCTGTGCCATATCGGCCCGCATATGCGACGCCAAGGCCGTCAACGTATCGGACGGTGTGCCGGCCACGATCGTCGAACCCAATTCCGCTGCGAAACTAATGTCTTTCAAACCCAGCATCGCCGTGTTTCCTTATTTCTCGGGCCAGTCGGTCTCATATGTTCGCAAGCCGGGTATGGGGAATCCTACCGATGGACTCGACCGGCGCCGCAACTGTTGTATCGGTGCTATGAGCAATGAATTCGAGAATGTGGTTTTCGTCGGCGGCCGGGTGCGCGTCGACGAGAACACCACCACCACCGCGGCGGCGCTGGGGGGTCCGTGACGGCCGGGTGGTGGCGGTCGGCGAACGGGAAGACGTGCTGAGCCAGTGTCCCGACGCGCGCGTGATCGACGTGCATGGCCTCGTCGTCGTGCCCGGACTGATCGACACCCACCCGCACGCCCTGCACTACGGCCTGTTCGAAGCGCCGTTGGTGAGTATCAAGAACGCCGAGTCGTGGGCGGATATCGTGGCGGCGATTCGGGAGCGGGCGGCATCGACTCCGGCGGGCGAGTGGATCATGACCACGCCGGTCGGCGAGGAGCACTACTTCGTGCGGCGCTCGTTGCGTGATCTCACGGAGGGCAGACTGCCCGATGCGTCGATCCTGGACGAGGCCACGACCGACCATCCGGTTATGGTGCAGGCGTGGGCCCCCGAGACCCCGAATATCGCTGTATTCAATTCCGCCGCACTCGCTTTGCTGGGAATCGACCAGGACACGCCAGACAATCAGGTCGGCGTCATCGTCGAGAAGGACGACTGGGGTGCGCCCACCGGGCGGCTGTCGGGATCGGTGAACAACTACTACAACCACACCCAGGATCAGTTCTGGCGCAGCATCTGGACCCAGATCCCCTACATCCAGCCTCCGTTGGTGCCCGCGGGATTGGCCAAGGCGATCCAGGGGCAGCACGCCCTCGGCGTGACGACGATCTACGAAGCGCACTCCATGGACGCACAGCTGATCGGGGCGTACATCGGCGCGAACCAGGCGGCGGCACTGAACCTGCGGGTGCTCGCCTCCATCGACCTGCTCGGCAGCGCGACGACCATCGACATCCAGGTGCCGGCGGGGCTGTCCAGCGGGGGATGGACGCCGCCGTGCAGGCGCATTCGACCGCGCTCTCGCGCATGGAAACTCCTCGTGGGTCTAAATCGATGGCGCCGAAAGACATTCGGACGACTCGGTGGCGGGATCGGTGGAATGTCCACTCAGCATCGGCTACCCGGGATCGACCGGACGAGCAGATTTTCATTGAATGAGCGACTCTCGAGGATTCTTCTTTATGGAATATAAGATTCTGTTGTGAAGAACAAACCTGCGTACAGTATCGAATCGGTCGACCACGCGCTGTGGCTCGCGGTGATGCTGCAACAGGAGGGGCCGATGCGGGTCGCGGAGGTGGCGGAGCGGCTCGGGGTCGCCCGGTCGACGGCCCATCGACTGCTCGCGATGTTGGTCTACCGCGATTTCGCCGAACAGGATGACGAGCGCCGTTATGTCGCGGGCGCGGTCCTGCGGCCCGCTGATCCGGGGATGCCGGTCGCGAGACTGCGTGAGGTCGCGCTGCCGGTGCTGCGAAAGCTCATGAACCGATGCGGCGAGACGGTGCATCTGATGATGCTTGCTGGCACCGAGATTCGATTCATCGCCTCGGCGGAATGTGATGCCGTACTGCGCGTCGGCGACCGCGAAGGGCGCGTGCTGCCTGCCCATCTGGCCTCGGGCGGACAAGCCATGCTGGCCGCATTGACCGATGCCGAGATCGACCGGCGCTATGCCGACACCGGAGTCGACGTGCCGGTGCTGCGCCGCGAGCTGAGAAAGGTGCGGCGAAACGGATTCGCCATCAACAATCAGCGCACGGAGACCGGCTTGACGGCGCTCGGCCGCGCACTCCCCGGCGCTCGGCTCGCGCTCTCCATCGCCATGCCCACCGCCCGCTACGACCGGCTTCGCATCCCGGAATGGGTCACCGATCTCGCGGCGACCGCAACCGAGCTCGCGGCGGAACTCGAACGGATGGGTGTCCGGATCTAGCGCCTCTATGCAATACCTATCTTCAGAGGTATGGTGCGTGTCACATCCGGATACCTATCTCCATAGGTATCACTCGCTGAGCCGCCAACTGGAGGTAGCCCATGACGGTCGCCGATATCAAGACCTCGACCGTGAACAAGGTGCTCGGACATCCCCGCAACGCGTGGTACGTAGCAGCCTGGGATTACGAGGTCACCGCGAACGAACTCCGCTCGCGCACGGTCGCCAACCGTCCGCTCGTGCTGTATCGGACCGGCGACGGCCGGCCCGTCGCGCTGGCCGACGCCTGCTGGCACCGGCTCGCACCCCTGTCGATGGGCAAGCGGGTGGGCTCCGACGAGGTGCAATGCCCCTATCACGGGCTACGTTTCAACTCCGCGGGGCGGTGCACCCATATGCCCGCGCAGAACACAATCAACCCGAGCGCCATGGTGCCGTCGTTTCCCGTGATCGAGCGGTACCGATTCCGGTGGGTCTGGCTCGGTGACCCCACCCTCGCCACCCCCGACTCCGTGCCCGATATGCACCAGATGGATTTCCCGGACTGGGCCGGTGGTGGGTCCAGAATTCCCGTCAAGGCCAACTATCAGCTCGTTCTCGACAACCTGATGGACCTGACCCACGAGGAATTCGTGCACGCGAGCAGTCGCGCTTCATGCACACCCTTCAGCAGGGGATGAACTGCGAATGACCCAGCCGCTCCAAAACTTTCCACTGCGTATCGGCGCACCTCGACATGTCCTGCTGGCGGGCGGAATCGGCATTACCGCGATCACAGAGACGGCACGGGTGCTGCGTCGCGTGAAGGCACGGTACACACTCGTGTACGTCGGCCGTAGCCGCGATCGGATGGCCTATCTCGAAGAGCTCACCGAAATTCACGGCGGCGATATCCGGGTCCACGTCGACGACGAAGGCACATCCCTCGACGCGGGGGCGCTCGTCGACGAGATCGCCGCGGACGGGCCGACGGAGTTGTACATGTGCGGGCCGATCCGGCTCATGGACGCCGTTCGGCGACGATGGCACGACCGAGGCCTGCCCGCCGCGGATCTGCGCTACGAGACTTTCGGGAACAGCGGGTGGTACGAACCTGAGGAGTTCGTCGTCTCGATTCCCGCGTTGGGTATCGAGACGACGGTCGGGCGCGGGCGATCCCTGCTCGAAGCGCTGGAAGACATTGGCGCGGAAGTGATCTCGGATTGCCGCAAGGGCGAATGTGGACTGTGTCAGATTCGAGTCGTCCGTGTCGAGGGCCGGATCGACCACCGTGATGTCTTCTTCAGTGACGAGCAGAAGAAGGCATCTCCCAAGATGTGCGCCTGTGTGTCCCGCGCGGTCCGTGCGCCTTCGACCGGAGCCCCCGCCGTGCTGACCATCGACATCCCCTGACGCACGACCGGTCACGATACGCGGGCGTGGTTCCAACGTGGCCGGTGACGGCAATGTCCATGCCGATCATGAGAATGGAGTCATGAGCCTGCGTTACGCCCTCCTCGCCCTGCTCACCGCGCGGCCGTTGAGCGCGTATGACATTGCGAAACAGTTCGGTACGTCGGTCGGTTTCGTCTGGTACGCCCCGGACTCGCAGATCTACCCTCAGCTTCGGCAGATGGAGGAGGAGGGTCTGGTCGCGGCCACCGAGATGCCCTCGGAAGGGCGACGCACTAAGCGGGAGTACCGGATTACCGACGAGGGTGTTCGTCAGTTTCGTGACTGGATCAACGATCCGGGGGTGTATCAGCGCGAGCGCGATACCCACCGGCTCAGGGCCGCGTATCTGGAATGGGCGCGGCCGCAAGCCGCACGCGAGCATATGGAACGGCACATCGAGTTCCATCAGGAACAGATCGAACAGTGGTCGGCGGTTCGTGCCGCCATACTCGACCGATCCGATCCCACGCTGGCGGCTCGGCTGGACAGCTCTTCTCCGGAGCAGCATGAACGGATCATCGCGTTCAAGGCTTTCGCGTACGACGGCTTGATCGAGCGCGCGCGTACCGAGATCGCTTGGGCAGAGCGTGGTTTGGAGCTGGTCGATAAGTTTGCCGCCGACCCGACGCCGACCCCTGTCCAGCGGCGAGCCTGAGCGGTTCCCGGACGATGTCGGCTGACCTATTCTGCAAAACAGAATCTCATGTTCTGTCGAGAGGAACAATGTCACCGTAGTCGCATGAGTGTTGACGACTCCCCGGTTCGCCTACAGGCAGTGGCCGCACCGGACCAACCTGATGTGACCCCTGACCTCGAGCGGCTCTATCGCGGCTTCGAGGAGGAACTCCTGGTCCCGTTGTGGACCCAGATCGGCGATCTCATGCCCGCGCACCCGCGGTCACAGGCAGTTCCACATCTGTGGAAGTGGGAGGCCCTGCGCAAGCTCGCCGAGCAGGCGGGGGACCTGGTTCCCGTGGGCCGTGGCGGTGAGCGCCGCGCTATCGCACTGGCGAATCCCGCGCTGGGCGGGCGCCCCTTCGCGACACCGACATTGTGGGCCGCCATCCAGTACCTGCTGCCGGGTGAAGACGCCCCCGAGCACCGCCATACCCAGCACGCCTTCCGGTTCGTCGTGGAAGGGTCCGGTGTGTGGACGGTCGTCGGCGGCGACCCGGTCCCGATGAACCGCGGCGACTTCCTGCCCCAGGCCGGGTGGAACTGGCACGCTCACCACAACGCGACCGCCGAGCCGATGGCGTGGATCGACGGCCTCGACATACCCTTCCAATACCTGACCGAGACACAGTTCTTCGAGTTCGGCCGCGACCAGATCAGCGCGGAGGAACGCGACACCCCGCGGCGTTCCCGCTCCGAGAGACTGTGGGGACACCCGGGACTGCGGCCCCTCGCCGCCCAGCATCTCACCGCTGGCAGCCCACTGCTCGCCTACAAGTGGGAATTCACCGATCGGGCTCTCGCCGACCAGCTCGCTCTCGAGCGGGAAGGGCACGGCGGCACTGTCGAGCCGGGACATGCCGCGGTCCGCTACACCAACCCCGCCGACGGCCGAGATGCCCTGCCTACCATACGAACCGAATTCCATCGGGTGGTGCGCGGCGCCGACACCGCACCGGTGCGCGAGACGGGTTCATCGGTCTACCAGGTCTTCGACGGTGCGGGCATCGTGACCGTAGGAGACACGAAGTGGTCGGTGACTCGCGGAGACCTCTTCGTCGTCCCGTCCTGGGCGCCCTTCTCCGTCAAGTCCGAGGCGAGCTCCACCGACTCCGACTCCGGGGCCCTGGACCTGTTTCGTTTCTCCGACTCCCCGATCTTCGAGGCACTCCAGCTCGACCGAAAAGAGGTAGCCCGATGAGGCTGGCCACTATTCGCACCACCGACGGAACGCGCGCCGTCAAGCTCGAAAACGACAAACTGGTCGACCTCGGCGCTCCAGACCTCGGTACGTTCCTGGCCCATCTGGACTGGTCGACGCGGGCCAGTACGGCAAGCGGCCCGACCTATGCCGTCGACGGGGCCGATTTCGCACCCCTGGTGCCGAACCCTTCGAAGGTCCTGTGTGTAGGCCACAACTACACGAACCACATCAAGGAGATGGGCCGGGAACTCCCAGAATATCCCACGCTGTTCCCGAAATTCGCCGACACGCTTGCCGGTGCCAACGACCCGATCGGCAAACCCCGAGAGACCAGCGCGCTGGACTGGGAAGTCGAGCTCGTCGTGGTGATCGGTCAGCCTGTTCGCCGGGCGACCGAGCAGGAAGCCGCCGCAGCGATCGCGGGATTCACCGTGATGAACGATATCTCCGTGCGGGACTGGCAGTTTCGCACCATCGAATGGACACAGGGCAAGATCTGGGACTCCTCGGCTCCGGTCGGGCCGTATCTGGTCACTCCCGACGAGGTCGGTGGGGTGCGCCCCGCCTTGCGGGTGCGGACGATCGTCGACGGCCGAATCATGCAGGAGGACAACACCGGCACCCTGCTGTTCGATCCGGTCGAACTCGTGCGGTACGCCTCCACCATCATTCGCCTCAATCCCGGGGACCTCATCGCCACCGGCACACCCGCGGGAGTCGGGCACGCCCGCGACCCGAAGGTCTACCTGGTCGGCGGCGAGACCCTGGCCACCGAGATCGATGGCGTGGGCGCGTGCACCAACAAGATCGTCGAGGAGTCCTAGTGGCACGCGGTTTCCAAGACGGGCTCGACTGGATGCGTCACGGCACCAAGGTCCTGCTCAACGTGATAGAGCTCGGCGAATTCGACTATGCCGCAGACACTCCGCTGCCAGGCTGGACCCGCAAACACGTGGCCGCCCATGTCGCGGCCAATGCTGAGGCGCTGGGCAATCTCGTGCGTTGGGCCGCGACCGGCGAACGGACGCCGATGTACGCGTCGCCGGAAGAACGGGCGGCGGGGATCGAAGCGGGCACTCGGTTGCCGGACACCGAGCTCACCGCATCGCTGTGCTCGTCTGCCGAGCGGCTCGATGCGGCGATGGCCGACCTCGAGCCCGCCGACTGGGCGGCGAAAGTGGTTACCGCGCAGGGCCGTACCGTTGCCGCGACGGAGATTCCGTGGATGCGTGCGCGGGAAGTCTGGGTGCACGCGGTCGACCTGTCGAGCGGGCTCGCGCTCGGCGTCACCTTCGCCGACCTGCCCGCCGATTATCTGGCGGCCCTGTGCGACGACGCTGTCGCCAAACGGTCCGCGGGATCCGGTCCCGCGCTCCTGCTGGTGGCCACCGATGTGGACAGATCCTGGGAACTCCCGGGTGATGGCTCCGCTACGAGGATCTCGGGGCCGCTCGCAGACGTGGCCGCGTACTTGACGGGCCGACCCTGCGGCTTCTCCCACGCCCCGGCCCTGGGGCCGTGGCTCTGACGTGTACGGCCGAATGGGGCCAGGCAGAAAGGATTTGGCCCCGATGGGTGACCTGAAGCAGGACGTGATCATTGTCGGCGGCGGGATCGGCGGTCTCGCGGCTGCTTACTCCCTCTCCCGCCAGGGATCGCGCGTCCGAGTGCTCGAACAGGCGGCGGCGTTCGGCGAAATCGGCGCGGGTATTCAGCTCGCTCCTAATTGCACTCGTATCCTGGATGATTACGGATTGCTCGACGAGGCGAAGAGCCTCGGCGTGCTACCGGCGAACATGATCATGCGGGACGCGGTCGACGGCAGCGAGCTGACGCGGCTCGACCTGACCGATCTGGAGCGGCGTTACGGCTTTCCCTATCTGGTGATCCATCGCAGCGACTTGCACGGTCTGCTGCTGCGTGCCTGCCAACGCGCCGGTGTCGACCTGGTGACCGACCACAAGGTGGTCGCTTACGAGAACACCGCCGCCGAAGCGCGGGTGCGGCTCGCCGACGGGCGGACCGAACAGGCGGATCTCGTGATCGCGGCCGACGGACTGCATTCGGTCGCCCGCGCACAATTCGTCGACGACGAGCCCGTCAATTCGGCCTATGTGGCGTACCGCGGGACCGTCCCGATAGCACAGGCCACCGTCCGCGATATCGACCTATCCGAGGTCGTGGTCTATGTCGGGCCGCGCTGCCACTTCGTCCACTACGGCCTGCGCGGCGGCGAACTGCTCAACCAGGTCGCCGTCTTCGAATCCCCCAAGGCGCTGGCCGGCGTCGACGACTGGGGCACCCCGGATGAACTGGATACCGCCTTCGCACACACGTGTTCGACAGTGCGGCAAGGCCTTCCGTTCATGTGGCGGGACAAGTGGTGGCGGATGTTCGACCGCGACCCGATCATGACATGGGTCCGCGGCCGCGTCGCCCTGCTGGGCGATGCGGCGCATCCGCCCCTGCAGTACATCGCGCAGGGAGCCATTATGGCGATCGAGGACGGTTGGGTGCTGGGGGAGCACGTCACCCGGCGGAAACGAGCCGACGGCTCGGTCGACTGGACGGCCGTCCTCGCCGCGTACGAAGCCGTGCGCTCCGAACATTGCCGCCGCGTCCTGAACACCTCGCGTGCCTGGGGTGAACTCTGGCATCTCGACGGGATCGCGCGCCTGCAGCGCAATAGGTTGCTGGTGGACCGCGACACCTACGACTACTCGTTCGTGGACTGGCTGTACGGCCCGACCGCGATCCTGCCCGAGGAGGAGCCCGCGATCTTCCAGCCCATCCCGCTCTCCGCTGTCGAGGTCGGCTGACCCCAGGAGCTGAAACGCCGAGCGGTGCGCTGCCCGAATACCTTCGGGTAGCGCACCTCTCGCGTGTGGGGGTGGCGCCGGATCAGCTCTGCGGAGTGGTGGTCATGAGCTCTGTGATCCGCAGGTAGTGCGCTCGACGTTTGGTTCGCAGCCACGCCGCGTAGCAGGCTCCGGCGGCGAAGGTGACCAGGAGCAGTGTCGGAAGCGCATTCACGAACGCATTGGTTGCGCCACTGAGCAATTCGAACTTCTCGACCGCGAGGTAGAGGGCGAAACCGAGGCCCGCGAACGCCACAAGGGGAGCGACGACCGTGGCGAAACCGGGGGTGCTCTTCACTCGACGGAAATAGCCGAAGACGGCGAGGCTCGCGAGACATTGCAGGGCGATGATCCCGACGGTGCCGAAGCCGATTCCCACGGTTCCCAGTCCGACCAGTGGATCGATAGACATTGCCGCACAAGCTAATACGATCACCGCGGTGACGGCTGAAACCACGGCGCTCGCGAGATGCGGGCTGCCGTGCCGGCCGTGCACGCGGCCGAGGGACCGCGGCAGGCAATGCTGGCGTCCCAGGGCGAACAGGTACCGGCTCGCGACATTGTGAATCGAGAGAGTCGTCGCGAACAGGCTGGTCGCCATCAGCACCGCTGCCCCTATGTCGCGGCGGCGGTTCAACTCAAATCGCTCCAGCATCCCGCCAGCCGGGTCGCTCGCCGACAGAAGGACGGTCTGACCTCGTTCTTCCAACACGAGGCCGAACCCGGTGGTGCACCCCATCCCGGCCTGCTCGCCCGGCAGCTGACCCTCATTTTCGATGGAGCCAGTGCTCGATCGGTAGTCCGAGCCCATGCCCTCGACGGCCTCGCCGTCGCCACCGCCACCACACTCCTCGATGTCGCAGGCGTCGATAATTCCTTGCCGGACAACGGTATTGGTTAATACAAGACCGTCACAGACACTCCTGCGCGGTAGCGAGCTGTGTAGAAACGTGGTGATCGATCGGCTCGAAGGTTCGCGGCCGAGCCCGTACACGTCTGCGCACCGGGGATGGATCGGAGTGCAGCGGGTGTATCAGCAAGCGGCCGTGTGTTTTCGGTGAGGGTGTCTGGGTATCCGGTGCTGGCCGGGAGGTGGGTGGATGACTGTTGAGCGGGTGTCGGGCCCGATGGATCTTCGATGGAGGTCTTGGCGTGGTGCGCTGTGGCGCACGATCGGTGCGGTCTGGTCGGACAAGCTCACGGATTGGGCTGCGGCGCTGACCTATTACAGTGTGCTGTCGCTTTTTCCGGGGCTGATGCTGCTCATTGCGGTTCTCGGCATGCTGGGCTCCAGCTCGACGGATTCGCTGATCGACACCGTTGAGCAGCTCGGACCCGGTAGTGGTACAGCACTTTTGGTCGATGCGATCAAGAATCTGCAGAGTGCGCGTTCGCTGTCGGGGCCCTTGGCGGTGGCGGGGTTGGCTGTCGCGGTGTGGACGGCCTCCGCCTACCTCGGCGCTTTCATTCGCGCTGCGAACTCGATCTATGAGATCGATGAGGGTCGTGCGATGTGGAAGACGTTGCTATTACGGCTGGGAATGACCGTGGTGATGCTGGTCGTTGTCGCGGCATGCACGGTGGGGGTGGTCGCTACCGGAGCGGTGGCTCGCGAGGTCGGCGGGTGGCTCGGTATCGGCTCGGCGGGTGTCCGCGTGTGGGATGTGCTCAAGTGGCCCGTGTTGGCTGTGCTGGTGAGTTTGGTGTGTGCGCTGCTCTATTGGGCCGCACCGAATGTTAGACACCCTGGGTTTCGTTGGCTGACACCGGGAAGTGTGCTCGCAGTAATTCTCTGGGCCATCGCCTCAGCCGGATTCGCGGTCTATGTCGCGAATTTCGGCTCCTTCAACAAGGTTTACGGCTCATTGGCCGCCGCGGTGGTCTTCCTGGTGTGGGTGTGGATCACGAATCTCGCTGTGCTGATGGGAGCGGCGTTCGATGCCGAACTAGCGCGTGGGCGCGGCATCGAGCAAGGACGGTCACCGGATGCGACGCCGTTCCTACCAGCGCGCGACGAACCCGAACCAGGAGACGCCGCCGCGTGACGAGCAGTCGTTCACGGCGTGTTCGCGCTCCACTTTTGCAGGCGTGCGCCGCTTTTTCGGGACCGGGCCAGCTTGTTGAATGCTTGGCGGAGCTGAATGATTCGGATTCCTCCTGCCACGGCCATGACCAGTAGCCCGACGACGGCGGCGACCAGGATCGCGACCCCGATCGGCAGGGTGAAATGTCTCCCAAGGAAGCCGAGCCGAACGCTGGTCGTGTTCTGAACGACGAAAATCAGGAGCACGATCAGGAATGCGCCGCCAGCGGCCAGGCTCACCCAGATGCTGCCCGCTCTGGTGCAGGAGACCCCAGTCGGCGGCGGCGGGGTTCGCAGTTCAGCGTCAACGGGCTGCTTCCACCATTGACGAAATGTTGGGTTTATGCAACAGTTTGTTGTGTGACTCCCATGAGGCGTGGGAAAAATCTTCCCATTTACAACCGCATCGGGGTATTACGTGCCGAGCGGAGAATGAGCCGGGCCCAGCTTGCCGAGGCGATCGAGGTGAATCCGCAGACGATCGGGGCGCTGGAACGGGGCGATCACTATCCGAGCCTCGATTTGGCGCTGCGGATCTGCGATGTGTTCGGCTTGCCGGTCGAGGCGGTGTTCTCGCGGAAGGAATTCGCGCCGCTGTCCACGGCGGTCTACCGGAACGACGGAGGGGATATTCGATGACGCACCCGAATCTGCTGGAGCGCTACCAGGCTCGCCGGACACGCCGGTTCGAGTTCTACGCCGAGCGCTGGGCCCATATGTTGCCGCGGTGGCGGACGCGTCGCCGCCGCCGGCTGCTAGTGGTGGTCCTCGCGACGATGTTCCTGGCTCTGGCGGTCGTCGCGGTGCTGATCGCGTGCGGTCTGGAGCGGGGACCTCTGCTGTGGGCGCCGGTCTGTCTGCTGTTCTTTCCGCTGTGGATATCGCTGCAGCTCGTCTCGGGACGCCAAGCCGACGCGCCCCTCAGCGCTCTGGACGAATGGGAGATCGAGCAGCGCAACGCGGCTCGCTCGGTGGGGCTCACCCTCACACAGACGCTGGCGATGATTCCTGCGATCTGGCTGATCGTCGTGGGCGGATTCACCGACCTCGACAATATCCAGGCGGCCTACGCGGGCGGGATAATGCTGCTGACCGCGCTGCTCGTCGGCGCCTGCACCCCGACAATGATCCTGGCCTGGACCCGGCCCGACGCGGAACCGGAGGACGAGTGATGAACCTGCTCACCGGAGACGTGATGCTGCTGCTTCTCGACGAACGTACTGGGCACTCGATGGCCGACAGCACCCGTACCCCAAGGATTCTCGCCGGAGCAGTGCTACTGGACCTGATCGACGCCGGGGCAATCCGGCTGGCCGGGCCGGGCAACGAGACGAAACCGGGCCGGATCGTGGTGAGCGCGAACAAGACTGCCGATCCGATACTGGGCGACGCGCTCGCCAGGATCGAGGCGGCTCGTTCGATGAAACCCCGAGCTGCGATTGAGAAACTGTCGAAGGGGTTGCAGCCGAAGGTATTGCACCGGCTAGCGGACGAGGGCCTGGTACGCGTCGAACACCACCGGGCACTGGGCATCTTTCCCCGGACCGCCTGGATGCCGAGGGGACACCGCAAGGAACTCCGGGACCGGCTGACGCCGCCGTTCGCACACCCTGACGCCCCTGTCGAGCCTCGCGCCGCCGCCTTGATCTCGCTGTTGTCGGCGGCCGACGCGGTGCCGAAGATCTTCCCCGACCGCGACCGCCGAGTGGTGACGCAGCGGGCCAAGGAGATCGCCACCGGGAACTGGGCCTCGAAGGCGGCCAGGGACGCGGTGCAGGCGGTCGACGCGGCGCTCACTGCCGCCGTCGTGGTGAGTGCCGTGGCAACGGGCTCAGCGTAGGTTCCGGGTACAGGAACCGCGACCGCCGAAGCCAGTCCGATCGGCGGCTGGCTGCCGCCCAATCATCTCGACCGCAGTCTGCTGCTTTACGGCCCGCTCTCCTCACAGTAATCCGCGATCGCATGAGCACCTGGAACCGCTGTGCAGACGGTCGGTACTCCACAGCCGGGGGTCGGTGACGACGTCATGGGTCGCGGTCTCTGCGACGATGACGCCGTGTCGTGCCGCGGCGGTGCGGATGCGCTGGTTGAGTGCGTCGACCCGGCCGCGAAGCGGTCGGGCGGCGGGGATGATCCGGGTGATGTCGGGGACGGTGAAGGTGGCGACGGTAGCGCCTTGTGCAGTGAGGGCGGAGAACATCGCGTCCAGGTGGCCGCTGACCACGTCGGCGTCGAATCCGGGGCGCAGCAGGTCATTGACGCCGGCGAGGACCGTGGCGAGATCCGGCTGGAGTGCAAGTGCCGCGTCGAGCTGTTCGGCGTAGACCTGTCCGGCGAGTCTGCCGCGGACGGCGAGGTTGGCGTAGGTCAGTTCCGGGTTGACGGCCGCGATGCGTTCGGCGAGCCGATCGGCCCAGCCGCGCAATCCCATGTGGTCATCGCCGTCACCGGCGCCGCGATGTGGCCCAGTGCGGTCCCCTTGTCGCGAATGATCTTGCGGAAGAAGAAGTCCTGGGCCTGGATGGCGGTGGTGCCCTCGTACAGCGAGTCGATCTTCGAATCGCGCAGGTACTGCTCGATGGGGTAGTCCTGCAGGTAGCCGGAGCCGCCGAAGGTCTGCAGCGATTCGCCCAGGTATCGGTAGGCCCGTTCGGAGCCGACGCCCTTGACGATCGGTAGCAGCAGGTCGTTGACGCGGGCGGCCATATCGGCGTCCGCGCCCGAAACCTGTTGGGCCAGGGCGGCATCCTGGTGTGCGGCGGTGTAGAGGTATACCGCGCGCAGTCCTTCGGTATACGCCTTCTGCAGCATCAGCGAGCGGCGCACATCGGGGTGGCCGATGATCGGCACCCGTGGTGCGGTCGTGTCGTTGGCGCGGGTCATGTCCGCTCCCTGCACGCGCGTCTTCGCGTACTCGAGGGCGTGCAGATATCCGCTCGACAGCGTGGCGATCGCCTTGGTGCCCACCATCATTCGTGCATGTTCGATGATGCGGAACATGCGCTCGATGCCGGTGTTCGGTTCCCCGATCAGCCAGGCTTTCGCCGGGATGCCGTGTCCGCCGAAGGTCAGCTCACACGTGGCGGAGACTTTCAGTCCCATCTTGTGTTCGAGGCCGGTGACGAATACTCCGTTGCGTTCACCGATGTCGCCGCTGTGCGGGTCGTAGTGGTACTTCGGCACCAGGAACAGTGACAGGCCCTTGGTGCCCGGACCCGCGCCGTCGGCGCGGGCCAGTACCAGGTGGATGATGTTGTCGAACAGGTCGTCGGAGTCGGCGGAGCTGATGAACCTTTTGACCCCTTCCAGATGCCAGGAGCCGTCCGGTTGGGGGGTCGCGCGGGTGCGCGCGGAGCCCACATCCGATCCGGCGTCGGGTTCGGTGAGCACCATGGTTCCGCCCCAGCCCTTTTCGGCGGCGATGTGCAACCGTTGCTGCTGGTCGGCGTCGACGTCGGGGAACAGCGTGGCCGAGCTGGCGCCCAGCGCGTAGATGAACGCGGCGGGCTGGGCGCCCAGCACCATTTCGGACAGTGCCCAGTACACCGTTCGCGGGACCGGTATGCCGTCCAGTTCGGCTGGGAGGCCGATCTTTTCCCATCCCACATCCCGTAGCGCTCGGAAGCTCGTCTTGAACGATTCCGGGAGGGTCACTGAGTGGGTGTCGGAGTTGAAGACCGGTGGATTGCGATCGGCGTCGGCGAACGACGCCCCCAATGGTCCTTCGGCCAGCTCCCGCACCTGGTCGAGCATGGCACGCACCGTGTCGGCGTCGAGATCGCCGAAACCGCCGACGTCGAGCAGCGTGCCGACCCCGAGGACCTCGAACAGATTGAACTCGAGATCACGGACATTGCTGCGATAGTGACTCGCGCCGGAGCTCATAGATCGATCTCCACATCGGTGATCGGGTAGGCGACGCAGGAGTGGGTGTAGCCGAACTGCTGGTCGGACAACCGGAGTTTGGCCTCGGAAGCGGTGTGCACCTCGCCCTTGACGATGCGTACCCGGCACAGGCTGCATTCGCCGGAGCGGCAGCCGGCTTCGGGACGGATGCCGTTGTCTTCCAGCGCATCCAGCAGCGGACGGTCGCGTCGGGTGCGGAAGCTGGTGTCGCCCACCGTTACCGAGACTTCCTCGGCCGGATCGGCGTCGGCGGGCCAGTGCGGCTGCGCGGTCGGGTCGTTGGGTGCGCCGTTGGCCTCGAAGCGGATTCGCTTGCGCGGCTGGCCGAGTGTGGTCAGCTGCTCCAGCGCGTAGGGGTAGAGCGCCTGTGGGCCGCACACATAGGTCATCCGGTCGTCGAGCGGTCCCGCCAATTCACTGATGGTCTCGGCGGTGAGGAACCCGGTCCGGCCGGTCCATGGGGGCGTGGAGTCGGCGATGACATGGTCGACGGTGATGCCGGGGTGGCGGGCGGCCAGAGCGTCGAGTTCGGCGCGGAAGATGACGTCGGCGGCGTCGCGTGAGCCGTAGATCAGGTGGAAGGAGCGTTCAAGTCGGCGTTCGACGATCTCGCGGATCATGCTCATGGCCGGGGCGACGCCGGAGCCGCCCGCTAGGAAGATCACTCGGTCACCGTGGAAGAGCGGGTTGTGATGGAAGGTGCCCATCGGCCCGGTAGTGGTGAGCACGTGCCCGGCTTCCAGGATGTCGATGAGTAGGTTGCTGATGCGCCCGCCCGGAACCCGTCGCACGGTGAGGTCGTAGTGATCTAGCGTGGCCGGGCTCGAGGAGATGGCGTAGGGGCGGCTGGTGCCATCGATGAACACGTCGACGTACTGGCCTGCCAGGAACGGCGGTAGTGCGCCGTTCTCGGAGTCTGTCAGCCGGTAGGTCTTGGTGGTCGCGGTCTCGTCGATGATCGCCTCGACCCGGAGCCGAAGCCGCTTGGGGTGGTAGGCGTTGATGGTTGCGCGGGTTTCGGTGGTGTGGTCGCGCGTGTCGGGAATGCGGGAATCGATCTTGGCGAGGATCTCCGCCGCGCCGTCGAATCGTTCTGCGAGTGGGTGTTTCACGAATTGCTCCGTTCAGGCGACCTTGGTGCGCAGCAGGCGGCGGGCGACACGGGCGCCGCCTTCTAAGGTGGGCTGGAATCCGCCGATACCGGCCCAGGAACCGGCCAGATGTAGTCCGGGGATGTGGGTTTGGCGCTCGCTGTTGCGGAACAACCAGCCCTCGGTGGCGTCCTGGTCGTAGCCGTATATGGCGCCGCCGGGGTGGCCGAGGTAGCGCATCATGGTCAATGGTGTTGCGACATCGACCTCTTCGATGGCGTCGCGGATACCGGGGGTGACGTTCTCCATGAGGTCGAGCAGAGTTTCGGCATAGGCGAACTTGGTGCGCGCGTATTCCGAGGGCGCGACGTTGCGCCAGATGTCGGCGTACTGCAACGTCATCAGGCTGATATGGGTGGCACCCATGGGCGAGAACCCGATCGGCGCGACATCGTATGCGCTGACGCAGATTCCGCGTGCGGGCTCGAACGAGCGCCACGCGTTGTGGGTGCGGTCGTCGTCGGTGTCCATGTTGACGAACGTGGTGCTGGTGGTGAACCCGAGCTCGGCCGGTGTGGCATCCAGACCCATGTGCAGGACGAAGCCGGAGACGCCGATTCGCCTGGTGGCCAGGTCATCTCGCACCGCGGCCGGTAGGTCGACGCCCTCGATCATGGCGTAGGTGGTGGGAAGCGACGCGTTGGACACCACGTCGGGTGCGGTGACCTCGGACCCCTCCTCGAGCCGTACGCCCAGCACTCGCCCTCCCTCGCTGAGGATGGCCTCGACCCCGGTATTGAACCGAACTTCACCGCCGGCCAGCAGAAAGGCGTCGAGGATCGCGGTGGACATGGCCTGGGAACCACCACGCACATGCCAGGGCTTGAATTCGAAATAGGCGAACAGAGTCAGCGCCAGATCCTGGAACCGCAGCTTGGACGGCGGCTGCCCGAGATAGGTCCAGTAGATGCCGAGCGCGGTCTTGAGGCGCTCGTCGTCGAAGAACTCGTCGAGGACCTCCTGCAGCGAGCGCAGACCGTACCTGAACAGCATCGGGTCGATCTGCTCGGGCGGCATGCCGCGCATGGCTGCGATCTGCCAGAACGTCACCTGCTTCAGCAACTCGAAGAACCTCGCCGTGCGGTCCCGATTGCCCGGGAACTCGGCCTCGATAGCGTCGATAGCCGCATCCCAGTCCGCGGGTAGCGTCAGATCCAGCTGGCCAGGAATGACAGCACGGTACAGGTCGTGCTCCTGCACGAATTCCAGCTTGTCGGCGATACCGAGCTGCTGGAACAGTCCCTCGCGCAACGAGATCGGCTGGCCTTCGACACCCACGCCGGAGAGCTGGTGCAGCGCCACCTCGAACTCGAAACGTCCACGGCGGAAGGAGGTTCCGCAGCCGCCGGGCACATTGTGCCTTTCCAGCAACAGGGTTCGCGCGCCCGCGCGCTGCAGCGTGGCCGCGGCGGTCAGACCGGCATTGCCCGCGCCGATGACAATGGCGTCGTAGTCACTCACCCTCGGCCGCCTCACGCTGGAGCTGCGCGGTGGCCTCTGCCTTGATCTGCTCGAACTGCTCGCCCATGCGGGCCGCGAGCGCCTGAGCCGCCGACAGCGGGCGCACCATGACCATGAAGTCGTCGATCTTGCCGTTCTCGTCGAAGTGCAGGAAGTCGCACCCGGTCAGCCTCTTGCCGTCCACGGTGGCCTCGAAGACGAACGCGTGGTCGCGGCCGCCCGCGTCGGCGATCTCACGCACGTAGTGGAAGTCCTCGAACACGCGGATCACCCCGCGCAGGATGGCCGCCGTGATGGCCTTGCCTGGGTACGGCTTGAACGCCACCGGACTGGTGAACACGACATTGTCGGCCAGCAGCGCCTCGATGGCAGCCTCGTCGCGGGCCTCCACAGCTGCCCTGAATCGATGCATGTCACACACACTCTCATACTCAATTAGTTGATTAGAATGTATGAACGCTATCTCCATAGCCTCGCAGTGTCCAGAGATGTTCGGACAAAAAATTGAATAATCGTGAAAGGTGGTAGTGTGGGCTGATGGCGCTACGGAACGCGGTTCTGGCCGCACTACTGGAGGGTGAGGCGTCCGGCTACGACATGGCCAAAGGCTTCGACGCCTCGGTCGCCAACTTCTGGATGGCTACTCCGCAACAGCTGTACAAAGAGCTGGAACGGATGGCTACGGAGGGCCTCATCGAGACCCGGGTCGTGCAGCAGGAGCGGCGTCCGAACAAGCGTCTGCACTCGATCACCCCGGCCGGGCGGGCGGCCTTGCGCGAGTTCATCGCCGAGCCCGCCAAGCCCACCGCCATCCGCGACGAGATGATGGTGAAGGTCCAAGGGATGGAGACCGAGGACGCACCGACGGTGCGAGCCGCGATGGTCGAGAAATTGGAGTGGTCGAAGGCGAAACTGGCGCGCTACGAACGCTTGCGCACGCGTTTGCTGAACGGCCGCAGCGAACAGGCGTACCTGGAGGAGACCGAGCGAGTCGGACCGTATCTGACCCTGTTGCGGGGAATCTCCTTCGAACAGGAGAACATTCGCTGGGCCGAGCTCGCGCTATCGGTGATCGACCGGCGATTCGCCACACACCCGTAGCGATCTCACAAGCGGTGCTGCCGACCCCGGCCCGTGGTCGGCAGCACCGAGGCTCATCAGCGCGCGGCCTCCGGCGCCTTCAGATCTTTGCGTGGGATCCTGCCCGTGACGGATTCAGGGGATGGCATAGACGGATTCGACGCGACGGACCTCCTTTGTATGGTGCCACCCGTTCGGCCACGTGGTCGATGACCTGCTTCGCGTCGAGGTCGGTGTCACTCTGCCGCACCACGAATGCCTTCGGAATCCCTTCCCCTTCAGCATCTTTCACGCTGATGGCGGCGTCGACGATCATTGGATGGGTCAGCAGCAACACTTCCAGTTCGGCAGACGGCACCTGGTAGCCCTAGTGTTTATGAGCTCCTTGGCCCAGTCCGCCAGATAGACGACACCGGCGTGGTCCACGACGGCGATGTCGCCGGCACGCCCAGGCGGCCAGCAGGCTCAGCGGGAAGGCGATCACCAGCAGTCGGACGACCACGTGCGGTGTGCGCCCGAACAGCCCACCGCGAATCTCGGTCGCGTCGACGAACAGGAAGATCGCAAGGATGATTTCCACGGGGGTGCTGGGCGGCCTCCAGGCTGAGCGAGGACAACAGCGAATAGTCGCGCACCCAACCGGGCACCGCACCGGCGGCGATCATTGCCAGCGGAGCCGAGATCGACCGCTGGGACAGCGATTTCGAGACGAACGACCACACGACTATCACGGCCATCGTCACGGTGAGCGTGGTGATCATCGGGCATCCTGTGTCTGATCAATGACGCGGGACGGTGAAGTTGATCATGGTCATCGTAGCGAGACGGAACCCGGCCACCGCCCCTGGCCACTACCGGCCGGGCGTCAGCGGATGCCGTCGTTGATGATGTGCAGGGCGAGGTCGATGAGGCGTTCGAGCTCGGTGATCCGATGGTCGGCAGTGTTCAGCCAGGTGTCGAGGGCGCCGAACATCGCCGCGCTGATGCAGTGCGCTTGCAGTCGGGCTCGCAGGGCGGCGTCGGTCGCCGGCTCGCCGCCGCGCTCGGTGTTGCGGACGAGGTGTTGTTCGATCTCGTCGGCGAAGCCGGCCTGCACTCGATGGAGGTGGGCGTTGACGACGTCGCGATCCGGGTGCCCGGCACGCAACTGCGCGATCTGCGGCAGAGCCTCGTTGTAAGGAAAGGATTCCGCTGCGGCCCGGACCGAGACGGTGATTGGTTCGCGGGGTGGCCGGACCCGCAACGCGGTCCGGAACCAGTCCAGGCGCGCGTCGTAATCGCTGAACAGGATGTGCTCTTTGGACGGGAAGTACCGGTAGAAGGTCCTTTCGGTGACTCCCGCGTCGGCGGCGATCTCCGCGATCGTGGTGGCCTGGTGTTTGGCTTTCGCGGAAGTTCCGCCTCGGGTCTCGACATGTTCGACGAGTCTGCGCATGAGCAGGGGAGTCACAGGATGCCACGCGTCCACGCCGCCTTTGTGATGCAGCAGGACGGTGCAATCGCCTGCGCTCAACTCGTCCAGACGCAGTTTGAGCGCGGCTTCACGGCGGCATGGGGGTTTCGACGCCGGTGGCCGCCCAGTCGAGCAGGCGGCACAGGGCGGCAGCGTTGTAGCCGACGTGGGCGAGCAGATGGCGGCGGGACCAGTCGGGCAGCAGGGTATCGCCGCCGAGTTCGCCATCGGTCAGTTCAGCGAGGCGCTGGGCGAAGTACGCGGTGCCACGCCGGGCGACCAGCAGCCGCTCGGATAGGTCGAGACTATTGAATGTCACTGTCGCCGAGCCTATTTGATGACTGTCTTGTTCTCGAGGGTGCCGATGCCGTCGATGCTGACCTCGACGGTTTCGCCGTCTTGAATGTAGCGCGCGGGCTTGCGGGCGTGGCCGACACCACCGGTGGTGCCGGTGATGATGACGTCACCGGGATGCAGTGGGACGATGTGGGAGATGTAGTCGACGAGCTGGGCGGGGGTGAAGACCAGATCGTCGGTGGTGGCGCTCTGCATGACCTGGCCTTCGAGACGGGTCTCGATGCGGGTGCCGAGGGTGTAGTCGGTGACCAGGAAGGGGCCGAAACCGCTTGTCCGGTAGAAATTCTTGCCCTGGTCCCATTGCAGGGTGCGGTACTGGTAGTCGCGCATGGTGTAGTCGTTGATCACCGAATAGCCCGCGATGTAGTCGGCGGCCTCCGGCTCGGGCACCTGGTAGGCCTGCTTGCCGATGATCACGGCCAGTTCCGCTTCCCAGTCCAGTTCGGACGCGGCGTGCGCGGGGACGACCACCTCGTCGTAGGGGCCGGTCAGGGCGTCGGCGAATTTCGTGAACAGGGTGGGGTATTCGGGCAGGTCGCGACCCATTTCTCGAATGTGGCTGCGATAGTTGAGGCCGACGCAGACGATCTTGCCCGGATGCGGCACCACCGGCGCGTAGTCGGCGCGAGCCAGGTCGACGGTGGCTCCGGACGCGTTCTGCGCCAGCGTCTTCCAGTCGGGATCGGACAGCAGTTCGGATAGGTCGGCGTAGCCGTCGATGACGGTGGCGGTCGAGTCGTCGTCGACTCGTACGGCGGCGGTCGAAGTGTGCAGGCGCAGGGTGGCGAGTTTCATGGCGGGTCAGGCTCCTTCGCTGAGGTGGGTGCGGTGCAGGTGCAGGCGTTCGACGATCGGGGCGTCGGAGAAGGCGAACAGGTCGAACTCGGTGTCGGCCTCGATCGACCATTCGGTCCAGGACGGGACCACGATCAGATCACCCTTGACGACCTGAGACGTCTTGTCGCCCGACCGGAATCGGCCCGCACCGTCGAAGACTTGGTAGACCGCGGAACCGACGTCGCGGCGCGGGCGGGTGTGCGCCCCGGCGCGCAGTCGGTGGAATTCGGCGCGGATGGTCGGCATCACGTCGCCGCCGGTGGTGGGGTTGGTGTAGCGGACGGCGGCGTGCCCGGGTTCGGTCGTGGCCGGGTAGCCCTCGTCTTCGAGGGAAAGCTGTTCGCGCAGTGCGGCATCGGTGTGTTCCCACCGATAGGCGGCGATGGGAGAGCTGGTCTTGGCGTCCAGCCCGACCAGCGGCCGCAGGCCCGGATGCGCCCACAACCGCTCCGACCGCGACACATCGGGGGTGGCGTCGTCGGTCACGGTGTCGGAGCCGAATTCGAAGAACGACGTGTCGGTGTAGTGCTGGAACGGGATGTCCAGGCCGTCGATCCATGCCATCGGCTCGTGGGTTCCATTGTGGTGGCCATGGAAGTGCCAGCCCGGGGTTAGCAGGAAATCGCCGCGGCGCATGGCGACCGGGTCGCCGTTGACGACCGTCCACACGCCCTCGCCCTCCACGACGAACCGGAAAGCGTTCTGGCTGTGGCGATGTTCGGGCGCGGTCTCCTTGGGGCCCAGGTACTGGATCGCCGCCCACAGTGTCGGAGTGGCGTAGGGGACCCCGCCCAGGCCGGGATTGGCCAGCGCGATGGCGCGCCGCTCCCCGCCGCGCCCGACCGGAACCAGGTCACCGGCCCGCTGAGCGAGCGGATACAGCGTGGACCATTTCCACACGAACGGAACGGCTTTCGGGGTCGGGACCATCGGCATCAGGCTGCCGAGCTGGGTCCACAGCGGATTCAGGTGGGCGGTATCGAAATCCGCATAGAGCTGTTCGAGCAGTTGGTCGTCGAGATGTGATTCGGCGGCGGTCATGGTCGTGTCGCTTTCGTCGGAAGGGAAGATGTGGTGTCAGGCGGGCTCGTGCTCACTGTCCAGTCGCGCCCGGATGTCTTCGCGGAGGGCCTTCTTGTCGATCTTGCCGACCTTCGTGGTGGGCATCGTGTCGACCAGCACCAGGTGTTCGGGCAGTTTGAACCGGGCCACGCCCGCACTGTTCATGACAGCGAGAACATCGTTGAGAGACACCGAATGACCATGTGCCACTGTGAGATACAGGCAAAGCCGCTCACCCAGCACCGGATCGGGCATGGCGATCGCGGCGGCCATCTCCACTCCGTCGACCTGGTAGGCGAAATTCTCGATCTCCTCGGCGGAGATCTTCTCGCCGCCACGGTTGATCATGTCCTTGTCGCGTCCGGCGACGATCAGGTTGCCGTCCGGGCGGCGCACGACGATATCGCCGCTGGCGTACCAGCCATCGGCGGTGAAGGCGCGCGTATTGTGTTCCGGCGCACGGAAGTACCCGCGCGGGGTGTAGGGCCCGCGGGTCAGTAGCGCGCCCGGGGTGCCGTCGGGCACGGGGATTCCGTATTCGTCCACCACCAAGATCTCGTCGGCGGGACTGACTGGACGGCCCTGGGTATTGAGGATGATCTCGGGTGTGTCGTTGAGGCGGGTCATGTTGATCAGTCCCTCGGCCATGCCGAACACCTGTTGCAGTCGTGCGCCCAGCACGGGTTCGACTCGCGCGGCCAGCTCGTCGGGCATGCGGGAGCCACCCACTTGCAGGGCGCGCAGGGTGCTGCCGCGCAAGGTGTGGTGCTCACGCTGGTGCTCGATCCAGCTCTGCGCGACCGCGGGCACGACCGCGGCCACGGTCACGCCCTCGGCGTCGATGGTGCGCAGCGCGCGTTCGGCGGCGGGGCTGGGCAGCATCACCGCACGGCCACCGGCGAACAGTGCTCCCAGGATGCCGGGACAGGCCAGCGGGAAATTGTGGCTGCTCGGCAGCGTGCCCAGATACACGGTGCTGGAATCGAATTCGGAGACTTCGTTGCAGCGCAGTATGTTGTAGGCGTAGTCGTCGTTGGTTCGTACGATCAGTTTCGGCAGTCCGGTGGTGCCGCCGGAGAGCAGCAGGCAGGCGACGTCGGAGCCGCCGGGCTCGTAGTCGGCGTCGGCGAAGCGGGCGACGGTCTCCAGGCTCGCGGCGAGGCTGTGCTCTCGCGCGTATTCGGTGGGGCCGGAAGATAATTCGCCGTGCACGAGCACAGATCGGATGCTGGGCACCGCGGCGGACACCTGCTGGGCGATCTGGCGCAGATCGGTGTCGCGGTCGAGGTCGGTGACCACGATCGCCACCGCCTCCGACAGCGCCGCCAGGTGGGTGAGTTCGTGCTTGCGGTGCGCGGGCAACGCCATCACCGGGACGACGCCGATACGCATACAGCCCAGCGTCAATGCGACGAACTCCCAACCGTTGGGCAGTTGCAGCACGATCCGGTCGCCGGGTCCGATCCCCTGATCGAGCAGGGCCTGCGCGCTCGCCCGGGCGCGGCTCCATAGTTGCCGATAGGTGAGCCGGGTGGTTCCATCGATGATGGCCTCGTCGTCCGGGCGGCGGGCCACCTGGTCGGCGATATAGGAGGTCAGCGACCTGCCCTGCCAGTACCCAGCCTTGCAATACCGGTCGGCGACGTCCTCGGGCCAGGGCACGACGCCGTCGATGGGCACCGGTGTCCGCGCCTGCCTGCGACCCCCGATGGAGTCGGTGTGCGGTGCTGTCATTGGGGCTCTCCTTCGAGCGCGAGAGGTGCGGGCTGCGCGACGATGACCGCGTCGAGGGCTATGAGTCCGGTAGCGGTGAGGCGTAGCGGGTTGATCTCGAGGTCCCCGATCTCCGGGTGGTCGGTGAGGTAGGCCGTGAGTGCGAGTGCGATACGGGCGAATTCGGTCCGGTCGAGCACCGGCCCGCCGCGCCATCCGTCGAGCAGTGGCGCGCATTGCAGGTCGTCCAGCATGGCGGCGGCGCCCGCGGGGGTGAGGTGGTGACCGCGGATCGCTACATCGCCGATCGCCTCGGCCGCTGTGCCGCCGAGTCCTGCGACCACGATCGGGCCGAACACCGGGTCACGACGCACGCCAAGGAACAGGTCGACACCTGCGGTGGCCATGGACTCGACCAGATACGCCGGGGCACCAATGGCATCGAGCGCATGCAGCGCGTGATCGAGTTCCTCAGCGGTGCGCACATTCAGATGCACGCCGCCGATCTCGGTTTTGTGCAGCACCGCGGGGTCGAGGATCTTGACCGCCACCGGCGTCGGCAGCTCAGCGAGAGCCTGGTGGGCGGCGGCGCGATCGGCGCACGCTCGCCGCGGCGGAGTCGCGATGCCGAGCAGGTCCAGCAGATCTTTCGCGGCGGCCTCGTCGGCGGGCAAGGCGATCGACGACGCTTCGACCGGGTCCCAGTCCCCGTCGCCGATGTTCAGGTACCGGGACTTCGCGTCGAGGACCAGCGCCCGGATCGCGGTACCGACCGCGCTCGGGCCGGGTAGGACCGGGATACCGAGTTCGTCTGCGGTGGTATACGTTTCACCGACCGCGGCGGCGGGACCGCTGATACCGAGCAGCACGGGCAACTTCCCGCTGACACCGGAACGGTGTACGGCATCGGCCAGATCGACGGCGTCGGGTTCGGCGAGCGCGTACACCGCCAGGGCGTCGATACCGGGATCGGCGGCGGTCGCGGCGAGCACCTCGGCGAAGCCGGGACCTGGGCGGCCGGTATCGACGGGATTGGCCTGGAAGGTCATCGGCGGTAGCAATTCACCGAGGCGATCCTGGGTTCCAGACGTCAGCGCCGGTACCTGAAGCCCGTGCGCCAGTAGGTGATCCAGCAGCATCAGTCCGGGACCGGCCTGTGCGGTGACCACCCCGATGCCCGGGTTGGCGCGCGCGGGCAGCCGGGTCCGGCTGAGCGCGGCGAGGGCGTCGACGAGTTCGGTTTCCGATTCCACCACGACCGCACCGGCTTGGGCCAGCAGTGCCCGTGTGGTCCGCCACGAGGTCGCCAATGCGCCGGTATGTGAGGCGGCGAAGGCTGATACGTCACTACGCCCGACCACGATCGCCACGATCGGCTTGGTCGCGCTCACCGTCCGCACCGCCGACAGCAGCGCCTCCCCCTCGTCGACGGATTCGATATGCAGGGCGATGGCCGAGATCCCTGGATCGCCGCTCAGATAGGTGAGCACGTCGATCGTGCTCACATCCACACAGTTGCCCAGTCCCACACCGAAGCCCACGCCGACCCCGCGCTCGGACAGCAGGAACGACAGCGCGTGGTTCATGCCGCCGCTGGCCGCCACCACGGCGACGGAACCGCGGCGAAGCTCGGTGACGGTCGGCACGAAGCTCACCGTGGTGACACCGGGCCGGAAGAATCCGGAGGTATTCGGACCCAGCACCCGAATGCCGGCGGTGGCAACGATTTTCGCCACCTGCTCCTGCAATCCGAGTCCGTCGCCGCCGATCTCGGCGAAACCGCCGGAGCAGATCACGGCGGCACCGACGCCGTACTCGGCGGCCTCGCTGAGTGCGTCCGGGGTGGTCGCGGCCGGAACGCACAGCACCGCAAGGTCGATGGCGTCGCCGTGAGCGTCGGTGGCGGCACGCAGCGTGGGGAGGAAACCATCGCCGCCGGCCTTGGGGTTGATGCCGTATACCGCATGCGCGGCACCGCGGCGGACCGCCTGCAGCATCACCGCCCCGAGCTTGCCGGGAGATTCCGACGCGCCGACGACGGCGATCGAAGACGGGCGGAACAACCGATCGAGCCGCGGACGCACGCCGGGCAAGGCATCGGAGTTCAGGGCTGGCCGGTTCATCGCGAGACCTCCGCGTCGGTTCGGGCGGGGGCTCGGGCCGGTTCGAACGCCACGGCGTCGGCTCGGCCGGACAGGACAAGTGTTGCGGCGCAGTCATTTTCATCGACCGCGCGGCGGGCCCGCACGGCGGCGGGCTGTTCGAGGAGGACGGTCGCCGTGCCGTGGCGCAACCGCGTGTACTCCGAGCACAGGGCACGAGACAACGAGGTGCCCCCGCGCACCACGACCGCATCCGGTCGCCGCGCGCACACCTCATCGAGCTGCTCGCGGACAGCGGCGGTGAGTGCGGTGCCGTCGGTGTCCGGCGCGGCCACCAGAGGAAGCGCGTGCGTGTCGACCGCGGCGGTCAGCACCGTGACGTCATCGCCGAACCGAAGCCGGTCGGCATCATGGTCGAGTACCCGCACCAGCCGTGACCGCAGGACGCGATCGCCTATCTGCAATGGCGTATCAAGTGGTGCCGCGCCATATTTCGCGTACCAGGCCGATTCGGTGTCGGCCATGAATCGCGGATCGCGTACCCGGATCTTCTCCGCCGAGATCGCGCGGCTGAAGAAGTGGAATCCGAACTGCCACGGCTCGAAGGCCTGGTAGTACTCACCGAAGTGGTCCCACCATGACAGGCTCGGCTGCGACGAATTCTGAATCTTGGCTACCTGAGGGATTCGCACCTGCTCGAAGCGTCGCAGTGCCGCGTCCAGGTCGCGGGGATCCTTGGCCACCTCCGTGGCCAGGACCGCGGCATCCTCCATCGCCATCTTGGTGCCCGAGCCCACCGAGAAATGCGCGGTATGCACGGCGTCGCCGAGCAGCACCACCGGCGTGCCGTTCGCAGTCCGGGCGTGCCAGCGCCGCGTGCGGCGAGTGCGGAAGTTGGACCAGCGCGAGTTGTTGGCGACCAGCGGGTGCCCGTCGATCCGCTCCTTGAACAGGCTCTCGAGGTACTGCTGGGTGACCAGATCGGATGTACCCGGTGCGGCAGTGGTGTCGAACCCGTCCAGACCCGCACGGCGCCACGTTGATTCGTCGGCCTCGACGATGAAGGTGCTCAGCCCGGACCCGATCGGATACCCGTGCACGGCGAAATTGCCGTGGTCGGACCGCTCGTGCAGGAAGGTCAGCCGGTCGAACTGGTAGGTGGTGCCGAACCAGATGAATTTGACCGCCGCCGTCTCCACCGAATGCCCAAGCTCATCCAGAAAGCGCTGCCGCACCGCCGAATTCGTGCCGTCCGCGGCGATGATCAGGTCGTAGTCGCCGCGGGCGTCGAGTTCGTCGACGGTCACGCTGGCCGAAAAGTGCAGCCGGGCACCGAGTTCGGCCGCGCGCCGTCGCAGTGCGTCCAGCAGCACCCGCCGATGCACCGCCGACATCCCGTTGCCGCCCGCCGCCACGGTGGCGCCCTTGAGGTGAACTTCGATCGCGTCCCAGCGTCGACCGTGCTCGGCCAGGGTATCCCGCAGCACCGGATCGATCGCGTCGACGTTGTCCAGTGTCGCGTCGGAGAACACCACCCCGAAACCGAACACGTCCTCGGCGCTGTTGCGTTCGAACACATCGATGACCGTGCCCGGCGTCGTGTGCGCCAGCGCGATCGCGGCGAACAACCCGCCAGGCCCGCCGCCGATACAGGCGACGCGCAACGGTCGTGGCGGGGTGTGCTGGGGATCTGGGAGTGACATCGTGGCCGGCCCTTTTGGTGACTATGACCCGGATCTCGGGCGAACTGCCGAAAGTATGTGACAGAAATGACAAGGAAGTCAATATGTCTGTTACATATCAGTCGATCCCTCGGCCGCGACCGAGGCGACGAAGGCTTCGGCGGGCGCACGCAGAATGTCGTGACACTCGGTGAACACCGCATGGGCGTCGCGGCCGCGCCATCCGGCAGGCAACAGCATCTCGGGCAGGTCGGGATCGCGGAATGGATAGCGTCGGTAGTGCTGAATCAGCCGCATGCGCTCGATCAGCGCGTTAGCGCCGTCCCGCTCGCGACGGAACCGGGCCAGCCGCGGCCGATATTCCTCGATGAAGCCCTGATAGTCGGCGCCGAGTTCGCGCAGATCCCAGCAGCGCTCCGCGATCAGCCGATCACTCGACAGTCCCGCGCTGGCGCTGCGCAGAAACTGGATGCACCGCTCGTCGTCGCCGGAGAGCATCTCGCGCAGCTGTTTCTCCCGGTCGTGCGGCGAGAACCAGACCGGACCACCGTAATTTCCGAAACCCCACCAGGTCAGCGCCTTGTCGATGCGCTTGCGCTGGTCTCGGTCCAACACCGAATCGTCGACGAGTGCCTGGATCCAACCGCGCTCCCACTCGTCGAAATGCCGGCCGAAGATGCGGGTGCGGCCGTCGTCGAGCAGTCGCCAGCTCTTGTCGTTGAGCAGGTAGGTGACCTCGCGCCCGGACTTCTCCGAGTCGAACCAGCCCTCCTTGCGCAGCCGGGTCATCACCACCCGAACCGTGGCCGCTTCGACACCGAAGACACCCATCAGGCTAGTCAGGGCGCCGAGCTTGGCGGCCCCGCCGGTGTAGCGGAAGTACTCGCCGTAGAGGTCGAACACCAGAGCGCGTGGTCTCATCCCGCTCCTCCTGCCTCGTCGCCGGATAAATGTTTCAAATCTATTGACATCGTACCTTGAAATGTCACATAGTGACTGGGCTCACGTGGAGCGTTGTCAACCAGTCGGTCAGTCTGTCGTCTGCACCGAGATCCAGTAAACCGGCCGCCGGAATTCTCCCGCCGTGCCCGCCGGTCATTCATCACCAAACCAAGGAGGAGACAGCGATGTCCCACACCTTCGTCCTCGTACACGGTGCCTGCCACGGCGGGTGGACCTGGCGCCCGGTCGCCGAACACCTGCGCACCCGCGGCCACGCCGTCTACACGCCCACGCTGCCCGGACTGAATCCCGATGACCAGCGCGCCGATGTGCACCTGTCCGACGTGGTCGACTATCTGGTCGACTACGTCGAGCGGGCCGGTCTGACGAACATCGTGCTGGTCGGCCACAGCTGGGGCGGCTTCCCGGTGTCGGGCGCGTCGGTCCGGCTGGCCACCCGCATCGCCCGGCTGGTGTATTGGAGCGCCTTCGTCCCCCACAGCGGCGAAACGTTGATCGATCTGTGCCCGCCCGCCTACGGCGAGATGTTCCGCGCCTCCGCCGCAGCGTCGAGCGACAACTCGGTCATGTTCCCATTCGACGTCTTCAGCGCCGGATTCATGCAGGACGCGTCACCCGAAACCCAGCGCCTCTTCTACCCATTGCTGGAGCGTCAGCCCTTCCACACCATGAACGAATCCCTCGACCTGGACGAATGGGCACACCTGCGACTGCCCTCGACCTACGTCCTGTCCAAGGACGACCTCGCGCTTCCGCCCGGCGAATTCGCTTGGGCGCCACGCTTTCCCGAGCGCCTGCCCGATGCCCCGCTCATCTACACCCCGGGCAGCCACGAATCACAACTCACTCAGCCCGAGGCCTTGGCCGACGCACTCATCCAAGCGGCGAACGGATAACGCCAACGCCTGAGCCGAGATCCACTGGGGTGCAGTGGATCTCGGATCGGATCGCGCCGTGTTCGCCACCGAGCGCTAGCGCGTAGGCAAGGACCGGCGATGCCGACCGAAGTTACCGACGCCGCCGCGGCCGGGCTGGCTCGGGCTGGTGCCCGATCTCGGCCGACATGGCCTTCGTCGTTTCGAGCAGTTCGGCGGAGATGTCTCGTAGCACGTCTGGGGTCGCGTGCTGCTCGGGCAGGGCGAGCGCGACGGCCAGCGGCAGCGATTCGCCGGTGGTGAACACCGGGGCGGCCACCGATGTGACGCCGGGGATGACGCCGCCGGATGTGACGGCGTAGCCGTCGCGGTGCACGTCCTGTTTTATCTGTTCGATTTCCGCGGCCGTGAGGGCGGCGGGCTGGGTGGCGGCGATCGGGTCGGTCAGCGTGGCCGGCAGGTGCGCGAGGTAGACGCGTCCGACCGACGAGGTCAGCAGTGGCAGTGTCGCCCCGATGCGGACGGTGATCGGTAGGGCGTAGGACCCGTAGTCCCAACGCACCACGACCGGCCCATGATCTCCCCATACCGCGAGGTTGACCGCATGGCGCGTGCGATCTCGCAGGCCGGGCAGGTATTCCGAGGCCAGCCCGACCTCGTCCATGCGGCGCAGCGCTTCCGCTCCGAGACGCCGCATGGCGGGGCCGAAGTCGTACAGGCCGGAGCTGGGCGACTGCGACAGCAGCCCGATCCGGCCGAGGCTCACCAGATAGCGGTGGATCTTGCTGGGCTGCATGCCCGACGCCGCGGCGAGTTGGGTCAGGCTGGCCGGCCCGGCGAACTGCTCCATGGCCCGCAGCACCGTCATCGCGATCTCGACCGACTGGATGCCTTGCCGCGCGGGCGTCTCACCTGGTTCTGCTGACACGGATGCACTATACGGACCGTCGGCGGATCGCTGGCACGCACGCGGCCAGCACCGCGCCGAGCACGCCGGGGATCGCGAACAGGTAGAAGTTCCAGCGCGCGTCCAGTTGCGACGACAGGATCACGCCACCCAGCGATGGGCCGACGATCGCGCCGAGCCGCCCGACCGACAGCGCCCAGCCGATGCCGGGGCCGCGCAACTCGTCCGGATAGCGCGTGACGACCAGCGCGTTGGTGAGGACTTGCGAGCCGATGAATCCGAGGCCGCTGGCGAACATCAGCAGGAATAGCAACACCAGCGGCGGCCGCACGCTCATGCCGAGCAGGCTCAGCGCACCGACCGCGAAGGCCACGACGACGACCCGCTGCACGCCGATCTTGTCGCCGATCCGCCCGCCCACGACCATGCCGAGTCCCGCGCCCAGCCACATCGCCGCGGTCTGCAGCAGCGATGAGCCGAGCGAATACCCGTTGGCCTGCATGATCGTCGGCAGCCAGGTGCCGACCGCGAACACGAGCAGCAGCCCGCAGAACGACATACACCAGAACAGCAGCGTCGCGGCGAACACACCGCGCGAGAGCAGTGGCCGCAGCCCGAATAGTTCGCGGCCCGGCCGCGATTCGGGCCGCTGGACGGGGCTTTCGCTCAGTCGCCGTGCCGCGATGGGCAGGATCACCAGCGCCGGGGCCGCGCCGATGACGTAGATCCACCGCCAGCTCGCGACGGGCAGGAGCACCGTCGCGAGCAGCGGAGCGGCCAGTGCACCCATCGCGTACCCGGCCATCATGAGTCCGATATTGCGGCTACGGCGCGTCGGCGCGGACAGTTCCGCGACGTAGGTGGTCAACGTGGGCAGCACCGCACCGAGCCCGACGCCGACGATCAGCCGGGCCGTGCCGAACACCGCGATCGATAGCACGACCGCGCAGACCAGCATCCCGGCCGAGAACGCGATCGTCCCGGCGAGCAACAGTTTCCGCGCGCCGAACCGGTTGACCAGCGCCCCGGCGAGTCCCGCGCCGACCATCATGCCGACCGCGACCAGCGAACCGACGGTGCCGGCGCTGGCCTTGGTCGCGGCCATCGCGTGGTCGTGCAGCAGGGACGGCACGGTCGCGCCGTAGCAAGCGAGGTCGTAGCCCTCGAGCGCGGCGAAGAAGCCCGCGAGGACGAGCATACGCCGTTCGGGCAGTCTGGGACGGGTGCCCGCCTGGGCTTGGGGAAGGTTGGTGTGCATTGCTATTCATGCCTCGTTGCAGAAACACCCCACGGTGGGGCTTCAGACGGAAACTGTTGTGGTTTCGAGGTTTTCGTGGAACGCGGCCACGAGTTCGCGGGCCGTGCCGGTGCCGTAGACGTAGAAGTCGGGGCGCACGAGCGCGGCCGTGCAGCCGAGGCCGGCGAGCCAGTCGTGGTAGGTGCCGTCCACGTCGTGGAGCAGCCCGGCGCCGGGGGTGCGACTCAGCACCGCGACCCGCACGTCCGCGACGGATAGGTCGGCCACGTCGGTTTCCGTTGTCAGCAAATGGAATCCACCGCCGATGACCTCGTCGAGCAGTCCACGCCGCGCCCCCTCGCCGACCACGCCCTGCGGTGACAGCTCGCCGTGCCCGGGGCCGTTCGCGTGGAAACCGGGGCCCAGACCGGGAAAACGGATCTTCTCCGGCGCCTGGCTCGCGGCCCGCTGGGCGAGCAGGCGCCGGTCGCGTTCGGCCGCGGCGGCCGGATCGCGCAGGGTCTGCACCTGTCCGAGTTCGATGCCCTTCTCGGTGACCGCGCGCACGTGCGGCTCGCGCTCGGTCTGGTACGTGTCGAGTAGCTCGTCGCCCGCGCGGCCGGTGAGCACGAGATCGAGTTTGAAGGCGAGGTTCTGTGCGTCGCGCACGCCGGAGCACATGCCCTGCCCGAGAAAGGGCGGCATCTGATGTGCCGCGTCGCCCGCGAGCAGGACCCGGCCGAGGCGCCAGTGGTCGGCGATGAGCGAGCGGAACGTGTACGTCGCGGGGCGGATCAGCTCGGCGTCGTCGGGGCTGAGGTACTTCGCGACGCGCCGCCAAACGCGGTCGGGCTGGCGCTCGGTCGCGAAGTCCTCGGCTGAGTCGAGCATGAAGCTGAACCGGTGGTGGTCCGGGCCCAGCGAGATGATCGAGACCGGCTGGCGCGGATCGCCGACCTGCAGCGCGGGCGGCACGAAAACCTCGCGACGGAACCGGAAGTCGCACACCAGCCAGGGCTCGGAGAAGCCGTAGTCGAACTGGCCGATGTCCAGTGCCTGGCGGACGAAGCTGTTTCCGCCGTCGCATGCGACGACGTAGCGGGCTCGCACCGGGGCGGCCCCGTCGAGGGTGAGTTCGACCCCGTCCCGGTCCTCGGCGATACCGGTCACCGCGTGTCCCAATCGGACGTCCACCAGGGACGATTCGCTGCATACCTCGTGGAGCGCGTCCTCCAGATCCGGCTGGTACATCATGTACCACTCGGCCCAGCCGCTGCGGCCCCTCTCGGCGTACTCGACGTCGATGAGTAGATCCCCGGCGCCGTTGCGCCATTCGTAATTGCGCTGCACGTGCAGCTTCGGCAGCAGGCGCTCGGCGATGCCCAGGCGGGCGAACGTGCGCATTGTCTCGTCGTCGAAGATCGCGGCCCGCGGCAGGCTGTACAGCCCCGGGTAGCGCTCCAGCACGACGACCCGGTGACCCCCGGCGGCCAGTAGTGCGGCCGTGCTCATCCCGACTGGTCCGTATCCCACAACGGCGACATCGGCATCCATTGGCGATTCAACCCCTTTCCTTGACATCGGAAACGCTAGCTTCCACTATGAGTGAAGTCAATGCATATTAGTGAAATGGAGATGTTGATGCGGACCATCGCGTTGGAAGAGCACTTCGTGACCGCCGAGCTGGCCGGCTACGGCGCCTCAACCAGCACCATCGCGCAGCCGCACGTGTGGGCGGAGGCGAGCAGGCGGCTGGCCGACCTGGCGGAGCAGCGCCTTCCCGAGATGGACGCGGCGGGCGTCGACGTCGCGGTGCTGTCGCTGAACTCGCCCGGTATCCAGGCCGAGCCCGATCCGCAGCTCGCAGTGGCCCGGGCGGCGGCGGTCAACGACCTGCTCGCCGGGTTGATCGCTGAGCATCCCGACCGGTACTCCGGGTTCGCCGCGCTACCGCTGCAAGACGGTGAAGCCGCAGCCAAGGAGCTCGATCGGGCGGTGCGTCAGCTCGGCCTGCGCGGCGCGCTCGTCAATGCCCACACCCAGGGAAAATACCTCGATGACCCCTCGTTGCGGGTGGTGTGGGAGTACGCCGAAGGGCTCGATGTGCCGCTGTATCTGCACCCGGCGAACGGGTTCGATGCCTCGCACGTCCTATCCGGTCACCCCGAGTTGACCGGGCCGATGTGGAGCTGGGGCACCGACACAGCCACACACGCGCTGCGGCTGATCTTCGGCGGCGTGTTCGACGACTTCCCGGACGCCAAACTCCTGCTCGGCCACATGGGCGAGGGGCTGCCGTACGCGCTGTGGCGGCTGGATTCCCGGTGGGGTTTCCACAACCATCACGGCATCGAACTGAAGCGTGGCAACCCATCGGAATACCTGCGGCACAACCTCTACATCACGACCAGCGGGGTCTGTGACGCGCCGCCGCTGCTGTGCGCGCTCCTGGCGCTGGGAGCCGACCACATCCTGTTCGGCACCGACTACCCGTTCGAGGAGATGGGGACGGCGACGGAGTTCCTCGCCTCGGCTCCGTTGAGCCAGGCCGACCGGGCTAAAATCAGCCACCTCAATGCCGAGAAGCTGCTGCACTTCTGAGAGCCGGTCATGGATTTCACGGAAGAGTCGGCGGCCGAAGCCGTCGTCGACAGTATTGGTGCCGAGACCGATCCGCGGTTGCGGGAGCTCGTCACCGGGCTTGTCGGGCACCTGCACAGATATGTACGCGAGACGCGTCTCACCGTCGCGGAATGGGAGCGGGCGATCGGGTTCCTGACCGCGGTGGGGCAGAAATGCGACGACACGCGCCAGGAGTTCGTGCTGCTGTCGGACGTGCTGGGCGTGTCGATGCTTGTCGAGACGATCAACGGGCAGGGCACCGGCACCGAGAGCACCGTGCTGGGTCCCTTCCATATGACCGCCTCACCCGAACGCGCGATCGGCGCGTCGATCGACGCGCTCGGTGGGGCGCCGTGCGTGGTGGACCTGCGGGTGCTCGATCCGGACGGCCGGGCGCTGCCGGGCGCGGTGGTCGATGTGTGGCAGTGCACCGAGGACGGCTTCTACGACGTGCAGCAGCCGGACCTGCAGCCCACGGGCAACGGACGCGGTCTTTTCCACGCGGATGACGACGGGCGGGTGTGGTTCCGGACCGTCGTGCCGAGCCACTATCCGATCCCCACGGACGGGCCGGTGGGGGAATTGCTCGCGGCGCTGGGGCGGCATCCGTACCGGCCCGCGCACATCCATTTCATCGTGGCGGCTCCGGGGTACCGGGAACTGACCACGCATATCTTCGTCGCGGACAGTCCCCATATCGACTCGGACGCGGTGTTCGCGGTCAAGCGGTCGCTGGTGGCGGACTTCGCGTGGGTGTCCGACATGGACATTGCCGGGCGCTATGGCCTGGCGGAACCGTTCCGCCTGGCGACCTTCGATCTTGTCGTCGAACCCATGGAGGCAGCACATGTGGACTGAGTTCGCGTACCAGGCACAGCCCATGCGCGTCACGTTCGGCCCGGGTCGGGTGCGGCAGCTGGCCGGCGAGGTCGAGGCGCTGGGGCTGGGGCGTGTGCTGGTGTTGTCCACACCCGGGCAGGAGGAGCTGGCCATGCGCGTCGCCGGGATGCTGGGCGAGCGTTCGGCCGGGGTGTACCCGAAAGCCCGAATGCACGTGCCGGTCGAGGTCGCGCACGCGGCTCGTGCGACGGCGCGGGAGCGGGGCGCGGACGGGTGCGTGGCGGTCGGTGGTGGTTCGACGATCGGCCTGGGCAAGGCGATCGCGTTGGCGCACGGACTGCCGGTTGTCGCCGTGCCGACGACATACGCCGGGTCGGAGATGACGCCCGTGTGGGGCCTGACCGAGAACGGGGTGAAACGCACCGGGCGGGATGCGGCGGTCCTGCCGCGGAGTGTGGTGTACGACCCGGAGCTGACGGCGACACTGCCGGTCGGGCTGGCGGTGACGAGCGGGATGAACGCGCTCGCACATGCCGTGGAGGGTTTATACGCGCCGGACGCGTCGCCGATCGTGTCGCTGATGGCGGAGGAAGGCGCGCGAGCGATGGTGGACGCGCTGCCCAGACTGGGCACCGATGGGCACGAGGCGCGTACCCGTGCGCTGTACGGTTCGTGGCTGTGCGGCGCGGTGCTGGGTGCGACGACAATGTCGTTGCACCACAAGCTTTGTCACGTACTCGGCGGCACGTTCGACCTGCCGCACGCGGAGGTGCACACCGTTGTGCTGCCGCATGTGGTGGCGTTCAACGCCCCCGCCGCGGAAGCGATGCGCGACGCGCTCGAACGGGTGCTCGGCACGGGCGACCCGGCGGGCGCGTTGTGGGACCTGGCCGGATCACTGGGCGCCCCGACGGCGCTCGCCGACCTCGGGATGGACGAGCGCGATCTGCCGAAGGTCGTCGAGGCGGTACTGGGTGCCCCCTACGCCAACCCGCGCCCGGTGGAGGCGGAGGCGTTGCAGACACTGCTCGCCAAGGCCCAGCACGGCGACCGCCCCTGATGCGCTGGTGCTGTCGGGGCTACGTACCGGTTGCCCAGCCCAGTGCGGTTACAGCCGAGCGGGACCGTGCCGCTCGTGAAGTACTCCAGCCGAGGATCGTTGATTTTATGGTTCGGTGCGTGTTGTAAAGGTGTCGGATCGGCCTACCCGGCGTCCGCCACCAGGGGCAGGGCGGCAAAGGTGTGGTTCTGCCAGAGCCGGTGGGAGGCCTCCTCCGGGTAGCGGGTGACCGTCAGATCCGTGTCGATTAGCTGCGTGAGGCGGCTTTCGGCGTCGTATGCGGGCCAGCCCGGATCGCCTGTGGCGGCGAAGGTGGTCCAGATGGAGCGGAAGCGGGAGGAAAGGGCTTCGGTCTCAGGCGTGGGCTCCCCGATCAGCAGCTGTCCGAAACCACCGCTGTAGCTGCCGAAGACCAGGGGCAGGTCCACGCCGTGGCAGGCGCCCAGGGCACCGCCGCTCACCGGGGTGGACCAGGTGATCTCGTAGAGGTGAGCGCGTCCGCCGCCGGCCGCGTGGGCCTGGGCGAGGTGCAGCGACGGCATGCGGAAGAGCCAGTCGGAGTGCACGAGTTCGAACAGGCCCTCCGCCGAGACCCCCGGGTAGGCGGCACGGTACGCCTGTACGGCATCGGGCACCGGCGCCAGGGCGTTCAGTGCCATGGCCGCGAGGTCGTCGCCGATCTGGCCGAACAGCCCGCCGAGGCCGAGGAAGGTGCGGAACTCGTCCCGGGTGTGCCCGACGAGTAGGTCCACCTCGCGAGCGGCACCCTCGGCGAGGGCCTGCCAGGGCGCGACGGGCAGGACGTCGCCGTCGATAACGTGCGCGTATGCCGTGGGAGTGTGCGCCAGCGTGCCCCAGCGGCCGGCGTACTGGGGCATCCGGGTGCTCACGGCGGCCACCCCGGCGGCTAGCTTGTGCGGATCCACGCCGGCCAGGCCGGACACCGTCGGGCCCAGCCCGAGCTCGCCCGCCAGCACACCGGCGATGTCGGCGGCCAGCTCCGGGGAGAGGAAGGTGCCGGGCACGCTCTGCGCGATGGCGCGGCTGAACAGGCCCCGGGCGCGCGGCATGGCCATCAGCGCGGCGATGGTCGCGGCGCCGGCGGACTCGCCGAAGAGGGTGACCTGGTTGGGATCGCCACCGAAGGCGGCGATGTTCTCCCGCACCCACTCCAGGGCAGCGACCTGATCGAGCAGGCCGCGGTTGGCCGGTGCGCCCTCCAGCTGCGCGAAGCCCTCCATGCCGACGCGATAGTTGAAGGTCACGACGACCAGCTCGCCGTCACGGGCGAGGCGGCTGGCGTCGTAAGTGGGGTCATCGGCGGAGCCGAACTTGCAGGCACCGCCGTGGATCCACACCATTACCGGGCGGCGCGCGGCCGGGTCGGCCTCCGGCGACCAGACGTTGATGGTCAGCCAGTCGTCACCGGCCGGCACATCGGCGGGAGCGTCGGTCGGCGGCAGCATCGGTTCCTGCGGGGGCGGCGGCCCGAACGCGAACGCCTCCCGCACCCCGTCCCAGCCCTCGACCGGCTTCGGCGCGGTGAAGCGCAGCTCGCCCACCGGCGGCTGCGCGAACGGAATGCCGCGGAAGACCGCGAGCCCTTCCTCCCGGCGACCGCGCACTAAGCCTGTGGCCGTGCGGGTCTCCGGAAATTCAGTTGTGGTCATCTGTTGCTCCTAGGTTCTACTTCTCAGATCTGGCGAGTGCTCAGCCCGCTGTCGGGGACGCTGTGATCGGCGCTGCCGGGTCTGTGCACGCGCGGCACGGCAGGCCTCCGGGACACCACGTCCCAGATGTGCGTGGCCTCTATTGGAGTCCGAGGGATGTCGGACAGCAGCGCGAACCCTGGCGGGTGTCGTCGCTTTTCTGCCCGAAGGCGGTCCGGGATCCGATCGCGCGTTCCCGCTCCGCGGCGGCCGGGCGCACCTCGCGTGGAGGTGCCGCACCAGGCCGGTGATCAGCTCGCGTACACGGGAATCGGTGGTGTCGGCGATGCCGCCCATGACCGCATCGACCGCTGCGCGAGCCGAGCTGGCGTTCGCTGAAGGTGGGGTGGCGATCAGCGGTAGATGGTTTGGAACTGTAGGTAGCTCGCGAGACCCTCCGGACCGAGTTCCCGGCCGAGGCCGCTGGCTTTCACACCGCCGAACGGCGCGGCGGGATCCGGGATGTAGCGGTTGACGCCGATGGTTCCGGTGCGGACGCGAGCGGCCACCGCCGCGCCGCGGTTCGGATCGGATGTCCAGACCGTGCCGCCGAGACCGTAGTCGGTGTCATTGGCGATGCGGATCGCGTGGTCGAGGTCGTCGTAGGCGATGACAGACAGCACCGGGCCGAAGATCTCCTCCCGCGCGATGGTGGTGTCGTTGTCCACGTCGGCGAATACCGTGGGCTGCACGAACCAGCCCTTGTCGAGGTCGGCGGGCCGACCACCGCCGACGGTCAGCCGGGCGCCTTCGGCACGGCCCTTGGCGATGTAGGACTCGACCCGATCTCGTTGCCGCGCAGTGGCCATCGGGCCGATCTGAGTGGTCGGATCGGCGGCGGCGCCGACGGCCAGCGACCCCGCGAAGGCGGTGAACGCGTCCACCACTTCGAAGTAGCGGCTGCGCGGCGCCAATACCCGGGTACCGAGGAAACAGGTCTGGCCGTTGTTGAGCAGCGTCGAGGTGAACAGTCCCGCGCCGATTTTCGCCAGATCCAGCTCTGCGTCATCGAGTACGATCGCCGCCGACTTGCCACCGAGTTCCAAAGTGACCGGCCGCAGCAGCCGCCCGCACACCTCCGCGATCGAGCGGCCGGCAGGGGTCGAACCGGTGAAGGCGACCTTGTCGACGCCCGGATGCGCCACCAGATACGCGCCCACCTCCCGTCCGGCCGGGACGATATTGATTACGCCTGCGGGCACTTGGGCTTCCTCGATAGCCTCCGCCAGCAGATAGGCGTCCAGCACCGTCTCCGGTGACGGCTTGATCACCATGGTGCACCCGGCGGCCAGGGCGGGGGCGACCTTGAACATGGTCAGCGCCTGCGGGAAGTTCCACGGCACAATGGCGGCCACCACACCGACGGGCGTCCTGCGCACGTCGATCGGCCCGCCGAACAAGCCTTCTCGAGTCTCGACCAGCGAGAGCTCGCGCGCCAGCCCGGCGTAGTACCGCAAAACCGCTGTGGGATAACCGGTTTCGAGCTGCTGCGCCACTGCTGCCGGCATGCCGTTCTGAGCACCCACCCGAGCGATGAACTCGGTGGCACGCTTGTCGATGGCGTCCGCGAGCCGATCCATCACCTCGGCGCGGCGGGCCGGCGCCCAGCCCGACCAGCCATCCGGAGTGTCGAAGGCGGCGCGCGCGGCGGCCACGGCGGCGTCGATATCGGGTTCGGCGCCTTCGGGCACGCGGCCGAGGGGCTGTTCGGTGCTGGCGTTTATCGGGGTGATCACGCGCCCCGTGCTGGGGCGGACCCAGCCACCGCCGATGAAGAAGGTGTCGTAGGTCAGGAAGGTGTCGGTATCGACGGTCGTAGTCATCAGTGGCTCCGGATTCTTTGACGGGGAGTGAGGGTCGGCTCAGTCGGCTCAGTCGAAAGTGAGCACGGGCTTGAGCGTGACGCCCTTCTCCGAATCGGCGACGGCGGTATTGATTTCGCTGAACGGGTAGGTCTTGATCAGCTTGTCGAACGGGAACCGGCCCTGCTTGTACAGCTCAACGAGCTTCGGGATGAAGGTTCGCGGGACGCTGTCGCCCTCGACGATGCCGCGCACGGTGCGCCCGAACAGCAGCACCGACATGTCGATCGCGGCCTCGGTACCGACCGCGGCCGCGCCGATGAGCCCGCAGGTGCCGCCTTGGTTGAGCGCGTCCACCGCCTGCCGCAGAACCGTTGGGACAGCGGTGGTTTCGATTGAATAGTCCACGCCGAGGCCGCTGGTGAGCTCCTGGATGCGGGCCACGGTGTCGCCCTCACCGCCGTTGATCATATGGGTGGCGCCCAGTTCCCGGGCCAGCTCGAGGCGCTGTGGGTTGAGGTCGACGGCGATGATGGTGGTGCACCCCGCGACTACCGCGGCCATAACGGCGCTCAGGCCCACCGACCCGGCGCCGAAGATGGCAAGGCTGCTGCCGGCGGGCGGGTGCAAGGTGTTGAGCACGGCCCCGGCGCCGGTCTGGATGCCGCAGCCGAGCGGGCCGAGCAGCTCCAGCGGAACCGACCGATCCACCTTCACCACATTGGTTTCGGTGGCCACCGCGTGCGTGGCGAAGGCGGACTGCCCGAAGAACACAGCGTGTATATCCGCGGAGTCGCGGTGCAAGGGGGTGCTGCCGTCGATGCGGGTACCGGCGAAGTTGTAGGCGAAGAACTGGTCGCAGTATGCCGGCCGGCCCGACACACACGTCCGGCAGCCGCCGCAGGAGTTGAATGTCATCACGACGTGATCGCCGGGTGCGACAGCGGTGACGTTCGCGCCGACCGCCTCGACGACACCTGCGCCCTCGTGCCCGAGCACCGCCGGCAGCGGCACGGGGTACCACTGATCGCGGACGATGAGATCGGTATGGCAAACGCCCGAACCGACCAACCGGACCAGGACTTCACCCGGCCGCGGCGCGTCCAGCTCGAGCGGGGTGAGAGTGAATTCTGCGCCCTTGTCTTCGGTCAGGGCTGCGGTGATCTGCATGCTACGGCTCCTTCGCCTGTGAATGTTGCACAGGTCACGGTAGGGACCGGTCGCTATGGAACTGTGTTCAAATCCTGGACACCGCTCATCCAGGGATGCGCAGTGTCCGCATTCGGTTGTAGAGCGTTGTCCGGCTGATGCCGAGCTGCTGGGCGGCCCGCTGTTTGTTGCCGCCGCACGCTCGCAGGGTGCCGACGATCGCGTCGAATTCCGCGCGCTCCAACGGATTCAGCGAACGCCGTTGACCGATGCGATATCGCTCGGGCAGGTCGCTCGGCACGATGTCGCCGACCGAGCGGTGTTCGACCGCCGTGCCCACAACCGTCTCGAGTTCGCGCAGGTTGCCCGGCCACGGCTGCTGGGCGAGCGCGGCCAGTGCGGCTGCGGTGAAGCGGACGTGCCCGGCGAGGCCGAGCTTGTCGAGTATGCCGTGCACCAGATCAGGAATCTCCGCTGGTCGCTCCGCCAGATCTCGAAGTTCGATGTGGGTGGCGCACGAGGCGGCGAGTATGGCCGGATAGCAGCTCAGATTATCCGGCGCCGGGCCGGTAAGTACGGCGCGCACCTGGGTCGATTCCAGGATGCGGTGTAGCTGCACGGCGCGTGATTCCGGCAGCAGATGGATGTTCTCGGCGATCAGCACAGAGGCGCGCTCGACGGCGAGCATTCGCGGCAGCGCCGACCATGCCCGGTCGTCGCCCGCGCCGTCCAAGACGACGACCGGACCGTCGCCGGTCAATGCGCGTGCGGTGCTGCTACGGCCGGTGCCCGGCGCTCCGCCGACATACACCGGTCGGCCCGCCACCAGTTCCCCGCCCACCGACGCCATCCGGTTCGATTGTGCGCCTAGCGCTTCCGGGGCGAGTTCGACGAGCACCGCGTCCAATCCGGGCTCCACGACTCGCATACGCGCGATGATTGTCGACCCCGTCGCGAGGGTGATCGTCTCCGTCCGCTCGATCACCCGGCGGCCACGGCGGACGGTAAGTTCGGCGGCAAGTTCGCCCAGCCGCAGGTGATCGGCGGGGGCGAGCAGTTCGGTCGCGGCCCGGTTCGCTAGCACCGCTCCGGCCGCAAGCCCGACCACCGGCCGGTCGTGCCCGCTCGTGGCGATCTGGAACTCGGCCAGTAGCCGCCGCTCGGTCCGGCGGCCGATCTCGAGGAGATTGGACTCGATATCCCGGACCGCCTGCGCCACCAGCGGTTTCAGCAGTGGGGAAGCGTTCTCGGACAGGCAGGTGATATCGAGTACGCCCTCGAGCCGGTGGGTGACCGGGTGGATGACCGGATGGCCGTAGCAGCTGAACGCCTTGAACGGCTCGAGATAGTGCTCGTCGCCGTGGACAACGACGCCATGCCGCAATTCGTGCGCGGTGGCAAGGGAATTCGTGCCGGTGGTCTCCTCCAGGAACACCCCACCGGCGATTACGCCGATGCCCGCCAGCCGTTTTCGCAGTACGGCCGAGCCTGCCGGATCCTCGGCAATGCGCGCCTCCCGGTCGGCGAGCAGCACGCAGTAGGGGGTGTCGGACAGCTCATCGGCCAACCGGGCCAGCACCGGCGCCGCCGCAGCAAGCATGCGTGTGCGCCGGCGGACGGCATCGGCCTCGAAACGCATGTTCGGTGCGCCGGGATCCAAGCCGCTGACCCGGGAACGCCGCCAGGACAGGGCGATCTCCGGACGCAACGGATCGGCGACACGGTCGTGCGTGGAGCGGCCGGACCCGTATTCGATGTCCAGCGCCGTGACGGCGTTTTCGGTGGCGGTCATTGCTTGCTCCGATGTCGTTGCGGTGGCGGCGTATCCGTCGACCCCGCGGATGCAGCTTCAGCGTGGGCCGCGCTTGGCGGCCAGCTCGGCCCGCGAACGGATGCCGCGTTTGGTGTAGATACGGGTCAGGTGATATTGGACGGTCTTCGGGGGAGATGAGCTAGGCCGCGACCTCGCGGGTCGACAAACCCTGGGCCACCAGTTGCGCGACGGCGTCCTCCTGCGGGGTCAATTCGTTGTCCCGACGGTCCACCCGCGGGATGCGCACCCCGCCGGCCTCGAGTTCTCGATCGCACCGCCGCGTCGAGCGCCTACGCTCCGGCGTGCGGCGGGCACTCGCCGCCTTGGCATATCCGTCGATGGTGTCAGCCTGTGACGCCGATCACCCCAGACAAATGCCTAGTCCCCACCCAGGCCTTATTGATAAGTCCTAGGTATCAATAGGAGCGAAAATAGTATTTGTACAGACTCGATATTGGAGATGCGGACTATCTCCGAACCGGTGGCGGCGTCGTGCAACGGTCGGCCGGAATCGGTGGGAGTCTGCCACTTCCCCAGCAGCTGACTCTGCCACCGATCACCTGTTGGAGTCGCCACGGCGACAGGACGCAGGAGCTACCCGCTTCACGGGCTGATCGATCAATGTCATTGCGAGACACAACAACTGAGTGCTGTTCGTGGAATCTCCAAGCATCGCACAATATCGATGATGGCCGTCTTCTCCGGGACCCAACCTCGCGCTTCGCCTGCTCCAAGGACGCGTACAGAGTGGCCGGATCACCTGGGCGGCGTGGGGCGATCTCGCCGATCGATCAAAGGGATGACCCGGTCTGACACCTTCAACTGTGTGCGAGTCGGCTCCGCTCGGCGACCCAGGCGGCGATCTGGGCACGCGAGGTGAATCCGAGTTTGGTCAGGATGTGTTCGATGTGTCCCTCAGCGGTGCGCAGCGAGATGCTCAGGCGGGTGGCGATTGCCCTGTTGGTCAGGCCGTCGGCGACGAGGTCGGCGACCTCCTGCTCCCGTCTGGTCAGCTCCGCCGGGCCGACAGCCGTGGCCTTTGGTTGCTCTCCTAGGGCGTAGTCGGTCGCGGCGTCGAGATCCAGTGCGACGCCTTCGCGGTAGGCAGCCTCGAAGGATCGCTGGCCAAGCGTGCGACGGACGGCTCGCTCGCAGTCCTCATGGTGGACGGCCAGGTCCGGGAACAATATGGCAGAGCCGCCGATCGCCTGAGCCAGTGCGTGCGCGGCGCCCAACAAGACGGCGGCGCGCCGCGCGCTGCCCTCGATTCCCACAATCCATGCCAGTGCTTCCAGGGCTAACGCAGCCAGGAGCAGATCTTTCTGTCGCCTGGCCAGCTGCAACTGCTGCCGCAGCAGCCCTAGCGCACGATCGCGATCACCCCGAAGCAACGCGGCGACCGCCGCCCCCCACAAGGCGATTGACCGATGCACGGCTTCGCCGTGGGATTCGATTATCGCGAGGGCCTTCTCGAAGTAGGAGAAAGCTGGTGCGCTGTCCTCCCGCAATGCGTGCACCCAGCCGAGCCCGAGCAGGGCCCAGACCTGCCCGTAGACGTCGCCCTGCGCATCGAACGTCTCGAGGGCGGCCTCCAGGGGAGCGCAGGCGCGCGCAGCATCGGCGATGCGGACCGCGTGCAGACCTTGGGTGAGGTTCGCGAACGCGTGCACGATCGGATGCTCGGTCTGTTCGGCGAGCGCCCGCGCCTGCCTGACCAGTGCGGATGCCGCGGGGAGATCGTCCTGGGATTCGGTCACCAGACTGGCTCGCCACAGTGCCTTGGCGCGTGCCGGCGTGGCAGTGGCGGGTGCGCTGGCGAGGGCGCGGTCGAGCCAGTGCCGAGCCTCACCGAGCTGGCTTCGGGAGAACCAGAACAGTTGCAGGGCTGCCGCGAACGACAACGCGGCGTCGGATCCTGCTCGGGTGTCGGTCAGGCAGAAGTCCAATGCCTCGCGCAGGTTCGGTTGTTCGCGGTCGAGGCGGGCGATCCAGTCGAGTTGTCGAGGGCTGATCCAGTCGCCCTCGGCGTCCTCGGCGAGCTGCCGGTACCAGTCCCGGTGCCGGCGCCGCAATTCCAGGTATTCGCCGGCTTCGTCGAGTTTGTCGCGGCCGTAGTCACGGACCGTCTCGAGCAGCCGGAACCGCACCACCGAGTCCGACTCTTCGCGGATCAGGATGGACTTGTCGACCAGCGCGGTGAGCACATTGAGCAGATCCTCCGCTCCGAGGTCGTCTCGGCACACCTGCTCGGCGGCGTCGAGTTCGAAGCTGCCGGCGAACACCGACAGCTGTACCCAGACCGCTTGTTCGGCCGGGGTGCACAGCGAGTAACTCCAGTCGATGCACCACCGCAGGGTCTGCTGGCGGCTCGGCGCGTTGCGGCTGCCGCGGGTCAGCAGTGCGTACCGGTCGGTGAGCCGTTGCAGGATCTGTTCGGGTGACAGTGCGCGCAGCCGGGCTGCCGCCAACTCGATGGCCAGCGGCAGCCCGTCGAGGTGGCGGCAGATCTCGGCTACCGTGGCGAGGTTGTCCTCGGTGAGCGCAAAGCCGGGCACCGCGGCGGCGGCCCGTTCGACGAACAGGGTGACCGCGTCATAGCGGGGCGCACCCCGCAGCGACGGTTCTCGATCTGGATCGGGAACGGCCAGCGGCCGCACCCGCAACGCGGATTCCCCGCCGATGCCCAGAGGCTCGCGGCTGGTGGCGAGGATCCGCAGTCCCGGGCACGCGCGCAGCAGAGTGTCGGCGACCTTCGCTGCCGCATCCACGATTTGTTCGCAATTGTCGAGCACCAGCAGCAACTGCTTTGGCGCCAGATATTCGATCAGTACGTCGAGCACCGACTGTCCCCGCGGACGCAACCCCACAGCGGCAGCGATCACCCCCGGCAGCAGGCCACCGTCGTGTAGTTCGCTGAGCTCGACCAGCCACACCCCGTCAGTGAAGTCGCGTCGCACACCGGTCGCGACCCGCAACGCCAGTCGGGTCTTGCCCACCCCACCGATCCCGGTCAGTGTCACCAGCCGCCAGCTCGCCAGCAGACTCTTGGCCTCGGTCAATTCGACACGGCGACCGACGAAGCTTGTCAGCTCCAGAGGAAGAGACGTCTGTTCGCTGGCCGAAGAACCGGACGGCACGGGCCCCCGCACCGGCGAGGGGCCGGTGGTCAATGGAACCGGGGTGCTCTCTTGCTGCTCGGAACCCGCTGCGGCCCGCACCGCCATCTCATCGACCGGCCACCCGTGCCTGACCTGCAACTGCTGCAGCTGCTCGCCCAAGGCCGCCATGGCGGGCCGCTGCTCCCGAACGCTGGCCATGGCACGTTCGATCACCTGCGAGAGGTCCTCATCGATGCCCTGCTCGCACAGATTCGGAGTCGGCTGCGTGGTGATCCGCAGAAACTGGGCCACCATCTGCTCGCCGCTGCGTCGCTCGAACGCCGCATGCCCGGTCAACGCCGCGAACAAGGTAGCGCCCAGACCATAGACATCGGCCGCCGCGGTCGGCTGTTCTCCCGCGAGCACCTCCGGTGCGGTGAATGCCGGCGAACCCGTTATCGTGCCGGTGGTGGTGCGGAATCCGTCGGCGATACGCGCGATCCCGAAATCGGTCAGTGCCGGCTCACCGTAATCGGTGATCAGGATGTTGGCGGGTTTGACGTCCCGGTGCACGATGCCGAGCCGATGCGCGGTCTCCAGCGCCCCGGCGAGTTTCACTCCCACTCGCAGGGTCTCGGCCACCGACAGGGGACCGTGACGACGGATTCGGGCGTCGAGGGAATCCTGTGGGTAGTAGGGCATCACCAGATAGGGCAGACCGGATGCGGTGGTGCCTACCTGCAGTACTTCCACGATGTTCGGGTGCCCGGTCAGCCGGCCCATCGCCCGCTGCTCCCGAACAAACCGTTCCCGGTTATCCTCGGCGAGGTCGGCGGTCAGAACTTTTACCGCCACAGTCCGATCCAAGGCCGTCTGGGTGCACCGATACACCACGCCGAATCCGCCGCGACCGATCTCCTCGGCTTCGGCGAATCCAGCTTCCGCCAGCTCCATCGGGACCGTGGAGATCGGGTCGCGCTGAGTTTTGAACGAGTCGATTTCGCCCATATACAGGTCCTGCTTGATGGTGTACCTCAGCATATAGCGCCGTACCAGTGCGGTGGCCTCGTCCTTGGCCCCCGTATCCGGAGCCAACTGAGGGTCTGTCCTGACCGATGGCGAAGATGCTTATACCGGAGAGGAAGTCGCTGTAGATGCGTCGTACGACCGGAGCCGTTTGTGGGTCGGCTTCGAGTCGATGAAGCCGTCTTCCCTCGGTGGCCTTGCCGGGGTCGGGATGAGGACCGGCGTCGGCGAGAAGATAACCGTACGGTGGTCGCCCGCCGAGATAATGTCCTACAACGCCCACGCATCTCGATGGGGACGGTTCATTCGAATTTCACCCCGTTTCGCGCCATTTCATGTCATTTCATGGCAATTGGCGCCCGTTATTGATTACACATCAATAACGCAGCTATGGACCTTTCAAAAACAATGTGGAGGCGTCATCTGCGAGACGGAATCGGCACAGTGTCACCAAGCCGCAGGTGGAGATCTTGTGAACGATCGCTTACGTCGCCGGTCAGGCACTCGATGAGCCGCCGTATTTGACTGCGGCGGCTACGAAAGTTCCGATGTGAAGAGCAACGAGATCAACGGTTTCCGATGATCTGATTCCGCAGAAGTACGGGAACTGAGCTCTCGGCACACTGATCGCTGACATCGAAAGTGGCGAAATGGCTGGTAATCAGCAATGGCACATCGCAGGTGCCGGAGGCGTAGGACGACCGCACCGGCGCTGCCGGGGTGTGTTGGCTGCCATTCACGCTTACTGCCCCTTCGTGGGAGCCGGAATCACGGGGAGCACGATGCGGGACGGCTGGGTGGCGTTGTGGGCGATTTCCTGCCGGGCCGGGCGTGAGCGCGTGCCCTGCTCGATGGGTTCGCCCGTGTTCAGGTTCCGGTCCCAGCGCGGGAAGTTGCTGGATGTGACGTGCACTCGGATGCGGTGACCGGCGCAGAACACGTGACTGGTCGACCACAGGTCGATGACCTGTTCGGTGAATTCGCCCGGGGTCGCCACCGCGCGCACGATGCCGTCGACGATGTTGCGTGAGATGCCTTGGATGTCGACGTCGCAGAGGCGCACCTGTACACAGCGGTGTGTGCTGGTGGTTGCTCGATGCTCGCCATCGGCAGACCGGCACCGATTCCGCAGCCATCGTCGCCGACGAGCCCGATGGTGGAGAAGGAAGGGATCAGCGGAGGTAATGTGTCATCGGTTACATCGACCACCGCCGAACGGAGCAAACCCGCAGGTAGGGGTGTACGGCCAGGACAGGGTGTCCAGGCGATGCCCGGACCCGATTTTTGGGGCATAAATGCCACAGTTAGGTGTCCGGAGGGGGAGCTGACCCACATCCCCAACCTCGCATTCGCCGCCGACCTGCAGTTATCCTGAGCGGTCTCGTAGCGACTGCCAGGGGCGCAGGTGCTTGCGATGGTTCTCGGCGCGAAATCTTGCACGGTTTCGCGGTTGCGTGTCCCCTCAGGCCAGTCGTGTTCGTCGGGTAGGTGTCGGTGAAATTCGAGCTTGGAGGAGAGTCATGCGGTACGCATTGCTGATCAACGAGTTGCCCGGTGTGTTCGAGGCCCTAGGTGCCGCCGAGCAGGAGTCGGTGTCCGCCGAGTACATCGCGATCAGGTCGGACCCGCGGGTGGTGGACGGTGCTCATCTCGCGCCCGCACACACCGCGTCGACAGTGCGGGTGAAGGAGGGTGATGCGCTGGTGACCGACGGGCCGTTCGCCGACACCAAGGAGGTGTTCGGTGGGTATTTCCTGGTCGAGGCCGATGATCTAGACGCCGCGATCGAGGTCGCCACGAAGATCCCGGCTGCGCGGCTCGGTGGGTCGGTGGAGATCCGGCCGATCGTGAAGGCGTGATCGACGAGGTATTCCGCGCCGAGTGGGGGCGCGTATGGGCCTACTCGAGTGGCTTCCTCGGCGATGTCGATCTCGCCGAGGAAGCCACTCAGGAGGCTTTCGCGATTGCTGCGGAGAAATGGCCGGTCGATGGCGTGCCGGACAACCCGGGCGCGTGGTTGACCACGCCCGCCCGCCGCCGGGCAATCGACCGCCCGCCGCCGGGCAATCGACCGGCTGCGCCGCGACCGTGCCTTTGTGGCCAAGGCGACCCTGTTCGCCGCCCCCGAGGCCGAGGAGGTCGACATGGTCGAGACTGCGATCGGCGACGAACGACTCGAGCTGGTGTTCATGTGCTGCCACCCTGCGTTCGCGGTCGATGCGCAGGTGGCACTGACACTGCGGGCACTGGGTGGCCTGTCCACCGAGGAGATCGCCCAGGCTTTCCTGGTCGCACCGAGCGCCATGAAACGGCGATTGACCCGGGCCAAAGCCAAGATCAAGCTGGCGGGAATTCCGTTCCGGGTGCCACCGGATCATGCACTGCCCGAGCGCGTCGGCGCGGTGCTGAAGGTGATCTACCTGATCTTCAACGAAGGATACGGCGGACGGGACGAACTGGCCGATGAGGCCGTGCGATTAGGCAGGATGCTGGCCACGCTGATGCCCGACGAGCCGGAAGTGCTCGGGTTGCTTGCGCTCATGGTGTGCCACCACGCCCGGCGCTCCGCACGTCACCGCGAGGGCGAGATCGTTCTGCTGGACCAGCAGGACCGTACCGAGTGGGACAGTGCGCTGATCGCGGAAGGTCGAGCTTTGCTCGATCGGGCCATCGCGCGGTCCTGCGGTCCCTACGTCGTACAAGCCGCGATTGCTGTCCTGCACACCGAACCCGAAACCGATTGGGCGCAAGTGGCCGCCCTCTACCTCGAATTGGTCCGGCTCACGGGTTCACCGGTGGCCGAGCTCAACCGTGCGGTCGCGGTCGCACAGGCAGGCGCACCACAGGCAGCATTACGCATCACCGAGGCGTTGGGTCTGGACAACTACCCGTACCTGCATTCGACACGTGCCGAACTACTGCGTCGGCTCGGTCATCCCGAGGAGGCCATCGCCGCCTACCGGCGAGCACTCGAACTCCTCACCACCGAGCCGGAACGCCGCCTCCTGCGTAGACGCATAGCCGACCTGGAGCAATGAGGATTGCATCGTCTGTTGGCCGCACATGGTGGTCATCCTGCTCACCGACCTGGGACCGGCAATGGCGATCACGCTGTCGGACACCCGCCTGCCGACGACACCGACACGACCGGCACAACACTCGGGCCACCACCGGGCATCGGCACCGACTTCCTACAAGCCGTCGCCGTACGCGGCACCTGCACGGTGGCTCGAGGGACGGGGGTGGGTGCTGGCATTTCGCGTGCCTCGTCGGCGGTCTCGGCGTCATCGCATTCAGGCTGGTTGTGTATGAGTTGCCCGAGGAGTTCGGCCGCTGCGCGTGTGTCGGTTTATGCGGCCTCGGCTTCGATGGTTGCGTGGGCGATGCCGCGGGGTCGTCCGGCTCGGGTCCAGCCCCAGTAGAGCAGCGCGGCGAGGAGCAGGGCCGCGGCGAGGGAGGCGAGCGGTTCGCCGCGGGCGAGGTTGACGATGAGGGTGAAGGTGACGACGGTGGCGCCGAAGAGGTTGACGGTGAGCCACTTTCGTTGCCTGGCTTGATGGGAGAAGTGGGCCATGGCGATCAGGCCGGTGAGGAAGCTGACGAAGACCGCGACGGCGTAGAACAGCACGAGGCGCTGGTCTTGGCCGTCGGCGGCCACGGTGACTGCTGCCGAGACGGTGGTGAACACAGCGACTCCCCAGTAGGGGGTGTGGTGGGTGTTGATATGGCCCAGCACTGCGGGCAGGATCCCGCCTTCGCGGCCAGTCGTGTCGATGTATCGGGCGAGGGCTTTGAGGAGCCCGGGTCCGGCTTGGAATGATGACGATGCCGCAGACAGCAGTAGTAGGGCGGTGGCGGCTTGGAAGAAGGCGTAGACGGCCGGTGAGGTGGCGGCTTGGGCGAGGTCGGCGAGTTGGGTGGAGTCGGTGCTGGGGACACCGATGTGCAGGTGGACTGCGGCACCGGTCAGCCCGAGGGTGAGTCCGCCGACCACACCGAGGGTGAGCCACAGGGTGATTCGCCCGAACCGGCGTCGTCCTCGATCGTCGAGTTGGCCGAGTTGGGCGATTGCGGAGGAGGGGGCTTCGACACCGGTGGCCAGCGCCATGGCGACCGGGAACGCCAAGGCGACAGCCAGCACCGGAGCGCGGTCGGTGTGGTCGGTGATGGCGGTATGTGCGGTGTTCCGGTGGTGAAGCCGTCGATGATGACGATGGTGCCGCCGATGATGAACAACATGGTCAGCACTGCGAAGAGGGTGCGACCGAGGTGCCCGAACCAGGTGATGGCGGCGACGAACATCAGCAACCCCAGAGCTAGGGGTATCCGCCAGTGCGTGAGGCCGGGGATGTAGGCGATTACCGCAGAGGACCCCGCGGACACGCTGATCGCGATGGTCAACACGAAATCGACGATCAGTGCGCCGATCGGGATGAACGCCCACGCCTCTCCGAACGCCTCACCGGCTGCCGCGGCGGCGCCTCCGCCTTGGGGGTAGCGGGCCACCAGCTGCTGGTAGTTGACGATGATCACCCCGATGATGGCGACGACCAAGCCCATCGTGACCAGCAGCAACCCGAGATCACCGTGCAGTGCGCGCAGGGCGGCTTCGATGGCGTAGGCGACCGATGACACCGGGTCGGCCATCACAGCAAAGGCGAAAGCCGTCAACAATACTGGCCGCGAATGAAACAACGACCGGAATCGGGCGGTCGCGGATCGAGGCGGTGCTGCGGGCAGGTCCTGTGATACGGGCACGAGCGCGGTTCCCTCCGGTCGACAGCACTGCGGGATCGCCGACCAGATCTTCCCGGCACACCAGAACCCAAATTACCCCAGTGCATGACGCCCTGCTGCCGATATCGAAGGACGTTGCACGCTACGGTCGGTCGAGGTGCGGACCGCGCGGACGCCAGCGAGCAGTGGCTGTGTGGATACGATGGGCATTGTTGGTGGGTGATTTCCACCGGCCTCTTCGCGTAGTGACCGCCGTGCTCGCAGCGGCCGGGATGGGCCCCTGGTCCTGTCGGGATTCGCCTATTCGGTTGCGGGACCGGTGGTTACCTGGCATCAAACCCTGCCATCGTCGATGCGTCCACGAACTCGCCTGAGCTGTTAGGTCAACAAAGCTCTGAGTAGTGGGATCTCCTCGACGAGAGGCCGTGCCCGGACGCCTTCGCTGATCGACTCGAACTGCCAAACGCCTCGTCCGGTGTTCGCGACTATGTCAAGAACGCCCGCAGTTGGGGGATGGCCTCGACGGGATGTTGTGCGCGGATGGCTTCGCCGATCGGGTCGAACTGCCACACCCCATTCATGCGGGACAGTTTGCCCATGACCAGTCCGGTGTGCGTTCCACCGCCGGTCAGGTCGTAGCGGGCGATTTCAGTACCGGACACGCCGTCGACCAGGCGGCAGAACGCGTTCTCGATCTGGTCGAAGGTCTGGCCGGAGTAGGAGGTGACGATGAAGACGACGGTGGTGACCTCCGGGGGTAGTCGGGTCAGGTCGACGGTGATTATTTCGTTGTCGCCCTTGCCTTCTCCGGTTGTGCTGTCGCCGAGGTGTCGTACCGATCCGTCGCGGGAGCTGAGTTGTTCGTGGTAGACGACATCGACGATCTGGTCGGCGGCGAACAGCAGTGCCGCCGCGTTCAGGTCGATGTCGTCCGACCGCGACCGCAGCCAGCGACGGGCGCGGACCGGATCCCAACCCAGCGCCATGGTGACATGGGCGAGCGCCGCTCCACTCTCGTCGCGCAACATTGCGAACAATGGTTTCTCCCTGGTGTTGTCAGGCGAATACGAAGTAGCGCAGCCACAGATACGGTGCGGCGACCGCGATGGTGATCGCGGTGACGACCGCACCCTTGCGGGTGAACTCCCAGAACGAGATCGGCGCCCCGGCGCGAGCGGCGATGCCGAGCATCACCACGTTCGCGCTGGCGCCGACCGCGGTCAGGTTGCCGCCGAAGCCCGAACCCAGGGTCAGCGACCACCACAGGGCGCCGGTGTGCCCGGGGTTGTCGATTCCGGCCGCGAGGTCGGCGACCCGGCTCACCGATCAGATTGTGGCGAGCGCCACCTGTAGTAACCGCGAGGCGGTGATCACGCCGATCATCCGGGTTCCGTCGACCACCGCGATCAACGGGCATCGGCAGCGGGCCATCAGCGCGGCGACTTCGATCACGGTGTCGTCGGCGCTGGCCACCGGCAGGATGGGCTTGGGTTTCGATTCCGGGAGCAGTCCGCCGACGGTCTTGCCGCGCAACGCTTCCGCGACCCGATCGGCCACCGATTCCGACAATACCCCGGCCAGCGACGGGTCGTCTTGAACATATCCCGGCACCAGGAACCACACCACCTGCGCCGCCGGTAGCACCGCAAGGGGCACTTGGGCGGCGTCGGTCACCACGATGCCCGGCAGCCGATGCTCGGCCAGCAGCCTCGCCGCGGCCAACGCCTCGGAATCCTTGGTCACCGACGGATAGTCCTCCGCCCTTTGACTTGCGTGCACACCAGCACGATACGACTGCCCGAGCCCCCACCGTCACGTATTTGCCGACGACATCGCCACGACCAACCATTGTCGTAGCGCATGCCTGTGTGAGCACCATTGAGCCACCCCTTCGCCGGACCGCCCGACTCGCCGACCGGGTCGGGTTGCCGACCCAGACTTCCCGGCGCACCACCGGTAAAGATGCCGTAAAAACGTCGGTTGGGCAAACCGGGGATATGTCGTTGCTCGGCCTGTGTGGTGGCGGATCGGGCGGTGAACGGTGCCGTGGTGTGGGTGCGGCGGTCGCTGTGAAGGGCCGGTGAGGTTGCTCGGATCAAGCCGGAGCCGGAGTAGCCGCGGTGATGTAGCGGCGACTCTGGTCCGGGGAAACGGTGCAGTCGATATCGCCGTGGATGGCGGTGATGTTGGATGCCGACCGGGAGGTGAGCGATGGGTGAGGCGAACCGCACCAACGGGAAAAATTCGCGGTCAGGGGCAGGCTTTCTCTCGATCACAGACGGTCAGCGAGACAACGGAGATCATTTCACTCCCTTATCGACTTCCTTGCTGCGACAGACTCTTGATAGATATCGGCATAGGTCCGTGAGTCTTTTATCAGGTGATCGCAGAAAGCCGCGACATCATTGCCGATGAGTTCCATGACTCCTTTGTCGGATGCGACCCCTTCCTCGAGGAAATCGAGAAGCCCCGAGAGCAAGCTCCCGTCGACCAGCTCGACTGGCCCGATCTTGAAAAAGTATTTTTGAATTTCCTTGTATACAATCTGGTAATCGGTTGGGAGCGCTTTGACCCGCGCCATGTGCGCCCGCCACTCTCTCTTACCTTCGATAATGTCGCGGATGCCCACTTTATCCTCCTAGCCGGCCCAGTTTCCTTGCAACGTTCTTGTTCAGCTGGTCGCGCCACTTGTCGCGATAACTCTTGGCTCCTTCTTCGCCAGCAATCGCCGCACAGAAGCCTTTGATGTCGTTGCCCAGCGCCTCGTGGACACTCTGACCATCCGACGCCGTTTCCTCGAGCAGTCCTAGCGCGCCGTCGAGGATCGGCATCAAGTTGCGACCCGTGAAGCCCGCATAGGGGGAGATATGAATCTTGATCTCCTCCCACGCCGCTGCATACTCTGGCGGGAGAGCCTTGGCTCGAACTTCGAAGGCCGTGTATTCCTTGGTGAGATCGCTGCCTGTGATCGTCTCCCAGAAGTTCATTTCTCGCTTCCCTTGAGCTCATTGATGCGTGATGAGACGTATTCCCATTTCGTCCAGAATGTCGCGAGCTCTTTGCGTCCCGCGTCGTTGAGTGCGTAAAATTTGCGCGGTGGACCGACGTCGGAAGGTCTTTTCGAAACATCGACCAGTCTATTTTTCTCCAACCGCAGCAGGATGGCGTAGACTGTCCCTTCGATGACGTCCGCGAAACCGAGTTCATTCAGCCGACGCGTGATGGCATAACCATATGTCTCCTCGGCCCCGATGATCTCGAGGACGCAGCCTTCGAGCGTGCCTTTCAGCATTTCCGTCAAATTGTCCGTAGAAGCCCCCTTTCGATAGAAGTAGGCTACTCAGTGATACTGACTACCACTAGACTGTATCACAGAGTAGGTGCCGAGACACCTCGCGCCCGGATCGGAGAGGTCGTCGCGGAGCGGCCGTGGGTCGCGGTCGCGTGTGGGCAGCGATGCTCGCGACAGTCGTCGGGACAGCACTCATCGGGCACCCTGGGCGAGCTCGATCCCACACCCCGATCGGCGTGCCGGCCAAACACCTTCCAGCCTCCAAAGATCAGCCCGGAACAGCGCTTGCGGCCCGCATACCTCCGAGACCGCGCCAGCCGGAGTGCTTCCAGTGGTTGCACCGACCGGCGCTCGTCAGGCATCTCCGATCATGCGGAGGAATAGCGCAAGGACCGAATAGCTACCCTCAATCGGTTTCCGATGTTGACCGGGATCGTCGGTTGGCGTTGACAATCGCTTTCGGCCAAGGTGCGAATGTTCCCTTCCGGTTGGAATGCTGCGAAAACACCTGGTAACTGATTGTTTTGATGCTCGGCGCACGTGGGTCGTCGAGGTCGTGGGTTAGCGGATCAGGCTGGGGGTGGAGGGTTCGGAAGCACTCCCGACCCCATGCGCGGGCGGAGCAGGTCTTCGCCGTACTACTGCAAGATGAATTTCGAGCACATGCCGAATCCGCCGTGGATAGTGGGGGGTATCCGCAGGTCCCGATCGTGATGGTGACAATCTGCACCGGTCGGTGGTGAATCTCCGCCGCAACAAGTGGCTAGGGACTTCTGCACGTGGAAGCTGCCAAGGGTCAGCCTCGCCATCGGCTGAGGATCACGTAGGCGGTGACCACGAGGATGATCATCACCAGGATGGCGGAGCCGATCATGACCGCGTTCGTGCTGTAGCTGGGGAGATCCCCCGATTCGGTGGCGAGCAGCACCACGCGTCCGATGTTCATTGCTTCCCCCTTTGCGATATTTCGAGCGTAGGCCGCTGTTAGCGGGCTCGGCCGTTGAGATATCGCTAAGAAACCTTCGAAGCCCGAGGTCAGAGCCGGGCGGCGTCGAGCGCCGGTGTTGCCACGGCGGCGATGCGTCGATCCGACGCGGCGGGGAAAATGATCGTATGGGTGAGGTCCGCGGGTGGGGAAGACGCTGGTCCCGAATTCCGCCGCCGGACTGTGGGCGCTCACCGCGGCCGCGCGGTTGATCAATGGGTCCCGCTCGGAATCGCCAGGGCCGCGGCCGAACCCGATAGCACAGGGGTGTGCGCGTGCACAGGTCGATGAAGGGTCCCGAACTACGACGACCTCAGCCTGCGCCGGGTCCAGCCTCGCGTGAAATACGGCCATCCGGCGGATCCGCAGCGACTTCGCTGCGCAGAGGCTCAGGCTCTCTTAACTGGCAACCCAAACCGCCCGATAACGTGGCGACACACGCCTGTGATCGATGAGATGTGACAGACCACCGAGTCGGTTACCGTGGCATCGCCGTGGTCCCCGCCGTGATCGGGTGCGGACCAGCAAACGAGGAGTTAGGGCATGAGCACGGAGTCTCTGGTCGCCGAGTCGGCGCGCGCAGCGAATGGTCCGCATTCGGCTGGGATGGCGGTGGTGGTCGGTGCTCTCGGGGTGGTTTTCGGTGATATCGGTACTAGCCCGATCTACACCCTGCAGACGGTGTTCAACCCGGATGATCCGCATCCGGTGCCGATCAGTTCGGCGAATGTGTACGGCATCGTGTCGCTGATTTTCTGGTCGGTGATGCTGATCGTCACGCTGACCTACGTGATCCTGGTGATGCGCGCCGACAACGACGGTGAAGGCGGGATCATGGCGTTGATCACGCTGCTGCGCCGGATGGGTGGGGCGCGTGGTCGTGCCGCTACGGCGCTGGCGGCACTCGGGATCTTCGGTGCCGCACTGTTTTTCGGTGACAGCATGATCACCCCCGCGATTTCGGTGCTGTCGGCGGTGGAAGGTGTGAAGGTCGTCGAGTCGGGGTTGGAAGATCTGATCGTGCCGCTCACGGTCGTGATCATCGTGGGTCTGTTCGCGGTGCAGCGCCATGGGACCGCGGTGGTCGGTCGGTTATTCGGGCCGGTGATGATCGTCTGGTTCGTCTCGATCGGTGCTTGCGGGGTAGGTGGCATCGCCGGGCATCCGGAAATCCTGCGCGCGCTCTCGCCGACGTATGCGGTGAGTTTCATGGTCGGGCATTTCGGTATCGCTTTCTTCGCGTTGGCGGCTGTGGTGCTCGCGGTCACCGGCGCGGAGGCGTTGTACGCGGATATGGGCCATTTCGGTCGCAAGGCGATCACGCGCGGCTGGTTGGGGTTGGTGCTGCCGGCGTGCACGCTGAGCTATCTCGGGCAGGGCGCGTTGCTGCTCGGTGATGAGAGTGCGGTGAGTAGTCCGTTCTTCCTGTTGGCGCCTGGGTGGGCGCGGCTGCCGATGGTGTTGATCGCGACCGTTGCCACGGTGATCGCTTCCCAGGCGGTGATCACGGGTGCGTATTCGGTGGCGTCGCAGGCCGCTCAGCTCGGTTATCTGCCGCGGTTGCGGGTGGCGCACACCTCGGAGTCGACGATCGGGCAGATCTATGTCCCATGGATCAACTGGGTGCTGATGGTTTCGGTGATCACTCTGGTGTTCGCGTTCCGGAGTTCGGCGGCGTTGGCGTATGCGTTCGGTATGGCGGTGGTCGCGACGATTACGATCACGACGCTGTTGTTCTTCTACATCGCTCGGGTCAAGTGGGGTGCCCCGCTGTGGCTGGTCCTGCTCGGTGCCGTTCCGTTGCTGGCGGTTGACCTGCTGTTTTTGGCGGCGAATATGACCAAGCTGGTGCACGGGGCGTGGTTGCCGCTGTTGATCGGGGTCACGGCGTTCACCGTGATGACCACGTGGGCGCGGGGGCGTGCGGTCGTCACTCGGGCGCGGGAGGAGAAGGAGGGGCCCCTGCGCGGCTTCATCGATCAATTGCGTGATCAGCGGCCACCGCTGCTGCGGATCCCCGGTACCGCGGTGTTTTTGAACCGCGGCAAACAGACCACGCCGCTGGCGATGCGCGCCAATGTCGAACACAATCTGGTGCTGCATGAGCACGTGGTCATCCTGGCGATCGACACGGTGCCGGTGCCGCGTGTCCCGGACGCTGAGCGCACCGAGATCGATTCCCTCGGCTACGGCGACGACGGAATCATCCACGTGACAGCGCATTTCGGGTATATGGAGACACCGAACGTCCCGCACACGCTGCGGCTGCTCAATCCGACGCAAACCGAAGGCCGGATCTCGGTCGATGGTGCCTCCTACTACCTATCGAAGATCGAGTTGAAGAAGGGCGCGGCACCGACCATGGCGGCATGGCGCAAGCGACTGTTCATCGCCACCTCCTACATCACCGCCGACGCCGCCGAATACTTCGGCCTGCCGGGCGAGCGGACAGTGATCATGGGTTCGCGCGTCGAGGTGTGAACACGATCGAATCTGCCCTCGCCGACATCCGTCGAAACCGTAAGGACGCCATCAATATTGAGCCTGCCGAACCCCAGCACGTTCGTGCGTTAGCGTCTGCAATATTGGGTGAGGTTGGTGAGTCTGGATCGGGGCACGGGCGGGCGTGGGCGAGGTATTCGGCCCAACTGGCTCGGGCGTAGTGGGCCCATTTCTGGGTTCCTTCCCGGACCAATTGATGATCAACTCCGCACCGCTCGCAGTACTTTAGACAGCGTCTCCTGTCGCTGATTTCGCCTCCGCGACCTTCTTTCTGGTAGCAGGTGAGTGTGGCGGCGAGTGAGGCTCGTGTCACTGGCGGGTGTCCGAACAGGTCGAGTACGGGAACTGGTTGACCGGCCCCGCGCTTCAGCGGGTAAGGCCAGCCTCATGGTCGGCGGCAGCGATTGCGTCGTGAAAACGCTTGTGGACCCAATGGCGCTGGCCCAGGATGTTCACCTGCCCCCATCGGCCGGAGACCGGACCGAGCCGGGTGTGTCGTGGCATGGTGCCCACCAGCTGCTGCGGCTTGGCGCCGCCCGACAGCTTGCTGCTCTCCAGCACGTATATGGCGTTCGCAGTGACTGCCACGCACCGATACTTGTTCCAGAACATCGTGAGACCAGTGAGATATGTGATGAGGAAGAAGATGAAGCTCGGCGCGGTCTGACAGATGAACACCTGCCGGATTTCACTGCCTGCGGGAAGTAGCGGTGCCGAACGCTCTACCAGGTCCTGCCGCGGTTCGAATGGCGCCGGACGATCCGGTTCGGGGCTGCTCGTCACTCACAAATTCATACCACCTCGGCCCCGAGACCGCCTCGTCCGTGGCTGTGATTCGTTTGCGGCGCGCCGGAATCGTTTGTGCTCCACGATGTTCGACTCGTGACCGATGAACTGCCGTCACGTCTTGTGCCGGACGAGCTGTGGGCACTGACCGAGCCGTTGCTGCCGAAGTTCACCCCGCGCCCGCAGGGCGCAGGCAGGTGGCGAAGGCGAAATCGGCGACATGAGACGGTCTTGGGTGGCCGTCAGGAGGCGCCGCTGCGCCCCGTGGCCCTGTGCGAGCAGGTGGAACACCGTATCAGTGGCCGTGTCAGGCAGGTGTCAGGGTGGTGTCAGGTCAGACGGCCAAAGTGGTTGCCATGACGAACAACAGCACCTCTTCGACCACTTCGACTTGGACCGGCATGGTGGCGGTGGATGACACGGCCCTGGCTGTGACCGACACCGGTGGTCCTGGCCAGCCTGTGGTCTATCTCAACGGCGCCTACGCTGATCAGTCGCACTGGCGGCGGGTGATCGCCGACCTTGGCCCTGGGTTCCGGCACATCACCTACGACGAGCGGGCCCGCGGGAAATCCAAGCAGTCCGCGGACTACTCCTTCGAGGCGTGCTTGCGCGATGTCGATGCCGTCCTCGCGGCGCGGGGGGTGCAGCAGCCGGCGATCGTGGTGGGCTGGTCCTACGGTGGCGTGCTGGGGTGGCATTGGGCCGACCGCAAT